>JBHIXF010000004.1:0-166599 GCA_041984925.1 Comamonas sp.
TCCGCCACCTGGGCTTGCTGAAGCTGGGATTCTAGCACATCCGATGTGCATGGATCGCTGCGTTCAATTTTTTCTTGAGACTGTCATTTGCCAAGCCGTCTGCTTCAAAAGCATCTTCGGGAGAAGATAGTTCTTGAAGTTCACTACAACCTCTGCAGGTTGTCGTTAAACTTGGTGCCCAGGAGAGGACTCGAACCTCCACGGAGTTACCCGCTAGTACCTGAAACTAGTGCGTCTACCAATTCCGCCACCTGGGCGCCTCAGGAAAGATTTAGATTGTATATCAAAAAAATGAACCCTCGCACAAAAAATGCCGACGTCAACGAAGAAATCTGGGGCAGCGTGCAGGGCCACCGCGACGGACACGGCTTCGTCATCCGCGATGACGGCGAGAGCGACATCTTCCTGCCGCCCAATGAGATGCGTGCCGTTCTGCACAAGGACCGCGTCAAGGTGCGCATCGTGCGCCAGGACCGGCGCGGCCGCCCGGAAGGCCGCGTGGTCGAGATCATCGAGCGTCCCGCGCACAACATCATCGGCCGCTTCCTGCAGGAAAGCGGTGTGTGGCTGGTGGCTCCGGAGGACAAGCGCTACGGCCAGGACATCCTGATCCCTGCCAATGCCACGGGTTCGGCCCGGGTCGGGCAGGTGGTCGTGGTCGAGCTGACCGAAGCGCCTGCGCTGTTCGGCCAGCCCGTGGGGCGCATCATCGAGGTGCTGGGCGAGGTCGACGATCCCGGCATGGAGATCGAGATCGCGGTGCGCAAGTACGGTGTCCCCCATGTGTTCTCGGACGCCTGCCTGGCCCAGGCCAAGGCCTTGCCCGACAAGGTGCGTGCGGCCGACCGCAAGAAGCGCATCGACCTGACCGATGTGCCCCTGGTGACCATCGATGGCGAGGATGCCCGCGATTTCGACGATGCCGTCTACTGCGAGCCTGCCAAGGTCGGGCGCGGCAAGGGCTGGCGCCTGCTGGTGGCGATCGCGGACGTGAGCCACTACGTGACCACGGGCAGCGCCATCGACATCGACGCCTATGACCGCGCCACCAGCGTCTATTTCCCGCGCCGCGTGATTCCCATGCTGCCCGAGAAGCTCAGCAACGGCCTGTGCTCGCTCAATCCCGACGTCGACCGGCTGTGCATGGTCTGCGACATGCTGATCACGGCCAAGGGCGAGATCCATGCCTACCAGTTCTACCCGGCGGTGATGCACAGCCATGCGCGATTCACCTATACCGAGGTGGCGGCCATCCTGGCCAATACGCGTGGGCCGGAGGCGGCCAGGCGCTCGGAGCGGGTGGGCGATCTGCTGAACCTGCACGGCGTCTACCAGGCGCTGCTGAAGGCGCGCGAGGCGCGCGGCGCCGTGGACTTCGAGACCACGGAGACGCAGATCGTCTGCGACGAGAACGGGCGCATCGAGAAAATCGTGCCGCGCACGCGCAACGAGGCGCACAAGCTCATCGAGGAGGCCATGCTGGCCGCCAACGTCTGCAGTGCCGACTTCATCGAGCAAAGCGGCCGCGTCGGCCTGTTTCGCGTGCACGACAAGCCCTCGCTGGAAAAGCAGGACATCCTGCGCAACTACCTCAAGGCCATGGGCGTGGGCATCTCGATCGGCGACAACCCGGCCACCTCGGATTTCCAGGCCATCGCCAATGCGACCAAGGACCGGCCCGATGCGCAGCAGATCCACACCATGCTTCTGCGCTCGATGATGCAGGCCTTCTACACCCCCGAGAATTCGGGCCATTTCGGCCTTGCCTTCGATGCCTACACGCACTTCACCAGCCCGATCCGGCGCTATCCGGACCTGCTTGTGCACCGGGTGATCAAGGCTGAGCTCGAGGGCACGCATTACCGCCTGCCCGAGCTGCCTACGCCCGGCGAGGCCGAGGCCAAGCTGGCCAAGCGCCTGGCCTCGCGCGTGACCGAGCCGCGCCAGAAGCCGCGCAGGCGCGCACCGGCGGCAGAGGTGCAGGCCTGGGAGGCCGCCGGCCTGCATTGCAGCGCCAACGAGCGCCGCGCCGACGAGGCCAGCCGCGATGTGGAGGCCTGGCTCAAGTGCAAGTACATGCGCGAGCATCTGGGCGAAGAGTTTGCCGGCACGGTCTCGTCCGTCACCACGTTCGGCATCTTCGTGACGCTCGATGCCATGTATGTCGAAGGCCTGGTGCACATCACCGAGCTGGGCGGTGACTATTTCCGCTTCGACGAGGCACGCCAGGAGCTGCGTGGCGAGCGCTCGGGCATACGCTATGGCATAGGCACGCGGCTGCGTGTGCAGGTCAGCCGCGTGGACCTGGATGGCCGGCGCATCGACTTCCGCCTGGTGCGCGAAGGCGAGGACCAGCCTCCGCCTTCCGTGCGCAATGCGCGTCCCCCGGCGCGGGAAGAGTCCTACCAGGGCGAAAAGTGGGGGCGCCGCGATGCCAAGGACAAGCGCGCGCAGCGCAATGCGGGTGGCAAGCCGGCATCCGAGGGCGCAGGCGCGGCAGGCAAGCAAGGGCGCAAGGCATCGCGCAAGGCCATGGTCAAGGGCGTGAATCTGGCGGCGCTGGAGGCGGAATATGCGCAGCAGCCGGCGCAGGAGCCCGAGGCGCCGCGGCCGGCACGCAAGCAGGCAAGGCGTGGTGCGGTGCCCGCGCCTGCCGCGCAGGAACTGCCCGCGCTGCCGCCGCCGTCCCCAGTGCAGGCGCTGCGCGCTCTGGGCAAGAAGGTGATGGGGGCGGTGGCCGCCAAGACGGGCAAGGCGTCCAAGGCCCGGCGTAAGTCCTGAGCCGGGAGGGGCGGACCTCAGGCCTGGCCGAGATGCAGGGCCAGTGCGCTGGCGCTGAACGGGCGGTCCGCAGGCCAGTGGTCGGCCAGCGCGCCATGGCGCATGGCCGCCAGGGCGGCTGCCTGGGAAGGCGAGCGGCCTTGGGCCCAGAGGGCCGCGATCAGTCCCGCCAGCACGTCGCCGGTGCCGCCCGTGGCCAGCCGGGCATTGCCCGTGGGATTGATCCAGCACGCCGGTGCGGCGTCGGTCGCCGAGGCGATGACGGTTCCTGAGCCCTTGAGCAGGACCGTGCATTGAAAGCGCTGTGCCAGCGTGCGTGCGGCTTGCAGCCGCTGCGACTGCACCTGGGCCGTGCCGATATCCAGCAGCCGTGCCGCTTCGAGCGGGTGGGGTGTCAGCACGGTGTGCTGGTCCCGGCTGCCGCGTGCCTGCAGCGCGAAGGCCAGCGCGGGGTCCTCGGCCACGGCATTGAGTGCGTCGGCGTCGAGCACCAGGCGCGGCGACTGCGCCAGCACCTGCGGCAGCCATGCGCGCACGGCCAGGCCGCCGCCGCAGCCGCATGCGACGGTGGGCTGGCTCCAGTCCTGGGCTTCGGGGGAGCGCAGCATGATTTCAGGCCATGGTGAAATGCCATGGCCGCCGGGGCCTGGTTCGTCCAGCAGGGCCAGCGTCACGCGGCCGGCGCCGCCATGCAGCGCGCCGAGCGCCGCAAGCCAGGCTGCGCCCGTCATGGACATGCCGCGCATGGCCAGGCCTTCTCCGCCCAGCACGGCCACGTCCCCGTAGCTGCCTTTGTGGCTGGCATGGGGGCGCCCGTTCACCGGTGGGGGCGAAAAGACATGGGCGCAAGGTGCCGCTCCCTGCGCCGGGTGGCCGGCCGCAATGCCGGTGTCCAGGTCATCCCACCAGATCTGGCCGCAGGCATCGCGGCCATGTCCCGTGAAAAGCCCGGGCTGCAGTGTCAGCAATGACAGGGTGTGGCGGGGCGCCTGCGGCATGTCCGCCGGGCCGAAGCCGGGCAGGTATTGGCCGGTATCGGCATCGAGGCCTGAAGCCGTGTCCACGCACAGCACGGGACTGGTGCTGGCCTGAAGGCTTTGCAGCAGCTCCAGCAGCCGCCGGTCTTCTTCCGTGGCCGGCGTGGCGCGTGCCTGCAGGCCGATGCCCAGGAGGGCGTCCACGCACAGGTCCCGGGCATCCATGCTGGCAGGCTTTTGCGCCACCCATTGAACACCTGCCCGCGCAGCTTCGTCCCAGGCGGCGCGGGCATCGGCCGGCATGTGTTCGCGCCCGCGTGTGCAACTGACCAGTACGCGGCAGCCGCTGCCGTCAAGCATCCGCCTCAGCCAGGCCGCCGCCTGCAGGCCGTCGCCGCCGTTGTTGCCGGGGCCGCAGGCAATCCAGATGCAGCGCGCATGCGGCGCGAGCGCGCGCGCCAGCCGCGCCACGGCCAGCCCTGCGCGCTGCATCAGGCTGTGTGCCGGCATTTGGTCGGCGGCCAGCCGCTCGATGGCGCGCGTGCCTGCCGTGTCGAACAAGGGCCAGCCTGTCCGGGCGAAGGCGTGTGGCAGCGGGGAGGGTGGGGAGGAGATGCGCAGCATGGCCTGAGCATACTTTCCCGGCGGGGCGCCGGCGCATGGTCCGAAGCCGGCCCCCCCCGGCGTGGCGCTTATCCGAAGCGGCGCGGATTGACCAGTGCGCTGTCCATGAAGCTGGGGCGGCCTGCCATCAGATCGCAAAGCATGTCTGCGCAGCCTTGCGCAATGGCGGCGCCGCCACTGCCGTGCCCCAGGTTGAGCCAGATGCCGGGCAGGCCGCTGCTGCCCAGCAGTGGCAGGCCGTCGGCCGTGCACATGCGTGTTCCCTGCCAGATCTGCACGCCCGATGCCAGTGCGGCACTGCCGGGAAACAGCATGTTGAGCCGGTGGTACATGCGCTGCAGCGTGGCGTCGTGCATGGGGCCGCGCCGCCCCAATTCCGCGCCGGCGACAAAGCGCATGCGCTGGCCCAGCCGTACCACGGTCATTTGCTCGCTCCAATCCACGATGGCATGGCGGGGGGCATGGCTTGGCTCGCGCAGCGGTGCGCTGACGCCGTAGCCATGCAGGGCGGTCAGGGGCAGGTGCAGGCCCAGTGGCGCGAGCAGCTGGGCCGCCTCGGCCCCTGCGCATACGACGATGGCGTCATGGGCCTGTGAGGTGTCGTCGCCTTGCAGTTGCAGGCGGGCCGTGCGCCCTGCGCCGCCGGGCTGCAGTTGCCGCACCGTTCGCTGGGTCTCGAAACGCACGCCCGCAGCCTGCGCCACCTGGCGCTGCATCAGCGTGGACAGCCGGCCGTTGGCCGCGCCTGCCTGGGGAAAGTAGAGTGCGCCGGCCAGCGCCGTTTCCTCGCCCAGGGCAGGCTCGCGCAGCCGGGTCTGCGCCGGGTCCAGGCATTCGCACCGTGTGCCGGCTTCGGCCAGCGCGGCCAGGGCTGGCTGAAGATGGTCGTGCTCTGCGGCGGAGCCCAGCAGCACGAGGCTGCCGGCAACGTATTCCGGATCGAACTCCCATTGCCGCCACAGCGATTGCTGCAGTTGCTGGCTGTGCTGGGTCAGTCTCTCCAGCGCGGCCATGGCAGGCGTTGCCGAGCCGCTCTTGCGCAGGCGCCTTGCTGCCTGGCGCCACTGCCAAAGCCAGCGCAGCTGGGCGTGGATGCGGGAAGAACCCAGGCGCGGCAGCGCCTGGCGGCCGGGCAGGCCGGGGCTGCGCTGCAGTGGCGAAACGCCGTGGGCGCTCCAGGGCTGCAGCAGGCTGGGGCCCAGCCAGCCCGCATGTCCGAAGCTGGCTTCTTCGGCGGCTGTGCCGTGGCGCTCGTAGACGGTGATTTCGTGGCCTGCCAGGGCCAGTGCGTGGGCTGTCGCAACGCCGATGCTGCCGGCGCCCACAATCGCGATGTTCATGTTGGATGGGATCTGCTGAAGTGGCCGGGATTATCGGGGGGATGAAGGCGCCGGCATGCGAGCGCCAGCGCGCGGCCAGACTGTGCCGCTCCGGGCGGCGTCTGGAGGATGCGGATGCGTTGCGTCCGGGGGTGGTTTGCTTATGCTAGAATCTTGCGGCTTTGCTAGGGGTTCACCCTGATTTTTCTGGATCGCAGTCAATCGGCAGGTGGGCGCCAGTGCCCGGTCGGCGCAAGGCGCACCCGCCAAGGGGCGCTGCCAGTGCTTGCGACCGAATGGCAAAGTCAATCACAAACCAGTCCCTTCAAGGTGTTGCATGCCCTCGGCGGGCAAGCAATTGTCGGGCTGGATTTTAGACCTAACCTTTGAGGTAATCATATATGTCCGTCACTATGCGCGAGATGCTGGAAGCAGGCGTCCACTTCGGTCACCAGACCCGTTTCTGGAACCCCAAGATGGCTCCGTTCATCTTCGGCCACCGCAACAAGATCCACATCATCAACCTGGAAAAGTCGCTGCCGATGTTCCAGGAAGCCCAGAAGTTCGTGAAGCAGCTGGCTTCCAACGGCGGCACGATCCTGATGGTCGGCACCAAGCGCCAGGCCCGCGAGCTGGTGGCTGCAGAAGCCCAGCGCGCAGGCGTGCCCTACGTCGACCAGCGCTGGCTGGGCGGCATGCTGACCAACTTCAAGACCGTCAAGACGTCGATCAAGCGCCTCAAGGAAATGAAGGCCCAGCAGGAAGCCGGCCTGGAGTCCATGAGCAAGAAGGAACAGCTGATGTTCGTCCGCGAACTGGAAAAGCTGGAAAAGGACATCGGCGGCATCCAGGACATGAACAGCCTGCCCGACGCCATCTTCGTGATCGACGTGGGCTTCCACAAGATCGCCGTGGCTGAAGCCCGCAAGCTGGGCATCCCGCTGGTCGGCGTGGTGGACTCCAACCACAACCCCGAAGGCATCGACTACGTCATCCCCGGCAACGACGACTCCGCCAAGGCCGTGCAACTGTACGCCCAGGGCATCGCCGACGCGATCCTGGAAGGCCGTGCCGCTGCCCTGACCGACGTGGTGAAGGCCGCTTCCGGCGAGAACGGCGACGAGTTCGTGGAAGTGGAAGAATCCGCTGCCTGATCGCGCTTGTCCGGCTGAGCGACCTCGTCGCTGAAAAGAAAGCGGGGCTCTGGGTAGCCCCGTTTTTTTAAGCCGAAATCCTGTAACGAATCGAACTGACACTGGAGAAATACGATGGCTGCAATTACCGCAAGCATGGTGGCTGAACTGCGCGCAAAGACCGACGCGCCGATGATGGAATGCAAGAAGGCCCTGACCGAAGCCGAGGGCGACCTGGCCAAGGCGGAAGAGCTGCTGCGCGTCAAGCTCGGCACCAAGGCTGGCAAGGCTGCCTCGCGCGTGACGGCCGAAGGCGTGATCGCTGCCTTCATCGACGGCACCAAGGGCGCCATGATCGAAGTCAACAGCGAAACCGACTTCGTGTCCAAGAACGACAGCTTCATCGCCATGGCCAATGCCGCCGCCAAGCTGATCGCCGAGCACAACCCCGCCGACGTGGCTGCCCTGGGCGCCCTGGCCTATGAGCAGGACGGCTTCGGCCCCACGCTGGAAGACGTGCGCAAGGGCCTGATCGGCAAGATCGGCGAGAACATGTCCTTCCGCCGCTTCAAGCGCTTCGAAGGCACCAGCCTGGCTTCCTACCTGCACGGCTCGCGCATCGGCGTGGTCGTCGAGTTCGACGGTGATGCCGCCGCCGCCAAGGACGTCGCCATGCACGTGGCCGCCATGAAGCCCGTGTCCGTGACCAGCGCCGACGTGCCCGCCGAGCTGATCGAGAAGGAGCGCACCGTCGCCGCCGCCAAGGCTGCCGAATCCGGCAAGCCCGCCGACATCGTCGCCAAGATGGTCGAAGGCTCGGTGCAGAAGTACCTCAAGGAAGTCTCGCTGGCCGACCAGGTCTTCGTGAAGGCTGCCGACGGCAAGCAGACCGTGGCCCAGATGCTCAAGGCCGCCAACACCAACGTCAAGGGCTTCACCCTGTACGTGGTCGGCGAAGGCATCGAGAAGAAGGTTGACGACTTCGCTGCCGAAGTGGCTGCCCAGGTGGCCGCTGCCAAGGCCGGCGCCTGATCCGCTTCGGCGCCTGAACCGTTCCCTTCACCATCCATCATCACCCACCACTTCGGAGAAACACCATGTCCAACGCCACGCCGGCCCACAAGCGCATCCTGCTCAAGCTGTCCGGTGAGGCGCTCATGGGGGATGACGCCTTCGGCATCAACCGTGCGACCATCGAGCGCATGGTGGCCGAGATCGTCGAGGTCACCAAGGTCGGTGTCGAAGTGGCGGTGGTGATCGGTGGGGGGAACATCTTCCGCGGTGTGGCGGGCGGCTCGGTCGGCATGGACCGCGCAACGGCCGACTACATGGGCATGCTGGCGACCGTGATGAATGCGCTGGCCCTGGCCGATGCCATGGACAAGCAGGGGCTGACCGCGCGCGTGATGTCGGCCATTGCCATCGAGCAGGTGGTCGAGCCCTATGTGCGCCCCAAGGCGCTGCAGTACCTCGAAGAGGGCAAGGTGGTGGTCTTCGCCGCCGGCACGGGCAATCCGTTCTTCACCACCGATACGGCGGCTGCGCTGCGTGGTGCCGAGATCGGTGCCGAAGTGGTGCTCAAGGCCACCAAGGTCGACGGCGTCTACACCGATGACCCGATGAAGAATCCTGCGGCGACGCGCTACAACAAGCTGGCGTTCGACGAAGCGATTTCGCGCAATCTGGGCATCATGGATGCCACCGCCTTTGCGCTGTGCCGCGACCAGAAGCTGCCGATCCGGGTGTTCTCCATCGTCAAGCCGGGCGCCCTTAAGCGTGTGGTGATGGGTGAGGATGAGGGGACGCTGGTGTACGCTTGAGCGTTTGGACACCGCGTAGAACAGCTCTCAAGGAACAAGAACATGACCATTGCAGACATCAAGAAGACCGCCGAGGCCAAGATGGGCCAGTCCATCGAGGCGCTCAAGAACAATCTCGCGCGCGTGCGCACCGGCCGCGCCAATCCGGCCCTGCTGGACTCCATCCATGTCGAGTACTACGGCTCCATGGTGCCGCTGTCCCAGGTGGCCAACGTGTCTTTGCTCGATGCCCGCACCATCAGCGTCCAGCCTTGGGAAAAGAGCATGAGCGCGAAGGTGGAGAAGGCCATCCGCGAAAGCGATCTGGGCCTGAATCCGGCCTCCCTTGGCGACCTGATCCGCGTGCCCATGCCGCCGATGAGCGAGGAGCGCCGCAAGGAAATGACCAAGCTGGCCCGCAACGAGGGCGAGGCTTCCAAGGTGGCGGTGCGCAATCTGCGGCGCGATGCCAATGAGGCCGTCAAGAAGCTGGTCAAGGACAAGGAGGCATCGGAGGATGATCAAAAGCGCTCCGAAGCCGACATCCAGAAGCTGACCGACAAGCACATCGCCGAGATCGATACGCTGGTGGCAGCCAAGGAACAAGACATTCTGGCGGTCTGAGGCAGCCGCCGCAGGACCTGTACTTTTGACATACGAAGACTCCGGCGCGGTGCCGCGCCATATTGCCGTCATCATGGATGGCAATGGTCGCTGGGCCAATCGCCGCTTTCTGCCTCGCTTGGCGGGGCACAAGCAGGGCGTCGAATCGCTGCGCCGCTGCGCGCGTGCCTGTGTGCAGCGCGGCGTGCAGGTGCTGACCGTGTTCGCGTTTTCCTCCGAGAACTGGAACCGTCCGGAAGAGGAAGTTTCGGGACTCATGGGCCTGCTGGCCAACGCCCTGGCCAAGGAGGTGCAGCAGCTCAGCCGCGATGGGGTGCGCCTGCACTTCATCGGCGATCGCGCCGGCCTTGGCGACAAGGTGTGCGCCGGACTGGCGCAGGCCGAGCAGGCGACGGCCCACAACAGCCGCCTCATCCTCAATGTCTGCTTCAACTATGGCGGGCGCTGGGACATCGCCCAGGCGGCGGCGCGGCTGGCGCAGCGCGGCGACGACATCACGCCGCAGAGCCTGGACCGGGAGATGGCGCTGGCCCATGTGCCTGATCCCGACCTCCTGATCCGCACGGGAGGGGAGATGCGCATCAGCAATTTCCTGCTGTGGCAGGCCGCATATTCCGAGTTGTTTTTCAGCGCCAGCCTATGGCCTGATTTCGATGAAGCCGCCCTGGACGAGGCCATTGCCGCCTACAACGGCCGGGAGCGCCGTTTCGGCCAGACCTCGGCGCAGGTGCAGCAATCACAATCGTCGTCATTGCCCAGGCAGATGACGACCTGAAAGGGGAGCCATGCTCAAGCAGCGAGTCATCACCGCCCTGGTCCTGCTGGCCATATTGCTGCCTGCGCTCTTTTATCCTTCGGGCACGGTCTTCGCCGTCGTCGTGCTCGTGCTGATGGCTGCCGGCGCCTGGGAATGGGGGCGGCTCAACGGGTTTGGCGGCGCGGGCGCCGTCGGCATCGGCGCCGTGTGCACGGCTTTGTGCCTGGCCTCCTGGGCTGCCGGCTGGCTGGACAAGCCCCTGACGGCCGTCTGGATCATTGCCGGACCGGCCTGGGTGCTGGGGGGCGCGGCCTTGTTGCGGGCGGGCGTTGCCGGCTGGCCCCATATTGCGGCCCCCGTGCGCTTGGCCGGCGGCGTGCTGGCCCTGTGGCTGGCATGGATGGCCGTGGTGCAGGCCAGGTTCATCGGCATCAATTTCCTGCTGTCGGTGCTGGTGCTGGTCTGGGTGGCGGATGTTTTTGCCTACTTCGCCGGGCGCAGTCTCGGCCTCAAATTCACGAAGTCCAAGCTGGCGCCTTCGATCAGTCCCGGCAAGAGCTGGGAGGGCGTCTGGGGCGGCATGGCGGGTGTCCTCGCGCTGGCCATGGCCTGGGTCTGGGCCGACAGGCACTATGCCGTTGCCGTGCCCAGCTTTTACTCACTGCTGCTGGCGCGCGGAACCTGGTTCCTGCTGCTGTCGGCGGTATTCATGGCGGCGATGAGCGTGGTCGGCGATCTGGTCGAGTCCCTCATCAAGCGCAGTGCGGGCGTCAAGGACAGCAGCGGCCTGCTGCCTGGACATGGGGGCGTGCTCGATCGCATCGACGCGCTTTTGCCGACCTTGCCCCTGGCCATGATGCTTTCTTCCTTCGCGCACCCATGAAGCAGAAAATCACCGTCCTGGGCTCCACCGGCTCCATCGGGACCAATACGCTGGACGTCCTGTCGCGCCATCGCGACCGCTATGAAGTGTTCGCGCTCAGCGCCGCCACGCAGGTCGACCTGATGCTGCGCCAGTGCGCGGAGTTCCGTCCCGCCTATGCAGTGATGGCCAGCGCCCCCCATGCCCGGCAACTGGCCGGGGAACTGCGCGACCACGGGCTGCCGACCGTGGTGCTGCAGGAAGCGGACGCGCTGGAGCAGATCGCGGCCCATCCGCAGGTCGATGCCGTCATGGCGGCCATCGTCGGCGCGGCAGGCCTGGCGCCATGCCTGGCCGCGGCGCGCGCCGGCAAGCGCCTGCTGCTGGCCAACAAGGAGGCCCTGGTGGTCGGAGGAGCATTGTTCATGGACACGGTCAAGCGCCATGGCGCGACGCTGCTGCCCATCGACAGCGAGCATTCGGCCATCTTCCAGTGCCTGCCGGAAGACCGTGCAAGCTGGCCGCAGCGGGTGGACAGCCTGCTGCTGACGGCCTCGGGCGGTCCCTTCCGCCTGCGCGACCCCGCCTCTCTGTCCGGCATCACGCCCGAGCAGGCCTGTGCGCATCCGAATTTTTCCATGGGTCGCAAGATTTCGGTGGACTCGGCCACCATGATGAACAAGGCCCTGGAGGTGATCGAGGCGCGCTGGCTGTTCGACATGGCGCCGGACAGGATCAAGGTCGTGATCCATCCGCAGCAGATCGTCCATTCGATGGTCCAGTTCAAGGACTCCTCGGTGCTGGCCCAGCTGGGCACGCCGGACATGCGCGTGCCCATCGCCTGCGGCCTGGCTTGGCCGCAGCGCATCGCCAGCGGCGCCGCGCCGCTGGATTTCGCGAGCCTGTCGGCACTGACTTTCGAAGAGGCCGATGCCGTGCGCTTCCCTGGCCTGCATCTGTCCTGGCAGGCCCTGCGTGCCAGCGAGGGAACCACGGCGGTTCTCAACGCATCGAATGAAGTCGCCGTGGCTGCGTTTTTGGACAGGCGCCTTGCCTTTGACCGCATCCATGCCGTGAATCTGCAGACGCTGGAGACCGTTGCTCCACCTACACTGGGCAGCTTGGACGATTTGCTGGCGCTGGATGCGCAGGCCCGTGATGTGGCGCTCGCCGTGGCGCGGCAATGGGCTCTGTGACGTCGGCAGTCTGCTGATCTGGGCTGTCTGCCAGTCCATGCCGCCGGGCCTGGACTGGCGCAGTGGATTCAAAGGAGTTTCAATTGTTGCTGACCGTTGTCGCATTTGTGGTCGCGCTGGGTGTGCTGATCGCCGTGCACGAATGGGGCCACTACCGCGTCGCCGTGGCTTGCGGCGTCAAGGTGCTGCGCTTTTCCGTGGGTTTCGGCCGTCCTCTTCTGCGCTGGAAGCGCAAGGGGTCGGAGACGGAGTTCGTCATCGGGGCGCTCCCTCTGGGCGGCTATGTGCGCATGCTCGATGAGCGCGAGGGCGATGTGCCTGCCGACCAGCGCCATCTGGCGTTCAACACCCAGCCTCTGCGCGCGCGCGCGGCCATCGTGGCTGCAGGCCCCCTGGCCAACCTGGCGTTGGCCGTGGCGCTGCTGGCCGTCGTGAACTGGGTGGGCCTGCAGGAGCCGGTGGCGCGTCTGGCGGCCCCGCCGGCGGGCTCGCTGCTGCAGGCGGCCGGCTTGCAGGGGGGCGACCGCGTGCTGCGCCTGGCCGTGGGTGACCAGGAGTGGCAGGCCGTCCGTTCGCTCAACGACCTGCGCTGGAACCTGACCCGCGCCGCGCTCGACGATGAAGCCCTGCGCCTGGAGGTGCAGCACGGCCAGCGCAATGGCATCTTCGAGCTGCGCCTGCCTTTGAAAGGGCAGGTCCATGGCGAACCGGACGCCGCGTTTTTCGAGCGCGTGGGTTTGCTGGGGCCGTGGACTTCCCCTGTGCTGGACAAGGTGGTGCCCGGCGGCGCGGCCGACCGTGCGGGCCTCAAGGATGGCGACGTGGTCTTGCGCGTGGGCGATGTGGCGGTGGAAGATGGCACGCAGTTGCGCAATCTGATCCGCAAGCTGGGCGCCTCCGGCCAGGCGGAGCAAAAGGACTGGCTGGTGGAGCGCGGCGGCCGCCAGCTGCAAGTGCCGGTCCTGCCCGATGTGGACCGCTCGGAAGAGGGCGGGAGCATCGCGCGCATCAATGCCTATATCGGGCAGGGGCCCGAAATGGCATTGGTGCAGCGCGGTCCGCTCGAAGGCCTGTGGGCGGGCGTCGAGCGCACCTGGGAGCTGTCCTCGCTGACGCTGCGCATGATGGGGCGCATGGTGATCGGCGAAGCCTCGCTCAAGAACATCAGCGGCCCGTTGACCATCGCCGACTATGCAGGCCGCTCGGCCAGCATGGGCTGGGTGCAGTACCTCTCGTTCCTGGCCCTGATCAGCATCAGCCTGGGCGTTCTCAACCTGCTGCCGCTGCCGGTGCTCGATGGCGGGCACCTGATGTATTATCTTTGGGAGGGCTTGACTGGCCGCAGCGTGTCTGAAGTCTGGGCCGGACGTCTGCAGCGTGCGGGCGTGGCGGTCTTGCTGATGATGATGTCCGTCGCCTTTTTTAACGATATCAACCGGCTGTGGGGCTAACTTTTCAGCCTTTTTCGGCAAGCTGCACTGCGGCATTTCCATTCATGACTAAACGTATCAATCGCCTGGGCGTGCGTGCTGCATCGACCCTGGCTGCCATGGTTTTGGCCGCGAACGCGGCCTGGGCTCTGGAGCCCTTCAAAGTACAGGACATCCGCATCGAAGGCCTGCAGCGCGTGGAGCCGGGCACGGTCTTCGCATCCATGCCGCTGCGGGTGGGCGACCAGTACGATGACGACAAGGGCGCTGCAGCCATCCGGTCGTTGTTCGCGCTGGGCCTGTTCAAGGACATCCGCCTGGAGGCCAACGGCAATGTGCTCGTCGTCGTCGTCGAGGAGCGCCCCACCATCGCCGAGGTGAACTTCGCGGGCACCAAGGAGTTCGACAAGGAAACGCTGCAAAAGGCCATGCGCGACGTGGGGCTGGCCGAAGGCCGTCCCTTCGACAAGGCCCTGGCCGACCGTGCCGAGCAGGAACTCAAGCGCCAGTACATCAACCGCAGCCTCTATGGCGCGGAAGTCGTGACCACGGTCACGCCCATCGAGCGCAACCGGGTCAACCTGACCTTCACGGTGACCGAGGGCGAGCCCGCCCGCATCAACGAGATCCACATCGTCGGCAACAAGGCCTTCAGCGAGTCCACGCTCAAGGACCTGTTCGACCAGGACACCGGCAACTGGATGAGCTGGTACACCAAGTCGGACCGCTATGCGCGCAACAAGCTCAATGCCGACCTGGAGACGCTGCGCTCGTTCTACCTGCAGCGCGGCTACCTGGAATTCCGCGTGGAATCCTCCCAGGTCGCCATCTCTCCCGACAAGCAGACCATTTCGCTGACGGTCAACATCCATGAAGGCGAGCGCTTCGTCGTTTCGGGCGTCAGGCTGGAGGGCAACTACCTGGACCGTGAAAACGAGTTCAAGTCCCTGGTCAAGATCAAGCCGGGCGAGCCCTACAACGCCGACCAGGTGACCGAGACCACCAAGGCCTTCACCGAGTATTTCGGCAATTTCGGCTTTGCGTTTGCCCGCGTGGAAGCCGTGCCCGAGATCGACCGTGCCACCAACCGCGTCGCCCTGGTGCTGACCGCCGAGCCTTCGCGCCGTGCCTATGTGCGTCGCATCAACGTCAGCGGCAACAACCGCACGCGCGACGAAGTGATCCGCCGAGAGTTCCGCCAGTACGAGGCCTCCTGGTATGACGGCGACAAGATCCGCCTGTCCCGCGACCGTGTGGACCGCCTGGGCTTCTTCACCGAAGTGAACGTCGAGACCCAGGAAGTGCCCGGCTCTCCCGACCAGGTGGACCTGGTGATCTCGGTGGCGGAAAAGCCCACGGGCTCGCTGCAGCTGGGCGCGGGCTTCTCGAGTGCTGAAAAGGTATCGCTGTCCTTCGGCATCAAGCAGGAGAACGTGTTCGGCTCGGGCAACTACCTGGGCGTGGATGTGAACACCAGCAAGTACCGCCGCACCATGGTGCTGTCGACCACCGATCCCTACTTCACGGACACGGGCATCTCGCGCACCTACGACCTGTACTACCGCACGGACCGTCCGTACTACGACGATGCGGCGTACAAGATCGTGACGTCGGGCGGCAGCGTGCGCTTCGGCGTGCCGTTCAGCGAGGTCGACACCGTGTTCTTCGGCGGCGGCGTGGAGCGCTCCGAGATCAAGCCTGGCTCCTACCTGCCCGAGGCCTACAAGGAGTACGCCGACAAGTACGGCTACGCCAATACCGGCGTCCCGCTGACGCTGGGGTGGTCGCGCGACAGTCGTGACAGTGCGCTGGCGCCCAACTCGGGCCTGTACCAGCGCCTGAACACGGAGTGGTCCGTCGGTGGCGATGCGCGCTATGTGCGGGCCAACTACCAGATCCAGCACTACATTCCCCTGAGCAAGAAGTACACGCTGGCGCTGAACGGCGAGGTGGGTTACGGCAAGGGCCTCAACGGTCGCCCGTTCCCGCTGTTCAAGAACTTCTTCTCGGGCGGCCTGGGATCGGTGCGCGGCTTCGAGCAGGGGTCGCTGGGCCCGCGCGACACCAAGGAAAATCTTGCGCTGGGTGGATCCAAGAAGCTGACGCTCAATGCCGAGTTCATGGTGCCGTTCCCCGGCGCCGGCAACGACAGGACTTTGCGACTTTTTACATTCCTGGACGTGGGCAACGTCTACGGGGCGAATCAGAATTTCGACCTTGGCGAGCTGAGGGCCTCCACGGGCATCGGCATCAGCTGGATTTCCCCGCTGGGCCCGCTGCGTCTGGCCTTTGCTCAACCCATCCGCAAGCAGACCGGGGATAGAATCCAGCGACTGCAATTCCAAATCGGAACCTCTTTCTAATGAAATCTCTATCTAGCCATTTTTCCCTGGCTGTGCTGCTTGGCGCCATGGCCGTTTCCGCACATGCCCAGGAGTTCAAGGCCGGCTTTGTGAATACGGACCGTATCTTCCGTGAGGCATCGACCGCCAAGGCTGCGCAGTCCAAGCTGGAGCAGGAGTTCTCCAAGCGCGAGAAGGAACTGGTCGACCAGGGCAACGCGCTCAAGAGCGCCTCGGAGAAGTTCGAGCGCGAGGCGCCCACCATGGCCGAGAGCCAGCGCGTGGCCCGCCAGCGCCAGCTGGTCGACCAGGACCGCGAGTTCCAGCGCAAGCGCCGCGAGTTCCAGGAAGACCTGAACGCCCGCAAGAACGAGGAACTGGCCCAGGTTCTGGACCGCGCCAACAAGGTGGTCAAGCAGGTGGCCGAGGCCGAGAAGTTCGACGTCATCCTGCAGGAAGCCGTCTACATCAACCCCAAGTACGACATCACTGACAAGGTGATCAAGGCGCTGAACGGCGGCGGCAAGTAAGCCTCCTTGAAAGGCTGCATGCCGTGAGCGTATTGTTGGGCCAGATCCTCGATGCACTCGGTGGTGAGCTGGTCGAAGGCGACAGGCAGATCCCCATCTCCCGCATCGCCCCACTGGACTCCGCCGGTGCCGGGGACCTCAGTTTTCTGAGCAATCCCCGCTACCGCCAGCAACTGGCCGCCTCCGAGGCGGCCTGCGTTATTGTGGCGCCTGCCATGCGCGAAGCCGCGCAGGCGCGCGGGGCCTGCATCGTGGTCGATGACCCCTATGCCTACTTCGCGCGGGCGACGCAGTGGTGGAAGCGCCATTGCCGGCCCGTGGCGCCTGCCGGCGTGCACCCGAGCGCGGTGGTCCACGAGAGCGCGCGCGTGGACCCCACGGCGACCATCGGGCCGTTGTGCGTGGTCGAGGCCGGTGCCACGATCGGCCCCGGCACCGTGCTCAAGTCGCGCGTGACCGTCGGGGAGGACTGCCATGTGGGCGCGCGCTGCATTCTGCATTCGGGCGTGGTCCTGGGGGCGGATGGCTTTGGCTTTGCGCAGGAAAATGGCGCCTGGGTCAAGATCGAGCAGTTGGGCGGGGTGCGCGTGGGCGACGACGTGGAAATCGGCGCCAACACCTGCATCGACCGGGGCGCTCTGGACGACACGGTGATCGAGGCGGGGGTCAAGCTCGACAACCTGATCCAGATCGGGCACAACGTGCATGTCGGCCGGCACACCGCCATGGCCGGCTGCGTGGGGGTGGCGGGCAGTGCGCGCATCGGCGCCCACTGCACCGTGGGAGGCGGCGCCATCGTGCTGGGCCATTTGCAGCTGGCAGATGGCGTGCATATTTCGGCAGCGACGGTGGTGACCCGTTCGCTGACACAATCGGGTGTTTACACGGGCATGTTCCCCGTGGATGACAACGCCAAATGGGAAAAAAATGCTGCGACGCTGAAGCAGCTGCACTCCATGCGCGAGCGCATCAAGGCATTGGAGCGGCAACTGCAGCAATCGGCGGATCAAGGCCACAACGGAACGCAATGATGGATATCCACGCAATTCTCAAGCAACTGCCCCACCGCTACCCCTTCCTGCTGGTGGACAAGGTCACCGAGCTTGAGCGCAATACACGCATCAGGGCGATCAAGAACGTGACGTTCAACGAGCCTTATTTCATGGGCCATTTCCCGGGGCGGCCGGTCATGCCCGGCGTGCTCATCCTCGAGGCGCTGGCCCAGGCCGCAGGCCTGCTGGCCTTCGATGCCATGGGCCAGGTTCCTGACGAGAACAACATCTACTACTTCGTGGGCATCGATGGCGCGCGCTTCAAGCGCCCTGTGGAGCCGGGCGACCAGCTGGTGCTGGAGATCACCATCGACCGCGTGCGTGGCGGCATCTGGAAGTTCAAGGGCGTGGCGCGTGTCGAGGACGAAGTGGCCTGCGAGGCCGAACTGATGTGCACCATGCGCAACGTGGGCTGACGCGCGAATGGCTGGCATTGAACGCATCCATCCCACGGCACTGATCGATCCTGCTGCGCAGCTGGATTCGACCGTGACGGTCGGCCCCTACGCCGTCATCGGGCCGCATGTGGAGATCGGCGCCGGCACATCGATAGGCCCGCACTGCGTGATCGAAGGCCATACCCGCCTGGGCCGCGACAACAGGATTTTCCAGTTTGCGTCCCTGGGGGCGCAGCCTCAGGACAAGAAGTATGCGGGCGAGCCCACGCGGCTGGTGATCGGCGACCGCAACACGGTGCGGGAGTTCTGCACCTTCAATACCGGAACGGTGCAGGACCGGGGCGTCACCTCGATCGGGGATGACAACTGGATCATGGCCTATGTGCACGTGGCCCACGACTGCGCCGTGGGCAGCCACACCATCCTGGCCAACAATGCGACATTGGCCGGGCATGTGCACGTGGGCGACCATGTGATCCTGGGGGGGCTGACGGGTGTGCACCAGTTCACGAAGGTGGGCGCCCATGCCATGGCGGGCTTTGCCAGCCATATCTCGCAGGATGTGCCGCCCTTCATGATGGTCGATGGCAATCCGCTGGCCGTGCGCGGCTTCAACATCGAGGGCCTGCGCCGGCGCGGCTTCGGGTCGCAGCGCATCCAGGCCGTCAAGCAGATGCACAGGCTGCTGTACCGCCAGGGCCTGACGCTGGAGGCGGCCCGCGAGTCCATTGCGCGGCTTGGCGGCGAGATGCCGGATGCCGCTGGCGATGTCGCCCTGATGCTGGACTTTCTGGCGGCCTCCACCCGGGGTATTGCGCGCTGAGCCTGGCGTGCGAAAGGATCGCATGACGGACGGCTTGGCGCGCTCGCGGCGCCTGAATCCATCGATTGCCATGGTCGCAGGGGAAACCTCGGGCGACCTGCTGGCCTCCTTGCTCCTGGAGGGGCTGCAGGCCCGCTGGCCCGGCTCCCCGGCTTTCGGCATCGGCGGGCCGCAGATGCAGCAGCGTGGATTCGATGCCTGGTGGGCCAGCGAGCGCCTGGCCGTGCACGGCTACAGCTGGGAGGTGTTCCGCAGGCTGGCCGAGATTCTTCGCATGCGCAGGCAATTGCGCCAGAGGCTGCTGGCAAGGCCGCCGGCGGTCTTCGTGGGCATCGATGCGCCGGATTTCAATCTCGGCCTGGAGGTCGATCTGCGCGCTGCCGGCATCAAGACCGTGCACTTTGTCTGCCCCTCGATCTGGGCGTGGCGCGCCGATCGCGTCGACAAGATCCGCCGCGCGGCCGATCATGTGCTGTGCATCTTCCCGTTCGAGCCCGAATTGCTGGCCCGGCATGGCATCGATGCCACCTACGTCGGCCACCCCCTGGCCAGCGTGATTCCGATGCAGCCCGACCGCGCGGCGGCGCGCCGCCGCCTGGGCCTTGCCGAGGACGGGCTGGTGCTGGCCGTGCTGCCTGGCAGCCGGCGATCCGAGATCCGCTACCTGGCGTCGCGCTTCTTCCAGGCCGCCGCTTTGGTCCGGAAGGCGCTGCCAGCTATTAAAATCGTAGTGCCTGCGGTGCCTTCGCAACTGGATGAAATACGGCGCATCGCCGATGAGGCCGGCATGGCCGCTTCGCTGCACATCGTGCGAGGCCAATCCCATGATGCCTTGGCAGCCTGCGACGTGACGCTGATCGCCAGCGGTACGGCCACGCTGGAGGCCGCCCTGTACAAGCGTCCCATGGTGATCGGCTACAACATGCACCCGTGGAGCTGGCGCCTGATGCGCGGCAAGCAATTGCAGCCTTGGGTGGGTTTGCCCAACATCCTGTGCGGCGACTTCGTCGTGCCCGAGCTGATCCAGGATGCGGCGACGCCCGAGGCACTGAGTCAGGCCGTGCTGCAATGGCTGCACGCCTGCGAGCATTCCCCTTCAACCGTTGAGGCGCTGGTGCAGCGCTTCACCGCGCTGCACCATGAGTTGCAGCGCGATACTGCCGAACTGGCTGCCCATGCGATCGAGAAAATCATTGCCCCCACTGCCGCCTGAACAGGCGCGCCTGCCCTGGCATGCGCCAGGGCTGATTGCGGGCGTGGACGAGGCGGGCCGCGGCCCGCTGGCCGGCCCCGTGGTGGCGGCGGCCGTCATCCTCGATGATCTCAACCCCATCGAGGGGCTCAATGATTCCAAGAAGCTCACGGCCGCCCGCCGCGAGGTGCTCTATGACGAGATACGGGCCAAGGCGCTGTGCTGCAGCATCGCCGAAGCCTCGGTCGAGGAGATCGACCGCCTCAACATCCTGCAGGCCACGCTGCTGGCCATGCGCCGGGCCGTGCTGGGGCTGCGCCTGAAGCCCGTGCTGGTGCTGGTCGATGGAAACCAGTTGCCGGTGCTGGACGTGCAGGCCGAAGCCATCGTCAAGGGCGACTCTCTGGTGCAGGCCATCTCGGCGGCCTCCATTCTGGCCAAGGTCACGCGCGACCGCTGGTGCGAGCGCCTGCACGAGCAGCATCCGCAATATGGCTTCGACGGCCACAAGGGCTATGGCACGGCCGCCCACCTGGCGGCCTTGCGCCAATATGGCGCCTGCGATGAGCACAGGCGCTCGTTCGCGCCCGTGGCCCATGTGGTCAATATCGCCAAGAGGGCCGAGCCGCTGGCCGCTGCCCGTGCAGTGGCCGCATTGCAGGGTGCCCAGGCGCTGCTGCTGTCCGCCTGAACGCTCCTCACTCCTGCGCCGGTGGCGCACTTTCCCTTTGTACCGAAAGCCATGCCATGAGCCGACAGCCTGCCGCCACATTGATCCAGTCGCGTGACAACGTCCTGGTCAAGGACCTGCGCCGGCTGGCCCAGGACAGTGCGGCCTACCGCAAGCAGGGCCGCATCTGGCTCGAAGGCGACCACCTGTGCCGTGCCGCGCTGGCGCGTGGTGTGCGGCCTGAGATGGCCATCGTGGCCGAGTCCTTCTGGCCCCAGGTTCCGGTCGAATGGGTGCAGGATGCCGGCCGCTGCGTGGTGCTGGCCGATGCGTTGTTCTCCGAAGTCAGCGCGCTGGAGTCTCCCGCGCGCATCGGTTTCCTCATGGAATGGGTGCCTGCCGCCGCCCTGCGCTCCGGTGTGGCCACCGTCGTGCTGGACCGCGTCCAGGACGCCGGCAATGTCGGCTCCATCCTGCGCAGTGCCGCGGCCTTCGGCTTCGGCCAGGTCGTGGCGCTCAAGGGCACGGCTGCGCTGTGGAGCCAGAAGGTGCTGCGCGCTGGCATGGGGGCGCATTTCGGACTGCATCTGGTCGAGTCGGTATCGGCAGGCGATCTGGCAGGCCTGGAACTGCCGCTGATCGTGACCAGTTCCCACCAGGGTGAGCTGATACAGGACGCAGCCTTGCCCTGGCCTTGCGCCTGGGCCATGGGGCATGAGGGGCAGGGCGTGGGCGAGGCCCTCATGCAGCAGGCGGCCCTGCATGTGCGCATAGGCCAGCCCGGCGGCGAGGAGTCCTTGAACGTGGCGGCCGCAGCGGCCATATGCCTGCATGCGAGCAGCGTGAGTGTCGGCTCACGCCAAGGGTAATCCCGGGGCCTGTCAGGAGGCTGAAGCGCGGCCAGCCTATAATGGGCGGCTTTCAAGCATTCCACACTACGCCTAGCGACGCTTCCTCGCCACCCCTTGCAGACAAGCTGAACCCGACCGGATCCGTCCGTGCGGCTCGCTGGGCGTAACCGTAATTAGAACCGGAGAACCCAGTGCTTTTGTCTCTCAAGGGAGCATTCCCATCCGCCATCCTGGCGCTCGCAGACGGCACGGTCTTTGTTGGCAACTCGATCGGTGCGCAAGGCACCACGGTTGGTGAAGTCGTTTTCAACACGGCGATCACCGGCTACCAGGAAATCCTCACCGACCCCAGCTACTGCCAGCAGATCGTGACGCTCACGTATCCGCACATCGGCAACTACGGCGTCAATGCAGAGGATGTCGAGGCCGGCAAGGTCCATGCAGCGGGCCTGATCATCAAGAACCTGCCGCTGCTGGCGAGCAACTTCCGCCAGGCCGAGACCCTGCCCGACTACCTCGCGCGCAGCGGCACGGTGGCCATCGCCAACATCGACACGCGCAAGCTCACGCGCCTGCTGCGCGACAAGGGCGCGCAAAACGGTGCCATCGTCGGCCTGGCTGCCGGCGAGCAAGTGACCCAGGCGCGCATCGATGAGGCACTGGCCGCCGCCAAGGCCGCTCCCAGCATGAAGGGCCTGGACCTGGCGCAGGTGGTGACCACCGCCCGTCCCTACGAGTGGGCCGAGACCGAATGGAAGCTGGGCGAAGGCTATGGCAAGCAGGAGACGCCGCGCTTTCACGTGGTGGCCTATGACTTCGGCGTGAAGTTCAACATCCTGCGCATGCTGGCCGAGCGCGGCTGCAAGCTGACCGTGGTGCCGGCCAGGACGCCCGCCAAGGACGTTCTGGCCCTCAACCCCGATGGCGTGTTCCTGTCCAACGGCCCTGGCGACCCGGAGCCTTGCGACTACGCCATTGCCGCGACCCGGGAGCTGGTGGATTCCGGCAAGCCCGTGTTCGGCATCTGCCTGGGCCACCAGATCATGGCCCTGGCCGCCGGCGCCAAGACCTTCAAGATGGCCAACAGCCACCATGGCGCCAACCACCCCGTCAAGGACCTGGACAACGGCCGCGTGAGCATCACCAGCCAGAACCACGGTTTCGCCGTGGAACTGGATTCGCTGCCCGAGACCCTGCGCCCCACGCACATCAGCCTGTTCGACGGCACGCTGCAAGGCCTGGAGCACAAGGACAAGCCCGCGTTCTGCTTCCAGGGCCACCCCGAGGCTTCGCCCGGCCCGCACGATATCGCCTACCTGTTTGACCGCTTCACGGCGCTGATGGAGAAACACAAAAATGCCTAAGCGCACCGACCTCAAAAGCATTCTGATCATTGGCGCCGGCCCCATCGTCATCGGCCAGGCCTGCGAGTTCGACTACTCCGGCGTGCAGGCCTGCAAGGCGCTGCGCGAGGAGGGCTACAAGGTCATCCTGATCAACAGCAACCCCGCCACGATCATGACCGACCCGGCCACGGCCGACGTCACCTACATCGAACCCATCACCTGGCAGACGGTCGAGAAGATCATCGCCAAGGAGCGCCCCGACGCCATCCTGCCGACCATGGGCGGCCAGACGGCGCTCAATTGCGCGCTGGACCTGTGGCGCAACGGCGTGCTGCACAAGTACAAGGTCGAGCTGATCGGCGCCACGCCCGAGGCCATCGACAAGGCCGAGGATCGCCTCAAGTTCAAGGATGCGATGACGCGCATCGGCCTGGGTTCGGCGCGCTCCGGCATCGCCCATTCCATGGATGAAGCCTGGGCCGTGCAAAAGAACGTGGGCTTTCCCACCGTCATCCGCCCCAGCTTCACGCTGGGCGGCACGGGCGGCGGCATTGCCTACAACCCGGAAGAGTTCGAGACCATCTGCAAGCGCGGCCTGGAAGCCTCGCCCACCAACGAGCTGCTGATCGAGGAATCGCTGCTGGGCTGGAAGGAGTACGAGATGGAAGTGGTCCGCGACAAGGCGGACAACTGCATCATCATCTGCTCCATCGAGAACCTGGACCCCATGGGCGTGCACACCGGCGACTCGATCACCGTGGCCCCCGCGCAGACGCTGACCGACAAGGAATACCAGATCATGCGCAACGCCTCGCTGGCGGTGCTGCGCGAGATCGGCGTGGACACGGGCGGCTCCAACGTGCAGTTCTCGGTGAATCCGAAGGACGGCCGCATGATCGTCATCGAGATGAATCCGCGCGTGTCGCGTTCCTCGGCGCTGGCCTCCAAGGCCACGGGCTTTCCCATCGCCAAGGTCGCCGCCAAGCTGGCCGTGGGCTATACGCTGGACGAGCTCAAGAACGACATCACGGGCGGCAAGACGCCCGCCTCGTTCGAGCCCTCGATCGACTACGTGGTCACCAAGATCCCGCGTTTCGCCTTCGAGAAGTTCCCTGCCGCCGACAACCGCCTGACCACGCAGATGAAGTCCGTGGGCGAGGTCATGGCCATCGGCCGTACCTTCCAGGAGTCCTTCCAGAAGGCGCTGCGCGGCCTGGAAGTCGGCGTGGACGGCATGAACGAGAAGACCCAGGACCGCGAGATCCTCGAGAAGGAACTGGGCGAGCCCGGCCCCGACCGCATCTGGTACGTGGGCGATGCCTTCGCGGCCGGCTGGACGCTGGACGAAGTCCATCACATCACCAAGATCGACAAGTGGTTCCTCGTGCAGATCGAGGAGATCGTCAAGATCGAGCTGGAGCTGGACAAGGTCTACGAGGAAAAGGGCGATGCGGCCCTGGCGGCCCTGGATGCCGCGACGCTGCGCACGCTCAAGCAAAAGGGCTTCTCCGACCGGCGCCTTGCCAAGCTGCTGCACACCAGCGACAAGGCCGTGCGCGAGGCGCGCAAGGCCCTGGGCGTGCGCCCCGTGTTCAAGCGCGTGGACACCTGCGCCGCCGAGTTCGCGACCAACACCGCCTACATGTACTCGACCTATGACGAGGAGTGCGAGGCCGCGCCGTCGGACAAGAAGAAGATCATGGTGCTGGGCGGCGGTCCAAACCGCATCGGCCAGGGCATCGAGTTCGACTACTGCTGCGTGCATGCCGCGCTGGCCATGCGCGAGGACGGCTACGAGACCATCATGGTCAACTGCAACCCCGAGACCGTGTCCACCGACTACGACACCTCGGACCGCCTGTACTTCGAGCCGCTGACGCTGGAGGACGTGCTCGAGGTCGTCGCCGTCGAAAAGCCGGCCGGCGTCATCGTGCAGTACGGCGGCCAGACGCCGCTGAAGCTGGCGCTGGGCCTGGAAAAGGAAGGCGTTCCGATCATCGGCACCACGCCCGACATGATCGACGCGGCCGAGGACCGCGAGCGCTTCCAGAAGCTGCTCAACGAACTGGGCCTGCGCCAGCCCCCCAACGCCACGGCCCGCACCGAGACCGAGGCGCTGGAGAAGGCCGCCGGCCTGGGCTATCCCCTGGTCGTGCGCCCCAGCTACGTGCTGGGCGGCCGTGCCATGGAGATCGTGCACGAGCAGCGCGACCTGGAGCGCTACATGCGCGAGGCCGTCAAGGTCAGCAATGACTCGCCCGTGCTGCTGGACCACTTCCTGTCCAATGCCATCGAGTGCGACGTGGACTGCGTGCGCGACCGCGAAGGCGCCGTCTTCATCGGCGGCGTGATGGAGCACATCGAACAGGCCGGCGTGCACTCGGGCGACTCCGCCTGCTCGCTGCCCCCCTACTACCTCAAGCCCGAGACCGTGGCCGAGATCAAGCGCCAGACCGCCGCCATGGCCAATGCGCTGAACGTGGTGGGCCTGATGAACGTGCAGTTCGCCATCAAGGAAACGGCGGACGGCGACGTGATCTACGTGCTGGAAGTCAACCCGCGCGCCTCGCGCACCGTGCCCTTCGTCTCCAAGGCCACGGGCATCCAGCTGGCCAAGGTGGCCGCGCGCTGCATGGCCGGCGACACGCTGGCCCAGCAAGGCATCACCAAGGAAGTCACGCCGCCTTACTTCAGCGTCAAGGAAGCCGTCTTCCCGTTCGTGAAGTTCCCCGGCGTGGACACCATCCTCGGCCCCGAGATGAAGTCCACCGGCGAAGTCATGGGCGTGGGCAAGACCTTCGGCGAAGCCTTCGTCAAGAGCCAGCTGGGCGCTGGCGTGACGCTGCCGACCTCGGGCAAGGTCTTCCTGACCGTGAAGAACGCCGACAAGCCGCGTGCCGTGGCCGTGGCCAAGGAACTGGCCGCCATGGGCTTTGCCCTGTGCGCCACGCGCGGCACGGCTGCCGCCATCGCCGAGGCCGGCATCGAGGTGCAGGTGGTCAACAAGGTCACCGAGGGCCGCCCCCACATCGTGGACATGATCAAGAACGGCGAGATCGCCATGGTCATCAACACGGTGGAAGAGCGCCGCAACGCCATTGCCGACTCGCGCGCCATCCGCACCAGCGCACTGCTGGCGCGCGTGACCACCTTCACGACCATCTTCGGCGCCGAGGCTGCCGTCGAAGGCATGAAGTCCATGGGTCACATGGACGTGCATTCGGTGCAGGAGCTGCACGCCCAGCTGCAGGCAGCCTGACGAGCCGCAGGATCGCCGGCCCTGTCCGACAGGGCTGGCGGGTTTTACCGACCGCAGTCTGTGCCAAACGCGGCATAATGGGGCGGACGATTTGATGAAAACCGCCGCGCGGCAACGTGCGGCGGTTTGCTTTTGGGGTACAGGCCCGGCCGCGAGCGCCGGCTTGCCCGTGCCAAGGAAGCCGCGCAGCGCGCGGCGTTTGCTGAACATGGAGACTTTTCAATGGCCACCATTCCTGTCACCAAGCGCGGAGCCGAGAAGCTCAAGGACGAACTGCAGCGCCTGAAGACGGTGGAGCGTCCCGCCGTGATCCAGGCCATCGCCGAAGCGCGTGCCCAGGGCGACCTGAGCGAAAACGCGGAATACGAGGCGGCCAAGGACCGCCAGGGCTTCATCGAAGGCCGCATCGCCGAGGTCGAGGGCAAGCTGTCTGCCGCGCAGATCATCGATCCCGCAGAAGTCGATGCGGGTGGACGGGTGGTCTTTGGCGCGACCGTAGAGCTCGAAGACGAAGACAGCGGCGACACAGTCAAGTACCAGATCGTCGGAGAGGACGAGGCCGATCTGAAGCTGGGCCTGATCAATGTCTCCAGCCCCATCGCGCGTGCGCTGATCGGCAAGGAAGAGGGCGATACGGCCGAAGTGCAGGCCCCGGGCGGTGTGCGCCGCTACGAAGTGGTGTCCGTGCGCTACATCTGACCAGCGGCTGCGGTGCTTCGTCGCGCAGCCAGGATTTGAACACCATGCATGAGCGCATTCCCCTGCTGGCGGCCGCCCTTTGGTGGGGCAGCCTGTCCGCCATAGGCTTCATGGCCGTTCCCATGCTGTTTGCCCATTTGCCCACGCCTGCATTGGCGGGCTTCATGGCGGCCAAGCTGTTCGCGGCGCAGACCTGGGTGTCCATCGCCTGTGCCGCCGTGCTGCTGGTGCTGTCCAGGCGCAGGCATGAGCCTGCCGTCCAGCCCTGGGCCCGTGCCTGCCTGGGCTTTGTGATCGGCGGCATGCTGCTGGCGCTGCTGGTGCAGTACGGCGTGTCGCCGCGCATCGTGGCACGCGACAACCTCAAGCTGTGGCACAGCGTGGGCACGGCGATGTATGCGCTGCAGTGGCTGTGCGCGCTGGTGGTGCTGTGGCGTGTCGCCATGCCGTCCCGGAGCGCTGCTGCAGGCTGAGCCTTGTGGGGCGGCCCCCAATGAAGAATGCCCGCGCGCTTGCGGGCATTCTTCATTGGCGTCGGGCGATGCGCCTACTCGTGCCAGTGGTCGGCCACCCAGGTGGCTGGCTGGATGTGGCGAAAGCGCCGGTTGCGGCGCCCCGCCAGGGCATCGGGCGGATTGCATTCGCCATGGAAGATCACCACGCGCGCGCCCTCGGGCACGAAAGGCGGCTTCCAATAGTTTGTCGGCCAGGCCGGAATGCAGTGGTACTTGAAGCTGGGGCACCAGGCGGCGGGCCAGTGCCTGAGCTTGCCCTGCTTGTGCAGCATGTCCGACAGATAGGCCTGCTCATTGCGGAATTTGCGCCGGATCTCTTCGAAATGGGTGCGGAAGTAATCCAGCACCTCGGGGTGCGCACCCAGCTCGAAGCGGTAGACCGAAGAGTTGCCCGTGATGCGCCAGGGGCGCTTGTAGTCGTGGATGATCAGGAACTCGCCGGGTTCGGTGAAGAAGTCGTCCAGGGGGCCGGTGACGACCACGTCCACATCCAGGAACAGCGCGGTCCCGCGCAGTCCATGCAGGTCGGCGCTGAAGGTCGCCAGCTTGTTCCAGCCGCGCTCGGGGATGCCGGCCGGCAGGTTCAGCGCAGGAATCGGCAGGCACTCGACTTCACTGCGAATCCCCACGCCGTCATCGGTAAGGCATACGAAGCGAAAATCCCCCTTCAGATGCCGGCGCACCATGGCGTAGAGCCTGTTCACGTACTCCGGACCGTACTTCCTGCCCCACTTCATGCAGATCACGAAGCGTTGCGGCGCAGAAGAGGGTGTCGTTGTGGAAAGCGGTTGCGCGGTCTGGGCTGCGTCGGCGGCGAGGGATGCTTCTGTCATGGATACGGCGGTCTCAATCGGCCTGGCGTTTCTTGACGGATTTCTGCTTGGGCTTGGCGCGCTTGACCTGGCCGCCGGCCGTCAGGCGCTGGTTGCCCAGCACGCGGATCTGCTTGACCTCGGGCTTCTGGCCGGCGCGCTTGCTGAATTTGAGGACCTTGACGTCGCGCGGACCGGGCATGCGGTCCTCGTCAACGGCTTTTTCCTTTTCCGGCACGGGGCGCCACAGCACCAGCAGCTTGCCGATGTGCTGGATGGGAGCGGCGCCGAGCTCGTCGCACAGCTGCAGGTACATCTGCTCGCGTGCGGCGCGATCGTCGTTGAAGACACGGACCTTGATCAGGCCATGTGCGTTGAGGGCGGCGTTGACCTCCTTTTGCACGGCGGCCGTCAGGCCGTCACCCCCGATGAGGACCACGGGGTCCAGGTGGTGTGCGTTGGCGCGGTGTTCCCGGCGCTGGGCGGGAGTCAATTGAATTTGGGGCATGGCCGTATTATCGAGGCTGAAAGAATCCAGCATGAAAGTCCAAACAAAAAGCAAGAAGGTCAACAAGGCTTGGCTCAACAGCCATGTCAACGATCCCTATGTCAAGGCCGCCCAGAAGGACGGCTATCGCGCGCGCGCGGCCTACAAGCTCAAGGAGATCGACGAGCAGTTCAAGCTGATCCGGCCTGGCGCCACCGTGGTCGATCTGGGCTGCGCACCCGGGGCGTGGAGCCAGTACGTGCGCCGGCGCCTGTCGCCCGACGGTGCCGCTGTCGGCCAGCTCAATGGCCGCATCATCTCGCTGGATCTGCTGCCCATGGAGCCCATCGAGGGCGTGCAGTACATCCAGGGGGACTTTCGCGAAGAATCGGTGCTGGCCCTGCTGCAAGAGGCCATGCAGGGCGGCAAGGCGGATGTCGTGGTGTCCGACATGGCTCCCAACCTCTCGGGCAACGGGACGACGGATGCGGCTCGCATCGCCCACCTGGTGGAGCTTGCCGTTGATTTTTCGCTCCACCATATGAAACCCGAAGGCGCCCTGGTCGTGAAGCTTTTCCATGGTGGTGCCTACGACGATCTGGTGGCGCTGTTCCGCCAGACTTTCAAGGTGGTCAAGCCGGTCAAGCCCAAGTCCTCGCGCGACAAGTCCTCAGAGACCTTTCTCGTCGGCATGGGGCTCAAGCAGGTTCCGGCCGGCTCCCGGACGGCCTGACGCGGGTCAAGACCGCTTTCAAGCTATGGCTGCTATAGAGGGATATAGGCGACCAGCCAGCTTGAAACACCTAAAATGGGCCGCAAATAGGCTTCGAGCACGCCGCAAGCCCTTTTCCCTGTATTCCCATTGGAGCCCCGCTTGAACAATCAGTGGTTTTCAAAAATCGCCGTCTGGCTGGTCATCGCCATGGTGCTGTTTACGGTGTTCAAACAATTTGACACCCGCGGCAGCGCCGGCGCTTCCCACGTCGGCTACTCCGAGTTCCTGGAGGAGGTGCGAAGCAATCGCATCAAGAGCGCCACCATCCAGGAAGGCCCCGGCGGCACCGAGATCGTGGCCACGACCAACGACGACCGCAAGGTGCGCACCACGGCCACCTATCTGGACCGCGGCCTTGTGGGGGACCTGATCAACAACAACGTCAAGTTCGACGTCAAGCCGCGCGAAGAGGGTTCGGTGCTGATGACGCTGCTTGTCAGCTGGGGCCCCATGCTGCTGCTGATCGGCGTTTGGGTGTACTTCATGCGCCAGATGCAGGGCGGCGGCAAGGGCGGTGCCTTCAGCTTCGGCAAGAGCAAGGCGCGCATGCTCGACGAGAACAACAACACCGTCACCTTCGCCGATGTCGCAGGCTGCGACGAGGCCAAGGAAGAGGTCAAGGAAGTCGTGGACTTCCTCAAGGACCCCAACAAGTTCCAGAAGCTGGGCGGTCGCATTCCGCGCGGCCTGCTGCTGGTCGGCCCTCCGGGTACCGGCAAGACGCTGCTGGCCAAGTCGATTGCCGGCGAGGCCAAGGTGCCGTTCTTCAGCATCTCGGGCTCCGACTTCGTGGAAATGTTCGTCGGCGTGGGTGCCGCCCGTGTGCGCGACATGTTCGAGAACGCCAAGAAGAACGCTCCCTGCATCATCTTCATCGATGAAATCGACGCCGTGGGCCGCCAGCGTGGCGCCGGCCTGGGTGGCGGCAACGACGAGCGCGAGCAGACCCTGAACCAGATGCTGGTGGAGATGGACGGCTTCGAGACCAATCTCGGCGTGATCGTGGTGGCGGCGACCAACCGCCCCGACATTCTCGATGCGGCCCTGCTGCGTCCGGGCCGCTTCGACCGCCAGGTCTACGTGACGCTGCCCGACATCCGTGGCCGCGAGCAGATCCTCAACGTCCACATGCGCAAGATCCCCGTGGGCCAGGACGTGAACCCCGCCGTCATCGCGCGCGGCACGCCTGGCATGTCGGGCGCCGACCTCGCCAATCTCTGCAACGAGGCAGCCCTCATGGCGGCGCGCCGCAATGCGCGCACCGTGGAGATGCAGGACTTCGAGAAGGCCAAGGACAAGATCATCATGGGCCCCGAGCGCAAGACCATGGTCATGCCCGAGGAGGAGCGCCGCAACACGGCCTACCATGAGGCCGGCCATGCGCTGATCGGCAAGCTGCTGCCCAAGTGCGATCCCGTGCACAAGGTCACCATCATCCCGCGCGGCCGCGCCCTGGGCGTGACCATGAGCCTGCCCGAGAAGGACCGCTACTCCTACGACAAGGAGTTCATGCTCAACCAGATCGCCATGCTGTTCGGTGGCCGCATTGCCGAAGAAGTGTTCATGAACCAGATGACCACGGGCGCGAGCAACGACTTCGAGCGTGCCACGCAGATCGCGCGCGACATGGTCACCCGCTACGGCATGACCGACGCACTGGGCCCCATGGTCTATGCGGAGCAGGAGGGCGAGCCCTTCCTGGGCCGCTCCATGACCAAGACCAACAACGTCAGCGAGCAGACCATGCAGAAGGTGGACCAGGAGGTTCGCCGCATCATCGACGAGCAGTACGCCCTCGCGCGCAAGCTGATCGAGGACAACGCCGACAAGATGCACGCCATGGCCAAGGCCATGCTCGACTGGGAAACCATCGACGCGGAGCAGCTCGACGACATCATGGCCGGGCGCCCACCGCGTCCGCCCAAGGACTTCGTGCCGCGCAATCCGCCCTCGTCCGACGGTGGCAATTCGTCGGGCGGCACGCCTGCCGTGGACGCAGAGCCGTCGCCGACCACGGCCTGATGCCCTTCGCCGGTATCCAGTCCATCTGATGCGAAGGGGCCCTGTGGGGCCCCTTCGCATTGGTGCCTTCTTTTGTGCTTTCGCGCCCGACGGGCGCAATCCAGGTGATTCCATGTCCCAACGATGGCAGACTTCGCGCTTTTTGCTGGACCTCCAACGGCCGCTGGTGATGGGCATCGTCAATGTGACGCCCGACTCCTTCTCCGATGGCGGCCGGCATGCGACGGCCCGGCAGGCCTTGCAGCATGCGCAGCGCCTGATCGACGAGGGGGCCCACATCCTCGATATCGGCGGGGAGTCCACCCGCCCGGGATCGCCCGCCGTGCCGCTGGATGAGGAACTGAGGCGGGTGCTCCCCGTGGTGCAGGAGGCCGTCAAGCTCGGTGTGCCGGTGTCCGTGGATACCTACAAGAGCGAGGTCATGGCTGCCGTGCTCGACCTCGGCGCGGACATCATCAACGACATCTGGGCGCTGCGCCAGCCCGGTGCCGAGCAGGTGGCGGCGGCCCATCCGGATTGCGGCATCTGCATCATGCACATGCATGGAACGCCGCAGGACATGCAGGTCCATCCCATGCAGGGGGATGCAGTCCCCGCCGTCCATGCGTTCCTGCGCGAGCGCAGCGAGGCTTTGCTGAACCTGGGTGTGCGGCGGGACCGCATCGTCTGGGACTACGGCATCGGCTTCGGTAAAAGCGTGGCACAGAATTTTGCGTTGCTTGCACGCCAGGGCGAACTGCTGGGCCTAGACTTCCCGCTGCTGGCCGGCTGGTCGCGCAAGGGGTCGCTGGGACAGGTCAGCGGGCGTGCCCAGGGCGAGCGCATGGTGCCCAGCGTGGCGGCCGCGTTGCTGGCCGTGGAGCGAGGCGCCCGCGTGGTGCGCGTGCACGATGTGGCGGACACGGTGGCTGCATTGAGCATCTGGCAAGCCATGCAGGACAACGGCAGCGCGGCGTCCATGCCAGACAACATTTGAAAAACAAGGAGCACTATGGCACGCAAGTATTTCGGCACGGATGGCATCCGCGGCCTGGTGGGGCGTTCGCCCATCACCCCTGATTTCGCCCTGCGCCTGGCCCATGCGGTCGGCAGGGTGCTGCGGCAGGCGGAAGCGCGGCCCCTGGTGCTGATCGGCAAGGACACACGCATTTCCGGCTACATGCTCGAGAGCGCGCTGGAGTCCGGCTTCAACTCCGCTGGCGTGGATGTGATGCTGCTGGGGCCGCTGCCCACGCCTGGCGTGGCCTATCTGACCCGCGCCCAGCGAGCCAACCTGGGGGTGGTGATCAGCGCCAGCCACAACCCTTATTACGACAACGGCATCAAGTTCTTCAGCGCCCAGGGCACCAAGCTGCCGGACGCATGGGAGGAGGCTGTCGAGCTGGCGCTGGCGCAAGATCCTGTCTGGGCGGAGTCGGCTGCGCTGGGCAGGGCGCGGCGCCTTGACGATGCGCCAGGACGCTACATCGAGTTCTGCAAAAGCACCTTCGACCATGCGCTCACGCTCAAGGGCGTCAAAGTCGTGGTGGATGCGGCCCATGGCGCGGCCTATCAGATTGCGCCCAAGGTCTTCCATGAACTGGGTGCGGACGTGGTGGCCATCGGCTGCACGCCGGACGGCCTGAACATCAACGAAGGGGTGGGAGCGACCCATCCGGAAGCATTGGTCATGGCCGTGCGCGCCAACCATGCGGACTTTGGCGTGGCGCTCGATGGCGATGCGGACCGCCTGCTGCTGGTCGATGCGGCGGGCCGGGTCTACAACGGCGACGAGCTGCTGTATCTGCTGGCCGCGGACCGCCTGGCGCGTGGCGAAAGCGTGCCGGGCGCCGTAGGGACGCTGATGACCAACATGGCGGTGGAGCTCGCCCTCAGGTCGCAAGGTGTGGATTTCATCCGTGCCAAGGTGGGAGACCGCTATGTGCTTGAAGAGCTGCACCGCAAAGGGTGGAAGCTGGGCGGCGAGGGGTCGGGCCATCTGCTGGCGCTGGACAAGCACACCACGGGCGATGGCCTGGTCAGTGCGCTGCAGGTGCTGCAGGCCTGTGTGCGTTCCGGAAAGACCCTGGCACAGTGGTTGTCCTCGGTGCAGCTGTTTCCCCAGGTGCTGCTCAATGTGCGGTTGCAGCCGGGCCAGGACTGGAAGCGCAATCACCGGCTCGAAGAGGAGACGCAGGCCGTCACGGCCGAACTCGGCGATGCCGGCCGTGTGCTGATCCGCGCCAGCGGTACGGAGCCGCTGCTGCGCGTGATGGTGGAAGCCCGTAACGCGGAGATGGCAAGCCGCTGTGCCGAGCGCCTGGCCGGCGCGGCACGCGCCGGGTGAATCCCGTGCCGGCCGGGCGAGGCGGATGGCCTGGCCGGGCCCTTGGGCCGCCGGCTACGCCTGGTTGCGCAGGAATTGCTCCAGCTCGGCAGGTGGCAATGGCCGGCTGAAATGATAGCCCTGGGCCTCGTCGCAGCCTTGCTCGCGCAGGAACTGCAGCTGGGCCTCGGTTTCCACGCCCTCGGCCGTGGTCTGCATGCCCAGCGCCTGCGCCATGCGGATGATGGCGCTGACGATGGCGCGGTCATTGCTGTCGTGGTCCAGGTCCTGGATGAAGGACTGGTCGATCTTGAGCTTGTAGATCTGAAAGCGCTTGAGCTGGCTCAGCGAAGAGTAGCCCGTGCCGAAATCGTCCATGGCCAGGCGCACGCCACGCTCGCGCAGCCGGTCCATGGTGGCCGTAGCCTGGTGGGGGTCGTGGATGGCGACGCCTTCGGTCAGCTCCAGCTCCAGCGAATCGGCCGGCAGCTCGCTGTCCGCAAGAATGCGGGCGATGATTTCCGGCAGCTGCTGCTGGTGGAACTGGATGGCCGACAGATTGACGGCCACCTTCAGGTCATGCAGGCCGGCGCGGCGCCACGCCTGCAACTGCTGCATGGCGCTGCGCAGCACCCACTCGCCGATCTGAAGGATCTGGCCACTGTCCTCGGCGACGGGAATGAACTCCGCCGGCGAAATCGAGCCCAGCTCAGGATGCTCCCAGCGCAGCAGGGCCTCGACGCTGCGCACGCGCCCCGTGCTCAGCGTGACCTGGGGCTGGTAGTGCAGATAGAACTGGTTGCGCTCCAGTGCCCGGCGCAGCGCATTTTCCAGTTGCAGCGCGCGCAGCGACAGCGCCTGCATCTGGGGCGTGAAGAAGCGGTAGGTGTTGCGGCCGGCCTGCTTGGCGTGGTACATGGCTGCATCGGCCGCCTGGGTCAGCGAATCCACGTCATGGCCATCCGCAGGGTACAGGGCGATGCCCATGGACGGCGCAATGGTCAGCTCATGCCGGTCGATCTGATAGGCCTGGCGCGAGGCTTCCTGCAGCTTGCCGGCCACACGGGCCGCACCCTGGGCATTGGCCCCCGGCAGCAGCAGCACGAACTCGTCACCACCGATGCGTGCCACCGTGTCGCGGTCGCGGACCACGGCGCGCAGGCGCCGTGCGATCTCCACCAGCAGCGCATCGCCCACCCGGTGGCCCAGCGAATCGTTGACATGCTTGAAGTGGTCGAGGTCCAGGAACATCACTGCCAGCGGCGTGCCATTGGTCCGCGCCAGCTCGATCGCCCGCGCGCTGCGCTCGGCCAGCAGCGTGCGGTTGGGCAGGCCGGTCAGCGCATCGTAGTGGGCCATCCAGTAGATGCGCTCCTGGTCGAGCTTGCGGTCGGCGATTTCCCGGTGCAGGTTCTCCACCGTGGCGCTGAGCTCGCGGGTGCGGTCGCGCACCTGCTGCTCCAGCAGTTCATGGGCCTGGTTCAGGGCCTGTTGCGCCCGCAGCCGGTCGTCGATGTCGCTGACGATCCAGATCGAGCCCTCGCGGGGGTTGGCAGGGTTGATCAGCCGGCCGGTGAGTTCTCCCCAGAACAGGCTGCCATCCTTGCGGCGCAGGCGCCGCTGCGTGCGAAAGGACAAGCCCGCGCTGAGGGCCGCGTAGGCCTCGCGGCCCAGGCTGCGCAATTCGTCGCGGCTGGGATGCACATGCTCGCTGCTCATGCCGACCAGCGAATGCTCGCCTGGATAGCCGAAGATGTCGGCATAGCACTGGTTGCAGCGCACGATGACGCGCTGGCGGATGAAGACGATGCCGACCCCGGCGTTGTCCAGCAGCGCCTGCTGCTCCCGCAGGCTGCGCTGCAGCGACGTCGCCATCATCGAGGATGGACGTTCGAGCACAGAGTCGGACGCAGTCGACGGCGCAGACATGGCGGAGCGTTGGGAAATGGTGAGGGCGCGGGAAAACTTACAAAGTGTAGCATTTATGCGCCAAATGCCAAAATCCTTGCGCGCCCGACCCTGCCGGGAACGCGTGGTTCTAGGGGGTGCCGGGGGGCAGGCGGTCGGCCAGTTCATACAGCACGCCATGGCGCAGGGCGCCATGCGTGACACGCATGCGTTCGATGCCCAGCAGCGAGAACAGTGCGCGCATCACGCTCATGCCGCCACCGATCATGGGGCGCAACTCCTCTTTGAGGCCGCCGATGTTCACACGGCTGACATGGCCTGCGCGCAGCAATTCGCCGTGCAGCCAGTCCAGGCCCTGGCGGGTGATCCAGCCCTTGGGTTCCTGCGTGGCATGGGCCAGCACCTTGACGATGGCGCCCGCCGTTCCCGACGATCCATAGGCATGGCTCCATCGTCCGGCGCGGAATGACTGTGCTTCGGGTCCGATGGCATCCGCCACCGACTCCTGCGCGCGCGCCAGCGCATGGCTGGACAGTTCGCCGTGGGCGAAGTAGCGCTGTGCCCAGGTCACGCTGCCGAATTCGAACGACCGGGCCTGCAGCACCTGCAGTTGCTGGCCCAGGCACAGCTCGGTCGAGCGGCCACCGATGTCCACGACCAGGCGCCTGTGCGCTGTGGCCGGCAGCATCTGCGCCACGCCCCTGTAGATCAGCCGCGCTTCCTCATCGCCGCCGATGACCTCGATGGGGCAGCCCAGAATGCGCTCGCCTTCACGCAGGAAGATGTCGCGGTTGGATGCTTCCCGCAGTGTCTGCGTGGCCACGGCGCGCAGGCGGTGGCGCGGCAGGTCGCCGAGAACCTGGGCATAGCGCTGCAGGCACTCCCAGCCACGCTGCATGGCCTCCGCGCCCAGGGCGCATTGCGCATCAAGGGCGCTGCCCAGCCGGATGGCTTCCTTGCGGTGGCTGAACAGCTGGATCTGTCCCGCTTCGATGCGCGCGATGGCGAGCAGGCAGCTGTTGGAGCCGATGTCGATGGCGGCAATGCGGTTTTCCGGGGGCGGCGGCGGGCAGATCATGTGCGGATGGAAGGTCGGGGCGGCTGCGGCAGGCTTGCAGCGGCAACGGCATCCAGCACAGGCGGTCAAGCTTAGCATCCCGCAAGGCATGCGCAGGGCCGGCTGTGCAAACTCCACCCGGCCGCGCGAAATGTTTCTTGTGACGGTTGCATGACGGATTCATGACGCACAAAGCCAACTCCACCGGTTCTTGAGGGCCTATGTCTTGAATATGTCATTAACATGTCATAAATGGAATTCAGACTGCAGACGGCCCCGGTTTGCGGGGTGATTACAAGGGCTGATCCTGCATCGGCCGCGCTTTATTCATGCCCCAGTCCGTTCCCAAGCTTTCCGCAGATGCCGAGCAGGCGCAGCCCAACGATCCCGTTCCATCCCGAAAAATGGCGGCAGGACCGGCCTCGCTGGGCATGGGCGGCGAGCCTGGGGCCGGGCCCGTTCTGCAGTCATCCTGGGTGCAAGGGGGCAAAAGCCTGTCCGATGCACTGTCGGAACGCAGCGGCGGCGTTGCCGCGCCGGCGCACGCGGCGGCGGGCCAGGAAGCCCAACGCTCCGCCTGTACCATGGCCGATACGGTTCTTCCCAATGAAAGTCACGCATTGCTGCAGCAGTTTCTGGATCGTGACCATTGCATCCTGGCCTTCAATGAGAGGGTGATGGATTGGGCCGTGCGCGAGGATGTCCCGCTGCTGGAGCGCCTGCGCTATCTGTGCATCGTTTCGTCCAATCTCGATGAGTGGTTCGAGGTGCGCTGCGCGCCCCACGTGACAGCGGCCAAGTCCGGTGATGCCAAGGGGCTTTACACGCTGCAGAGCTTTCGCTCTCTGATGGACAAGGCGCACGGGCTGGTGGCCCGGCAATATGCGCTCTACAACCAGTCGTTGATGCCGGCCTTTGCTGAAAAAGGCATACGCGTGGTATCGCATGGCGAACGCAGCAACGCCCAGCGCAAATGGGTGAGCGAGTACTTTTTCCGCGAGGTTCAGCCGCTGCTGATGCCGGTGGGCCTGGACCCTTCCCATCCTTTTCCGCAGGTGGCCAACAAGGCGCTGAATTTCATCGTGCGCCTCAAGGGCGTCGATGCATTCGGCCGGGCCAACGAGGTGGCCATCGTCAAGGTGCCGCGCGCGCTGCCGCGCCTGGTGCGGCTGCCCGAGAAGATCGCCGGCAAGCAGCGCCTGTTCGTGAGCATTTCCAGCATTGTGCGCGCCCATCTGGCCGAGCTGTTTCCGGGCCGCGAAGTGGCCGAGTTCGCGCAGTTCCGTGTCACGCGGCATTCGGACCTGGCCGTGGACGAGGATGATGTCAGCGACCTGCGCATGGCCTTGCGCCAGGGCTTGCACCACCGGCACTACGGGCAGGCGGTGCGGCTGGAGGTGTCCTTTGCCTGCTCGCCCATGCTGTCGGACCTGCTGCTGGGGCAGTTCGGCCTGCCGTCGGAGGCGCTGTTCCGGGTCAAGGGGCCCGTCAATCTGGTGCGCCAGTCGCAGCTGGTCGATCTGGTGGACGATCCCGCCCTGCTGTTCCCGCCCTGGCGCCCGGCCTGGCCGCGCCAGTTGCAGCCGGGGCGCTCGGTGATGGCCCAGATGCGCAAGCGCGATGTGCTGATCCATCAGCCATTCGAAAGCTTCGATGGTGTGCTGGAGCTGCTGCGCGAAGCCGTCAATGACCCCGAGGTGCTGGCCATCAAGCAGACCATCTACCGCACGGGATCGGACTCCGAGATCATGCATCTGCTGGCTGAGGCCGTGCGCCGGGGCAAGGAGGTGTTGGCGGTGCTGGAGCTGAAAGCCCGCTTCGACGAGGAGGCCAACATCAACTGGGCCGACAGGCTGGAGGCCTTGGGTGCCCAGGTCGTCTATGGCGTGCTGGGACTGAAGACCCACGCCAAGATGCTGCTCATCACGCGCCGTGAAAAGCGCAGCGGCCAGCTCAAGCGCTATGGCCATCTGTCGACCGGCAACTACAACGTGCGCACGGCACGCCTGTATACCGACATCAGCCACCTGACCTGCGATGCGCAGATCACGGCCGACATGGACGCGGTATTCAGCCACCTGTCCAGCCACAACCGGCTGCCGCGGCTCAACCAGCTGATCATTGCACCGTTTCACCTGCATGACCGCATGCTGGCCCTGATCGCCCAGGTGGGCGAGGCGGCGGAGCGCGGCGAGGAGGCGCGTATCGTCCTGAAGATGAATGCGCTGACCGACGAGCGGCTGATGCAGGCGCTGGTGCGCGCCGGACAGCAGGGCGCGCGCATCGACCTGCTGGTGCGCAGCGCCTGCATGCTGCCGCCCCAGCGCAAGGGCTGGACCGACAACATCCGCGTGCGCTCCATCATCGGGCGCTTTCTGGAGCATTCGCGCGTTTTCTACTTTGCATGGGGCCGGCAGCAGGAGTTGCTGCTGTCCAGTGCCGACTGGATGAACCGCAACATGATGCGCCGCGTGGAGGTGGCCTGGCCGGTGCGCGATCCGGCGCTGCGCCAGCAGGTGATAGACGAGTGCCTCGTGGCCTATCTGCACGACGACCGCGATGCCTGGACGCTGCAGGCCAATGGTGGCTACCAGCGGGCGCCGTTTCCCACCACGGGCCTGGGTGCCCAGCGTGCGCTGATGGAGCGCTACGGCCCCAGGGCGTGACGCCTGCGCTGGCCGCCAGGCCTGCCTGCACAGGGTGCAAGCAGGCCTTTTGCGTGGCGACCGTCGCGGCGGTGATTCAGTGCAGGTGCAGCTGCAGCGTCCAGGGGGTTTTTTGCCAGGCCAGCGATTCGGTGCGCAGCAGCTGGGCCGATTGCGGGTAGCAGCGTGTCCAGCCTTCCCGCGTGGTCAGGTGGAACACGCCATCGGCACGGTGCAGCCGCATGCCCTGCAGGTCGGGGGCGCGGCGGGCGTGGCACAACTGCACGGCCAGGCGCAGAGCCAGCAGGGGCCACGCCACGCCGGGGTCTTCGATGGCGGCTTCAAGTTTGCGCAGCTTGCCCTGGTGGCCCAGCACGAGCTGGGTGATGCGGGTGCGCAGTTCCACCGACCAGGTGGCCGCACTGCAATGTTCGACGATGTAGGCACCGTGGCGGTGGTAGGCGCTCAGGGCGATGCGCATGCCGATCTCGTGCAGGCTGGCAGCCGCATCCAGGGCGTGTGCCGCGAGGCTGTCCGCCGGCAGCTGGGCATCCAGCGATTGCCAGGCCCAGTGCGCCACCTCGCGCACGCGCTGGGCATGCGCCACATCGATCTTGAAATCCTGCTGCAGCGCAGCAATCTCGGCTGCTTCGCGGTCGGCGGGTGGCTCATGCTCCAGCAGATCATGCAGCGCACCCTGGCGCAGCGCGCCCTGGGCGACTTCGAGCTCGGTGATGCCCAGCAGTCCGAGTGCGGCGATCAGGATGCTCAGGCCGCCGGCGATGACGGCGCGCCGGTCTTCCTTGAGTCCCGGCAGGCGGATGCGGTCCACGTGGCCGGCCTCCATCAGCTGGCCATGCAGCCAGCGCAGGTTGTCGGGCGTGATGGTTTTTCCGGAAAAACCGCTGGCAGCCAGGATGTCGCCCACGGCATTGGCCGTGCCGGAGGAGGCATAGGCGCAATCCCAGGCCGTTCCAGGGTAGGCCGAGACCGTCTGGGTCAGGGCGGCCTGGGCGGCTTTGATGGCCGCGGAGAAATTGGCGCGCGACAGGATGCCGTCCTGGAAGAATTGCGTGCTCCAGGCCACGCTGCCTATTGGATAGGATGCGACCTGGCGTGCCTCGCCATGCTGGCCGATGATGACCTCGGTCGAGCGTCCGCCGATGTCCACGACAAGCCGGCGCTGGTTCGACGGCGGCAGCAGGCTGGAGACGCCGCGGTAGATCAGCCGCGCCTCCTCTTCGCCGGAGATGACTTCGATGGGAAAGCCGAGCAGGGCGTTGCCCCTCGCGATGAAGACGTCGCGGTTGCGCGCCTCGCGCAGCGTCTGCGTGGCCACGGCGCGCACCTGGTCTGCAGAGAAGCCGGCCAGCCGCTCGCCGAAGCGGGCCAGGCAGTCCCAGCCGCGCTGCATGGCGTCCTGTGTCAGCTCATGCTGTTCATTGAGTCCATTGCCCTGGCGCACGGTCTCCTTGAGATACTCCACGCGCTCTATGCGCTGGTGGGTGCCGACGCGTCCTATTTCCAGGCGGAAACTGTTGGAGCCAAGGTCAACGGCAGCGAGCAGGGATTCTGGGGCCATGAAGAAAAGCCAATCAAGTTTCGTCGAGCAGGAGGCGCAGCGGTTGGGCGGATGGCTGCGGACATTGTCAGGCTCGTGCGGGGCACAAGACTAAGTCGGAATTGTGACACCCCGATGACCCGCTTCTTACAGAGAGGGTGCCTGCATTTGTGACGCGCTTTTTCCATGTCACATCAGTGTCACAAAGCATTCTTACAGTCCAGGCATCGCATCTTTCAACCCCTAAGAGGTCTGTTCATGAAGTTGTCTGTGATTCACATTCTGGTGGCTGGTGCTCTGTCGGCAGGCGGCCTGGGCCAGGCCCTGGCCCAGCAGGAAGCCACCGGTGCCGGCGCCAGCTTCCCGGCGCCGCTGTACTCGAAGTGGGCTGCCGACTACCACAAGGCCACGGGCGTCAAGATCAACTACCAGTCGGTGGGTTCCAGCGCAGGCATCAAGCAGATCGAAGCCAAGACGGTGGACTTCGGCGCCTCCGACGAGCCGCTCAAGGACGATGAACTGGCCAAGAAGGGCCTGGTCCAATTCCCGACCGTCATCGGCGGCATCGTGCCCGTGGTCAACATCAAGGGCATCCAGCCCGGCCAGCTGAAGCTGACCGGCCAGGTGCTGGGCGACATCTACCTGGGCAAGATCACCAAGTGGAATGATGCCGCCATCAAGGCCCTGAACCCCGGCGTGGACCTGCCGGATGCCACCATCGCTCCCGTGCGCCGCGCCGACGGCTCGGGCACCACCTTCGGCTTCACCAACTACCTGTCCAAGGTCAATGCCGAGTGGAAGGAAAAAGTGGGCGAAGGCAAGGCCGTGAACTGGCCCACGGGTGCCGGTGGCAAGGGCAACGAGGGCGTGGCCGCCTTCGTGGGCCGCCTGCCCAACTCGATCGGCTACGTCGAGTACGCCTACGTCAAGCAAAACAAGCTGACCTACACCCAGCTGCAGACCGCCGGCGGCGCCTTCGTCTCGCCCGATGACGCCACCTTCAAGGCCGCAGCGGCCGGCGCCGACTGGTCCAAGAGCTTCTACCAGATCCTGACCAACCAGCCCGGCAAGGATGCCTGGCCCATCACCTCGGCCACCTTCATCATCATGCACAAGGTCCAGGACAAGCCTGCCCAGGCAGCCGCTTCCCTGAAGTTCTTCGAATGGGCCTACAAGTCCGGCGACAAGACCGCCGCCGATCTGGACTACGTGCCCATGCCTGACGCCGTCAAGAACGTGATCTTCCAGTCCTGGGGCCAGATCAAGGACGGCTCCGGCACCACGATCTCCCTGAAGTAATCCCTCGAGAAGGGCCATGGCGTACCGCCGGCAGGCGGTGCATCATGGCCCTGACTGCTTCCTCAAACCCGCGAATAAAGGCGCTCCACGTGTCCACAACGTCGCCCCCGAATCCGCTGACTGCCGCCAACGCGCAGGCCTCTCAGCGACGTACTCCCTCTCCGCTACGTCCCCCGATGCTCTCGGGGCGCGTAGCGGATCGTTTGTTCGGCATACTGGCCCGTCTGGCTGCCTTGATGACCCTGGGCCTGCTGCTGGCCATCATGGGATCGCTCTTCGTGGGCGCATGGCCTGCCATCCATGAGTACGGGCTGAACTTCCTGGGCCGCAGCGTCTGGGACCCCGTGCAGAATGAATTCGGCGGCCTGGTCATGATTTACGGCACGCTGGCCACATCGGCCATCGCGCTGCTGATCGCGGTGCCCGTGAGCTTCGGCATCGCGCTGTTTCTCACCGAGCTGTCGCCGGCCTGGCTCAAGCGCCCGCTGGGCACGGCCGTGGAGCTGCTGGCGGCCGTGCCGTCCATCGTCTACGGCATGTGGGGCTTGATGGTCTTCGGCCCGGTCCTGTCGACCTACGTGCAGCAGCCGCTGCAGTCGCTGTTCCAGGGCGTCCCCTATCTGGAGGCCTTCGTCTCCGGCCCCCCGGTGGGCATCGGCATCCTGTCGGCCGGCATCATCCTGGCCATCATGATCATCCCGTTCATCGCCTCGGTGATGCGCGACGTGTTCGAGGTCACGCCGGCCCTGCTCAAGGAGTCGGCCTACGGCCTGGGCTCCACCACCTGGGAAGTGGTCTGGAAGGTCGTGCTGCCCTACACCAAGACCGGCGTGCTCGGCGGCGTGATGCTGGGCCTGGGCCGCGCACTGGGCGAGACCATGGCCGTGACCTTCGTGATCGGCAACATGAACCAGCTCAACTCGCTGTCGGTGTTCGAGGCCGCCAACAGCATCACCTCTGCGCTGGCCAACGAATTCGCTGAAGCCGGCGAAGGCCTGCACCAGGCGTCCCTGATCTACCTGGGCCTGGTGCTGTTCTTCATCACCTTCGTGGTGCTGGCCTGCTCCAAGATCCTGCTCAACCGCCTGCAAAAGAGTGAAGGAGCCCGCTCGTGAGCACGACCTCCGCCAAGATGATCAATGACGCCGAACTGATGCGCGTGCGCCGGGCCAAGTACGCCAGCCGCAAGCGCCTGAACCAGGTCGCGCTGACCCTGTCCCTGATGGCCATGGCCTTCGGCGTGTTCTGGCTGATCTGGATCCTGTGGGAAACCATCCGCCTGGGCCTGGGGGGCATGAGCCTGGCGCTGTTCAGCGACATGACGCCGCCGCCCAACGAGGCCGGCGGCATCGCCAATGCCATCTTCGGTTCGCTGGTCATGGTGGCCCTGGCGACCTTCGTGGGCACGCCGGTCGGCGTCATGGCCGGCATCTACCTGGCCGAGTACGATGCGCGCGGCTGGCTTGCCAACACCACGCGCTTCGTCAACGACATCCTGCTGTCGGCGCCGTCCATCGTGATCGGCCTGTTCGTCTACACCATGGTGGTTGCGCGCTTCAAGAGCTTCTCGGGCTATGCGGGCGTGGTGGCCCTGGCGCTGATCGTGATTCCCGTGGTCATCCGCACCACCGAGAACATGCTGATGCTGGTGCCGGCCAGCCTGCGCGAGGCCGCCTACGCGCTGGGCACGCCCAAGTGGAAGGTCATCATGATGGTGACGCTGCGCGCGGCGCGTGCGGGCGTGATCACCGGCGTGCTGCTGGCCGTGGCCCGCATTGCGGGAGAGACCGCGCCGCTGCTGTTCACGGCGCTGAACAACCAGTTCTGGAATGCCGACCTGTCCAAGCCCATGGCCAGCCTGCCGGTGACCATCTTCAAGTTCGCGATGAGCCCCTACGAGAATTGGCAGCAGCTGGCCTGGGCCGGCGTGTTCCTGATCACCGTGGCGGTGCTGGGCCTCAATATCCTGGCGCGTTTCCTGACGCGCCAGAAGTAATGCTGCAAAAAGACAACCTCAAGGATCACGCAATGACTGCGACTTCCTCCGCCGTGTCGACCGCCGCCAAGCTGGCCGTGCGCGACCTGAACTTCTACTACGGCAAGTTCCACGCTCTCAAGAGCATCAACCTGGACATTCCCGAAAAGAAGGTCACCGCCTTCATCGGCCCGTCGGGCTGCGGCAAGTCCACGCTGCTGCGCACCTTCAACCGCATGTTCGAGCTCTACCCCGAGCAGCGCGCCGAAGGCCAGATCCTGCTGGACGGCGAGAATCTGCTCACATCCAAGCAGGATGTGGCCCTGATACGCGCCAAGGTCGGCATGGTCTTCCAGAAGCCCACGCCGTTCCCGATGTCGATCTACGACAACATCGCCTTTGGCGTGAAGCTGTTCGAAAACCTCAGCGCTTCGGACATGGACGACCGTGTCGAATGGGCGCTGCGCAAGGCCGCTTTGTGGACCGAGGTCAAGGACAAGCTGCAGCAGACGGGCTCGGGCCTGTCGGGCGGCCAGCAGCAGCGCCTGTGCATCGCGCGCGGCATCGCCATCAAGCCCGAAGTGCTGCTGCTCGACGAACCCTGCTCGGCGCTGGACCCGATCTCCACCGCCAAGATCGAGGAGCTGATCGCCGAGCTCAAGAACGACTACACCGTGGTCATCGTGACCCACAACATGCAGCAGGCGGCGCGCTGCAGCGACTACACGGCCTACATGTACCTGGGCGACCTCGTGGAGTTCGGAGACACCGAGCAGATGTTCTTCAAGCCCCAGCGCAAGGAAACCGAAGACTACATCACCGGCCGCTTCGGCTAAGGAGCAAGCGATGACAGAAAAGCATCTTTCCAGCCAGTTCGACAGCGAACTCAACCGCGTCTCGGCGCGCGTCATGGAGCTCGGCGGCCTGGTCGAATCCCAGATCCGCCAGGCCGTCTATGCGCTGTCGCGCTTCAGCATCGAAGCCGTGGAGCAGGTCGATGCCGCGGAAAAGCGCGTCAATGCCATGGAAGTGGAAATCGACCACGACCTGTCCTCCATCATCGCGCGGCGCCAGCCCACGGCGCGCGACCTGCGCCTGCTGATCGCGTTCTCCAAGGCCACGGCCAACCTCGAGCGCATGGGCGACGAGGCCCACAAGATGGCCCGCATGGTCAAGTCCATCATCGAAAGCGGCGCCGCCCGCTCGCTGCCCACGGGCGACCTGCGCGTGGCGGCCGAGATGGCTTCCGACCTGCTGCGCAAGACGCTGGATGCCTTCGCGCGCCTGGACACCAAGGCGGCCGTGGCGATTCTCAAGGAGGACGACCTGATCGACGAAGAGTTCGACGGCTTCGTGCGCAAGCTCATCACCTACATGATGGAAGATCCGCGTACCATTTCCTCCAGCCTTGACCTGCTGTTCCTGGCCAAGGCCATCGAGCGCATCGGGGACCACTCCAAGAACGTGGCCGAATTGATCATCTACCTGGTCGAAGGCAAGGACGTGCGCCACCAGACCATGGATGCCATCGAGTCGGCATTGCTCTAAGCAGGAGGCTCACACCGGATGAAGAAGATGCCCATGGTCCTCATTGTCGAGGACGAGCCCGCCATCGCCGAACTGATCGCCGTCAACCTGCGCCACAACGGCTTCCAGCCGGTCTGGGCCGAGGACGGCGTGACGGCGCAGCGCGAACTCGACGCCGTGCTGCCCGACGTGATCTTGCTCGACTGGATGCTGCCCGGCGCAAGCGGCCTGTCGCTGGCGCGCAAGTGGCGCGCCGACGGCCGCACCAAGGCCGTGCCCATTCTCATGCTCACGGCGCGCGGCGACGAGCCGGACAAGGTGGCAGGCCTGGACGCGGGCGCCGATGACTACATCACCAAGCCCTTCTCGACCCAGGAGCTGCTGGCGCGCATACGCGCCGTGCTGCGCCGCCGCGCGCCCGAGCAGATCCAGGACAAGGTCAACATCGGCGAGCTGGTGCTCGATGCCGCCGCGCACCGCGTGAGCTGGCAGGGCGACATGCTCAAGGTCGGGCCCACCGAGTTCAAGCTGCTGCACTACCTGATGAAGCATCCCGAGCGCGTGCACAGCCGCGCCCAGCTGCTGGACAAGGTCTGGGGCGACCATGTGTTCATCGAGGAGCGCACCGTGGATGTGCACGTCAAGCGCCTTCGCGAGGCGCTGGGCGTGGCCGGAACCCTGATCGAGACGGTGCGCGGCGCCGGCTACAGACTCAGCGCCCAGGCGCTGGCCTGAAGACCGAAGTAACCCACGCATGGCCCTGGCGCCATGCCAGGCCGCCGCTGCGGCAAGCAGCAGACATAACGCAAAGAAGGCGCAGGTATGGGTTGGCGAGGATTTCGCTTTTTGGCGTCCCAGATCGCGGGGGCGTTGTTGGCCTGGGGGCTGTGGATCTGGCTGGGCGACGCCCGGGCCAGCGTGGCCGCCCAGTGGGTTGCGGCCCTGGTGGGGGCCTTTGTCGCCGGCTGGATCTGGTGGCTGGTGGACAGCTGGAATGCGATGCGCCTGCTGTCCTGGCTGCGGCAGTCGGAGTTGACGAACGCGCCGGACCTCACCGGCATCTGGGGCGAGGCCAGCGTGCGCATGCGCCGCTGGCTGCGCCAAAGCGTGCAGCAGGTGCAGCAGGGTGACCAGCGGCTCAATGACATTCTGTCGGCCCTGCAGGCCAGTCCCAATGGCGTGGTGCTGCTCGACTCCGAGGGCCGCATCGAATGGTGCAACCAGATCGCCGCGCGCCAGTTCGGCTTCGATGCCGAGCGCGATGTGCTGCAGAGCATCGGCAACCTGGTGCGCGATCCCGAATTCAGTGCCTATTACGCGACGCAGGATTTCTCGCGCGACCTGGTCATGCAAGGGCGCGAGAGCACGCCCTCGCGGCCCGTCAAGCTGTCCGTCCAGTTCTACGGCTACGGGGAAGGGCGCAAGCTGCTGCTGGCCCGCGACGTGACGGCGCTGGAGCAGGCCGAAGCCATGCGCCGCGACTTCGTTGCCAACGTCTCGCATGAGATCCGCACACCGCTGACGGTGCTCGTCGGCTTTGTCGAAACCCTGCAGAACCTGCCGCTGGAGGCGGAGGAACGCAACCGTTACCTGGGCCTGATGGCCCAGCAGGCCGAGCGCATGCAGCACCTGGTCGAAGACCTGCTGACCCTGTCGCGGCTCGAAGGCAGTCCGCTGCCCAGCAACAACGAATGGGTGCCCGTGGCCCAGCTCATGCAGCGCTGCGAGAACGAGGCGCGCGGCCTGTCGGCCATGCTCACGCGCAAGCAGGCGCTGCCGCATGCGCTGAGCTTTCCATCGAGCGAGGCGCTGGCCGAGGCCGGCGAAGTCGCCGGCGCCTCGGCCGAACTGCAAAGCGCCTTCTCCAACCTGCTGGCCAATGCCATGCGCTACACGCCCGCGGGCGGGCGCATCGAGGTGCACTGGGATGTGCTGCCCGATGGCTCGGCGCGTTTCGCGGTCAAAGACTCGGGTCCCGGCATCGAGCCCAGGCACCTGGCCCGCCTGACCGAACGCTTTTACCGCGTCGACCGCAGCCGCTCGCGCGACACGGGCGGCACGGGCCTGGGCCTGGCCATCGTCAAGCATGTGCTGCAGCGCCACGGCGCCAAGCTGGGCATCGCCAGCACGCCGGGCCAGGGTTCTGAATTCTCGGTGACCTTTCCCGCCAGCCGCGTGCGCTGCGGTCAGGCGGCGGGCGAGCGCCACGCCGCCTGACCGCAGGCCGCCTGACCGCAGGCCGCCTGACCGCAGGCCGCCTCAGCGGCCCGCCACCTTGCGCACGATGACACTGAACACCGCGGAAGTGGCCAGCAGCGCGGCCGCGCTGCTGGCCCAGAAAGGCACGGGCGTGCCTGCATGCAGCCAGGCCGGCAGGCCCGGGCCGGCCTCGTAGGCCAGCCAATAACCGCCCGCGAGTCCGCCGCCCCAAAGCAGTACGCCATAGATCACGAGCGGCGTTACCGTGATGCGGTAGCAGCGCAGCACGAAGATGCAGAAGGTCTGGATGGCATCGGCCACGTGGTAGGCCGCTACCCAGGCCAGCAGGCTGGCCGTCATGGCCACGACCTCCGGTGAACCGGTGTAGATGCGGGCCACACCATGGCGCGCGGCAAACAGCGCCGATGCCAGCACCAGCCCCGACAGCGCGGCCAGCCTGAAGCCCATGGCGATCAAGCGCCTGGCCAGGGCCTCGTCGCCCGCGCCGCGCCAGTAGCTCACGCGTGCGCTGGTGGCGATGGCCAGCGACAGCGGCACCATGTAGCACAGCGCCGCCAGATTGGCCGCGATCTGGTGGCTGGCCGAGGCCAGCGTGCCCTGGCGCGCGACGAACAAGGCCATCAGCGTGAATGAGGTCACCTCGACCAGGATGGCCAGACCGGCAGGAATGCCCAGGCGCGCGAAATGCGCAAGCTGGCGCCAGTCGGGCCGCTCCATGCGCTGCCACAGCGCCAGCGGCGCATAGAAGGCCTGCCTTCGCAACAGCGCCAGCGCGATCGCCACCATGGTGTAGTTCACGGCCAGCGTGGCCCAGGCGCAGCCCACGGCACCCAGCGGCGCCAGGCCGCCGCCCCCGAAAGTCAGCCAGACCGACAGCGGCAGCTTCAGCAGCAGCGACAGCAGCTGCAGCCAGGTCACCAGCAGGGGCCGCCCCAGCGCCTGATTGAGTGTGCTGTAGATGCGGAACAGCAGCGCGGCAGGCAGGCTCCAGGCCAGCACCGAAAGATAGGCCTTGACCTCGCGCTGCAGTCCGGCAGGCACGTCGGTCCAGCGCAACAGCGCATCGGGCCGCAGCAGCACGGCCATGCCCAGCAGGCAGGCGGCTGCCAGCAGGTACATGGCCTGGCGCAGCGAGCGCCCGATGGCCTGGGGCTGGTCAGCGCCGCGCTGTTCGGCCCACAGCGGGAGCAGGGCCTGGAAGATGCCCATCAGAGACACATAGACGCTGACGAAGATGGCGGCCCCGATGGACAGCGCAGCCAGCGCTGCCTCGGAGTAGCGGCCCGCCACGATGGTGTCGGTCACGCCGAAGGCCATGACCGCCAACTGGCCGGCCAGAACCGTCAGCGCATGCTGGCCGATCATGCGCAGCTCGGTTCCTTGCTGCACGTGGCGATCGGGCAGGAGGTCCCGCGTCATCGCTGGCGGCCTGTGCTGCCCGTGGGGTTGCGGCGCTGGAGCACCAGCAGGAAGTCCTTGCGGTTGGTCGGGCGCACGATGCGGGCCACGGGCTGCCATTGCTCTTGCAGGCGGGCGCTGTGCGGGTCGCGCCAGGTGTCTTCCTCGGCCACCATCCACTCGCAGCGTTCGGACCCGGCCATGCTCAGGCGCTGGGTGTCGAGGTCGCCGTAGTAGCGCAGTGCGGCGATGTAGGCGCGCGGCAGGCCATAGGTCTGCACGCAGCTTCCGTCCCGGGGCAGGGCGGCAAGCACCTGGAGCACCTGGGGCTTGAAGCTCAGGGCATGGTTCAGCAAGGGCAGCCACAGGGTCATCAGCAGTAGCCATCCCAGCGTGGCCCCGCCCGCCGGCAGCACCAGGCTTTTCCAGATCGCGGCGCGGTTGCGCGAGGTGCGCCATGCCACCAGCAGGCACCAGCCCACGGTGGCAGCGACGGCAACGGCGAATCCGGTTGCCGAAAACTCCGGCGTGAACTGTGGCGCCAGCCGTGCCACGTTGGCGGCGGGCTTGGCCGGGATGCCGGTCTGCAGCGACAGCCAGATCACCCAGATGGTGATGGCCGCCGCGCTGAAGAACAGCAGCGTGAACCAGTCGATCAATGCGCTGATGCTGCGGCGCAAGGTGGGCAGAGCGAAGGCGGCCAGCGTGGCGATGGCCGGCAGGCCCAGCAGCTGGGCGCGGTCCGCGGGCAGCGAGGTCAGCGAGGCCAGCACGGGAATCACGGCAAACCACAGCGGCAGCGCCAGATGGAGGTGATTCTGCGGCTTGGCGATCTGGCGGCGCCAGACCCATAGCGTCCAAAGAGCCAGCGGCCAGGCCGGCCAGCTGAACCACAGCAGCAGCCGTGCCAGGCTCTGCCATTCCTTGGCCGTGGCACTGTCCACCACGCGCCAGGCCCATTGGTCCAGCCACCAGGCCATCAGCGCAGCCAGCAGCGTGGCACCCAGCCAGGCGGCCGCCCATGCGCGTGCAGCCTCGGGCACCCGGCGGGCTTCATCCCCCCAGGTCCGCGAGAAAAGGGCCGCGGCTGCACCGCCCAGCCCGAACAGCGCCGCCACGCTGGGCGCACCGCTGAGCGCCAGGCCCGGCAGGCCCAGCAGCAAGGCCGAGCCTGCTGCCAGCCGGTGGTAGGGCATGGCGGCCGCGGAAAAAAACAGCAGCGCCGCACAGCCCAGCTGCGTCACATAGCTGGTGGTTTCATGAGACAGCTGGGCCAGCCCCAGGCAGGCGACCAGGGCCAGCAGGCCGCCATCGGCCATGGCGCGTGCATAGTCCGTGGGCTGGGCTTCGCCGCCGAAGGCAAAGGCCACGGGACGGGCGCCGGGCGAGCGCGCCAGATAATAGACGCCCCACCAGGTGGCCATCATGGTCAGCACCAGCATGGTCACGAAAGGCAGGCGCGCAGCCAGTTCGGACGATATCCAGTCCGGAGCCCAGCGCAGCGCCAGCGCGCCCAGCCAGTAGGACAGCAGGCCTTCGGATTCGGGCGGCAGGCCCGCCATGCGCGGCGCCAGCCAGGAGGTATGGCCCAGGGCCAGTTCGCGCATGTAGCCGAAAGCCTCCATGTCGGCCATGCGCCAGGGATCGCGCCCTACGTAGCCCGGCACGACATAGGCAAGGCACAGCAGCAGCAGCGACCAGCGTGGCAGGCGGCGCACGGCGCTTTGGGCAACGATGGCGGGAGTGGGCTGGTTCACGCGGAAGGACTTTCTGCAACGGACCGCGCAAGAATACGCGAAGCAACACCCACCCGAACCGTGGGGCGTGCCGGGCCTGTATCGATTGGCCGGATCGGACAAAACACAAAGGGCAGCCCGGTTGCCCGGGCTGCCCTTTGGCGGGACAAGCGGTGATTACTTCTTGCCGAAACGGTTGCGGAAGCGCTCCACGCGGCCGCCCATGTTGTCCACCGACTTTTGCGTGCCGGTGTAGAAGGGGTGCGATTCGGAGGAGGTATCCAGCTTGAACAGGGGGTATTCCTTGCCTTCGAAGGTCTCGGTTTCCTTCGTGTTCACGCACGAGCGGGTCACGAACTTGAAGCCGTTGGACAGGTCCACGAACAGAACTTCGCGGTAGTTGGGGTGGATGCCTTCTTTCATGATCTTTCCTTCCGATGCAAGTGCGGTAGCCGTGCCTGACCCGCTGCAACCTTTGTAGCGGTTCAAATCAAGCGTACTTTCCGCAAGAAAAAGCCCTGCATTATCGCATAGTGCCGGATGCCTTGCCAGCCGCAGCGGGGCGGGGCCCGGTGTAGGTGGCGCGCGGGCGGATGATCTGGCGCGTGGCGCGCTGCTCCAGTGCCTGGGCCAGCCAGCCCGTGCAGCGGCCCAGCGCGAACAGCCCGAAAGCGCTGCCCTGCGGCAGCCCCAGGTGGCGGCGCAGCGCCACCAGCGCGAAATCCACGGAAGGAGACTGTCCCGTCAGTTCCGTGGCAGCCTCCACCAGCCTGGCCCATGCAGGGTGTTGCGGCAGCAGTTGCTGCAGCAGCAGGCTGGCGCGCACATCGCCTGCGGGATAGAGGGGGTGGCCGAAGCCCGGCAGGGGTTCGCCGCGTGCCAGGCGTTGACGCAGCCGCTCCGTATCCATGTCCTCGCCCAGCTCGTCCCACAGCGCTTCGACGCGTGCCGTGGTGCCGCCATGGCGCGCGCCGGTCAGTGCCGCCAGGCCGCCGACCACGGCAGCACGCAGGCTGGCGCCTGCAGAGGCCACGCAGCGGGCCGTGAAGCCGGAGGCATTGAGTTCGTGGTCGGCGCACAGCACCAGCGCCATGCGCACCAGATCGGCGCCCCGCCCATCCAGCTGCCAGGCCTGCGCGCATTGCAGGTGCACCGGCGTGTTGCAGGGGACTGTGCCCAGCAGGCAGGCGGCCAGCAGGCGCACCAGGGCGCCGCAGCCTGCTGCCAGCCGTTCGGGCGATTGCTGCCAGGCGGCCGTGGGCGCGTCCTCGCTGGCGGCGGTGAACAAGGCGAGCAGCGCCTCTTCGCAAGGCTGGCCTGCCAGCGCCTGCTGCAGCCGTTCCAGCAGCGGCGACGTACAGGCCGCATCCGCAGCGAAGGCCGCGTCGACGGAGCATTGCCATAGCAGGGCGGCGGTTTCTTCCAGTGTGCGCGTGCGTGCCCAGGCTGCAGCGTCCTCGCCGCGGTAGTAAAGGCGGCTGTTTTCTATCAGGGTGATGCCGGACTCCAGCACCGGCAGGCCCCAGCTCAAGGCGGCCTGGGCCACTTCGCGCGGCTTGCGGCCCTGGCTGCGCTGGCGCGCGAGCTGCTCGACCTCTTCGCGCAGATAACGGCTTTCGCGTGGCCTGTCGGCGGCATGCGCAGTCAGCAGGCCGCGGCTGACGTAAGCGTAAAGGGTGGCGCGGCTCACGCCGAGCGCGGCAGTGGCCTGCGCTGAAGTCAGGTAGTTCGGCATGGGTGGAGTGTAGATAAGTTGATTGTATTGATCAATATTGACAATCAAGCTTGATTGCCTATTCTGAGCCTCCTTGCTTGCCTTTTTCTCCAGGAGCCACCCATGTCTTTTTCTCCGTCCCCGGCCGTTTTCGACCGCTACGCAGCGGCCATCTGGCGCGCTTTGCAGGGCGATCCAGGCGCCCTCGGGCGCCTGTCCATGGCTGGGCGGGGATCGCTGCCGTCGGTATTCCCGGTTTCGGACCTGGCAGCGGCCTCGCTGGGCGTGGCCGGGCTGGCGATGGCGCAAGTGATCGGTGCATTCGGTGCCGAGGCTCCCGCGGTCTCGGTGGACCGGCGCCTTGCGTCGCTGTGGTTCGGCACCAGCCTGCGGCCCCTGGGGTGGGAATTGCCCGGGCAGTGGGATGCCCTGGCCGGGGATTACCGCACATGCGATGGCTGGATCCGCCTGCACACCAATGCACCCCACCATCGCGCGGCGGCCCTCGCGGTGCTGGATGCGCCTGCCCGGCGCGAGGCCGTGGCTGCCGCCGTGCTGCGCTGGAGCGCGCAGGACCTGGAGTCGGCCGTGGTGGGCCAGGGTGGGTGTGCGGCGCAGATGCGGGGGCTGGACGCATGGGCGGCGCATCCGCAAGGGCGGGCGGTGCAGCAAGAGCCGTTGCTGCATTGGCAGATGCACCCGGGCGCAGCGGCTGCCGATAGCGGATGGCAGGGCACGGCGCAAAGGCCGTTGCAAGGATTGCGCGTGCTGGATTTGACGCGCATCCTGGCCGGGCCGGTGGCCACACGCTGGCTGGCGGCCTATGGTGCGCAGGTGCTGCGCATCGATCCGCCGCGCTGGGAAGAGCCGGGCACCGTCCCGGAAGTCACGCTGGGCAAGCGCTGCGCGCTCCTGGACCTGCGGGAGGCCGGCGATCGCGCGGTCTTCGAGCGGCTGCTGGCGCATGCGGATGTCTTCGTGCATGGATTGCGCGACGGCGCGCTGGAGGACCTGGGGCTGGGGGCCGCATGGCGCAGGCGGCTCAACCCCTGCCTGGTCGATGTATCGCTCAATGCCTATGGCTGGAGCGGTCCCTGGCAGCAGCGGCGCGGCTTCGACAGCCTGGTGCAGATGAGCGCTGGCATTGCCGATGCCGGCATGCGCGTGCTGGGGCGCGATCGTCCGACGCCGCTCCCGCTGCAGGCGATCGACCAGGCCACCGGCTATCTGCTCGCGGCGTCAGTGGCGATGGCGCTGGTGCGGCGCCTGCGGGGCGAGGGCGGCAGCACGGTGCGCGCATCCCTGGCGCGCACGGCCCATCTGCTGGCCGGCGATGGCCCCGGCGAGCCCGATGCGCAGTCGCTGGCGGCATTGGGGGATGCCGATTTCGCCGTGCCGGTGGAGGCAACGTCCTGGGGGGCTGCCCAGCGCCTGCGGGCGCCTGTCGAAATGGCGGGTGCCGCCATGCGCTGGAGCCTGCCCGCCAGCGTGCTGGGCACGGCCGCGGCCTCCTGGTGAGACGGGCCTGAAAGCACAACGCCCCGCACGGGGCGGGGCGTTGGGGCATGGGCTGCGGCAAGGGCGATCAGCCGCCGCGGCGCATCATGTCGAAGAAGTCCACATTGGTCTTGGTGGCCTTCATGTTCTTGATCATCAGCTCCATGGCTTCGATGTCGTCCATGTTGTACATGAACTGGCGCAGGATGCGGGTCTTTTGCAGGATCTCGGGCGCCAGCAGCAGCTCCTCGCGGCGCGTGCCGCTCTTGTTGAGCTCGATGGCGGGGAAGACGCGCTTTTCGTAGAGGCGGCGGTTCAGGGCCAGTTCGCTGTTGCCCGTGCCCTTGAACTCTTCGAAGATCACTTCGTCCATGCGGCTGCCGGTATCGACCAGGGCCGTGGCGATGATGGTCAGCGAGCCGCCTTCTTCCACGTTGCGCGCGGCGCCGAAGAAGCGCTTGGGACGCTGCAGGGCGTTGGAGTCCACGCCGCCGGACAGCACCTTGCCCGACGAGGGCACCACGTTGTTGTAGGCGCGGGCCAGGCGGGTGATGGAGTCCAGCAGGATGACCACGTCCTTCTTGAGCTCGACCAGGCGCTTGGCGCGCTCGATCACCATCTCGGCCACGTGCACGTGGCGCGTGGCGGGCTCGTCGAACGTGGAGGCGATGATCTCGCCCTTGACCGAACGCTGCATCTCGGTCACTTCCTCGGGGCGCTCATCGACCAGCAGCACCATCAGATGCACGTCGGGATGGTTGGCCGTGATGGCGTGGGCGATGCTTTGCATCATCATGGTCTTGCCGCTCTTGGGCGGTGCCACGATCAGCGCGCGCTGGCCGCGGCCGATGGGGGCGATGATGTCGATGATGCGGCCGGTGATGTTCTCGTCGCCCTTGATCTCGCGCTCCAGGCGCAGCTGCTGGGTGGGGAACAGGGGGGTCAGGTTCTCGAACAGCACCTTGTGCTTGTTCTGCTCGGGCGGGCCGCCGTTGACGGAGTCGAGCTTGGTCAGTGCGAAATAGCGCTCGCCATCCTTGGGCGTGCGCACTTCGCCTTCGATCATGTCGCCGGTGTGCAGGTTGAAGCGGCGGACCTGGCTGGGCGAGATGTAGATGTCGTCGGTGCTGGCGGTGTAGCTCGTATCGGGGCTGCGCAGAAAGCCGAAGCCATCCGGCAGGATCTCCAGCACGCCATCGGCAAACACTTGTTCGCCGGCCTTGGCGCGCTTTTTGATGATGGCGAACATCAGCTCTTGCTTGCGCATGCGGCCGACGTTTTCGATCTCAAGCGCTTCGGCCTGCTTCAGGACTTCAGACACGTGCAGTGCCTTGAGTTCATTAAGGTGCATGGAGTGACTCCAGAGCGGAGTGGAAAGAAACCAGGGAAGGCGTCGAGCCAAGCGAAACACTGCAGAAGTGGGCTGGCTTGCCTGAAAGGCTCAGCGCGGTCTTTGATGCAGAAGACCGGTGATCGAAGGCATTATGACAGGAAAAAACGGCGGGACACAAGCAATTTGCGCCGGTGCCCGTGCAGGCCGGGCCTGCTGCCGGCAACGGCCGGCGCAGGCCAAAGGATGTCAGGCCAGGTGCTGGTCCAGGAAGGCTGTCAGCTGGGCCTTGTTGAGCGCGCCGACCTTGGTGGCGGCCAGCTGGCCATCCTTGAACAGCATCAGCGTGGGGATGCCGCGGATGCCGAACTTGGCAGGGATCTCGCGGTTCTCATCCACATTCATCTTGGCGATGGACAGCTTGTCCTTGTAGGCCTGTGCGGCTTCGTCGAGGATGGGGGCGATCATCTTGCAGGGACCGCACCATTCGGCCCAGTAGTCGACCAGCACCGTGGTGCCGGGCTGCAGGACATCGGATTCGAAGCTTGCATCGGAGATGTGTTTGATCAGTTCGCTGGCCATGGGTGGAGTCCTTGATTTTTCGCAATGAAGAAGGCGCAGGAAAATCCGCACCACGAATTGATTGTGACAGAAACCTATCACCAGATGCTCTGTATGGGCGGTAGCCGGATGCTATGACTGTCATAGCTGAATGCGCAGGATGCGACGGCGTGGCGGCCCCCGGGGATTTGGGCCGCGGCCGGGCGCCTGCCGCCGCGCCGAGGTATTCTGCGCGCCCGCGCTGCACGCCAGGTCCAAGCACTGACGGCAGTGCAATCTGTAGCAAGCTTGGAATGGGAACTGATGTGATGGAGTCTTTTGAATCGGGCGTGCTGTCCTGCGACGTGGCGGTGATCGGCGCCGGCCCGGCCGGCCTGATGGCGGCCGAGCGTCTGGCAGGCGCTGGATGGGGCGTGCACCTGTTCGAGGCCAAGGCGTCCGTGGGCCGCAAGTTCCTGATGGCCGGCAAGGGCGGGTTGAATCTGACGCATTCCGAAGCCATGCCGGCCTTCATCTCGCGCTTCGGCGCACGCAGCGCCGAGGTTTCCCGCTGGCTCGAGTCCTTCGGGCCCGAGCAGCTGCGTGCCTGGGCCCAGGGGCTGGGCGTGGACACCTTCGTCGGCAGTTCCGGCCGGGTCTTCCCGGTGGACATGAAGGCAGCGCCCCTGCTGCGCGCCTGGCTGGGCCGGCTGCGAGCCCAGGGCGTGGCCATGCACATGCGCCACCGCTGGCTGGGCTGGGGGTTGGGCAAGGATGCCGCGCTGTCCTTCGAGGCGCCTTCGGGCCTGGTTTCTGTGCGCGCCAAGGCGGTGGTGCTGGCCCTGGGGGGCGGCAGCTGGGCGCGCCTGGGCTCGGATGGCGCCTGGATGCCGACGCTGGCCATGCGCGGTGTGGAGATGGCAGCGCTGCAGCCCGCCAATTGCGGCTTCGATGTGGGGCTGGGCCTGGCGCAGCAAAGTGAGGCAGGTGTCGACCGGCGCGAGTTTCTCGCCGAATTGCTGGGTGCCAGCCAGCAGCCTGCGCGTGGCTGGAGCCCGCATTTTGTCCAGCGCTTTGCGGGCCAGCCCTTCAAATCGGTGGCCCTGGCGTTCGATGACGGCAGCGGCAGGCCGTTCGCGCGCAAGGGGGAGTTCGTGGCGACGGAGACGGGCATCGAGGGCAGCCTGGTCTATGCGGTTTCTGCCCAGGTGCGCGAGGCGATTGCGCGCGATGGGCAGGCCACGCTGCTGCTGGACCTGCTGCCCCAGCTCCCGGCGCATCGCGTGCTGGCGGAGGTGCGCCACCCGCGCGGCTCGCGCAGCCTGTCCAGCCACCTGAAGGGGCGGCTGGGGCTCGATGGCATCAAGGCCGCCGTGCTGTACGAAATCCTGGGCAGGGACGGGATGGCCGATGAAGAGCGCCTGGCCCGTGCCATCAAGGCGCTGCCGCTCACGGTGGTGGCGCCCCGGCCCATCGACGAGGCCATCAGCACGGCAGGCGGCGTGAAGTTCGAGGCGCTGGATGCCCGAGGCATGTGCCGGGCCGCGCCCGGTGTGTTTTGCGCAGGCGAGATGCTGGACTGGGAGGCGCCGACCGGCGGCTATCTGATCACGGCCTGCATGGCCAGCGGCGCGTGGGCTGCGCAGGGCGTGTCGCAATATTTGACGGCCTGAGCCGGCGGGGAAGGGCGCTGCGCAGGGGCTCAAATGGAGGCTTTTATGAAGCGGTCCGTTCTGCGCTCCGGTACGGGTGCAGTGGTGCTGCCTTCATGGTCATCGCCATCACGATGATGGCGGTGATCTCCCCCATGTACAGGCGTGCCCACGGGCCTGAAACTGCCGGAAAAATAATTAATTTGGCCGATATGGCAAGGGCCAGGGCATCGAGCAAATGGCGGTCTTGAGGGCTTGTGTTCTTTCGGATGGCAAGGAAGACGATGAAGGCCGCGGCTGGGATGAGCGTCTGGGTATCCTTGGCGGCTGAATGGAATATTGTCTTCCATTGATTTGCATACTGGATCAATACGTCGCGCGGATCAATGTACGATGGCGTGTGGTAGACCTGGTTTTCGGAAAACGTATGCATGAAAAGCTGGCTCCATCCAGGCCATTGCGAGTAGATGTAGATGCTGGAGAAGATGGAGAGGAATAGTATGGTGAAAACTGCCTTCTTTCGGTTTGTGCTGGCTGCGTGAAAAATGGTGAGGAAGAGGACGAATATGATCTGGTCATGACGAACCAGGATCAAAAGGGCGCAGCATAGTGCGTATGCAAGGAATTTGTCTTCTCGCAGCAGCAGGACCGCGCTGAGTGCGAGCAGCGTGGCCATCGCATCCGGGGTGCTTGCGCGGGAAAGCAAAAGCCAATGCAGGCAGGCTGCAAGCAGCAGGGTGATGGCGAGCGCGGTGGGCGGAGGATGGTTTTTCTTCAGTGTGAAGTAGGTCAGTAGAAATAATGCGCTGATGGATAGCGCTGAGGTCAATACCGTTGATCGAGGGATGTCGATGCCCGTGGCCTTTGATAGCTGGGAAGATGAAAACGTATATGCAATGCGAGGGGCGTAATAGTTGAGGGTCTGGAGCAAGGCCTCGGGGGATTCTGATACGGCCTGCACGTATGCATTCCCTTGGCGTAGGGACTGCGTGTCTCCCAGGCTGTTTTCCAGCGCTCTCCAGGTGGCCGAGTGAAGTTCGTCAGCCTGTTTGTGTTGTTCTTTCAGGATGACTGCTGTATAGCCGACAATATCCCAGTTTTTCAGTGGATTGTGCGTGGAGATATAGGCTATGGCGAGACTGATCAAAATGGCAGCCAATGTGCAAAAGAGTTGTGCTGGAAATTGAAGTCTCATGCGCATTGAGATCGGCTCTGGCGAAAGAGGGGGGAATTGGTGGGATTTTGCCAAGTGGCATATCCATATATTGCCTCATATTAATTTTCATTTTGTTCGATAGCTGAAATCTATCGATTTTTTTGGTAAATATTTGTTTGCATTGGAGTTGCGCGGACCTGGGTGTGGCGAGCTGTTCAAGCTCAGGCAACGCGGGCAGGAGAGTGCAAGGCTTCGATGCGCCGGAGCCGGCTCGGGAGAGGGCGGTAGGCCTCTTGCAGGAGGCCGCGCCCGAAAACCCCCGGGGCTGTCATGCGGTGCGAGCCGGCAGCCTGGGGTGCTGGAGCGTTTCAAGGTGAATGTGCCGCGCTCTGTGTGGCGCGCCAGGAAAGGTGCTGGCGGCCAAGGCGCCCGGCGCCGGCGTATCGGCGACATGGCCGAGTCGCCAGGGGGCTGGCTGCCTGTGCGTGCGGGTCAGGGTGTGCGAAGGGTTCCAGTGAATTCTGCGCATTGCACGATGCGCGAGACAATCGGAGGCTTGGCAGGCAGGCTGCGGCAAGCATCGCTTGGAAGGCAGTTGACGAGCCTTACCCTCGGCACTGGCTCCACGGTTAGGGCTGCTTGGTTCCCCACCTGACCCGGTTGGCCGCTTCCCCATGCGAGGAGGCCCGTCGCCGCCGATTATAGGGGCAAATACCGGGGCCCACGGCCGGGTGGCGCCTGGCCAGTCCGGGCGGTGGCGCGCGGCCCCGTAGAATCGCGGCATGTCTTATCTTGTGCTGGCCCGCAAATACCGTCCCCGCAATTTCTCCGAAATGGTGGGGCAGGAGCATGTCGTTCAGGCGCTGACCAATGCGCTGACGCAGCAGCGCCTGCACCATGCTTATCTGTTCACGGGGACGCGCGGCGTGGGCAAGACCACGGTCTCGCGCATTCTCGCCAAGTCGCTCAACTGCCAGGGGCCCGATGGCCAGGGCGGCATCACGGCGGCGCCTTGCGGCGTATGTGCCGCCTGCACCGAAATCGACAGCGGCCGCTTCCCTGACTACACCGAACTGGATGCAGCGTCCAACCGTGGCGTGGACGAGGTGCAGGGCCTGCTGGAGCAGGCCGTCTACAAGCCGGTGCAGGGGCGCTTCAAGGTCTTCATGATCGACGAAGTCCACATGCTGACGAACACGGCGTTCAACGCCATGCTCAAGACGCTGGAGGAGCCGCCCGAATACCTGAAATTCGTGCTTGCCACCACCGATCCGCAGAAGGTGCCGGTCACCGTGCTGAGCCGCTGCCTGCAATTCAACCTGCGGCCCATGGCGCCCGAGACGGTGCTGGACCATCTGGGGCAGGTGCTGGCGCGCGAGGGCGTGCCTGCCGAGCCCCAGGCGCTGCGGCTGCTGTCGCGTGCGGCGCGGGGTTCCATGCGCGATGCGCTGTCGCTGACGGACCAGGCGATTGCCTTCGGCAGCGGGCAGCTGCAGGAGGGGCTGGTGCGCCAGATGCTGGGCAGCGTGGACCGCAGCCATGTGTTCCGGCTCATCGACGCGCTGGCGCGCAGCGACGGCCTGGTGGTGGTGGAGACATCGGATGCGCTGCGGCGCAATGGCCTGTCCGCCGCGTCCACGCTCGAGGAAATGTGCGCCGTGCTCCAGCGCATGGCGGTGCTGCAGGCCGTGCCGCAGATGGCGCCCGATGCCAGCGATCCCGAAGGCGCCGAGATCGCACGCCTGGCCGCTTTGATGCCGCGCGACGAAACCCAGCTGCTCTACAGCATCTGCCTGCATGGCCGCAATGAACTGGGCCTGGCGCCCGATGAGTATGCGGCGCTGACCATGGCGCTGCTGCGGTTGCTGGCCTTCAAGCCGGATGGCCCAGCGCCCGGTGCGGGCGAGGCTGAAAAAAAAACTCCAGCGCTGACGCCGGTCGCTTCGGCGCGCCAGGCTGAGCCACCATCTGCACCCGCACCCGCACCCGCACCCGCACCCGCACCCGCACCCGCAGCCCCGCAGCCTGCCCCGGTTGTGGCCCCGGCTGCGGCCCCGATCGCGCAGCAGGCTGCCACCGCCGTTGCGATGCCTGCGCCTGCCGCTGCCGCAGCAACGCCCGTGGCTGCGCCCGTTGCGCCGCAGGCGGACGCTGCCACGCCTGGGCAGGAGCCGTCCGTGGCGCCGGCGCCGGACAGTTCCATGGCGGCCGAGCCGGAGGGCGGGCTGGACGGCGAGGACGATTCCGGGGAGTCCGCCGATATGCCTGACGAGGGCGCATGGGCCGGCATGCCCGACGAGGCCTGGGAAGACGAAGGCCGCTGGGCCGATGAAGCCGATGCGGGGGCCGACTTGCCTGCCATGGCGGGGCGCGGGCCGGAGGCCGGGCTTTCCGATGCGCCGCCCGAGTCCGAGCCGCTGCGCCACACGCCGGTGGATGCGCCGCCTGCTCCCACGGTCGAGCGCACGCCCGAGGGCGATGTCTGGCATGGCGTGGTCCAGCAGCTGGTGCAGGCCGAAGCCGTGGCGGCGCTGGCCCGCCAGCTGGCGCTGCAATCGCAGCTGGTGGCGCGCGATGGCGACACCTGGACGCTGCGTGTGGAGAGCAGCTCCCTGGGCCAGCCCGCGACATGCGAGCGGCTGCGCTCGGCGCTGGAAGCGGCCGGCCACGCGCGGCAACTGAAGGTGGAGCAGGGGCCGGTGGTGGACAGTCCGGCCAGGCGCAATGCGGTGGCGAGCCACCAGCGCCAGCGCATTGCCGAAGACATCGTGATGCAGCATCCTCTGGTGCAGACGCTGATGCGCAGCCATGGCGCGAAAATCGTGCCTGGCAGCATCAAGCCCGTATCGATACAGCCTGAATAAGGCATTTGTTTTTACCTACAGAAAAAGGAACTCACATGTTCAACAAAGGACAGCTCGCCGGCCTGATGAAGCAGGCCCAGGCCATGCAGGACAATCTGAAGAAGGCCCAGGAAGAGCTGGGCCACATCGAGGTCGAGGGCGAGTCGGGCGCCGGCCTCGTGAAGGTGCTCATGACCTGCAAGCACGATGTCAAGCGCATCACCATCGACCCCAGCCTGCTGGCCGAAGACAAGGACATGCTGGAAGACCTCGTGGCTGCAGCCTTCAACGCGGCCGTGCGCAAGGCCGAGGAAACCTCCAACGAGAAGATGGGCAAGCTCACGGCGGGCATGCCCGGACTGCCTGGCGGCATGAAGTTCCCCTTCTGAGGGGGCATTGTGCCGAGCCGCTGCATGCCGGCGCCTGCCCGAGGTGAGCCGCCCGGCTGCGCGATCTCCCGAGCGATCTGCCTGAGCAGGTCGCTTTTTTTTCCGAGAACCCTGGTGGTAGAGAGGATGACCCGATGTCGGATGTGCAGTCGCTGGACGCGCTGATCGAGGCCTTGCGCAGGCTTCCGGGCGTGGGCATCAAGTCGGCGCAGCGCATGGCGTTCCACTTGTTGCAGCGCGATCAGGACGGGGCGCGCCAACTGGCGCGTTGCCTGACCGCCGCCGTGGACTCCGTGCGCCATTGCGAGCGCTGCCACACTTTCACGGAAGGGCGGATCTGTGCCATCTGCGAGGATGAGGGGCGCGATGCGGCACGCCTGTGCGTGGTCGAGGCGCCTGCCGACATGGCGGCCATGGAGCGCACGGGGGCCTACCAAGGCTATTACTACGTGCTGATGGGGCGCCTGTCGCCGCTGGACGGCGTGGGGCCGCGCGATCTGGGCCTGGGTGCGCTGCTCGAGCGCGCCGGCGACGGGCGCGTGCAGGAGGTGATACTGGCCACCAGCTTCACCGCCGAAGGCGAGGCCACGGCCCACGCCATCAGCGAAGCCCTGAAGGCGCGCGGCGTGCATGTGACACGGCTGGCGCGTGGCGTGCCCATCGGCAGCGAACTCGAATATGTGGACCTGGGCACGATCGCCCACGCGCTGGTGGACCGGCGCTAGCGGTTTCGCAACCATCGAAAGGAGCCTGTATGCAGACCCTTGCCGTCATGCCGCCCGGCGGCTTCACCATCGCCCACTGGTGCATGCTGGTGGCGGCCCTGCTGCCGCTGGCCTGCGCCTACATCGCCAAGGCGCCGGGCCTCAGGCGCGGCCTGGGTCCGGGCGGTTTCGACAACCGCGATCCGCGCGCCTGGCTGGCGCGCCAGACGGGGTACCAGGCGCGCGCCAATGCGGCGCAGGCCAACAGCTTCGAGTCCTTGCCGTTTTTCATCGGTGCGCTGGTGGTCGCCTGGCAGCTGGGCGCTTCCCAGGCCTGGGTCGACAGCCTGGCGGTGTGCTTCGTGCTGTTGCGCATTGCCTACATCGCCTTCTATCTGCAGGACCGCGCCACGTTGCGCAGCGTGGCCTGGGTCCTGGGCTGGATCACCAACTTGCTGCTGTTCTTCGCGGGATACCGCTGAGCACGCGCCGGCGCGCGCTGGCACTACGTTGTTGCACCTACGGGCAAGCACCGATGCTGCGTGTCGGATGTCTGACGCATGATCTTGCTGCACTGCAGCAAAATTGTCCGCCATGTCTTCCGTTCCGCTTGACCGCCGCGCCGTCCTGGGCCTTCTGGGCCTGGCCCCCCTGTGGTCTTCTTCCTCCATCGCCACAGCCTCCGCGCAGCCGCTGCGCATCGCCGTGGGCGGGTTGGGCCTGCTGTACTACCTGCCCCTGGTCATCGCGCGGCAACTGCGCTATTTCGAAGCCGAGGGGGTTGCCGTGCACATCGACGACTATCCGGGCGGCGCGCAGTCCCTGCAGGCGCTGCAGCTGGGAGCGGCGGACATCTGCGCGGGCGCCTACGAGCACACGCTGCTGGCGCAGGAGCGGGGCGCGACGCTGAGCGCCTTTGTCGTGCAGGGGCGGGCGCCGCAGATTGCGCTGGGCGTGTCCACCCGCTGGATGCCGCGCTATGCCGGGCTGTCCGACCTGCGCGGCCGGCGCGTCGGCGTCTCGTCCCTTGGCGCATCGACGGCGCGTGCGCTGCAGATGATGCTGCTGAACGAGGGGCTCGCACCCGACTCGGCGCTGCTCGTCGGGGTGGGGTCGGGCGCCGAGGCGATGGAGGCGCTGCGCACGGGCCGGGTCCAGGCGCTGTGCCATGTCGACCCGCTGATGAGCGTGCTGGAGGACAAGGGGGCCTTGCGCATCGTGCACGATCTGCGCGATCTGCGTAGCAGCACCCAGCTGTATGGCGGCTCCATGCCATCGGGCACGCTGTATGCGCCCCTGGCTTTCCTGCGCAAGAACCCTGAGAAAGCCCAGGCCATCAGCCATGCCATGGTCCGCGCCCTCAAATGGCTGCAGACCGCCTCCCCCATGGATGTGCTGCAGGCCGTGCCTGCACCCTACCTGCTGGGGTCGCGGCGCGCCTACCTGTCCGCCTTCGAGCACACGCGCACCACCATATCGCCCGATGGCATGATGCCCGAGGATGGCCCCGCCACCGCCCTGCGCGCGCTGTCGCGCCTGCACCCGCGGCTGGCCGAGCGCGGCGCGGTGGACCTGGCGCGCTCCTATACCAACGAGTTCGCACGGCAGTCCAAGCAGCGCTTCCATGCCTGAGGACGGCGGGGGGCAAGAAAAAGCCCGCAAGCGCGGGCATTTGTCATGGCACCGAAGGCTGGCTCAGCGTTTCTTGACCTTGGAAGGCTTTCCGCCCCGCGCAGCGGGCGCTGCCGCTGCCTTGCTGCGGCCCTGGGGCTGTACCGCCACCTTGCGCGGCGTGCCGCCGGATCTGGCCTGGCTGGCACGGCTGGCGTTGCCGGCCGCGCGCACGGGCAGGTAGGCGATCAGCGTCTGGCCGGGCTTGAGCGTCGCGGTGGACTTCAGATCGTTCCAGTCGGCCAGGTGGGAGGCGCTGATGCCGTAGCGGTTGGCCAGGCTGATCAGCGTATCGCGCTTGTTCGCCTTGATCGTGGTGCGGCGTGTGACGACTTCGGGTGCGAAGCTGATCTGGCCATTGTCGGCCACGTGGCCTGCCACATCGACGTTCACGTTGGCGCCGCGCGGCACCATGAGGGCCGAGCCGGCCTTGATCAGCATGCGCGGGGGAATGTTGTTGATGGCGCGCAGGTCTGACTCGCCCAGGCCCACGCGCTGGGCGGCTTCGGCCACGGTGATGGTCGAGGGCACGGTCCAGACGGTCCAGCTCGCGTACTGGCCTTCGTCGTAGGCCTGCAGGTTGCGGCGGAACACCTGGGCGTTGTCCCAGGGCAGCAGGATGTCCGGCGTGCCGGCCGCGAAGATCACGGGCTTGCGAAAGCTGGGGTTCAGCGCCTTGAAGTCCTCTACCGACACATCGGCCAGCCGGGCCACCAGTTCCACGTCGATATCCCGCTTGATGGTGACGGCCTGGAAGTAGGGGTGGTTCTCGATCAGCGGCAGCTCGGTGTTGAACGCCTCGGGATTGGCCACGATGTTCTTGACGGCCTGCAGCTTGGGCACGTACATGCGGGTCTCGGCCGGCATCTGCAGATCGGTGTAGCCGGTCGGCAGTCCCAGCTTTTCATTGCGCTTGATGGCCCGGCCCACGCTGCCTTCACCCCAGTTGTAGGCGGCCAGGGCCAAGTGCCAGTCGCCGAACATGTCGTAGAGCTTTTGCAGATAGTCGAGCGCGGCGCGCGTGGAGGCCAGCACGTCGCGGCGGTCGTCGCGGAAGGCGTTTTGCTTGAGGTCGAAATAGGTGCCCGTGGCAGGCATGAACTGCCACATGCCGGCCGCCTTGGCCGAGGACACCGCCAGCGGGTTGAAGGCGCTCTCGATGTACGGCAGCAGCGCCAGCTCGGTGGGCATGTTGCGGCGTTCGAGCTCCTCGACGATGTGGAACAGGTACTTGCTGGAGCGCTCCGTCATGCGCTGTATGTAGTCGGGCCGGCTTGCGTACCACTGCTCGCGGTCCTTGACCAGATCCTGCTGGAGGTCGGGCATGGCAAAGCCGCGGCGGATGCGCACCCACAGGTCGCCCGTGGCCTCCAGCGAGGCCACGTCGGCATTGGCGGCATTGGCGCGCGCCAGCGGGCTCAGCGGGCCCTTGGGATACAGGGGTGTGTGCGGTTGCGGGGCGTTGTCGGCGCTGGAGCCGGCCAGGTCCGGGCTGGTGGTGGCGCAGCCCGCCAGAACCAGCAGGCTGCCCAGCAGCAGGGTGTGTAGCAGTTTCATCAGAAGATGTTTTTCCATTGGCGCAGGCCTGCCAGCACGCTGGCCGGCTCCTGCGGTTGCACCTGCGCATCGAAACGGACGGCGGCTGCGGCCACCGCGGCGTTGCGCGTGCGAAGAAAGGGGTTGATGGAGCGTTCGGTCTCCAGCATGGATGGCAGCGTGGGCTGGCCTGCCGCGCGCAGCGCCTGGCAATGCTGCAGGTAACGCGACAGGGCCTGATTGTCGGGCTCCACGGCCTGTGCGAAGCGCAGATTGGACAGCGTGTATTCATGGGCGCAGCACACCTGGGTGTCATCCGGCAGTGCGGCCAGGCGGTCCAGGGACTGCTGCATCTGTCCGGGCGTGCCCTCGAAGAGCCGGCCGCAGCCGCCGGAAAACAGCGTGTCGCCGCAAAACAGCACCGGCTGCGCCTGCGCCGCCGTGCTGTAGAAGGCGATGTGGCCGCTGGTATGCCCGGGCACATCGATGACCTGCCAGGGGCCGCCGAGCAACGGCACGGTGTCGCCGCCCTGCACCCGCTCGATGCCTTCGGGCAGCGCCTCGTATGCCGGGCCCCAGGCCGGCGCGGCGGTGGCCTGGCGCAGGGCTGCCACGCCGCCGACATGGTCGGCGTGGTGGTGGGTGACTAAAATGCCCTGCAACTGCAGCTGATGCAGGCGCAATGCGGCCAGCACCGGGGCGGCATCACCGGGGTCCACGACGATGGCATGCCGTCCGTCGTGCAGCATCCAGATGTAGTTGTCGGAAAAGGCAGGAATGGGCAACAGGTTCATGAGCAGCAAAATTATAGGGATGCATCACTGGACGCAATCTGCCCTGGGCCACTACATGCTCGATTGGGAGCAGCAGCGTTGCGACGAGGCGGTGGCCGACATCTTCGGCTACCACAGCCTGCAGCTGGGCATGCCCATGCTGCAAGGGCTGCGCGCCAACCGCATGCCGCACCGCTGGCTGGCGGTGGACAGCCTGGCGGCCTGCGAGCCCGTCGATGGCGTGCCTCCCCCGGAACTGCCGATTTCCCTGGTGACCGATCCGGCCGCGCTGCCTTTCGCGCAAGCGAGCCTGGACCTGGTGGTGATGCCGCACACGCTGGAGACTTCTCCCGACCCGCACGCGGTGTTGCGCGAGGCGGCCCGCGTGCTGATGCCCGAAGGCCGCCTGGTCGTGTGCGGGCTCAATCCCGCCAGCCTGCTGGGTGTGCAGCGGCGCGTGGAGCGCAGCACGGCCTATCTGCCGCAGGTGGGCTGGGGCGTGGGCTACTGGCGCCTGCGCGACTGGCTGCAGCTGCTGGCATTCGATATCGAGGCGGTGCAGTTCGGCTGCTATCGCCCTGCCACCCAGAGTCCGCAATGGCTGCACCGCTGGCGTTTCCTGGACCGGGTGGGCCGGCTCGGCTGGCCGGTGCTCGGCGGTGTGTACTGTATGGTGGCGGTCAAGCGCGTGCACGGCATGCGCATGCTGGAGCCCGCCTGGCGCAGCCGGCCGGCGATGGCGGGCGCCGCCGTGCCCGTGGCCCGCTGCCACGGCTCCGCGGATCTGCCCTGACCGCCGGATATCCTTGGCGGCCCGCCCGTGCCGCCGCTTACTGCACAGGCCCACCCTTTTTGCAATCGAGGTTTTTTTGAATCAAGTTGTTATCTATACCGATGGCGCCTGCAAGGGCAATCCCGGCCCCGGCGGCTGGGGCGTGGTGCTGCAAGCCGGCAGTGCCCGCAAGGAGCTGTTCGGTGGCGAACTGAACACGACCAACAACCGCATGGAGATGATGGCGGTGATCGAGGCGCTGTCGGCGCTCCGGCGCCCCTGCGACGTGGTGCTGTACATCGACAGCCAGTACGTGCTCAAGGGCATCACCGAGTGGATCCACGGCTGGAAGGCCAAGGGCTGGAAGACGGCCTCCAAGGAGCCCGTGAAGAACGTCGAGCTGTGGCAGCGGCTGGACGCCCTGGTCCAGGGCGGCGGGCACCGCATCGACTGGCGCTGGGTCAAGGGGCATGCGGGCGACCCGGGCAACGAGCGCGCCGACGCCCTGGCCAACATGGGCGTGGAGCAGGCCCTGGGGCGCTGAGGCGCCTCGGGCTGGCCGCGCGGGCCACTCGCGTCCCGGGCGCCGCCCGTCAGGACTGTGCCGAGAGGCTGGCGAGGGCGTCCGCGATTTCCTGGGCCTGCTGGGGACGCACCAGCCGCGCCACTTCCTGGCCATCGCGCAAAAAGACCAGCGTGGGCCAGAGCTTGACGCGGTAGCTGCGTCCCAGCGCGCGGCCCGGGCCATCTTCCACCTTGATGTGCTCGACACCGGGAGCGCCGGCCAGCGCCGATGCGATCAGCGGTTGCGCGCGCTGGCAGTGGCCGCACCATGGGGTGCCGAACTCCAGCAGCGTGGCGCCACGCAGCGCATCGACGGCGCTGCGTTCGGGCGCGCTTGCCAGGTGGGTGGATTGGTAGGGCATGGGCAGGTCTCCTCGCACAGTGGAATCAGAGGGGGGCATCCAGCGGCAGCACGCCGACCATCTCGCCGGGCTGCACGCTGCCGCGCGCATGTTCGAGCACGATGAGGCAGTTGGCCTCGACCATGGAGCGCAGCACGCCCGAGCCCTGCGGGCCCGTGCTCTGCACCATGGCGCGGCCGTCGGGGCCGGTGGACAGCATGCCGCGCTGGTACTCGGTGCGGCCGGGGCGCTTGGCCAGCGCCTCGGCTGCGATGGCCTGGGGCAGGGCTGTGGCTGCGGGCGCGCTGCCCATGAGGCGCAGCAACGCCGGCCGCACGAAGACCATGAAGCTCACCATGGCGGCCACGGGGTTGCCGGGCAGGCCCATCAGCAGGGCCGGGCGAGGCGCCAGGGCCTTGCCCCGGCCGCCTTCCGGCGCGTCGATGCTGGCTGCCGTGGCCTTTTGCGCGAAAGGCGTGCCGGCACCCGTTTGCAGCAGGCCCACGGCCAGGGGCCGGCCCGGGCGCATGGCCAGCCGCCAGAACTGCACGGGGCCCAGGCGCTGCAGCATGGCGCGCGTGTGGTCGGCCTCGCCGGCGCTGATGCCGCCGCTGGTCAGCACCACGTCGGCCAGGGCGGCGGCTTCGCGCAGGCGCTCCTCCAGCGCCAGGGGCTGGTCCGGCACCACGCCCAGGTCCAGCACATGCGCGCCCAGGCGCTGCAGCAGGCCGATCAGGCTGAAGCGGTTGCTGTCGTAGACGGCGCCTTCGCGTGGCGCTGCGCCCGGGGCCAGGATTTCGTCTCCGGTCGAAAAGTAGGCCACGCGCAGGCGCCGGCGCACCTGCACCTGCGTCAGTCCCAGGCTGGCCAGCAGGCCCAGGGCGGCAGGATGCAGGCGCTGGCCGGCGGCAAGCGCCGGCGCCCCCTGGCGCAGGTCTTCGCCGCGCAGGCGCCGGTTGTCGCCGGCGCGGACCTGGCCGGCCGCGATGCGGATGTGGCCACTGTCCACGGTTTCGGCGCGCTCGTGGGGCACCACCGTGTCCAGCCCGGCGGGCAGCACCGCACCGGTCATGATCTTGAGGCATTCGCCCGCCTGCAGGCGGCCTTGCCAGGGGCTGCCGGCCAGCGCCTGGCCGGCCACGCGCAGCACCAGGCTGCGGCCTGCATGCAGCTGGCTGCCATCGAAGGCGTAGCCGTCCATGGCGGAATTGTCGTGGGCCGGCACGTCCAGCGGGCACAGCACGGGCTGGGCCAGCACGCGGTCCAGGGCTTCGGCCAGGGGCAGGGTCTCTGTTTCAACCACCGGCCCCAGCGGCTGCAGCAGGCTGTCCAGCTGGCGCAGCGCCTGTTCGACTTGCAGGTCCTGGGCGGTTGCTTGGGTGGGCGAGGCGGGCTGAAAACATGCGGTCATCAAGGCGGAATCCGTTCAAACGATGGCGGCGGGCCTGCGCGGGCAGGCTTCAGGAAAGCGGGTGGGCTGCAGCCCTTTCCAGCGCCTGCAGCTCCTGGGCGGTATTGGCATTGGCGAAAGCCAGCAGGCTGTCGCCTGCGCGGTCGAAGCGGGCGGCGGCGCAGCGGTGCTGCACCGTCCAGCTATCGATCTTGCGTCCTCCCGAGCGCACGAAAGCCAGCAGGCTATCACGCAGCGCACTGCGCATGAGGCAGAAAACGGGCTGGGCCCGCAGCAGGGCTTGACCTGTGTCAGGCAAGGCCTCCCAGCCATGGGCCACGACGATGTCTGCCCCGGGCCGGGCCGACAAAGCCGCCTGGCCCATGCGCAGCACCAGGTCCAGGGGAAACAGCGGCGTGTCGCAGGGCACGCAGGCCAGCCACGGCGTTTCGCAGTGGCTCAAGCCGCACAGGAAGCCGGCCAGCGGGCCGGGATGGCCGGGCTCGGTGTCGGCGTGTACCGGCGCGGCGAAGGCGGCACCCAGCCGTGCGTACTCCTCGGGATGCCGGTTGGCATTGACCATCAGGCGCCCCACCTGCGGGGCCAGCCGCTGCAGCGCATGGGCGGCCAGGGGCTGGCCCAGAAACGGCGCGAGTCCCTTGTCCACGCCGCCCATGCGCAGGCCCCGTCCACCGGCCATCACGCAGCCGGTGATGTCGCTGGCGTTCAAGGCGGGCGGGTGGGTGGGCGGGTTCATGGGGTGGGTGGGGAATATGGCGCGGCGCATGCGGGCGCCGCTGTCGCTGGGGGCGGGCGGCTCAGCCGCCGATGTAGCTCATCTCGATGCGGCGGCGCTGCGCCCCCGGGCCGGCCGGCAGGCCGGCGCGCAGTTCGGAGTAGCGGTCGCCGCGCTGCTGCCAGATAGGCGCGATGGCCGCGGCGAGCTCCTCGTCGCTGGCGCCGCCGCGCAGCAGGCTGCGCAGGTCCCAGCCCTCGGAGGCGAACAGGCACAGGTACAGCCTTCCTTCGGTGGACAGGCGCGCGCGGTTGCAGTCGCCGCAGAAGGCATGGGTGACGCTGCTGATGACGCCGACTTCGCCCAGCGAAGGGTCGTGGCGTCCGCGCGCATCGGCATAGCCCCAGCGCACGGCGGTCTCGCCAGGGGCGGCGGGCTCCAGCGGCACCAGGGGCAGCTCGGCGCTTAGGCGGGCGATGACCTCGTCGGAGGGCAGCACCTCGTCCATGCGCCAGCCGTTGGTGGCTCCCACATCCATGTATTCGATGAAGCGCAGCGTCACGCCCGTACCCTGGAAGTGGCGTGCCATGGGCAGGATCTGGTCCTCGTTGGTGCCGCGCTTGACGACCATGTTGACCTTGATGCCGGCAAGGCCTGCCGCCTGGGCCGCCTCGATGCCGGCCAGCACGTCGCTGACCGGGAAGTCCACATCGTTCATGCGGCGGAACACTGCATCGTCCAGGCCGTCCAGGCTCACGGTGACGCGGTTCAGGCCCGCCGCCTTGAGGGCACGGGCCTTGCGCGCCAGCAGCGAGCCATTGGTGGTCAGCGTCAGGTCCAGCGGACGGCCATCCGGCGTGCGCAGGGTGGCCAGTTGCTCCACCAGTGTCTCCATGTTCTTGCGCAGCAGGGGCTCGCCCCCCGTCAGCCGGATCTTGCGCACGCCATGCTGCACGAACAGGCGCGCCGTGCGCGTGATCTCCTCGAAGCTCAGCAGCGAGCCGTGGGGCAGGTAGCGGTAGTTCTTGTCGAAGACTTCCTTGGGCATGCAGTAGCTGCAGCGGAAGTTGCAGCGGTCGGTGATGCTGATGCGCAGGTCGCGCAGCGGCCGGCCAAGCCGGTCGCGCAGATCGCCCGTGGGCGCCCGCAGCAGCTGGGGCACGGCGGCCGCGCGCAGGGGCGCGCGTTCGTCGACCAGGGGAATCACTCGTTCTGCCATGTCCGGGATTTTGCCCGAATGCCCATGTCCAGGCAGGGCAGGGGTCGGGGCCGCGTGATCCGCGTCTAGACGCAGCGCGCGCCATCGACCTCGATGCAGGTGCCGCTGATGAAGGCGGCCTCGTCGCTGGCCAGGTACAGCGCCGCGTTGGCCACATCCGCCGCCGTCGAGAAGCGGCCCAGCGGGATGGTGGCGAGAAAGCGCGCGCGGCGCGCCTCGTCCACCGGTCCGCCCGCGAACTCCGCGGCCAGGCCGGTGTCGGGGTTGAACACGGGGTTGATGCAGTTGACGCGGATGTTCTCCGGTCCCAGCTCGGCCGCCATGGATTTGCTGGTGGTGATGACGGCCCCCTTGGAGCCGTTGTACCAGGTCAGGCCGGGGCGCGGGCGTACGCCTGCCGTGGAGGCGATGTTGATGAAGCTGCCGCCGCAGGGCCGGCCGTCGGCCAGCGGCGGGTTGGCGCGCATGGCCGGCACGCCGTGGACGGCCGACAGATAGATGCTCTTGACGTTGACCGCGTAGACCCGGTCGAATTCATCCTCGCCGACTTCGAGCATGGGCCGGTTGCGGTGCGTCCAGCCCGCGTTGTTGACAAAGGCATCGAGCCGGCCATGGGCCTGCACCGTGGCATGCACCAGGGCCCGGACCTGCTCGCCCTGCGTCATGTCCGCCTGTACGAAGCGCGCCCGGCCGCCGCCGCTGGCGATGGCCAGCACCGTGCGTTCGCCGGCCACGCGGTCGATGTCGTTGACGATGATCTGCGCGCCCTCGGCGGCCAGCCGCAGGGCAATGCCTGCGCCGATGCCGCTGCCGGCGCCGGTGACGATGATGGATTTGCCCTGGATGCGCATCGATGTCTCCTTGTCTTGTCGGTGGCCGGCTGTCAGGTGGCCGGCAGCTTGGCGGGTTCGGCCTGCCGGGGCTGCCAGCCCACGAACTGCGGGAAATAGCGTGCCACGCCGGGGCCGTTGAAGTCCCAGCCCAGGCACTGGCCCAGATGGCGCGGCGGCTGGCTGGCGTCGCCGTCGCCGAAGACGCCGGGCACGGACTGGAAGGCTGCCGTGGCCATGTTGAACAGCAGCTCGCGCAGGTGGGTGCAACTGGCCACGCCGCCCAGGTGCTCGTTGATCGCCTTGCGCCAGCCACGCGCCATGCAGCAGCCCACCATCTTCTGCATGGCGCGCGTGGCCTCGGGGCAGTGGCCCAGCGGATGGGAGTCCATCGCGACCTCGATGGCGCATACCACGAGGCGCGAGTCCACGGTGGTGCGTATCCACATGTGGTGTATGGCCGTGCCGGCAGGCACCTGGCGGCCGCCGCTCAGTTCGAGGTCGTGGGTCTTGGCGTCGCGCAGCTCGCCTTCGATGTCCCAGAGGCCATCGGGGCGGGCATAGCTGCGGTAGCGCACGTCGCGTTCATGCTGGGGCGTGCGGTCGGGAATGGGAGACAGGGGCATGGGATATTGTTCTTTCGGTCGCGGTGCCCCGGCGGTGGCCGGGCACCGCACGATTTTCCGCCATGCGCGGCGATCAGCCATGCCGTATGGCGACGGTCTTCAGCGTGGTGAAGCCATAGAGCGCCTCGAAGCCCTTCTCGCGGCCATGGCCGCTGGACTTGATGCCGCCGAAGGGCAGCTCCACGCCGCCGCCCGCGCCGTAGTTGTTGACGAACACCTGGCCGCAGCGCAGGCGCCGCGCCAGGCGCAGCTGGCGCGCGCCGTCGCGCGTCCACAGCCCGGCCACCAGCCCGTAGGCCGTGCCGTTGGCCAGCTGCACGGCATGGTCCTCGTCATGGAAGGGCATGGCGCAGAGCACGGGCCCGAAAATCTCTTCCTGGGCCAGGCGGTGCGCGGGCGGCACGTCGCGCAGCAGCGTGGGTGCCTGGTAGAAGCCGCTGTCGGGCGCGTCCTCGACGATCTGGCCCTGCGCCACCACGGGCACGCCGGCCACCTGGGCATCGGACAGGAAGTCCCAGACGCGCTGCTGCTGGCTGGCGCGGATCAGCGGGCCCAGGTCCAGGTCCATCGCCGCCGGCCCCACGCGCAGCGCCTCGAAGGCCTGGCCCAGGCGTTCGAGCAGCGGTTCGTAGACCAGCGAGTCGATGAGCACGCGCGAGCCCGCCGAGCAGGTCTGGCCCGCGTTCTGCACGATGGCGTTGACGATGGCTGGCACGGCGGCATCCAGGTCGGCATCGGCGAACACGATCTGGGGGCTCTTGCCGCCCAGCTCCAGCGTGACCGGGCAGTGGCGCTCGGCGGCGGCCTGCTGTATCAACGTGCCCACATGCGGGCTGCCCGTGAAGCTGATGTGGTCCACGCCCGCATGGCGGGCCAGCGCATCGCCGACCTCGTGCCCCAGTCCCGTGACCACATTGAAGGCCCCGGCAGGAAAGCCGGCCTCGGTGGCCAGCCTTGCCACGCGCAGCACGGACAGGCAGGCGTCTTCCGAGGGCTTGACCACGCAGGTGTTGCCGGCGGCCAGCGCCGCGCCCACGCTGCGGCCCAGGATCTGCATGGGGTAGTTCCAGGGCACGATGTGGCCGGTCACGCCGTGGGGCTCGCGCCAGGTCAGTGCGCTGTAGCCCTGCTGGTAGGGCAGGGTCTCGCCGTGCAGCTTGTCGCAGGCGCCGGCATAGAACTCGAAATAGCGCGCCAGCGCCAGCGTGTCGGCGCGGGCCTGGCGCGTGGGCTTGCCGCAATCGCGCTGCTCCAGCGCGGTCAGTTCGTCGGCATGGCGCAGCACCAGGTCCGACAGGCGCATCAGCAGCCGGCCGCGCTCGGCCGCCGACAGCCTGTGCCAGACGCTGTCCTGGCATTCGCGCGCCGAGCGCACGGCCAGATCCACATCCTGCGCGCTGCCGCGCTGCAGTTCGTCGAACATCTGGCCGTCCGACGGATCGATGACGGGAATCGTGCGCCCCGATTCGGATGGCACGGGCGCATTGCCGATGTAGTGGTGTTGCATGGAGGCGATTGTGGTGCCATGGCAGCGCTTGTCCAGCCCCGGCTGTCGCGTGCAGGGGCCGTGTCAGCGTGCGCGGCTGGCGTCGCCGGCATCGCGCAGTGCCTGCAGGTCGCGTATTTCCAGTCTGCCGCGGCGCAGGTGCAGGCAGCCGGCCTGCTGCAATTCCTGCAGGATCTGGTTCGTGGTCTGGCGCGACAGGCCCAGCATGCGCGCCAACTGTTCCTGGGAGACATCGAGTTCGCGGCGCAGCCGCTGGCCGCCGGGCGCGGCCAGCGCATCGGGCTGCCACTGGCCGAAGCCTTCGGCCATGCGCACCAGGCGCCGTGCCAGGCGCTGCGGTGCCGGCAGCAGGGTCTGCTCTTGCAGGGCGATCAGGCATGCGCGCAGCTTGTCGGCCAGCAGCAGGGCCAGGGGGCGCCAATGCGCGGGATGGGCCTGCAGCCATTCGTGCAGCGGGGCCTGGGGCACGTGCAAGACGATGCATGCCGTGGCGGCGCGCGCATCGTGGGTGCGGCAGTCGCCATCGAAGAGGGCGATCTCGCCCAGCCACATCGGCGGCTCGACCAGGGCCAGCAGCGCCATGCGCGCCTGGTCGCCACAGGCCTCGGTGCCCGAGATGCTCAGCGCCCCGCGCGCCACGGCATACAGCCCGCAGGGCGGGTCACCCCGGCGGAAAAGCCAGTCGCCCGCGCCCAGGATGCGCGGCTGCGCCAGTGCCTGCAGCTGTCCGGCCAGCTCTGCCGGAAGCGCCTGGAACCAGCGGCCCGCCTGGACCGTGGCCCACAGGTCGGCCTGGCTGGCCTGGCCTTTGCCCGATGCCGCGCGAAGCCGCCTGGGACGCTCGGCGGGCTCGGGTAAATCCGGGGTGCGCGATGGGGCTTGTGTCGGATGCATGACAGACGCGAATCCTTGTTGACACCACCATGGTTGCGCAACATCCCCCACCGGACAGCCTATGAAAACCCTCATCGACCAACTGTCCCAGTACGCGGACTATCACCGTGATCCGCGCAACATCCTCACCCACTTCGTGGGCGTGCCGCTGATCATGTGGGCCGTGATCATCGTGCTGGCACGCCTGCAGTGGGCCGTGCCGCTGGCGCAAGGCCTGCCTGCCCTGCCGCTGAGCCTGGCCCTGCTGGCGGCGCTGGCGGCGGGCCTCTACTACTGCCTGCTGGATCTGCGCTATGGCTTGGCCATGGCGATGGTGCTGGCTTTGATGCTGGCGCTGGCCCAGCCGATCGCCCTGCTGCCGCTGGGGGCTTGGCTGGCCTGCGGCCTGGGTATCTTCGCCGTGGGCTGGGTGATCCAGTTCGTCGGCCACTACTACGAGGGGCGCAAGCCCGCCTTTCTCGACGACGTGATGGGCCTGGTGATCGGTCCGCTGTTCGTGCTGGCCGAACTGGGCTTTGCCCTGGGGCTGCGCCGCGAAGTGCAGCGCGCCGTCGAGCAGCGCAGCGGCCCCGTGCGCCGGCGTGCGGGCGGGGTGCCTGCCTGAGGCGCGGCGGCTGCGGCCCTGCAAGCTTGGCGCAGGCTTGGGGGATTAGCATGCTGGCGCTCCCGCAGGCCCTTGCGGCCGGCCAGACGCGGGGTGCCATGCCTGCGCCTAAAATCACGGTGCAATCCCCCTTGCGGGGGCTTTTTTTGTTTCACCTTTCTTCATCCATCATGTCTTTCGACAAAGTCACCCCCGGCAAGAACGCTCCCGAAACCTTCAACGTCGTGATCGAGATCTCGGCCAACTCCGATCCCATCAAGTACGAGGTGGACAAGGAAAGCGGCGCCGTCTTCGTGGATCGCTTCATGGGAACGGCCATGCACTACCCCACGAACTACGGCTATGTGCCCCGGACGCTGGCCGGCGACGGCGACCCGGTGGACGTGCTGGTGATGACGCCCTTCCCCCTGCCCCCGGGCGTGGTCGTGGCCTGCCGCGCCATCGGCATCCTGCAGATGGAAGACGAGTCCGGCGTGGACGGCAAGGTGCTGGCCGTGCCCACGCAAAAGCTGCTGCCCGCCTACGACAAGATCAATACGCTGGACGACATCCACGAGATCACGCTCAAGCAGATCCAGCATTTCTTCGAGCACTACAAGGACCTCGAAAAGGGCAAGTGGGTCAAGGTCCTGGGCTGGAAGGGCGTGGAAGAGGCCAAGAAGGAAGTGGTCGACGGCATCGCCAACTACAAGGGCTGATCGGGCGGGTTCCCGCTGGGAGCGCCCCCGCTTCGCCGCCAGGGGCCGCCAACGCATCCGGCTGTCGTGCCGGATGCGTTTTTTCATTGCCGGGCCGCCCCAAGATGAAAAGCGGCCCCCTTGGGGGCCGCGTGGAGGCCATTGCGGCGCAGGCACCCGCGGCGTTGCGGGGCCTGCGGCCAGCGCGCAGGTCCGTGAAGGAGCATCACCCGCTACGGGCGCAGTCGGTGTGCCGCAGCGGGCTGTGGGCCTGCAGGTCTTCGAGGTAGTGGGCCATGCCTTCGCCCTCGCGGTCCAGAAAGCGTGCGATGGCATCGGCGAAAGCGGGGTGGGCGATCCAGTGGGCGCTGGGCGTGACCACGGGCAGCAGGGCGCGCGCCATCTTGTGCTCTCCCTGGGCGCCGCCCTCGAAATGCGCCACGCCGTGCGCAATGCACCATTCGAGGGGCTGGTAGTAGCAGGCCTCGAAATGCAGGCAGTCCACGCGCTCCAGCGCGCCCCAGTAGCGGCCATAGGCCGTGCCCTGCGGCCCGTCCGGTGGCGGTCGCATGCCGGGGGGCGGTGCATCGGCGCTGAGCGCGATGAGGCTGCTGGCAATGGGCTGGCCGCCGCGCTCGGCGATGAACATCAGCCACGATTGCGGCATCTGCTGCGCCATGGCTTCGAAGAAGGGTGGCGTCAGATAGGGGGCATTGCCATGCTCGAGGTAGGTGCGTTCGTAGCAGCGGTAGAAGAAGGCCCAGTCGCCGCCGGTGATGGCCTGGCCCCGCAGCGCGCGGAAGCGGACGCCTGCCTCGGACACCTTGCGCCGCTCCTGCCGGATTTTCTTGCGCTTTTCCTGCGTCAGCGCCGAGAGGAAGCCGTCGAAATCGGGGTAGCCGGCGCCCTGCGCACCCCGGTTGCTCCAATGGAACTGCACGGTGCTGCGCTGCATCCAGCCGTCGGCAAGGCAGGCGGCGAGATCGGCGGCATCGCTGAACAGAAGATGCAGCGAAGACAACTGCTGCGCCTGCGCCCATTCGCGCACGGCCCGCACCAGGGCCAGGCGCAACTGCGGTGTGCGCGCCAGCAGCCGGCTGCCGGGCACGGGCGTGAAGGGCACGGCCAGCACGCCCTTGGGGTAGTACTCCAGCCCGTGCTGGGCATAGGCGCGCGCCCAGGCCCAGTCGAACACGTACTCGCCATAGGAATGGTTCTTGGCATACAAGGGGCAGGCGGCGGCCAGGCAGCCGTCCTGCCAGAGCGTGACCACCCGGCCCAGCCAGCCCGTCTCCGGCACCGCGCTGCCGCTGCACTCCAGCGCGCTCAGGTATTCATGGCGCATGAACGGCGTGGGCGCGGCCTGCAGCGCCAGCAGCGCATTCCATTCGCCGGCAGCCAGCTGCTGCACGCTGTCCAGTACGCGGGTGATAATTGCGGCTTCAGCCATGCCATCCCTTGCGAATTTGCCTGGTGGGCGCCGCTGCGGTCGGCGCGGGGGTGGTTGCATCGGCCTTGCCGGCTCCATTGGATTCCATGACGCTCTCCATCTGCACAGCCCAGTTCAATTTTGTCGTGGGCGATCTGCCCGGCAATGTCCGGAAAATCATCGCCGCGGCCCATGAAGCTTATGCCAAGGGCGCGCGCCTGCTGCTGACGCCGGAATTGGCGCTCAGCGGCTACGCGGCCGAGGACCTCTACCTGCGCCCCGCCTTCCTCCAGGCCTGTGACGAGGCCGTGCACCAGATCGCCCGCGAGACGGCGCAATGGCCCGGGCTGGCGCTGGTGCTGGGCCATCCCCGCAGCGAGGGCGGCATGCTGCGCAACACGGCCAGCGTGCTGCGCGGCGGCCAGCTCGAGAGCAGCTACGACAAGCAATGCCTGCCCAATTACGGGGTGTTCGATGAGCAGCGCTATTTCGCGGCCGGCGACGCCTGCCGGGTGATCGAGGTCCAGGGGGTGCGCGTCGGACTGCTGATCTGCGAAGACGCCTGGCACCCCGGCCCCGCACGCTGTGCCGCCGATGCGGGCGCCCAGTTGCTGGCCGTGCTCAATGCCTCGCCCTTTCACGTCGGCAAGCAGGCCGAGCGCGAGGCCATGCTGGCGCGGCGCGCGCGGGAAACCGGCCTGCCCCTGGTGTATGCCCACCTGGTGGGCGGCCAGGACGAGATCGTCTTCGACGGCGGCTCCTTTGCGGTGCAGGCCGACGGCAGCGTGGCTGCGCGCGCGGCCGCCTTTGCCGAGGCGCTGCCCATCGTCCATGCCACGGCCACGCAAGACGGCCTGGCGCTGAGCGGCGAGCAGGCGCCCTTGCCCGGGCATCTCGCCGCGCTGTGGTCGGCCCTGGTGCTGGCCGTGCGCGACTATGTGGGCAAGAACCGCTTTCCGGGCGCCTTGCTGGGCCTGTCGGGCGGCATCGACTCGGCGCTGGTGCTGGCCATTGCCGTCGATGCGCTGGGCGCCGACAGGGTGCGCACGGTGATGATGCCCTCGCCCTACACCGCCGACATCAGCTGGATCGATGCGCGCGACATGGCCGAGCGCGTGGGCGTGCGCTATGACGAGATCTCCATCGCGCCGCAGTTCGAAGCCTTCAAGGCGGCGCTGGCGCCGGCCTTCGCGGGCCGTGCCGAGGACACCACCGAGGAAAACCTGCAGGCCCGCATCCGCGGCACCTTGCTGATGGGGCTGTCCAACAAATTCGGCGCCGTGGTGCTGACCACGGGCAACAAGAGCGAAATGTCCACCGGCTACTGCACGCTGTACGGTGACATGGCGGGCGGCTTTGCCGTGATCAAGGACGTGCTCAAGACCGAAGTCTTTGCGCTGGCCCGCTGGCGCAATGCCAACGACCCGTTCGCAACCGGGCTGGATCCCATTCCCGAACGCATCATCACGCGCCCGCCCAGCGCCGAGCTGCGTCCCGACCAGAAAGACCAGGACAGCCTGCCCGCTTATGAGGTGCTCGATGCCATCGTGCGCCGATACATGGAAAATGACGAAAGCATCAGCGCCATCGTGGCCGCAGGCTATGCCAGCGCCGATGTCGAGCGCGTGACTCGCCTGATCCAGATCAACGAGTACAAGCGTCGCCAGGCCCCTCCGGGGCCGCGCGTGACGCGCCGCAGCTTCGGCAAGGACTGGCGCTACCCGATCACCAACCATTTCCGAGCCTGACACGGATTTGAGCGCCGGGCAGGCCTTGGCGCAGTCCGTCCCGCACCGTATTGCAAGCACTGAGGAGTTCGCCCATGAAAATGATCACCGCCATCATCAAGCCGTTCAAGCTGGAGGAGGTGCGCGAGGCACTGGCCGACTGCGGCGTGAACGGCCTGACCGTCACCGAGGTCAAGGGTTTTGGCCGCCAGAAGGGCCATACCGAGCTGTACCGCGGCGCGGAGTACGTGGTGGATTTCCTGCCCAAGGTGAAGATCGAGGTCGTGGTGCGCACCGAGGACGTGGACCGCTGCGTCGATGCCATCGTCAATGTGGCGCGCACCGGCAAGATCGGCGACGGCAAGATCTTCGTCACGGCCGTGGAGCGCGTGGTGCGCATCCGCACGGGCGAACTCGACGAGGGCGCGATCTGAGCCGGCCCCATTGCCGCTCCCGGGCGAAGCGGCCATGTCCCCTGCCGCAGGGGCTGGCCGCTTTTTCATGTCATATCAGGGAGCGCAGCGGGGCGGTCTCCAGGCCCGTGCCGGCATCCTGCACCAGCGACTGCATCAGTGCGGCGATGTCGCTGCCGCTTTCGATCAGCCCCATCTGCCATTCGCCCATGAAGCCGTGGCCCACGCAGGACTGCAGGAACTGCAGCATGCTGTCGTAGTAGCCGTCCACGTTGAGCAGGCCGATCGGCTTGTCGTGGTAGCGCAGCTGGCGCCAGGTCCAGACCTCGAACAGCTCCTCGAAGGTGCCGATGCCGCCCGGCAGCGCCACGAAGGCGTCGCTGCGCTCGGCCATCATCGCCTTGCGCTCGTGCATGGTCTGCACGATGTGCAGTTCGTCGCAGGCGTGGTTGGCCAGCTCCTTGTCGACCAGGGCCTGGGGTATCACGCCGACCACGCGCCCGCCGGCCTGGCGCGTGGCCTCGGCGACCTCGCCCATCAGGCCGCTGCGCCCGCCGCCATAGACCAGCTGGCCGCCGTGTTCGCCGATCCAGCGGCCCGTGGCGCGTGCGGCCTCGATGAAGCGGGGGTTCTCGCCGGGGCGCGAACCGCAATACACACAAAGGGAAAACGTGGGGGTTGTTGTCATGCAATGAACCGTTGGTGAAGTGCAACCAGCCAGATGCCCGTGCACAGCACCAGGGCCAGCAGCACGGCGGCGCTGCCCATGTCCTTGGCCTGCTTGGACAGCGCATGCCATTCGGGACCGACGCGGTCCACGACGGCTTCGATGCCGCTGTTGAGCAATTCGACGATGAGCACCAGCAGGACCGAGCCGGCCAGCAGCGCGGTTTCGGTCCAGCCCTGTCCCAGCCAGAAGGCGGCCGGCAGCATCACGATGGCGGCCACGGCCTCCTGGCGGAAGGCTTTCTCGTTCCAGCCGGCGCGCAGGCCGGCCAGTGAATAGCCTGCGGCATGCCAGATGCGTGTCAGGCCGGTGCGGGCTTTCTGGGGATTGACGGGTTTGGCGGAAGACATGCCGGCAAGTTTAGAGCGTGTAATGCACTTTGACGAACCCGCAGGGAAAGCCGGGAAAGGGGCCCGGCCCTTCGTTGCAGCCCGCTTGCGGTGTGGCAACCGCGGCGCGTGCTGCGCCTCGTTCCGGGCCCCTTTCCCGGCTCGGCGCCCCCGGCTTTCGCGGGCACGTCAAAGTGCATCACACGCTCTAGGGCCTGATCGGGCACGGAGCCATGGCGCGAAGCGCTGCCGCTAGCCTGTCAGCGCTGCCGCTTCGGGGGCGGGGGCTGGTGGATCAGCTGCGTGCCCGCCCAGGCGTCATGCCAGAACTGGCGCCGCGGATGGAAGCGGCTGAGCAGGGCCCACAGCGCCACCCACAGCACCATGAGCAGCAAGGTCGTGAGGGCGGGCACGCCCGTGGAATAGGCCGCCAGCGGCGGCAGCAGCCAGATCCAGCTGAGCGCATAGCGCGCCAGCGCCCGGGCCTGGCTCGGCGGCCGGCCGCCGAGATCGACGACGCGGATATGCCAGGTCTTCATGGCCAGCGTCTGGCCCTTGGACCAGAACCACACGAAGTAAATGCCCAGCACCACGAACATGAAGGCCTGCAGCGCATGGCGGTTGTCCATGGCGTTGCGCGTCTGCGACAGGGTGCCGAACAGGTAGCCGGCGATGAAGACCACGCCGAACAGCAGCATGCCTTCGTAGAGCCAGCAGGCCATGCGGCGGCCCAGCGGCGGAGCCCAGGACGGCGTGGTGGCTGCAGGCTCCGAAAAAGGGGTCATGGTCGAATCTGGCATGCGCTGGGCTCAGGGGGCGGTGTGGGCGGACTCTGCGGCCGCGTCGCCGCCTTCATGGTGGTCCATGGGGGGCAGGGGGATGGCGGTGGCCGACGGGATGTCGACAGGCGCCGTCTCGACCAGCGCGGGCGGGCGCACCGGGTGCGTCTCCACCATGGCGGGGGTGGCCGGCACTGGCGGAGGCGGGTGGTGGATGGTGGCTGGCGGAATCTTGGGCGGGTTCGGCACCGTGCTGGGCGCCACCGAGGCGGCCGGGATGCGGGCCAGTCGCTTGGGCGGCACGGGATGGATGGCCGTCGCCGCGCCGGCCGCCTTGGGTGCGGCGCGCGCGGCCAGCATGCGCTTTTCCTCGTCGCTGAGCGCCTGGTAGGCCTCCCATTGCGCGCGCTTGTCGGTCGCAAGGCGGTTGGTCAGCGCGAAGTTCAGGCGCGCCTGGCTGCGCTGCTGGGCGCTGAGGCTGGACCAGGTCTGCATGCGGCTGCGCAGCTTTTCCTGCTCTTTTTCGCTGAGCCTGTCATAGCCTTCGGCCAGCGCGATCCAGCGGCGCTTTTGCAGCGCATCCATCATGGACCAGCGTTCGGCCAGGGGCTCCAGCACGCGGCTCTGGGCCTGCGTCAGCTCCGCCCATCGCGGACCCGACGCCAGCGCCGTGGCGCGCTGGCGCGTGGCGGCGTCGCCATGCAGTGTCTTGGATGCCGCAATGGTCGCTGGAGGCACGGTGCTGGGCGCCAGCCGCACCTGCTGCACGACGCGCCAGCCCGTCCAGGACAGCGCCATCAACAGCGCCGCCGCCAGGATGGCGGCGGCACGAGGGCGGAACGCGGCTTCGCGCGAATCAGTGGGCATGCAGGCGGGGATCAGCGTTCCGTGGAAGTGGCCGAAGTTTTCAGGTACTGGATGAAGCCGGGGTCGGCATAGGCGGCCGGCGGCAGGTCGTCGGTCAGCAGGGCGGTGTCCACCTCGGTGACTTCGGTGAGGCCGACCTGATCGGTCTTGACGTTGACCACCACCAGGCCGGCGATCAGCGCCAGCACGGGGATGGCCGAGATCAGCGTGCGCCACCAGGTGCCGCCTTCGTCGCCCGAGCCCATCGTCATCGTGCCGCCCTGGGCCTGCGTCGCATGGGCGGCCTGCAGCGGCGCAGCGCGCAGTTCGCGGCGGCGCTCTGCCAGCGCCCGTTCGCGCGAGGCGCGCAGACGCTCCGTGATGTCGTAGGAAAGCAACGCTTCGCCATCGCTCAGGCGCGCCGTGATCTGGCGTGCGATGCGGTCTGCTGCCATTTCGGCCTGGAGAGTCGGCGCGGTCTTCATAGCTCTATTCCTTTGGCCTTCAGTGCCTTGCTCAATGTCTGGATGGCGCGGAAACAATGTGTTTTAACACTTCCTTCGGAACACCCCATGGCGGCAGCGGTTTCCGCAACATCCATCTCTTCCCAGTAACGCATCAGGAAAGCTTCCCGTTGACGCGCTGGCAGCTCCTGGATCTCTTTTTCGATGCTTCGCAAAATCTGTGCCCGCTCCGTCAGGTCTTCGGCGCTGCGGGCGGTCTCGCCGCCCTGGCTGGAGTCGGCATAGGTTTCGAGCCAGTCGAAGTCCGCATCGTCGCCTGCTGCCGCCTCGAGGTCGCCCATGCGCGTGAAGACGGCGTTCTGCGTCTTTTGCCTGCGGAACCAGTCCAGGGTGCTGTTGGACAGGATGCGCTGGAACAGCATGGGCAGCTCGGTCACGGGCTTGTCGCCGTAATGCTGCGCCAGCTTGAGCATGCTGTCCTGCACGATGTCCAGTGCCGCCTCCTCGTCCCGGACGTGGAAAAGGCTGCGCTTGAAGGCACGCTTTTCTACGCTTTTGAGGAAGTCGGATAGTTCTTGTTCGGTAGCCAAAAGGAACGTAGGCCCTGGGACGGGCTCGTTGAGGGGGTGGGCCAAACGGATGCAGGAGCCGGATTATCGCACCGGCTTGTCAATTTTTTGCACAGGATCGCACGCAAGCTTGTTGCAGTGCGATAATGTGCGCTTGCAATTCAAAAAGGCAAACGGGTCACGGTCCGGCGTTCACTCACTCGCCCATGTCTGTTGGTCCTAAGTCCCGCACCGGCCTCACAAGGGCTTCAGGCAAGGGGCACCCAAGGTTTTTCGTTAGAGAAATTCACAAAGGTTGATCATGGAAATCTCCAAGGCCGAATACTCCAGCGCGGCTGCAGCGGCATCGCAATCCAAGGCTTCCCCCGCATCGGGCCCCCAGGAACTGATGGGTTCCGAGATCCTCGTCAAGGCCCTGCAGGCCGAGGGCGTGCAGCAGCTGTGGGGCTATCCGGGCGGCGCGGTTCTCTATATCTACGACGCGCTCTACAAGCAGGACACCATCCAGCATGTGCTGGTGCGCCACGAGCAGGCGGCCGTGCATGCGGCGGACGGCTTTGCCCGTGCGACCGGCGAAGTCGGCGTGGCCCTCGTGACCTCGGGTCCCGGCCTGACCAATGCCGTCACCGGCATCGCCACCGCCTACACCGATTCCATTCCCCTGGTCGTGATCAGCGGCCAGACCTCGACGGCCTATATCGGCACCGATGCCTTCCAGGAATGCGACACCGTCGGCATCACGCGCCCGATCGTCAAGCACAACTTCCTGGTCAAGGACGTGCGCGAGCTGGCCGACACCATGAAGAAGGCGTTCCACATCGCGCGCACCGGCCGTCCCGGCCCGGTGGTGGTGGACATCCCCAAGGATGTGTCCTTCAAGAAGACGCTGTACACCGGCTACCCCGAAAAGGTGGAGATGCGCTCCTACAACCCGGTGCGCAAGGGCCATGCCGGCCAGATCCGCAAGGCGCTTCAGCTGCTGCTGACGGCCAAGCGTCCCTATATCTACACGGGCGGCGGCGTGCTGCTGGGCAATGCCTGCAACGAGCTGCGCACCCTGGTGGACATGCTGGGCTACCCGGTCACGCACACGCTGCTGGGCCTGGGCGCCTATCCTGCCAGCGACCGCAAGTTCCTGGGCATGCTGGGCATGCACGGCACCATCGAGGCCAACAACGCCATGCAGAACTGCGATGTGCTGCTGGCCGTGGGTGCGCGCTTCGATGACCGCGTGATCGGCAATCCCAAGCATTTCATGTCGGTGGAGCGCAAGATCATCCACATCGACATCGATCCCTCGTCCATTTCCAAGCGCGTGAAGGTGGATGTGCCCATCGTGGGCGACGTCAAGGAAGTGCTGGCCGAGCTGATCGCCATGGTGCGCGAGGCCAATACCCGGCCCGACGCCGCGGCCCTGGGCCAGTGGTGGGAGACCATCGAAGGCTGGCGCAGCCGCGACTGCCTCAAGTACGACCGCGGCAACGGCTCGGTCATCAAGCCCCAGTACGTGGTCGAAACCCTGTGGAACATGACCCGGGATGCCGATGCCTACATCACCTCGGACGTGGGCCAGCACCAGATGTGGGCCGCCCAGTACTACCGCTTCGACGAGCCGCGCCGCTGGATCAACTCCGGCGGCCTGGGCACCATGGGCGTGGGCCTGCCCTATGCCATGGGCATCAAGCTGGCCAGGCCGCAGTCCGAGGTGTTCTGCATCACGGGCGAAGGCTCTATCCAGATGAACATCCAGGAGCTGGCCACCTGCCTGCAGTACAACACGCCGGTCAAGGTGGTGTCGCTGAACAACCGCTACCTGGGCATGGTGCGCCAGTGGCAGGAGATCGAATACTCGGGCCGCTACAGCAGCAGCTACATGGATTCGCTGCCCAATTTCGTCAAGCTGGCCGAGGCCTATGGCCACGTGGGCATGCTCATCGAGCGCCCCGAGGACGTGGAGCCCGCGCTGCGCGAGGCGCGCAGGCTCAAGGACCGCACGGTGTTCATGGACTTCCGCACCGATCCCACCGAGAATGTGTTCCCCATGGTGCAGGCTGGCCGCGGGATCACCGAGATGCTGCTGGGGGCCGACGACCTCTGATCCGCTGCGCCTGCGCAGCGGCCCGGGCCCGACCACCCTGGCGCATCCCTTCCAACGGCCGCCCCTGGCGGCCATCCCCCTGACGAATCTATTGCCTGCCGAGCCCGACGCTTACCGGCGCCGGGGGAGGGCAGCGAAAAGAGGAATCTTTCTTCCATGAAACACATCATTGCCGTGCTGCTCGAAAACGAGCCGGGAGCCTTGTCGCGCGTCGTGGGCCTGTTCTCGGCCCGCGGCTACAACATCGAATCGCTGACCGTGGCACCCACGGAAGACGCATCGCTGTCGCGCATGACCATCCAGACGAATGGCTCCGAGGACGTGATCGAGCAGATCACCAAGCACCTGAACCGCCTGATCGAGGTCGTCAAGGTCGTGGACCTGACCGAAGGCTCCTACACCGAGCGCGAGCTCATGATGGTCAAGGTGCGCGCCGTGGGCAAGGAGCGCGAGGAGATGAAGCGCATGGCCGACATCTTCCGCGGCCGCATCATCGACGTGACCGAAAAGAGCTACACGGTCGAGCTGACCGGCGACCAGTCCAAGAACGACGCCTTCCTGCAGGCGCTGGACCGCACGGCCATCCTGGAGACCGTGCGCACCGGCTCCTGCGGCATCGGTCGCGGCGAACGCATCCTGCGCGTGTAATGCGCTGACACCCCATCCCCTTCCTCTTTCCAACCCCTAGACACACGAGACCTGGAGCCAACATGAAAGTTTTCTACGACAAGGACTGTGACCTGAGCCTGATCAAGGGCAAGACCGTTGCCATCATCGGCTACGGCAGCCAGGGCCACGCACACGCCCAGAACCTGAACGACAGCGGCGTGAAGGTCGTGGTCGGCCTGCGCAAGGGCGGCGCTTCCTGGGACAAGGTGGCCAAGGCCGGCCTGACCGTGATGGAAGTCGACGAAGCCGTCAAGGCCGCCGATCTGGTCATGATCCTGCTGCCGGACGAGAACATCCCCGAGGTCTACACCAACAACGTGGCCCCGAACATCAAGCAGGGCGCGACGCTGGCCTTCGCCCACGGCTTCAACGTGCACTACAACCAGGTCGTGCCGCGCGCCGACCTGGACGTGATCATGGTCGCCCCCAAGGGCCCCGGCCACACGGTGCGTTCCGAGTACCTGAAGGGCGGCGGCGTGCCTTCCCTGATCGCCGTCTACCAGGACAAGTCCGGCAAGGCGCGTGACCTGGCCCTGTCCTATGCCATGGCCAACGGCGGCGGCAAGGGCGGCATCATCGAGACCAACTTCAAGGAAGAGACCGAGACCGACCTGTTCGGCGAGCAGGCCGTGCTGTGCGGCGGCGCGGTGGAGCTGGTGAAGATGGGCTTCGAGACCCTGACGGAAGCCGGCTACGCTCCCGAGATGGCCTACTTCGAGTGCCTGCACGAACTCAAGCTGATCGTGGACCTCATGTACGAAGGCGGCATCGCCAACATGAACTACTCGATCTCGAACAACGCCGAATACGGCGAGTACGTGACCGGTACCGAGGTCATCAACGACAAGTCGCGCGAAGCCATGCGCGCTGCCCTGAAGCGCATCCAGACCGGCGAATACGCCAAGATGTTCATCCAGGAAGGCCGCAGCAACTACCCGAGCATGACGGCCCGCCGCCGCATGAACGCCGACCACGCCATCGAGAAGGTCGGTGGCCAGCTGCGCGCCATGATGCCCTGGATCTCCAAGAACAAGCTGGTTGACCAGAGCCGCAACTGAGTTTCCGGCATTCACCGCGGGGTTGCCAGGCATTTGGCCGGCCCGCGGTGCAGGACAAGGCCACCCCCAAGGGTGGCCTTTTTCGTGCAGGAGCGGGCGCGGCGCGCGGGTACACTGGCCCGTCCGGGGCGGGGATGGGCCGCCCCTTAAAATACTATCGTTTCAATAGCTGCCTGCCACTGCAGGCGCTGTTCTGGAGGTCGGATTGATGCAAAACCACAATGAGTCCATAGAAGCCGAGGGCGTGGTCGTGCGCAAGCGCCGCAAGGGCATCTACATCCTGCCCAACCTGTTCACGCTGGCCGCCCTGTTCGGCGGCTTCTATGCCATCGTCATGGCCATGAACGGGCGCTTCGAGCTGGCGGCCGCCGGCGTGTTCTGCGCCATGGTGCTCGACAGCCTTGACGGGCGCGTGGCGCGCATGACCAATACGCAGAGTGCCTTCGGCGAGCAGATGGATTCGCTGTCGGACATGGTGTCCTTCGGCGCCGCGCCGGCGCTGATCGCCTATGAATGGGCGCTCAAGGGCATCGGCCGCTGGGGCTGGATCGCGGCCTTCGTGTACTGCGCCTGCGCGGCGCTGCGGCTGGCGCGCTTCAACGTGAACACCGGCGTGGTGGACAAGCGCTGGTTCCAGGGGCTGCCGTCGCCTGCGGCCGCCGCCCTGGTGACGGGCTTCATCTGGCTGCTCGACGAAGCCGGCCTGCTGCGTGGCCAGGATGCCTGGCTGAGCTGGACCCAGATCACCTGGATCATGTTCTTCCTGACCCTGTATGCGGGCCTGACCATGGTCACCAACGTACCGTTCTACAGCTTCAAGGACGTGCACTTCAAGAAAAGCGTGCCGTTTGCCGCCATCGTGCTGATCGCGCTGGGCATCGCCATCATCAACATCCACCCGCCCATCGTGCTGTTCGGTGTGTTCCTGCTCTACGGCTTCTCGGGCTATGGCGTCTACGTCTGGCGCAAGACCAAGGGGCAGCGCACCAGCGTGATCAGCACCTCGACCGACGAGCCCGAGGAGCGCGGGCTGCACAAATGATGCGCGCCGGGCACTTCACAGTGCCGATTCAATTGTGCTAAAGTGCCCGGCATGCAATACCTGTCGCTAGCTCTACTACTGATGTCCCACGGGCAGAGATAGTAGCGCGCGCGTACACATTCCTACTTTCACGGCCCGTTTGCACCAGCGACGGGCCGTTTTGCGTTTGTGGGGTCGCTGGAGCAGGTGGGTCTTGTTTTTACCTAGACGATAGAAAGCACTTCAGCCATGTTGCAAAACCCTTCGACCAAGTACCGCCCGTTCGCTCCCGTGCGCCTCAAAGACCGCACCTGGCCCGATGCGGTGATCACCAAGCCTCCGGTATGGTGCAGCGTGGACTTGCGCGATGGCAATCAGGCCCTGATCGAGCCCATGGACATCGAGCGCAAGATGCGCATGTTCGAGCAGCTGGTGAAGATCGGCTTCAAGGAGATCGAGGTCGGCTTTCCCTCGGCGTCCCAGGTCGAATTCGACTTCATGCGCAAGCTCATCGAGGAAAACCGCATTCCCGATGACGTCACCATCCAGGTGCTGACCCAGGCGCGCGAGCACCTGATCCGCCGCACCTTCGAAGCCCTCGAAGGCGTGCCGCGCGCCATCGTCCACCTCTACAACGCCACCGCGCCCGTGATGCGCCGCGTGGTCCTGAACATGAGCGAGGACGAGATCGTCGAGCTGGCCACCAGCAATGCGCGCATGTTCACCGAGATCGCTGCCAACTACCCGCAGACGCAGTGGACCTTCCAGTATTCGCCCGAGATGTACTCGGACACCGAGCTGGAGTTTTCCAAGCGCGTCATCGATGCCGTGACCGATGTCTGGCAGCCCACGCCCGAGAACAAGTGCATCATCAACCTGCCGACCACGGTCGAGCACTCCACGCCCAACATCTTCGCCGACATGGTCGAGTGGACGCATCGCAACATCAAGCGCCGCGACTCCATCGTGCTGTGCGTGCACCCGCACAACGACCGCGGCACCGGCACGGCCACGGCGGAGCTGGCCCTGATGGCCGGCGCCGACCGCCTCGAAGGCTGCCTGTTCGGCAACGGAGAGCGCACGGGCAACCTCGACGTGGTCAACGTGGCATTGAACATGTACATCCAGGGCGTGTCCCCGGGCCTGGATTTTTCCGACATCGACGGCATCCGCAGCACGGTCGAATACTGCAACCAGCTGCCCGTGCACCCGCGCCATCCCTATGTCGGCGACCTGGTCTACACCTCGTTTTCGGGTTCGCACCAGGACGCCATCAAGAAGGCCTTCTCGGACCGCAAGGAAGGCGATATCTGGGACATGCCCTACCTGCCCATCGACCCCAAGGACCTGGGCCGCAGCTACGAGGCCGTGATCCGCGTCAACAGCCAGTCCGGCAAGGGCGGCATTGCCTACCTGCTCGAAAGCGAATACGGCCTGCAGTTGCCGCGCCGCCTGCAGATCGAATTCAGCCAGGTCGTGCAGCGCGAGATGGATGCCAGCGGCAAGGAGCTGGCGGCCGCCGACCTGTGGAACCTGTTCCAGCGCGAATACGGCCTGCAGTCCGTGCAGGCGCCGCAGTACCGCCTCAGCGAAGCCGGCGGCGTGGTCAGCCTGTCTGCCGATCTGGCGGCCGAGGGCGGCAGGCGCACGGTGCAGGGCGAAGGCACGGGGCCCATCGATGCCTTCGTGCAGGCGCTGAGCGAGCACAGCGGCCGCGCCGTGCGTGTGCTCGACTACACCGAGCATGCCATCGGCGAGGGCGCCAATGCCAAGGCCATCGCCTATGTGGAGCTGCGCGTCGATGATGCGCATGTCTGCTACGGCGTCGGGGTCGATGCGAATATCGTTTCCGCCTCGTTCCGCGCCATCATGTCGGGCCTGCAGCGTGTCCCTGCCGCCGAGAACGCCGCCGTCGAGGAAGCGGCGACCGCCTGATCCTCTCTCCCCGAGCCGGTGCAGCCACAAGCGCACCGGCTTTTTTCATCGCCTGCCTGCGCAGGCGCTTCGCATCCAAAAGAAAGACGAGACGCCCCATGACCGATCAACTGATCATTTTCGACACCACCTTGCGCGACGGCGAGCAGTCGCCCGGGGCATCGATGACCCGCGATGAGAAGCTGCGCATCGCGCGCCAGCTCGAACGGCTGAAGGTCGACGTGATCGAGGCCGGTTTCGCGGCCAGCTCCAACGGCGACTTCGAATCGGTGCAGGCGATCGCCCGCGCCATCAAGGACTCGACCATCTGCTCGCTGGCGCGCGCCAACGACCGCGACATCGCGCGTGCTGCCGAGGCGCTCAAGGATGCCAACCGCGCGCGCATCCACACCTTCATCGCCACCAGCGCGCTGCATATGGAGAAAAAGCTGCGCATGACGCCCGAGCAGGTGCTGGAGCAGGCGCGGCAGTCCGTGCGCTTCGCGCGCAACCTGATCGCCGACATCGAGTTCAGTCCCGAGGATGGCTATCGCAGCGACCCGGACTTCCTGTGCCGCGTGATCGAGACCGTGATCGCCGAAGGCGCGACCACGATCAACGTGCCCGATACCGTGGGCTATGCCATCCCCGAACTCTATGGCGCCTTCATCAAGAACCTGCGCGAGCGGGTGCCCAACAGCGACAAGGCCGTCTGGAGCGTGCACTGCCACAACGACCTGGGCATGGCAGTAGCCAATTCGCTGGCCGGCGTCAAGCTCGGCGGCGCGCGCCAGGTCGAATGCACCATCAACGGCCTGGGCGAGCGCGCCGGCAACTGCTCGCTCGAAGAGGTGGTGATGGCCGTCAAGACGCGCAGGGACTACTTCGGCCTTCAGGTCAACATCGATGCCCAGCACATCGTGGCCGCCAGCCGCATGGTCAGCCAGACCACGGGTTTCGTGGTGCAGCCCAACAAGGCCGTCGTGGGCGCCAACGCATTCGCCCATGCCTCGGGCATCCACCAGGACGGCGTGCTCAAGGCGCGCGACACCTACGAGATCATGCGCGCCGAGGATGTGGGCTGGAGCGCCAACAAGATCGTGCTGGGCAAGCTCAGCGGCCGCAATGCCTTCAAGCAGCGCCTGCAGGAGCTGGGCGTGGAACTCGACAGCGAAGCCGCGATCAACACCGCTTTCGCGGCCTTCAAGGAACTGGCCGACCGCAAGAGCGAGATCTTCGACGAGGACATCCTGGCCCTGGTCACCGAGCAGGACGCCCATCAGCAGGCCGATCCCTTCCAGTTCATCTCGCTGGCCCAGCAAAGCGAGACGGGTGAGCGCCCACACGCTTCAGTGGTCTTCAGCCGCGAGGGCCGGGAGATCAAGGCGCAGTCCGACGGCAACGGTCCGGTCGATGCGTCGTTCAAGGCCATCGAGTCCGAGGTGCGAAGCGGCGCCGAGATGCTGCTGTACTCGGTCAATGCCATCAGCGGCTCCACGGAGAGCCAGGGTGAAGTGACCGTTCGCCTTCAGCGCAGCGGCCGCGTGGTCAACGGCGTCGGGGCCGACCCTGACATCGTCGTGGCTTCTGCCAAGGCCTACCTGAGCGCACTCAACAAATTGCACAGCAATGCGGAGGTCGTGGCTGCGCAAGGGTAAGCACTCGCCTTATAATTTCACTTAAATTATCGAAAAGTCGCACAAGTTATTGTCACGGTGCGACTTTTTCGATTAATGTAAGGCCTAGTCACAAATTCTTGCTGCTTGGAGCATTCCCCATGCCCACCCTCCGACCCGCCCGCATTGGTCGATTTGTCCAGGTTTTCTCCCTTCTGGCACTGAGCTGTGCCCTTGCGGCTCCCGGCGCCCATGCGGCGCCAGCCAAGAAATCTTCCAAGAAGCAGGTGGCCGTGGCCCCTGCCAAGAAAAAGGCCGTGAAGGAGCGCGTCACGGCGGCGCCCCAGGGCAAGCGTGTGGCCAAGAGCGTGCGCCAGCCCAGCCGCGTGGCTGCGCGCAGCGCCGCCAGCCCCATACGTGCCGTCGCCTATGAGCCGCGCCTGTCCTTCGGGCAGATGGCCGGGCTGCACGCCGTGGGCGATCCGCTGGACCTCAAGAGCAGCGTGGCCCTGGTCATGGACCAGGACACGCACGAAGTCCTGCTGAGCAAGAACGACCATGCCGTGCTGCCGATTGCCTCGCTGACCAAGCTCATGACGGGTCTGCTGATCTCGCAGGCGCGCCTGCCGATGGACGAGGCCATCACCATCACGCAGGACGATGTGGACACCGAAAAAGGCAGCAGCTCGCGCCTGGCCGTGGGCACGACGCTGACCCGTGCCGAGATGCTGCACCTGGCGCTGATGTCCAGCGAGAACCGTGCCGCCCATGCGCTGGGACGCACCTACCCCGGCGGGCTCGACGCCTTCGTGCAGCAGATGAACGCCAAGGCCCGGCTGCTGGGCATGACCGATACCCGCTATGTCGAGCCCACCGGCCTGTCCAGCCGCAACCAGTCCAGCGCGCGCGACCTGGCGGTGCTGGTCAACGTGGCGCACAGCGATCCGCTGGTGCGCCAGTACACGACATCGCATGGCTACGAAGTGGCCGTGGGCCGGCGCACGCTGCAATACAACAACACCAACCGCCTGGTGCTGAATCCGTCCTGGGACATCGGGCTGCAAAAGACCGGCTACATCTCCGAGGCGGGGCGCTGCCTCGTGATGCAGGCGCAGGTGGCGGGGCGCAAGCTCATCATGGTCTTCCTGGACTCGGCCGGCAAGTTCAGCCGCCTTGGCGATGCCGAGCGCGTGCGCACCTGGGTCGAATCCATGGGCCATGTCGCCAGCGATTCGATGGTGCAGCGGGTCAAGGGCTGAAGCGCGTGCCCCAGGGGGGCCGTGCCTGAAACGACAAAGGCGCCCACAGGGCGCCTTTGTCGTTTCAGGGGGTGGAGTGGCCGCGTGCGTAGGGGTTGGGCGGAGGCGCAGGCGGGCGCGATGCGTTGAAGCCCAGTGCGCTGGAAATCTCCTGCGCCGTGGCCTGCAGCCTGGGCAGCCAGCTCTCGTCGAGGCGGTCCGCGGGCGCCGAGATCGACAGCCCCGCCACCAGCTTGCCCTGGTCGTCGTAGATGCCGGCGGCCATGCAGCGCACGCCCAGCTCCAGTTCTTCGTTGTCGCGCGCCACGCCCTGCTGGCGCGCCTTGGCCAGTTCGTTTTCCAGGTCCGGCAGGCGGGTGATGCTGAAATGCGTCTTTCCGGGCAGTCCCGTGCGCGTGGCATAGGCGCGAACCTGCTGGGCATCGTCGGCGGCCAGGAACAGCTTGCCATTGGATGTCAGATGCAGCGGCGCATGGCCGCCGATGGCGCGCACCACCTGCATGCCGGAGCGCTCGCTGTAGGCGCGCTCCACATAGACGATCTCATCTCCCTGGCGCACGCTGAGGCTGACCGGCTGCTGTATCTGCTTGTGCAGCTGGCGCATGGGGACCAGGGCTGCTTCGCGGAAGTTCAGGCGTGCCTTGACCAGATTGCCCAGTTCGAGAAAGCGCATGCCCAGGCGGTAGCTGCCCGATTCGGGGCGGTCCACGAAGCGGCCCATGGCCAGATCGTTGAGGATGCGGTGCGTGGTCGAGGGATGCAGGCCCGTGCGCTCGCTGATCTCCTTCAGGGATACCGCTTCCTCGCGCGAGGCCAACACGTCGATCAACGTGAACATGCGTTCCAGAACCTGGACGCTGGGCTTGGAGGAGGCCGCGTTATCGTCTTTTTTCATGGGGCGGAGAGGGATTTCGGGATTCGGCCATTCTAGTGCGCTGGCGGTATAAATGCCGCCAGCAAACGACTGCCGTGCATATAAGAAATGTCGCCGAGGCGCGGCAGGGCGATGCAGTCTCAGCGCTGCATGCCGTCCACGCGCTGCCAGCGCTCGTCCACGCGCACCTCGTGGGGCAGAAAGCGCGCCTTGTAGTTCATCTTCTGGCTGTCGGCGATCCAGTAGCCGAGGTAGACATGGGGCAGCTTCATGGCGCGCGCCTGGTCTATCTGCCACAGCACGTTGAAGGTGCCATAGCTGGCATGGTCGTCGGGCTCGTAGAAGGTGTAGACGGCGGACAGGCCGTCTTCGAGCACGTCGAGGATGGACACCATCTTGAGCGTGCCGGCCTGCCCGTCGGCCGCGGGTTCGCGGAACTCCACCAGGCGCGAGTTGACGCGGCTTTGCAGCAGGAACTGCGTGTACTGGTCCACGCTGTCATGGTCCATGCCGCCGCCGCTGTGCCGGCTTTGCTGGTAGCGCAGGTACAGCTGGTAGTGTTCGTGGGAATAGTGCAGCCGCTGTATCGACGTGGCGAGCCGTGCATGGCGCGCCGCGGCCCGGCGCTGGCTGCGGTCGGGCTGGAAGTCCTGCACGATGATGCGCAGCGGGATGCAGGCGCGGCAGCCATCGCAGTAGGGGCGGTAGGTGAACATGCCGCTGCGGCGAAAGCCCAGGGCCACCAGTTCCGAATAGGCGCTGTTCTGGATCAGGTGGCTGGGCGTGGCCACCTGCGAGCGCGCCAGCCGGCCTTCCAGGTAGCTGCATGGGTAGGCGGCTGTGGCATAGAACTGCAGGGCCTGCAGCGGCAGATCATTCGGGTGCGTCATGGTGTTCGGGAGGCAGCCGGTGGTGCGCTGCCGGCGGTGTCGGTTGGCGGCAGCAGCTCGTCCCAGTATACGTTTTCGAACTGCCAGCGCATGGGCGGCTGCACGCGCTGCTCGGCGACGGTGCGCAGGAACTGCGCGCGCGGCATTTCGCGTGCGCCCATGGAGGCCAGGTGCGGCGTGGCCTGCTGGCAGTCGATCTGCACCGCGCCCTGGGCGCGGCACAGGGCGACCAGGGCGGCGAGCGCGATCTTGGAGGCATCGGTGGCATGCGCGAACATGGACTCGCCGAAGACCGCGCGGCCCAGCGCCACGCAGTACAGGCCGCCGACGAGCTTGCCGCGCACCCAGGTCTCCACGCTGTGGGCTGCACCCTGCTGGTGCAGCTGCGTGTAGGCATCGATGATGCTTTGCACTATCCAGGTGCCATCCTGGCCGTGCCGCGGCGTCTGGGCGCAATGGTGCATCACCATGGGGAATGCGCTGTCGATGCGGATCTCGCAGTCCGGCGCGCTGCGAAAGCGCTGCAGCGTCTTGCGCAGGCTGCGGTGCAGCCGGAATTGTGCCGTCTGCAGCACCATGCGCGGATCGGGCGACCACCACAGGGTGGGCTGGCCTTCGCTGAACCAGGGAAAAATCCCCTGGCTGTAGGCCATGCGCAGGTGCTCCGCGTCCAGCGTCCCGCCGGCTGCCAGCAGGCCGGGTATCGGATCGTCGGCGCCCCATGCGGTTTCGACGGGCGGGAAGGCTTGCTGCGGCGTGAGCCAGGGTAGAGGGTGGGACATGGCGATGACGGAAAGTGGATCGGCGCGCATCCGGTGCTGAAGCCGAAGTCTTGCACAAACTGCGGCGGGCGCAGAGCCGGGTAAGCCAGTCTCCTACGCGGCATCGTCATGCCAAGGGACAGTTGCGCCGGCCGTGGCTGGTTAAGCTGTGGATGTCTTCTGAGGATGAAGGCGTCGAAGGAGGATGAGCGATGTTTTTCAGCAAAATCTTTGGCGCAAGCCTTGCCGAGCCGCGCTATATCCGCCGCACACGGGCGTATCTGCAGGAAGCCCGCATGGCGGTGCTGGAGCACTCCATTGCCGCGGAGTACTACCAATCCTCGGCGGACATGTATGCCGAGCGGGCCGCTCGCCTCGAAGAGGAACTGCGTGCCTGGGAGGAAGGGGTGGCGCATGCGCGCGCCGGGCATGGCGCCCGCCGTGGCCACTCCAGGCCGGCCGGGCATGCGGGCGCGGAGCCTGCGCCGGCAGCGGCTTCGCCGGCAACGCCGACCGTGGGCGTGGTGCGCGCTGCCTGAAAACAAAAAAGCCCGCATGCGTCGGCATGCAGGCTTTTCATCTGGCTCCTCAACCTGGGCTCGAACCAGGGACCTACGGATTAACAGTCCGGCGCTCTACCGACTGAGCTATTGAGGAAGATGTCGGTGCTGTCGAACCCGTGCGATTGCGGGATCGTTGGAATTTTGGCTCCTCAACCTGGGCTCGAACCAGGGACCTACGGATTAACAGTCCGGCGCTCTACCGACTGAGCTATTGAGGAATATGTCGGCTGACAAAGGCCTTGTGCGATTGCAAGGCCATGGAATCTTGTGGCTCCTCAACCTGGGCTCGAACCAGGGACCTACGGATTAACAGTCCGGCGCTCTACCGACTGAGCTATTGAGGAACAAGACCTAGATTATAGGACGGAAAATCGCGGTCTTGGACAAGTCCGGGATTTTTTCCACTTTTTTATGCGTGGCCGAGGCTCAGGGCTCGGGACGGAACCACAGCCAGGTCAGCACGCAGCCCATGCAGATCAGCGAGGTGGCCTGGGCCCAGGCCGGGGGGCGTGCCCACAGCAGGATGGCGGAGCACAGCCCCATCATCGCGGTGGCGCTCCATTTGGCGCGCCGGCCCATGAAGCCGCCGCGCGCCCAGTTGCGCAGCATGGGTCCGAACAGGCGGTGGCGCCACAGCCAATGGTGCAGGCGTTCGGAACTGCGTGCCGCGGCCCAGCCCGCCATGAGGATGAACACGGTGGTCGGCAGTCCGGGGATGAAGATGCCGGCGATGCCCGTGGCCAGGCTCAGGCAGGCGAACAGCTGCAGGGCCCAGCGTATGGGGGCCGCGGGCATGCGGTGCACCGGCGGTGGCTCGCAGTCGTCGGCGGTGGCGGTGCAAGGGCCTGGCTGCGGCTTGGCCTCCTCGCGGTTTTCGGGGTCGGAATGTCGTTGCAGCCTGGGCATGGCGCCATTGTGCCAGTGGCCCATGTCCCTGGAGCCGCTATGCTTGCAGGCCCGCCCAAACCTCTTTCGCCATGACTGTCCGAACCCTGTTGAAGATGGGCGATCCGCGCCTGCTGCGCGTTGCCCGGCCCGTGACCGCATTCGATACCGATGCCCTGCATCTGCTGCTGACCGACCTGCTCGACACCATGCACGCCGCCCATGGCGCGGGCCTGGCGGCGCCGCAGATCGGCGTGGACCTGCAGGTGGTGGTGTTCGGCTCGGGCCTGCCCAACCCCCGCTACCCCGACGCCCCCGTGGTGCCGCGCACCGTGCTGATCAATCCCGCCATCACCCCGCTGGGCGACGAAGAGCAGCTGGACTGGGAGGGCTGCCTGTCCGTTCCCGGCATGCGCGGCCTGGTGCCGCGCTGGAGCCGCATCCGCTACACGGGCTTCGACGTCTTTGGCGAGCCCATCGACCGCACCGTCGAGGGCTTTCATGCGCGCGTGGTGCAGCATGAATGCGATCACCTGTGGGGCAAGCTCTATCCCATGCGCATGCGCGATTTCAGCCAGTTCGGTTTCACCGACGTGCTGTTCCCGGACATCGGCGCCGCCGAGGACGACTGATTGCGCCGCTCCATCCCCGCCATTGCGGAGCCTTCGGTCAGTTCTTTGTATACAAATCGGTAGACAATTTTTCCATGCTACCGCCGTACAGTTGCGCTGCCCGCCGAGGCGGGCGCTGTGCGCGCAAGCCTGCCAAGAGCCGCTCGACGGCCACCGGGCTGCGCCAGGCAGGATGCGGGCGCAGCCGGCCCTGTGCCGGTGGTGGTGATGCTCCCGTCCTGCGAACCATAGGACAAGGAGACTGCGATGGACAAGATGGCTGGCAAAAGCCCCGCGCCCGATGCCTGCGTGCGGCCGGAGGATGAGCAACTGGGCCTGGTGGCCAATCTGCTGTACGGACTGCAGCACGTGCTGACCATGTACGGCGGCATCGTGGCCGTGCCGCTGGTCATGGCCAACGCGGCCGGCATGTCGGCCTCGGATACGGGCCTGCTGATCACGGCCTGCCTGTTCGTGGGCGGCATCGCGACCCTGCTGCAGACGCTGGGCATTCCCTTTTTCGGCTCGCGCCTGCCGCTGGTGCAGGGCGTTTCCTTTGCGGGCGTGGCCACGATGGTCAGCATCCTGCACACGGGTGGCGGCATGCAGGGCGTGCTCGGCGCCGTGCTGTTCTCGTCGATCGCGGGCCTGCTGATCGCGCCCGTGTTCTCCCGGCTCACGCGCTTTTTTCCGCCGCTGGTCAATGGCTGCGTGATCACCGTCATCGGCCTGTCGCTGATGCCCGTGGCGGCCAACTGGGCCATGGGAGGCAACCCGCAGGCGGCCGGCTATGGGAGCATGGGCAACATCGGCCTGGCCGGCCTGTCCCTGGTCGTGGTGCTGGCATTGAGCAAGCTGGGCAATGCCATGGTGTCGCGCCTGTCCATCTTGCTGGCCATCGTGATCGGCACCTGCGTGGCCGCGCTGCTGGGCAAGACGGATTTCTCCGGCGTGGGCGGCGGCGCCTGGTTCGCCTTTCCCATGCCGCTGCACTTCGGCTGGCCTGCCTTCAACCTGGCGGCCACGCTGTCCATGTTCATCGTGATCCTGGTGCTGCTGGTCGAGACCTCGGCCGACATCCTGGCCGTGGGCGACATCGTGGGCACGCGCGTGGATTCGCGCCGCCTGGCCGACGGCCTGCGTGCCGACATGCTGTCCAGCGTGGTCGCGCCCTTTTTCGGCTCATTCACGCAAAGCGCCTTTGCCCAGAACGTGGGCCTGGTCGCGGTCACGGGCATCAAGAGCCGCTACGTCGTGGCCTTCAGCGGCCTGATCCTGATCGCCTTCGGCCTGCTGCCCGTCATGGGCCGCTTCGTGGCCTGCGTGCCGCCGCCGGTGCTGGGTGGCGCGGGCCTGGTGCTGTTCGGCACCGTGGCGGCCAGCGGCATCCGCACGCTGGCCAAGGTGGACTACCACGGCAACATGAACCTGGTCATCGTGGCTGCCTCCATCGGCATGGGCGTGCTGCCCATGGTCAAGCCCGACTTCTACCACCACTTCCCCGCCTGGTTCGCCACGATGTTCCATTCGGGCATCAGTTCGACAGCGGTGACCGTGCTGCTGCTGAACCTGGTCTTCAACCATTTCAAGCAGGGCAATCCCGAGCAGCCCTCGGTCTTCGGCGCCGGATCCGAGCGCGTGCTCAGCGAGGCCGTGCTGTCGGCCCTGGCCGACGGCGACCGCGTCGTCGGCGGCAAGCTCTACGACCGCGACGGCAAGGAGGTGGCGACGGTGCCGCCGGCGGCGGCCGGCATGCACTGACCAGTGCCTCGGGGCGGGTGCCTCAGATGGCCAGGGCCTGCAGCAGTTCGGTCTCTATCTGCAGCTGCCGCTGGTTGTTCTGCAGTTCCGCGCCTTCGATGAGGAAGGTGTCCTCCACGCGCTCACCCAGCGTGCTGACCTTGGCCAGCTGCACGCTCAGGCGGTGCTGGGCCAGGATGCGCGCCACCGTGTAGAGCAGGCCGGCGCGGTCGGTGGCCGAGATGGACAGCAGCCAGTGCTGGGCCTTCTCGTCGGGCTGCAGCGTGACGCGCGGGGCGAAGGGGAAGCTCTTGACGCGGCGCGACAGGCGCCGGTGCGAGGGCTCGGGCAGCGGCCCTTGCTGCAGCAGGGCCACGACGAGGTCGTTCTCCACCATGTGCATGAGCTCGCGGTACTGCTCCTGCATCGCCGGCGCTACGACCTGGAAGGTGTCCAGCGCATAGCTGTTGTGGGCCGTGTGCACGCGCGCATCGAGGATGGAAAAGCCCGCCCGGTCGAAGTAGCCGCAGATGCGCGCGAACAGGTCGGGCTGGTCGGGCGCATAGACCATCACCTGCAGCCCCTCGCCGGCCAGCGAGCGGCGTGCGCGCGCCATGGGGCGCTCGGTGCCCACATGGCGCGACAGGTGGCGCGTGTGCCAGGCGATGTCGGCGGCCTCGTGGCGCATGAAGTAGTCCACGCCCAGCGTTTCCCAGAGCTTCTTGTGCGACTCGAAGGGCTGGGCCGTGAGCGCCAGCTGCACCAGGGCTTCGCGCTTGCGCGCCTCGATCTCGGCGGCCGCATCGGGCGCGCGCCCGCCCAGCACGCGCAGCGCCAGGCGGTAGGTGTCCTCCAGCAGCTTGCCTTTCCAGGCGCTCCAGACCTTGGGGCTGGTGCCGCGGATGTCGGCCACGGTCAGCAGGTACAGCGCGGTGAGGTTGCGCTCGTTGCCCACGCGCTCGGCGAAGGCCTGGATGACCTCGGGGTCGGAAAGGTCCTGCTTTTGCGCGACCTGGCTCATGGTCAGGTGCTCGCGCACCAGGAATTCGATCAGCTCGGCATCCGCGCGGGCGATGCCGTGGGCGCGGCAGAACCGCTTGGCCTCGACGGCGCCGATGATGGAGTGGTCGCCGCCCCGGCCCTTGCCGATGTCGTGGAACAGGGCGGCCAGGTACAGCAGCCAGGGCTTGTCCCAGCCGCTGGCCAGCTGCGAGCAGAACGGGTATTCATGGGCGTGCTCGGCCATGAAGAAGCGCCGCACGTTGCGCAGCACCATGAGGATGTGCTGGTCCACGGTGTAGACGTGGAACAGGTCGTGCTGCATCTGGCCCACGATGCGGCGGAAGGGCCACAGGTAGCGCCCCAGCACCGAGGTCTGGTTCATCAGCCGCATGGCATGCGTGATGCCGCTGGGCTGCTGCAGGATCTTCATGAAGGTGGCGCGGTTGACCGGGTCGCGCCGGAAGGCCGCATCCATCAGGTCGCGCGCGCCGTACAGCGCGCGCAGCGTGCGCGCCGACAGGTCGGTCAGGCCCACATGGGTCTCGTACATCAGGAAGGTTTCGAGGATGGCGTGCGGCTCGCGCTCGTACAGGTCGTCGCTGGCGACCTCGATGGTGCCGGCCTTCTCGTAGAAGCGCGAATTGAGCCGGATGCGCGGCGTCGGGCGCGGGTTCAGGCGCTCCTCGATGTTCAGCCGCAGGATCTGGCACAGCTGGGTCACCGCCTTGGCGGCCCAGTAGTAGTGGCGCATCAGCGTCTCGCTGGCGCGCATGGCCAGCTTGCGGCCCTCGGCCGAGGTGGAGCGGTAGCCGAAGGCCTCGGCCACGGCCGTCTGCTGGTCGAACACCAGCCGGTCCTCGTGGCGGCCCGCCACGGCGTGCAGCCGCGCGCGGATCAGGCTCAGCAGGGCCTCGTTGTCCTCCAGCTGCTGGCGCTCGAAGTCGGTGATCAGCCCCTTGTCGGCCAGCGCCTGCCAGCTGCTGCCCAGGCCCGCGGCGCGCGACAGCCACAGCATGGTGTGCAGGTCGCGCAGGCCGCCGGGCGATTCCTTGCAGTTGGGCTCCAGCGCGTAGGGCGTGTTCTCGTACTTGCCATGGCGCTGGCGCATCTCCAGCAGCTTGCCGGACAGGAAGGCGCGTGCATTCATCTGCGCCTGGTAGCGCTGCTGGAATGCGGCGAACAGGCAATCGCTGCCGCAGATGCGGCGCGACTCCAGCAGGGCCGTCTGCACGGTCAGGTCGCGCTCGGACTCCTGCAGGCATTCGGCCAGGGTGCGCACGCTGGAGCCGATCTCCAGGCCCGCGTCCCAGCAACTGCCGATGAACTTCTCGATGCGGGCCGCCAGCTGCGCATCCGCGATGCCGGGCTCGGGCAGCAGCACCAGCACGTCGATGTCCGAATAGGGAAACAGCTGGGCGCGGCCGAAGCCGCCCACGGCCGCCAGGCAGGCGTCGGGCGGCATGTCCGCGCGCTGCCACAGCGCGCACAGCAGCGTGTCGGCCAGGTCGCTCAGGTGCTGGAGCACCAGGCGCACGCCGCGCCGGCCCATGGTGGGCGCCAGCAGCGAACTGATCCAGCGCCCGCGGTCCCGGGTGTACTGGGCGCGCAACTGCTCCAGGGAGTCCGGTGTCGCGGGGGCGGCGAGGGAGGGGAGGTGGTCGGTGGTCTGTTTCATGCGCGGCAAGGGCTTTGGGGCGACGGCGGGCAGATTCCGGGCGCCATGCGATTGTGCCGGTGCTTCACGCAAGAAACATGCCTTGCCTCAGCAACTGGTGGTGGTGACGAAGGGCGGCAGCGCAGGGGAGCCGGCCGACAGCGTCATGACCTCGTAGCCGGTCTTGGTCACCGCCAGGGTGTGCTCCCACTGGGCGGACAGGCTGTGGTCCTTGGTCACGATGGTCCAGCCATCCTTGCCCAGCTCCTTGATCTCGCGCTTGCCCAGGTTGAGCATGGGCTCGATGGTGAAGACCATGCCTTCCTCCAGCACCGTGCCCGTGCCGGGGCGGCCGTAGTGCAGGATCTGGGGCTCTTCATGGAACTTCTGGCCGATGCCGTGGCCGCAGAACTCGCGCACCACCGACAGGCCGTGGCCTTCGGCGAAGGTCTGGATGGCGTGGCCGATATCGCCCAGCGTGGCGCCCGGCCGGACCTGCTGGATGCCCAGCCACATGGCATCGAAGGTCAGTGCCGACAGGCGCTTGGCCGCGATGGAGCACTCGCCGATCAGGAACATGCGGCTGTTGTCGCCGTACCAGCCGTCCTTGGTGATCACGGTCACGTCCACGTTGACGATGTCGCCCTTCTTGAGCGGCTTGTCGTTGGGGATGCCGTGGCAGACCACGTGGTTGACCGAGGTGCACAGGTGGCCGGGGTAGGGCGGGTAGCCGGGCGGCTGGTAGCCGATGGTGGCCGAGACCGTGCCCTGCTGCGCCATGCATTCGGCGCCCAGGCGGTCGATCTCCGCCGTGGTGATGCCGGGCTTGATGTGGGGTGTGATGTAGTCCAGCACTTCCGAAGCCAGGCGGCAGGCCACGCGCATGGCCGCGATGTCTTCGGCGCTCTTGATGGTGATGCTCATGCCCTCGATTATCCCATTGCGCCTTCGGGCCTGCAGGGGTAAGGGGCGGCTGTCGCCACCGGGACGCCCCGGCCCGGTAAAATGGCGGACTCACCGATTCAGCGCCTTGCGGCCTGCCCCTGCCGGGCGGGGCCGCAGGGCGCTTTTCACAAGCCTCCTCACCCAACAGGCCGCCACGTGACCTTGCATCTGACACAGTTTGAGGGTGGAAACGCCCTGAGCTCGTTCCGCGCCCAGCAGCTTTTGACCGACCTGGTCTCCATCCATCCCAAAATCACCGGCATCGCCGCGCGCTTCGTGCACCTGGTGGCCACCGACGCCGCACCCACGCCCGCACTGCAAGAGCGCCTTCAGGCGCTCTTGACCTATGGAGACCCCTATGAAGGCCCGGCCGACGGCACCGCCCTGGTGGTCACGCCGCGCCTGGGCACGATCTCGCCCTGGGCCTCCAAGGCCACCGACATCGCGCGCAACTGCGGCCTGCAGGTCTTTCGCGTCGAGCGCATCACCGAATACCGCGTCAGCCTCAAGAGCGGCCTGCTGGGTGGCACGCCCGAACTGTCGGCCGAGCAGACCGCGCAGATCGCGGCCCTGCTGCACGACCGCATGACCGAATCGGTCTTCGCCACGCGCGCCGAGGCCGAGCGGCTATTTTCCACCCTCAGCGCCGCCCCCATGGAATTCGTGGACGTGCTGCAAGGCGGCCGCGCGGCGCTGGAGGCCGCCAACCGCCAGTGGGGACTGGCCCTGGCCGACGACGAGATCGACTACCTGGTCGACGCCTTCAAGGGCCTCGGGCGCAACCCCACGGACGTGGAGCTGATGATGTTCGCGCAGGCCAACAGCGAGCACTGCCGCCACAAGATCTTCAACGCCCGGTTCACCATCGACGGCGTGGCCCAGGACAAGAGCCTGTTCGGCATGATCCGCCACACGCACCAGGTCTCGCCCCAGCACACCGTGGTGGCCTACTCGGACAACGCCTCCATCATGGAAGGCCACGAGGTCGAGCGCTTCGTCGCCGCCTTCGAGGCCGCCAAGGACAAGATCAAGGCGCCCAGCTACCAGAAGAAGCAGGCCGTCAACCACGTCCTGATGAAGGTGGAGACGCACAACCATCCCACCGCCATCTCTCCCTTCCCCGGAGCCTCCACCGGCGCGGGCGGCGAGATCCGCGACGAGGGCGCCACGGGCCGTGGCTCCAAGCCCAAGGCCGGCCTGACCGGCTTCACGGTCTCCAAGCTGTGGGGCAGCGAAGTGGGCAAGCCCGAGCACATCGCCAGCCCGCTGCAGATCATGATCGAGGGCCCGCTGGGCGGGGCGGCCTTCAACAACGAGTTCGGCCGCCCCAACCTGACCGGCTACTTCCGCGAGTACGAGCAGCAGGTCGGCGACATCACGCGCGGCTACCACAAGCCCATCATGATCGCGGGCGGCCTGGGCGTGATCGACTCTGAACTCACCAGGAAGATCGAATTTCCCGCCGGCACCCTGCTGATCCAGCTGGGCGGCCCCGGCATGCGCATCGGCATGGGCGGCGGCGCGGCCAGCTCCATGGCCAGCGGCACGAACGCGGCCGAGCTGGACTTCGACTCCGTGCAGCGCGGCAACCCCGAGATCGAGCGCCGCGCCCAGGAAGTCATCAACCACTGCTGGGCCCAGGGCGACAGGAACCCCATCCTGGCCATCCATGACGTGGGCGCCGGCGGCCTGTCCAACGCCTTCCCCGAACTGACCAACGACGCGGGCCGGGGCGCGCGCTTCGACCTGCGCGCCGTCAAGCTGGAGGAATCGGGCCTGGCGCCCAAGGAAATCTGGTCCAACGAAAGCCAGGAACGCTACGTGCTGGCGATCGCGCCCGAGTCGCTGGCCGAGTTCACGGCCTTTTGCGAGCGCGAGCGCTGCCCGTTCGCCGTGATCGGCACGGCCACCGAAGAGCGCCGCCTGGTGCTGGAGGACACGGCCGTGGCCTCTGGCGACCAGAAGTTCCCCGTGGACATGCCCATGGACGTGCTGTTGGGCAAGCCGCCCAAGATGCACCGCGACGTGGCCACCGTGCAGCGCGAGCTGCCCCCCATCGACCTGACCGGCGTGCCGCTGGAAAAGGCCGTGATCGACGTGCTGGCCCACCCCACCGTGGCCTCCAAGCGCTTCCTGATCACCATCGGCGACCGCGCCGTGGGCGGCCTGACCCACCGCGACCAGATGGTGGGCCCCTGGCAGGTGCCCGTGGCCGACGTGGCCGTGACCCTGGCGGACTTCAAGGGCTTCAAGGGCGAGGCCATGGCCATGGGCGAGCGCACGCCGCTGGCGGCCATCGACGCCCCCGCCTCGGGCCGCATGGCCGTGGCCGAGGCCATCACCAACATGCTGGCCGCGCCCATCGAGCTGTCCAGGGTCAAGATGTCGGCCAACTGGATGGCCGCCTGCGGCGAGCCCGGCGAGGACGCGGCCCTGTACGCCACCGTCAAGGCCGTGGGCATGCAACTGTGCCCGCAGCTCGACATCTCCATCCCTGTGGGCAAGGACAGCCTGTCCATGCGCACGCAGTGGACCGAAGGCGGCCAGGTCCGGAAGGTGACCTCGCCCGTCAGCCTGATCATCACGGGCTTCGCCTCCATCGATGACGTGCGCGGCACGCTCACGCCCCAGCTGGACGCCACGGAAGACGACAGCACCCTGGTCCTCGTGGACCTGGGGCGCGGCAAGATGCGCATGGGCGGCTCCATCCTGGGCCAGGTCCTGGGCCAGGCCGGCAACGAGACGCCGGACCTCGACGACGCCAAGGACCTGATCGCCCTGGTCGACGCCGTCAACGACCTGCGTGCCAAGGGCCAGATCCTGGCCTACCACGACAGGGGCGACGGCGGCCTGCTGGCCACCGTGGCCGAGATGGCCTTCGCCGGCCATGTGGGCGTGGCGCTGAACGTGGACATGCTGGTCACCGAAGGCGACGGCATCAGCGACAGCCGCATGGACTCGGGCGAAGGCAAGAACTGGTCCGCCCAGGTCAGCGGCCGCCGCGAGGACATGACGCTGCGCGCGCTGTTCAACGAGGAACTGGGCGCCGTGCTGCAGATCCGCACGGCCGACCGCGCCGCCGTCATGCAGACCCTGCGCGAGCACGGCCTAGCCACCTGCAGCCACATCGTGGGCAAGACCCGCCCCGCCTCCTCCAAGGTCGATGCGGGCAAGGGCGAACTGCAGGTCTGGCGCGACGCCAAGTCCGTCTTCGGCGCCTCGCTCAGCGACCTGCACCAGGTCTGGGACGCCGTGAGCTGGAAGATCGCCCAGCAGCGCGACAACCCGGCCTGCGCCGACAGCGAGCACGCCGCCGCCGGCGAGCCCTCGGACCCCGGCATGCACCTGCACCTGACGTTCGATCCGGCCGAGAACCCCGCCGCGCCCTTCCTGAACCTGGATGCCCGGCCTCGCGTGGCCGTGCTGCGCGAGCAGGGCGTGAACTCCCATGTGGAAATGGCCTACGCCTTCACCGAGGCCGGCTTCGAGGCGGTGGACGTGCACATGACCGACCTGCAGACCGGCCGCGCACAGCTGCAGGACTTCGCGGGCGTGGTCGCCTGCGGCGGCTTCAGCTATGGCGACACGCTGGGCGCCGGCATCGGCTGGGCACGCTCCATCACCTTCAACGAACGCCTGTCCGCACAGTTCCAGCAGTTCTTCGGCCGCGCCGACACCTTCGGCCTGGGCGTGTGCAACGGCTGCCAGATGTTCGCCGAGCTGGCCGACATCATCCCCGGCGCCCAGGACTGGCCGCGCTTCACGCAGAACCTGAGCAACCGCTTCGAGGCACGCCTGTCCATGGTCGAGGTGCTGGACTCGCCCAGCCTCTTCCTGCAGGGCATGGCCGGCAGCCGCCTGCCCATCGCCGTCGCCCATGGCGAGGGCTACGCCAACTTCCGCTTCCGCGGCGACGCGGCCAAGGCCATTGCGGCCATGCGCTACGTGGACAACCGTGGCCAGGCCACCGAGCAGTACCCGTTCAACCCGAACGGCTCGGCCGGCGGCCTGACGGCGGTGACCACGGCCGACGGCCGCTTCACCGCCATGATGCCCCACCCCGAGCGCGTGTTCCGCAACGTGCAGATGAGCTGGACCAGCGGCGACAAGTCCGAATTCAGCCCCTGGATGCGTGTGTGGCGCAACGCGCGCAAGTGGCTGGGCTGATTCCCGACTCCCGGTACTGCCAGGCAAAGGCCCTTCGGGGCCTTTTGCTTTTCCAGGTGCGCCGCTACGGCTCCAGCATGCGCCCCGTGCGCGCCCGCGCCTGCTGCACCAGGGTGGAGATCAGCACCGTCTCGGGCAGGTTCTTCCAGTAGCGGCGCGGCATCTCGCGCAGCATGGCCTGTTCCTTGAGGCGGGCGGGGTTGAAGGTGCTGGCGTAGTAGGTCAGCCACAGGGCCTCGCCCGCGTCGGGCGGCGGCGCGTCGCTGCGCCGCGCGCCCGGGCCGAAGCGCAGCGCGCTGCCATCCCAGTGCGCGCAGCAGTGCGGCGTGAGCAGGGCCCAGTGCATGTTGGCGAAGCGGGCGCGGAAAAAGGGGGCCGCCGCGCGCACGACATGGTGCTCGGGCTCGAACCAGGCGATGTGCAGGTCCGGCGCGTCCGGCCGCTGCGTGGTGCGAAAGCGCACGAAGGCATGCATCTTGTGGATCTCGCGCGAGACGGGGCGGGCCAGGGCCTCGATGGCGCGCCAGTCCGCATCCAGGGCATCCAGCCGCAGCGCGGGCCGCGCCTGCACGCGCGCCAGCCAGCGGTGGCACAGCTCGAATCGGCCGGCCGCCCGGTGCATGCAGGCCTGCCGCAGCGCCGACAGCTGGTGCCCGGACAGCGCCAGCCCTGCGCCGCCGGGGGCCGTGAGGCCGGCCAGCGCCGAGGCGGGCACGGCCTGCTGCGGCATGCCGCAGAACAGGTCCGCCGCCATGGCGCAGGGCTGCTCGCCCTGCGCATCGGGCCAGCGCCAGCGCACCATCGCGGGGTCGGCGCCATGGGCCAGCAGCGTGCGGCAGGCCGCGCGAAAGCCGGCCCAGTCATCGGGACTGTCGAGTTCGACGGTCAGGGGTTCGCCGTGCATGGTGTGTCCTGGAACAGGCTGGCCTGCACCGCGCTGTGCAGCCGCATGCCGCTGTGCCGGGCCTGTGCCGGGCTGCCTTGGGACTGGGCGATGAGCCGGGCGCGCAGCGTGGCCGAGTCCAGCTCGCCCAGCAGGGGGCGGTGGCCATCGACCAGCACGAAGGGCAGGGCCTTTTGCACCGGCGCGCGCAGGCGCAGCAGATCGTCCAGGCGCAGCCGCCGCACGCGCCGCGCGGCCAGAAGCCGCTGCACGGTCTGCGCGCCCAGGCCCGGCACGCGCAGCAGCAGGCTGCGCGGCGCGCGGTTCAGGTCCACGGGGAACTGCTGGCGGTGGGCCAGCGCCCAGGCCAGCTTGGGGTCGATCTCCAGGTCCAGCATGCCGTGCCGGCCGGCCCCCGCGATCTCGTGCGCCTCGTAGCCATAAAAGCGCATCAGCCAGTCGGCCTGGTACAGGCGGTGCTCGCGCATCAGCGGCGGCGCCTGCGGCGGCAGGTCCCGCGAGGCGTCGGGAATGGGGCTGAAGGCCGAGTAGTACACGCGCCTGAGGCCATAGCCGGCGTACAGCCTGTGGCTGGAGTCCAGGATGTCCGCATCCGTGGCCTGGTCCGCGCCCACGATCATCTGCGTGCTCTGCCCGCCGGGGGCGAAGCGCGGCACGGCGGCACGCCGCGCTGGCGCGCCGGGCAGGGCCTGCGCCTGGCGCTGCTCGCGCGTGGCCGCACGCCAGGCCTGCACCTGCTCGTCCACGCGGTGCATGGCCAGGCGGATGCGCCGGCCGTCCTTTTCCGGCGCGAACCGTGCCAGCCCGTCATCCGTGGGCAGCTCCACGTTGATGCTCAGGCGGTCGGCGTAGCGGCCCGCCAGCGCAAGCAGTTCCGGCGCTGCGTCGGGAATCGTCTTGAGGTGGATGTAGCCGCGAAAGTCATGCTCCTGGCGCAGCCGGCGCGCCACTTCGACCAGCTGCTCCATGGTGTAGTCGCTGGAGCGGATGATGCCGCTGGACAGGAACAGGCCCTCGATGCAGTTGCGCCGGTAGAAGTCCAGCGTCAGGCGCACCACCTCGTCGACGGAAAAGCGCGCGCGCTGCACGTTGGAGCTCTTGCGGTTGATGCAATAGCGGCAGTCGAAGATGCAGAAGTTGGTCAGCAGGATCTTGAGCAGCGAGATGCAGCGCCCGTCGGGCGCATAGCTGTGGCAGATGCCCATGCCGGTGACCGAACCCATGCCCTTGCCGTCCAGCGAGTCGCGCGGCTTGGAGCCGCTGGAGGCGCAGCTGGCGTCGTACTTGGCGGCATCGGCGAGGATGGAAAGTTTGCGTTGCAGGTCCATGGCTGTATGAATGTACAGTATATTTGCATCTTCTGCCGTGCTCTGCCGCTCTCTGCCGCCCGCGGCCCGGCTGCGCAGGCCGGTGGGAGCGGCCACGGGCGCGCGCTGGCGCAACACCCTGAATGAGTGCTCGCTTTGCAACGGCTCCATTGCCTGTCTGTGCAATGGCGGGTGGCGGATTGCAGGGGCTGCGTCGAATGCCATTCGGCGGCCGGGTTGTTGTTGTGATTTGTTTCAAATTGCCGACGTTCAATGCTGATAGGCTCTCTGACTCGGTTGGCGCGGGCCTTGGGAATTGCCGCATTGCGCCCGGCGATGAAAGCACAGGAAGAGGGAACTTCGGTGTCGCGTGTACTAGGAACAGAAAGCGAAGTGCTGGCGCTGTCGCCGGATGCCGCCTCCAGCAAGGCCGCCAAGGGACTGCAGTCGCTCTCCAAATGGCCCGTCACGGGCTGCAATGAATCCGCCGCCTGGGGAGAATGCCAGGGCAGTGGGAGCAAGCCTTATCAGACCCAGGTCGATTTGTCGGGCCCTTCTTTCAAATGCTCGTGCCCCAGCCGCAAATTCCCCTGCAAGCACGGATTGGCGCTCATGCTGCTGCGCGCCAATGGCCAGATGGCCGAAGGCGGCGATCCGCCGGCCTGGGTGCAGGCCTGGCTGGACAGCCGGCAGGAAAAGGCCGAGAAGAAGGAGGCCAGGGCGGCTGCGGCCGCCGCCGCGCCGCCGCCAGACCCCGAGACGGCGGCCCGGCAGCAGGCCCGCCGCGAGGACAAGCGCTGGGACAAGATCGGCGCCGGCCTGCAGGAGCTGTCGCTGTGGATGCAGGACATGGTGCGGGCGGGGCTGGCCAGCCAGGCGGGCAATGCGCAGGCCCGCCAGCGCTGGAGCACCATGGCGGCGCGCATGGTGGACGCGCAGGCCACGGGCATGGCCGCGCGCATCAAGGAAGGCTGGGAACTGGTGGACAGCCATGCGGGCTGGCCGCGCGACCTGCTCGTGCAACTGGGCCACTGGCAGTTGATCGTGGACGCCGTGCAGCGCCGCGAGCAGCTGAGCCCCGAAGTGCGGGCCGACGTGATGGCCGCCCTGGGCTGGCCCATGGACAAGGCCGAGGTGCAGGCCAGCGGCCCGCAGGTCGATGACGAATGGCTGGTGGCCGGACTGCGTACCATGGAACGCGAAGGCCGGCTCATGGAGCGCCGTGTCTGGCTGCAGGGCCTGCATACCGGCCGCACGGCCCTGGTGCTGGACTATGCGCAGGGCGGGCGCGGATTCGAGTCCGCCTGGGTGGCGGGCGCGCGCTACCGCTGCGCGCTGCATTTCTACCCGGGCAGGTCGCCGCTGCGCGCCATCGCGGCCCAGGGCAACGGACCGGCGCTGGCCGAACCGCAGTCGCAGCCGCTTGCCGTGCCGTGCGCGCAGGACAGCCTGTGGCAGCTGGGCCGGCGCATTGCCGCCAACCCGCTGCAGCCCATGCAGCCCCTGTGGTGCGCGGATGCGCGGCTGGTCCCCGCCGAAGGCCAGTGGTTCGTGGCCTGGCCCGGGGCCGACGGGCAGGCGCTGCCCGTGCCTGCGGCCATCGGCGATGCCGACGCCTGGCAACTGCTGGCCCTCTCGGGCGGCGAGCCTTTGCGGCTTTTCGGTGAATGGGAGCCCGGCGCGGCCGTGGGCCGCTGGCGCCTGCTGAGCGCCTGGCGGCAAGGGGCCGGCGCCGATGCGCGCTGCATGTGGCACAACCGGGGCGAGATCGTATGAGCAATGCACACATCTGGACGGCGCTGCAGCAGTCCGCCATGGTCGGGGTGGAGCGCCTGCCCGTGCCGCAGGCGCTGGCCAGCGGCGCCGATGCGTCGGCGCAGCCCACCCGTCAGGCCCTGCTGGCAGCCCTGCGGCAGCCGGCGCCTGGCGCCGCGATGCAGCTGCTGCGCGCCAGCGCCGTCGCGGCAGTGTGCGAGCGCGGCGGCTGGCAGCCGGGCGCGCAGGTGGCGCTGAAGGCCCCCCTGTCGGCACCGCCCGTGGCGCCGCTGGAAACCCGCCCCGCGCCCGAGGACGAAGCCCTGCACGCCCTGATGCGCGAGGTGCTGGCCGACGGACCGTCGGACCTGCGCGCCAGCATGCTGCGCACCCTGGGCCAGGCCGGCCGCCGGCTGCCGCACGATCTGCTGACTCTGGCGCTGGAGCAGGGCCGGCAGTCGATGGAACTGCGCCAGTGGCTGGGGCCCGTGCTGGGCGAGCGCGGGCGCTGGCTGGGGGCGCTGAACTCCCAGTGGGCGTATGCGGGGGGCGTCGAGGAAACGGCCGACCCCGAGCAGATCTGGGCCGAGGGCTCGGTGGACCAGCGCGTGGACCTGCTGCGCCGCGAGCGCGCCACCGAACCCGCCAGGGCGCGGGCCCGCCTCGAAGCCAGCCTCAAGGAACTGGGCGCCAAGGAGCGCCTGCCCATGGTCCAGGCACTGGCCACGGGCCTGGGCCTGGAGGATGAGCCGCTGCTCGAAAAACTGCTGGCGGACCGCAGCAAAGAGGTGCGCGAAAGCGTGGCCCGGATGCTGTCGTGCCTGCCCGGCAGCGCCCACAGCCAGCGCCTCATGGGCTGGATGCGCGCGCTGCTGCAGCAGGACGACAAGGGCCACTGGACCGTGGAGCCGCCCGAGCAGGCGCCCAAGGAATGGGAGCGCGACGGCATATTGCCCAAGCCCCACCCCTACTTCCGCGGCGGCCAGAAAGCCTGGCTGCTGCAGCAACTGGTGGAACTGACGCCGCTGGACTTCTGGACGCGGACCCTGGACAGGAACCCGGTCGAGCTCATGCAGTGGAGCCGGCAAAGCGACTGGAAGGCCGCGCTGCGCCAGGGCTGGCTGCAGGCCCTGCAATACCAGCAGGATGCCGCCTGGATCGACGCCGCGCAGATGATGGGCCGCGACATGCGTGCCGACACGCTGATGCAGGCGCTGATGGCCCGGCTGTCCCCGGCCGAGCGCGAGGCCCGCTGGCAGGCACAGTTCGAGCGCGACAAGGGCCGGCTCATCGAGGCCATCGAGGCCATGGCCCAGTCCGTGCCCCAGGCCGAGCAGCTGTCGCCCCACCTGTCCGAACGCCTCGTCGATGCCTTGCACCAGGCGCTGGGCGGCAAGCAGGCCACGGGCAGCTGGCACAGCTGGCAGGCAGGGCATGCCCTGCTCTCCTGCGCCCGCATGCTCGACGTGGCCTCGCTGCAGCGCTTTGCCCAGCTGTGGCGCAAGCCTGCGGCCGGGCAGGGCGAGGACGCTGGCGCGCCGGCGCAGACCCCTGCCGAAACGGCCGCGCAAGATGCCGCGCCCGGTGCATCGGCCGATGCCGGGCCCGATGCTTCACCCGATGCTTCACCCGACGCCGCGGCCAGGCCGCTGACGCCCGAGCAGCAGGCCCGGCTGGAGCGCAGCCGCAGGCGCCCCTGGGACGACGAAGGCATGCGCGCGCGTCTCGAACGCGCCGTCGCCCTGCGCCTGGGCCTGCACCAGGCCTTCGCCAACCTGCCTCCCGCCTAGCGCGGCACACCGAACTCCGCAACCCCTGTCCTTGACCGAAACCACCTACGTCCCTTCCCGGAAGCACACCATGAGCCAAGTCCTGCGCCAGCATGCCGAACAGCAATTCGCCGAAGAACTCGAAGCCCTGCGCAAGGTGGACGACCGCCCGCGCCCGCCCAACTGGAAGCTCTCGCCCTGGGCCGTGCTCCAGTACCTGATGGGGGGCAGGCTGGACAACGGCTTCGAAGTCAGCGCCAAGTACATCGGCAATCCGCGCCTCATGGAGATCGCCGTCTCCACGCTGGCCACCGACCGCGCCCTGCTGCTGTACGGCGTGCCGGGCACGGCCAAGTCCTGGGTGTCCGAGCACCTGTCGGCGGCCGTCAGCGGCGACTCCACCATGCTCGTGCAGGGCACGGCAGGCACCAGCGAGGAGCAGCTGCGCTACGGCTGGAACTACGCCCAGCTGCTGGCCCATGGCCCTTCCGAGAAGGCGCTGATCCCCAGCCCCCTGGTCAACGCCATGAAGCTGGGCAAGATCGCCCGCATCGAGGAGCTGACCCGCATCCCCGCCGACGTGCAGGACACGCTGATCACCGTGCTCTCCGAAAAGACGCTGCCCGTGCCCGAGCTGGGCACCGAGGTGCAGGCCGTGCAGGGTTTTTCGGTCATCGCCACCGCCAACAACCGCGACAAGGGCGTGAACGAACTGTCCAGCGCGCTCAAGCGCCGCTTCAACACCGTGGTCCTGCCCGTGCCCGCCTCGCAGGACGAGGAAGTGCAGATCGTCACCAAGCGCGTGGCCGAGCAGGGCCGCGCGCTGGCGCTGCCCGCCGAGCCGCCCGCGCTGCAGGAAGTGCGCCGCGTGGTGCAGATCTTCCGCGAACTGCGCAACGGCCAGACCGAGGACGGCAAGACCGTGCGCGTCAAGTCGCCCAGCAGCACGCTGTCCACGGCCGAGGCCATCTCGGTGATCAACAGCGGCATGGCGCTGGCCGGCCATTTCGGCGACGGCGTGCTGCGCGCGGGCGACGTGGCCTCGGGCCTGCTGGGCGCCGTGATCAAGGACCCGGTGCAGGACGCCGTGGTCTGGAAGGAATACCTGGAAACCGTCGTCAAGGAGCGCAGCGACTGGAAGGACCTGTACCGCGCCTGCCGCGAGCAGCTCTGAAACGTTCCCACGCAAGGCGCCAAGGCAAATGTCCGACAACGCGGAACACCCGGCTTCGCACGCTTTCAGCCCAGACAGCATCCCTGCGGCACTGCAGACCACGCAGGTCCACCTGGACGGGCTGTTCGACGTCCTGGCCAAGCACCTGTACTCCACCCCCGTGGTGGCCATACGCGAACTGATCCAGAACGCGCACGACTCCATCTCGCGCCGGCGGCTGGAGGACCCCGGCTTCACCGGCCCGGGCCGCATCGACGTGCTGGCCGACCCGGCCGCGCAGACCATCATCATCCGCGACAACGGCTCCGGGCTGACCGAGCAGGAACTGCACCGCTACCTGGCCACGCTGGGCAACGGCTATACGCGCCAGCTGCGCTCCAGCGAACGCGAGGGCACGGACGCGCTGATCGGCCTGTTCGGCCTGGGCTTTCTCTCGGCCTTCGTGGTGGCCGGGCAGGTGCTGGTCAACACCACCTCCTACCAGACGCCCGATGAGGGCTGGCGCTACCGCTCCTCGGACGGGCGCCGCTACGCGGTGCAGGCCGTGCCGGCGCGGCCCGTGGGCACGGAAATCCATCTGGCCATGCGCAGCGACTTCAGCCACCTGTGCTCCGCCGGCGTGCTCAAGCGCGTGCTGGGCCGCTACTGCGCCTTGCTGCGCGAGCCGCTGTGGTTCGACGACGAGTGCGTCAATGCCGAGCCGCCGCCCTGGCGCGCCACCGAGGCCGGCGTGGCCGTGCACCCGGCCGTGCTGCAGCGCCAGCGCATGGCCTTCGCGGCCCGCATGGAGCAGCACTTCGAGCCCATCTGCGTCATCCCGGTGGAGCCCGAAGGCCCCAGCGATGCGCGCGGCCTGCTGTGGGTGCAGGATGGCGCCACCTATGGCACCAGCGACAACCGCCACCTCAGCGTCTACGTGCGCGGCATGCTGCTGGACGACGAGGCGCGCGACCTGCTGCCCGTGTGGGCCGGCTTCATCGGCGGGGTCATCGAGTCCAACGCCCTCACGCCCACGGCCAGCCGCGAAGACCTGCAGCGCGACGATGCCTACCAGGCGGCGCGCCAGCATCTGCGCCAGACGCTGATCCAGGGGCTGGCCCATCTGGCCCAGACACAGGCGCCGGCCTGGGCGCGGCTGCTGACGCGCCACAACGAGGCCCTGCTGGGCGCGGCGCTGTGCGAGCCGGACCTGTTCACCGTGCTGGCCGACGCCGTGCGCCTGCCCACCAGCCAGGGCGACCTGCCCGTGCGCAGCCTGGTGCGCGAAGGGCGCATCCACCTGAGCCTGGGGCAGAGCGGCGGCTTCGAGGACGTGCTGTTCCGCGTGCTGCAGATCCCCGTGGCGCGCGGCGACCGCTATGCCGTGGCCGGCTTCCTGCGCCAATGGGTGCGCGACCGCGGCGTGCTGCTGATCGAAGTCGGCACGGCCGCCGGCAATGCCCGCATGTTCCGCGAGGACGACCTGCCCCCGGCCGAGCTGGCCTGGCTGCGCGAGCAACTGGCCTGGGGCGAACTGGTCGTGCCCGTGCGCTTCGGCTCGGCCGAGCTGCCGCTGATCGTCGTGCCCGACCGCGAAGCCCAGCTCAAGGCCCGGCTGGAGGCCGACGACGCCAGCAAGCGCATGGCCGGCGCCGCGCTGGGCCTGGCGCGCGCCTTCACCCGGCGCGTCGACGCCACGGTGCCCGCGCGCCTGTACGTGAACCTGGACAACCGCGCCATCCAGGCCCTGCTGCAAAGCCATCGCGAGGGGCGGCAGCCGCCCTCGCACGCCGTGGCGCTGCTGCGCAGCTTCAAGGCCATCATGGCGCCCGCGGGCGAGGAACTGCCGGGCCAGCCGCCGCTGGTGCAACTGTTCAATGATTTCAGCGAGGCTGTGGCGGCGCTGTGCCTGCCCGGGGAAGGCCGCTGAGCCGCACCGAATGCCATCGTAAGGAGATTGCCGCAAATGGATAACTTTGCCTGGGTCAACGAACTCGCGGACCGCCTCGAAGAGCAGGGCCAGCAGCGCCTGGCCCATCTGATCCACGACGTGCCCTACCAGAAATACCTGGGCAACCACGCGCTGGTGGAAGCGCTGACCCCCGAGGCCCTGGCCGCCGCGCGCAGCCTGGAAATCCCCTGGCTGGAGGTCTACTTCAAGCACTGGCTGTGCGCCTCGCGCCTCGCCCGCCACCAGGGCGAGCAGCTGCTGGGCGAAGTGGTCGAGGCCTACGAAGGCGCGCACCAGGACAAGACCCAGGGCTGCCCGCAAAGCGTGTGCGTCACCCAGGATCTGGTGGGCACCTATGCCAACGTCGACGGCCCGGGCTGGGCCCGCGAGCGGCTGGCCGCCTGCGACGAGACCCTCTCGCGCATCGACACCAGCTGGAACTGCTTCGGCTGCCTGACCATCGAGCGCGCCAACGCCATGGCCGACCTGGGCCAGCGGCGCGAGGCGCTGGCCTACCTGCGCAGCCAGCGCGACGCCCAGGCCAGGGATGGCGAGGAGCCCGGCACGCTGTACGTGACCACCGAGGTCGAGCAATGGCTGGCGCTGGGCGATGCGCACAAGGCCCTGGCCTTGCTGGACGAAACGCAGGAAGACAGCGACCGCGACGACCCCGAGGAGCAGTCCACCCGCCTGCTGCAGCGCTGCCGCGCCCTGGCCATGGCCGGGCAGGCCCAGGCCGCGTGGGAGCAACTGCCCGACTTCGCCGACATCGAAGTCGCCGCCTACGTGCTCTGGGCGCGCGCCGCCATCGCCGCGGCCGGCGCGCTGCCCGAACTCAACACCCCGGCGCTGGGCCATGCGCTGTGGGCGGTCACCGAGCATCTGCACACCGCCGGCAGCCACCGCGTGCTGATCGAGCTGGCGCTGGCCCAGAGCAGGCTGGCGCTGGCCCGGCAAGTGCCGTGGCTGGCCGAACAGGCCCTGGCGCGCGCGCTGGAGCATGTGCCGCTGCTGCGCGAGGACCTGGGCGCGGGCGCCAGCGTGCAGCAGGCCCGCCAGGCGCTGGCCTCGGCCAGCGTGCCGGCGCTGCCTTGCGCGGCGCAGGAGCTGGCGCAGTGGCTGGGCTCGGAGGCCGCCGACGGCCTAGCCAGCGAAACCGTCATCCAGTGGCTGGAGCAGGCGCACGGCCAATGGCCGCAGGACCAGGCCATCGCCATGCGGCTGGCCGGCGCGCTGGCCGGCTTCGGCCTGGGGGAGCTGGCGCGCAGCCGGGTGCGGTCCATGGTCGAGGCCGCGCCGGACTCGGTGGAACTGCAAAACCACTGGTTCCGCCTGTGCTTCGATGCCGGCGATCTGGCCGCCGTCGAGCAGCAGGCGCAGCGCATCGAGCCCCACCTGCCCGCGATGGCCGCCTGGTACCGCGCCAAGGTGGCCTACCGCGAAGGACGCCATGCCCAGGTCGGCCCCCTGGTCGAGCAACTGCTGCAGCACGACCCCGAAGCCGCGCCCACGCGCCGGCTGTGGGCCGATGCGGCCATGCAGCTCAAGGACTTCGACACCGCCGCGCAGCAGCGCCGCCTGGTGCTGCAGTCCGAGCCCGAGCCCGAGCCGGGCACGCGCTGGGAGCTGCTGATCGCCGCCACGGCCGCCCGGCAATGGGCCGAAGTCCGCACCCAGGCCCGGGCCCTGGGCATGGAGCTGGACGAGAACGCCGCCCAAGACAGCGTGGTCGAGGAGGACTGGGGCCTGATCTACCTGCGCATCGAAGAGCAGGGCCGCATGCGCGACGTGCTGGCGCGCCGCACCGGCCCGGCCACCGCGCGGATCGTGCAGCCGTCGCCCCGGGGATTTGTCCAGCGCGTCGGCGACTGGGTGGTGTTCCCGCCGCAGCTGGCCGAGCAGCCGCCCGAGGACGAACAGGAGCTGGAGCACTATGTGCGCGTATTCGTGGAGCCGCTGCACGTGCTCGAAAGCGGCGGCCATGGCCCGAGCTACATGATCGACGGCCAGCACCCGGGCGAGGACGTGCTCGGCGCCTGGCGCGACCAGCTCGAGGCGCACGGCTGCAAGACCTGGCAGTACAGCAACGACAGCTACCGCATCACCGACCCCGATGCCCCGCAGCAAGAGGACGGCGAGGACGCGCAAGACGAGGGCACGCAGGACGAGGACGCGCAGGACATGGGCACGCCAGGGCTGCCCGGCATCTACCTGGCCGTCTGCGCGCCGGCCCATATGACGGTGCAGCAACTGGAAAAACGCATCGCCGCCCTGTGCCAGGGACACGCGCTGTGCTGGCCCGAACTGGCCCGCGCCGCAGGCCAGCCCACCGAATGGCACGAGGCCATGCAAGAACGATACGGCCTGTGAACCCCATGGACTCTGCCCTGCACTTCTTTGGCATCCGCCACCACGGCCCCGGCTGCGCGCGCAGCCTGCTCCATGCGCTGGAGCAGCTGCAGCCCGACTGCCTGCTCGTCGAAGGCCCGCCCGAAGGCGAAGCCCTGCTGCCCATGCTCGGCCATGCCGACCTGCGCCCGCCCGTGGCCATGCTGGTCTACGTGCAGGACGACCCCTCGCACGCGGCCTTCTACCCCTTCGCCGAGTTCTCGCCCGAATGGCAGGCCCTGCAATGGGCCGCGCGCCAGGGCGTGGCCACGCGCTTCATCGACCTGCCCCAGACCCACCGCATGGCGCTGGACCTGGCCGAGCGCGAGCGCCTGAAGGCCGCCGCCGAAACCGAAACCGAAACCGTAGCCGAAGCCGAAGCCGAAGAGGGCGAAGCGGCCGGCAGCGGGCCGGATACGCACGCGCCGCCGCAGGCCGCCGCGCCCACGCCGGACCACGGCGATGCCGAAGCCGGGGCGCCGGCCGGCACGGACACCGAAGCCCCTGCCGGTGAAGGCGGCGCGCGGCAAGGCTGGCGCGATCCGCTGGACCTGCTGGCCCAGGCGGCGGGCCATCCCGACGGCGAAAGCTGGTGGAACCGCATGGTCGAAGAACGCGGCGACGGCACGGCCCTGTTCGAAGGCATCGCGGAAGCCATGGCGGCCGTGCGTGCCGAGCTGCCCAACGAAACGCGTGGCGAGCGCCACGCCCGGCGCGAGGCGCTGCGCGAAGCCTGGATGCGCCAGTGCATGCGCGAGGCCGTCAAGGCCGGCCACCAGCGCATCGCCGTCGTCTGCGGCGCCTGGCACGTGCCCGCGCTGCAGGCCCAGGTCACGGCCAAGGCCGATGCCGCCACGCTCAAAGGCCTGCCCAAGGCCAAGGTCCAGGCCACCTGGGCGCCCTGGACCTACCGCAACCTGTGCGCCTCCAGCGGCTACGGCGCGGGCGTGGACTCGCCGGGCTGGTACGAGCACCTGTGGCAGGCCTCGGGGCGCGGCGCCGATGGCGGCATGGACCTCCGCTACCGCACGGTCGGCTGGCTGGCGCGCGTTGCCGCGCTGCTGCGCTCCAAGGACCTGGACTGCTCCAGCGCCCACATCATCGAGGCCACGCGCCTGGCCGAAAGCCTGGCCGCCCTGCGCGGCCAGGCCAGCCCGGGCCTGCCCGAGCTGGAGGAAGCCATCGTCACCGTCATCTGCATGGGCGAGCGGGCGCCGCTGGCGCTGATCGAGCGCGAGCTCAGCGTGGGCGACCGCATCGGCGGCGTGCCCGCCGACGTGCCCCAGGTGCCGCTGCAGCGCGACATCGAGCAGCAGCAGAAAAGCCTGCGCCTGAAGCCCGAGGCCGCGGCCAAGGTACTGGCGCTGGACCTGCGCAAGGACATCGACCGCGAGCGCAGCCAGTTCCTGCACCGCCTGCGCCTGCTGGGCATCGGCTGGGGCAGCCTCGCGGCCGGCCAGCAGCGCAGCCGCGGCACCTTCCGCGAAACCTGGCAACTGAGCTGGGAGCCCGAACTGGCCGTGCGCGTCATCGAGGCCAGCCGCTTCGGCGGCACGCTGGTGCAGGCCGCCTCGGCCAAGGTGCGCCAGAGCCTGGGCGCGGACACGCCGCTGCCCGAAATGGCCCAGGCCGTGGACGATGCCCTGCTGGCCGACCTGCCCGTGCTCGTGGACACGCTCATGAAGGACCTGGCCGAGCGCTCGGCCAGCACCGGCGACGTGGCCCAGCTGCTGCAGGCGCTGCCGCCGCTGGCCAACGTCTACCGCTACGGCAGCGTGCGCCAGACCGACACCCAGGCGCTGGCCAACGTCATCGACAGCCTGGCGCTGCGCGCCTCCATCGGCCTGTCGCTGGCCTGCATGTCGCTGGACGAGGACGCCGCGCGCAGCATGCAGTCCACCGTGCTGCATGCGCACGAGGCGCTGCGCCTGCGCGAAGCCGAGGAGCCGCTTCAGGCCTGGCATGGCGCCCTGCGCAGCCTGGCGCTGGGCGATGCCGGGGCGGCGCTGCTGCGCGGCATGGCCTGCCGGCTGCTGCTGGATGCCCAGCGGCTGGACAGTGCCGACGTGGCCGTCCAGCTCTCGCGCAATCTCTCGCTGGGCGTGCCGCCGCTGGACGCCGCCGCCTGGCTCGACGGCTTCCTCAACCGCCAGGCCCTGGTGCTGCTGCACGACCAGGCCATCTGGGGCGCGGTCGATGCCTGGCTGGCGCAGCTGGGCGAAACCCAGTTCGTGCAGATCCTGCCGCTGGTGCGGCGCAGCTTCTCGGAGTTTTCCACGCACGAGCGCCAGAGCCTGGGCGAAAAGGCCCGCCAGGCGCAGTCCGGCACGGCGCCGCCCGGTGCCGGTGCCGGCGCCATGGCCGCCGCCGAGCCCTGGGACGAGCCGCGCGCCGCGCTGGCCCTTGCCGTGCTCGACGAGCTGCTGGGCCTGGGCCTGTCCGTGCAACCGCCATCGACCCCGCAGGAGGCCTGATCCATGGCTGACCCCCTCTCCCAAGACATGGCGCAAGACGCCACCCTCGCCGCATCGCCCGCCCCCGGCGACGGCGAACCCGCCCCCACCACGCGCCTGCAGCGCTGGCGCCTGGTGCTGGGCCAGCCGGCCGAGGCCAGCTGCGGCGGCGTGGGCGGCGCCATCGCCGACATGGACCAGGCCCTGGCCGCGCTCTACGAGCCCGATGCCAGCCTCTCGCGGCGCGGCGGCCGGGGCAACTCCTCGCCCACCGTCGCGCGCTGGCTGGGCGACATCCGCAAGTACTTTCCGAGCCAGGTCGTGCAGGTCATGCAGCGCGATGCCATGGAGCGCCTGAAGCTGCGCGAGCTCATGCTGCAGCCCGAAATGCTCGAACATGTGCAGCCCGACGTGCACCTGGTCGCCGACCTCATCTCGCTGGGCTCCGTCATCCCGCAGAGCACCAAGGAAACCGCCCGCATGGTGGTGCGCAAGGTCGTGGACGACCTCATGCGCCGGCTGGAGGAGCCCATGCGCAGCGCAGTCTCGGGCGCGCTGGACCGCAGCCAGCGCAACCGCCGCCCGCGCCATGCCGAGATCGACTGGAACCGCACCATCCGCGCCAACCTGCGGCACTGGCAGCCCGAGTACCGCACCGTCGTGCCCGAGACCCTGGTCGGCTACGGCCGCAAGGCGCGGCGGCCGCAGCGCGAGGTCATCCTGTGCATCGACCAGAGCGGCTCCATGGCCAACTCCGTCGTCTACTCCAGCATCTTCGGCGCGGTCATGGCCAGCCTGCCGGCCGTCGCCACGCGCCTGGTGGTCTTCGACACCGCCGTCGTGGACCTGACCGACAAGCTCTCCGATCCCGTGGACGTGCTGTTCGGCGTGCAACTGGGCGGCGGCACCGACATCAACGGCGCGGTGGGCTATTGCCAGGGGCTGATCAGCGAGCCGCGCAACACCATCGTGGTGCTGATCTCCGACCTCTACGAAGGCGGCGTGGAAAGCGGCCTGCTGCGGCGCGCCTCGGAGCTGGTGGAGTCGGGCGTTCAGTTCATCACGCTGCTGGCGCTCAGCGACGAAGGCGCCCCGGCCTACGATGCACAGCTGGCCGGCAAGCTCGCCGCGCTGGGCGTGCCCTCGTTCGCCTGCACGCCGGACGCCTTCCCGCAGCTGATGGCCGCCGCCATCCGCAAGGACGACGTGGCCGCCTGGGCGGCAGGCCAGGGCTTCAAGACCAGCAAGTAGGGCAGGGGCCCGCCCGTGTGCCCGGCGGCACGCGGCGGGCCTTTCCTACAGGGCTGCGCAGGCGGCTGCCCCATGATGGCGGCCTGGCAAGGACGACCGACGAACCTCTGGGACGACCGACAAACCTCTGGGAGAAATGCGATGGCTGGTGCTGGTTTGCTGATGCTGCTGGACGATATAGCGGCAATCCTCGACGACGTGGCGCTCATGGCCAAGGTCGCTGCCCGCAAGAGCGTGGCCATGGCCGACGACGTGTCCGTCATGACCAAGGTGGCCGCGCAAAAGACGGCCGGGGTGCTGGGCGACGACCTGGCCCTCAACGCCCAGCAGGTCACCGGCGTGCGCGCCGAGCGCGAGATCCCAGTCGTCTGGGCCGTGGCCAAGGGCTCGCTCATCAACAAGGCCATCCTGGTGCCGGCCGCGCTGCTCATCAGCGCCTTCGCGCCCTGGGCCGTCACGCCGCTGCTCATGGTCGGTGGCGCCTTCCTGTGCTTCGAGGGCTGCGAAAAGCTGGCCCACAAGTTCCTGCACACGCCCGAGGAAGATGCCGTCGAGCGCGAGCGGCTGACCCAGGCCAATGCCGATGTCGGCGTGGACCTCGTGGCCATGGAAAAGGACAAGATCAAGGGCGCCGTGCGCACCGACTTCATCCTCTCGGCCGAGATCATCGCCATCACGCTGGGCACCGTGGCCGCGGCCCCCTTCGGGCAGCAGGTGGCCGTGCTCGCGGGCATCGCCGTGCTCATGACGGTAGGCGTCTATGGCCTGGTGGCCGGCATCGTCAAGCTCGACGACCTGGGCCTGTGGCTGGGCCGGCGCGCCAGCGCCGCGGCGCGTGCGCTGGGCCGGGGCATCGTCGCGGCGGCGCCCTGGCTGATGAAGGGCCTGTCGATCGCCGGCACGGCCGCCATGTTCCTGGTCGGCGGCGGCATCCTCGTGCATGGCGTGCCGGCCCTGCACCATGCCGTGCAAGGGCTGGGCGAGGCGGCTGCCCAGGGCGCCCTGGGCGGGCTGTGGCGCTTTCTGGCCGTCAACCTGCTCAACGCGGCCGCAGGCATCGTGGCGGGGGCCGTGGTGCTCGCGGCGGTGCAGGCCGTGCAGCGCCTGCGGCGGCGCTGAACGGGGGCGCACCCATGCTCAGCGCATGGCAAGCTCCACCGCCTCGGCACTGAGGCCGTAGGCCTCGACGAACACCTCGAAATGGTCCTGGGTGCGGGCATCGACGAAAGTCTCCATGCCCACGCTGTCCATCTCGCCGGCCAGCATCTGGCCCGCGTTCAGCGGCCGGGCATCGATCTGCTGGGCCAGGACAAAGCTGTCCTCGCCGTCAAGCTGCAGGCCCAGCAGGCCGGTCTGGGGGTTGATGGCAATCACGGTGGCTTGTCTTTGCATGCTGCGTCCTGTCTGCGGGGGGAACAATCAATGGATGGCTCCAATGTAGGCAGGCCAGGCCCCATGCGGTAGAGGCCCGCAGCTTGGAGGACTGCCAAGCCAGACTTACGAGTGCCTTGTCCGCCGGCGCGCAAGAAAAGGGCCCGAAGGCCCCTGTCCGGCGCAAGGCAAAGGCAATGCCTAGCGCGCGGCCGGGCCCGGCAGCGGAAAGCCGGTCACGCGCTTGGTGCGCGGCGGCGCATAGGTGCGGACCTTGGAAGTCTTCAGGCCCAGCCGCACCAGCGACTCGGCGATGGTCACCGCGCAGGCCACGCCATCGACCACCGGCACGCCGGTGCGCTCACGGACCTTCGCCTCCAGCTCGGCCATGCCGCCGCAGCCCAGGCAGATCACTTCCGCATGGTCCTGCTGCACCGCCAGCGAGGCCTGCTCGACGATGGCCTGCACGGCGCGCTCGGGCTGGGTTTCCAGCTCCAGCACCGCCATGCCGCTGGCGCGCACCGAGGCGCAGCGCGCATCCAGGCCCGCCAGCTTGAGCCGGTCCTCGATCAGCGGCACGGCGCGGTCGAGCGTGGTGACCACCGAATACTTGTGGCCCAGGAACATGGCGGTGGAGGCCGCCGCCTCCGTGATGTCCACCACGGGCACCTCCAGCAGCTCCTGCAGGCCCTCGCGGCCGTGTTCGCCGTAGCCCGCCTGGATGACGGCGTCGAATGGCTGCCCGTAGCGCATCACGGCATCCATGACGCCCACGGCGGCCAGGTAGCTTTCGAAATTGCCCTCGACGGATTCCGCGCCGAAGCGCGGCGTCAGGGCGACGATCTCCGTGCCGGGCGCAGCGGCCTTGCGGGCCTGCTGGCCGATGGCGTGGGTCATCGACTCGGTGGTGTTGACGTTGACGATCAGGATGCGCATGGACAAGGGTCTCCGGTTCAATGGGTGGCTGCGTGCACGGCAATGGACTCGCCGTCCCGGTCCTCGTAGACCAGGCCCTTCGGGGCGATCAGCCAGTAAAAGAGGGCGCCCAGCCCGGCGGCGATGAACCAGGAAAACTGGGACAGCGACTGCAGCACGGGCAGGAAGGCGAACAGCAGCGAGATCAGGGCCGAGGGAACCAGCGCCTTGATGGCCGCGGGATTGACGCCATTGCGGTAGTGGTAGGGGCCGGCCTGGTCATGCGTGTACAGGGCCGGAACGTTCACGCACTGCTTGCGGATCAGCCAGTAGTCGGCCATGACGATGCCGAACAGCGGCCCCAGCAGGCAGCCCAGGCCGCCGAGGAAATAGACGATCACCAGGGGCGAGTTGTAGAGGTTCCACGGCAGGATGGCAAACCCGATGATGGCGCTGACCAGCGCGGCGCGGCGGAAGTTCAGGTGGCGTGGCAGCAGGTTGGCCAGCGCCAGGGCCGGGGCGACGAAGTTCGCCATCAGATTCACGGCAATGGTCAGGATCAGCAGCGACAGGCTGGCCAGCACCAGCAGCGGCGTGCTGGGGATCTTCTGGACGATGTCGGTGGGGCTGTGGATCAGCGTGCCGTCAATCGCCAGCTGGCCGCCCGTCAGGACCACCACGATCATGCCGAAGAACAGCATGTTGATGGGAATGCCCCAGAAGTTGCCCTTGACCACGGCGCTGCGCGAAGTGGCGCCGCGCGTGAAGTCGCAGAAATTGAGCACGAAGGTGCCATAGATCGCCACCCACAGCGACGCCGCGCCCAGGATCTGCATCCACATGGCGGCGCCGGCGATGGGCTTGGGCGCATTCCACTGGATGGTGCCGCCCGCGCTGTAGAGCATCCACCCCGCCAGCGCGACGAAGGTCGCCAGGATCACCGGGCCGGCGAACGCCTCGTACTTGCGGATGCTCTCCATGCCCCAGCAGGCGATGAGCACCTGCACCACCCACAGCGCGCTGAAGCTGATCCAGCCCAGCAGCGGCAGGCCCAGCACGGACTGCGACGCCAGCGGCTGCAGGCCGGGAAACAGCAGCAAAAGCAGCACATCGAGCACCATGGACGCCAGATAGGTCTGGATGCCGAACCAGGCAATGGCCACGCCGCCACGGATCAGCGCCGGTATCTGGGCGCCGCGCGTGCCGAAGCTGATGCGGCTCATCACGGGAAAGGGCACGCCGGTCTTGGGCCCCATGAAGCCCGAGAGATTGAGCAGGAAAAACAGGAAGGCGGCACCGATCAGCAGCGCCGTGAGGATCTGCCAGCCGCCCAGCCCCAGCGCGAACAGGCCGATGGCAAAGGCGTAGTTGCCCAGGCTGTGCACATCGTTGGCCCAGAGCGTGAACAGGCTGTAGGCGCCCCAGGAGCGGCCCTCCTTGCGGGTCGGCGCCAGGTCATGGTTGTACAGGGCGGGGGACACTCCGGCGGGCAGCCGTTCGTGGGCCCTGGCGGACTGGTGCGGGCTGGCGGTCACGAACGGACGCGCCGGATTTGCTGCGGAATTTTCCATATGCGGCCTTTGTCGGAGCGCCAGGCGCCAGCACTCCGTTCATGGCTTCACAGCTGCTTCATGAAGCCACGTTGTCTCTTGTTGTATAGGCATGGCGGCCACGTGCCGGGCCTGCGCAAGCCTGCGTCTTGTTCGCACCAGCACGGGCGGCGGTGCGCTGGGAAAAGTGACGTCTGCTGTGGAAGAAACCTCCTTGTTCCGGGTGGGACAGGGCTTGCATATCTGCTTACATACATTAAGTGTATACAAAACATCGCAAGAAGACGCTAGGGCCAACCCTGGGTCGGGCGCGCTGGGGCGGCTGCAGGAAAGGGGAGGGGAAGAGAGGGGGGAAGGGGCGGAAAGAGGGCGGAAAGAGGGTGGAAAGAGGGTGGAAAGGGGCGAGGCGGCGGCCCCGCCTTCCGCCGGCGGGGCCGCCAGGGGCGGGCGCGGTGCGGTCAGTCTTGCAGCGCGCCGCGCACTGCCGCGCGGTCCTTCATGCGCTGGAAGTGCGCATGGACCTTGGGGAAACCGGCGATGTCCACGCCGTCGCCCTCCAGCCAGCCGGCGATGGTGAACAGGTAGGCGTCGGCCACCGAATACTGCGCCCCCAGCACCCAGGGCCCATCGCCCAGGTAGTGGCGCTCGATCACGCCGAAGCACTCGGCCATGTTGGTGGCGACCTTGCGCTGCATGGAGGCGATGGCCTGCTCGTCATCGGCCCAGCGCGCGGCGCGGCGGCCATGGGCATGGGCGACATGGACGGTGGAGGACAGGTAGCCGTGGAACTCCTGCATGTGCGCGAACGCGAACGCATCGTCCAGCGGCGCGAGGCGCGCCTCGGGAAAGCGGTGCGCCACGTAGGCCAGCAGGGCCGGGGTCTCGGTGATCACGCCGCGCTCGGTGGCCAGGGCGGGCACGCGGCCCTTGGGATTGATGGCCAGGTATTGGGCGCTGCGCTGCTCCGCCTTGGAAAAGTCGAGCCTGACGATTTCATGCGGTGCATTGGCCTCGATCAGGGCGATGCGGGTGGCCAGGGCGCAGGTGCCCGGGGCGTAGTAGAGCTTGAGGGTGGTCATGGAGATGGCGTGGCAGGAAAGGGGTACGAAAGTCTGTGGCCGGCGCCGCTTGCCGGGCCGGGCCGTCAACTTAGTGCGGATCGCGCGTGGGCGCAAGCCCATCCTTGCCCTGCCCGACGCTCTGGCTGATCACCTGCATGCGCATCTCCACATCCTTGATCAAGGCGGAAGGGGTGATGTTCAGGGCATCGCAGAGGCGAAACAGCATGCGCACGCTGGGACTGTTGCGGCCGAGTTCGATCAAGGAAACGTAGGAACGGTCCATATCGGCCCGCAGAGCCAATTCTGTCTGTGACCAATTGCGCTGTGTTCGAAGGCTGCGCAATGCCTGTCCAAGTGCCTGATCTGGTTCCACGTTGCTTGCTCAAAATATTCGGCAAGGTTCGCTCTTGGCACATTAGGTTTTGTGGAATATATTCCGCAAAATTTGAGGCGATGGAAAAATCTGCGCACCGTCACTGGCAGTGCGCATCGAAGAAAGCCACGGACTCATGGGAGGGAGGATCAATGAGCCAAGACACCGGCCATGGCGCCATGCCATGCGATCTCGAACAGCGGGCCACCGATGCGCTGTGCCACTTGGGCGCCGCGCTGAGCGTGCTGCAGATGCATGCGGAGCGCGTGAACAGCCCCGAGGTGTCCGCCGTCCGCGACCTGCTGGGCCACTACTACGACACGGCCCACCACGCGTCCTGCCTCAAGGTCCAGGCCACGCCCGCCGCGTGCCGGCTCGACGACCTGTCGCTGAACCTGCAGCGGGCGATGGCCCTGGTCCAGCGGCTCAACGATGACGATACCGACGACCCCATCCTTTATGCGGTGGGCTATCTGCTGCTGTCCGCCCGGGGCTTTGCGCACCGCCAAGCGCCGCTGGCCGCGCCTGCCGCCAGCGGCTGTGCCGTTCAGGACCGGTAGCGCCGCCGCAGGCATTGGCGCGCGGCGTTGCTTGCGGCCAACGCGGGCTGCGCTTGGGCGCGCGGGCCGACGCGGATTTGAGCTAGGACAAGACCGCCACGGTCCGCCCCTGCTGCAATACAGCTACGGGATTTGCCCCGGGTACTCCAAGACTCTCCATCATGAAAAGAACTCTGCTCGCCGTTGCTGCCGTTTGCGCCCTGTCTTCGGGTGCCGCCTTTGCGCAGCAGGCCGAAGGCCCCTGGATGGTGCGCGTGCGCGCCGTGAACCTGGACAGCGCCAACAAGGACAGCACGGGCCTGGGCCTGTCGATCAACAACAAGTGGATGCCCGAAGTCGACGTGTCCTACTTCTTCACGCCCAACTTCGCGGCCGAGCTGGTGCTGACCTACCCGCAAAAGCACGACCTGCGCGCCAACGGCCTGGGCCAGATCGGCACCCTCAAGCACCTGCCGCCCACGCTGCTGGCGCAATACCACTTCACCAATTTCGGCGCCTTCAAGCCCTACGTGGGCGCCGGCATCAACTACACCCGCTTTTCGAGCGTGAACTTCAACCCGGCCGTGCAGGCCGCGCTGAACCCCTCGATCAAGAAGAACAGCTTTGGCGGCGCGCTGCAGATCGGCTTCGACTACGCGCTGGACAAGAACTGGTCGCTGAATTTCGACGTGAAGAAGGTCTTCATCGAAACCGACGTGAGCGCTGCCGGCACCAAGGTGGGCACCTTCAAGGTGAACCCCGTGCTGGTCGGCGTGGGACTGGGCTATCGCTTCTGATCTGCGGATCATGAGCGAGGCACGCGCTGCTTCATCCGGCAGCGCGTAGTGAGGCAAGGATGGGTACTTGGTCCGGTATGCCGTTCGCGGCATGCCGGATTTTTTTTCTGGGCGCACCGGCCGGCACCCGGGCAGCACCCGGGCAGCGGCGGCTGCAGCCCGGCATGCCACGAAAAAATCACGCGCGGGGGAAACTGTCCTACCCGCATGGCAGGGGCGGGCGCCTAGGCTGGGGGCCTTGGCCTGGTGCGGCGCTGCGGCGCGCATGCAGGCCGCCACAATGCTGACCGCCCAGCGCGGGCCGCGTCCCTTGCGGGGCGGGCCCCGGCAGCCGCAGGCGGGCAGCGCACCCAGCGAGGCCCCCACGATGTCCTACCACGATGCTTCCGTGCTTTCCCATGCCCCGTCGGGGCGCGCCCAGCGGGTGCCGTTGCCGCTGCCATCGGCCCCCTGTCCCGAGGCGGCCGAGAGCCGCAGCCGCCAGGCCGGCGCGGGCATGCAGGCCGCTGCGCTGCGTGCGGCACGCGCGCAGCTGCAGGAAGGGCTGATGCAGCCCCAGGCCCAGGTCTCCCCCAAGTACCTGTACGACGCGCGCGGCTGCGAGCTGTTCGAGCAGATCACGCGCCTGCCCGAGTACTACCCCACGCGCACCGAGGCGGCCATCCTGGCGGACTGCGCCCCTGCCATGGCCGAGGCCCTGCGCGGCACCGAGGTGCTGATCGAGCTGGGCGCGGGCAATTGCGAGAAGGTGCGCGCCCTGTGCGACAGCCTGCGTCCGCGCCATTTCGTGGGCGTGGATATCGCGGGCGCCTTTCTGCGCCAGTCCGTGCGGCGGCTGGCCGAGGATTACCCCTGGCTGCAGGCCCATGCCGTGGCGGCCGACATCACCGAGCCGCTGGCGCTGCCGCCCTGCATTCCGCAGGCAGGGCGCCTGCTGTTCTATCCCGGCTCGTCCATCGGCAATTTCGATCCGGACCAGGCGCGCCGCATGCTGGGCCAGATGCGCGCGCTGCTGCATGACGACGGCGGGCTGCTGATCGGCATCGACCTGCCCAAGTCGCGCCAGTGGCTGGAGCCCGCCTACGACGATGCCCAGGGCGTGACGGCGCGCTTCAACCTCAATCTGCTCAACCATGTCAATGTCCTGCTGGGCAGCGATTTCGACCCGGCCGACTGGGAGCATCTGGCCTTCTTCAACGCCGAGGCGTCGCGGGTGGAGATGCACCTGCGCGCACGCCGGCCGCTGATCGTCGGATGGCCGCAGGGGCTGCGCCATTTCGCGGCCGGCGAGACCATCCATACCGAGAACAGCTACAAGTACCCGCTGCCCGAGTTCCTGGGCATGCTGGCCTGCGCAGGCTTCGGCCCCTGCCAGGTGTGGACCGATGAACGCCAGTGGTTCGCGCTGATCCATGCCCATGCCTGAGTCCGTGTTCCTGCACGCCCAGCGCTATGAGTCCGTCCGCCAGGCCACGGTGCTGCTGGCAGCGCCGCTGTCGGCCGAGGATGCCTGCGTGCAATCCATGCCCGACGCCAGCCCCGCCAAATGGCATCTGGCCCACACCACCTGGTTCTTCGAGACCTTCGTGCTGGCCGACGAGCAGCCCTTCGATGCCGACTTCCGCGTGCTGTTCAACTCCTACTACCAGCAGGTGGGCGAGCGCCACCCGCGCGCGCGGCGCGGCCTGCTCACGCGCCCTTCGCTGGCGCGCGTGCTGGCCTACCGCGAGGCGGTGGACATGCGCATGCTGCGCCGTCTCGAAGCCTGGGGCGGCAAGCCGCCGCCCGACTGGGCCGCGCTGCTGGAGCTGGGCCTGCAGCACGAGCAGCAGCACCAGGAGCTGCTGCTGACCGACATCAAGCACCTGCTGTCCTGCCACCCGCTGTGGCCGGCCTACCGTGGCGAGCCCGATGCCCGGGCCCGCGCGGGCCACGAAGCGCTGCAGCCCGCGCCCATCGGCTGGCGTGCCGTGCCGCGCGGCATGCATTGCATGGGCCATGCGGGGCAGGGCTTTGCCTTCGACAATGAAAAGCCGCGCCACGATGTGTTCCTGCCCGGCTGCGAGATGGCCGACCGGCCCGTGTGCAATGCCGAGTTCCTGCGCTTCGTCGAGGCCGGCGGCTACGGCCAGCCCCAGTGGTGGCTGGCCGAAGGCTGGGACTGGTGCTGCGCGCAGCAGCTGTCGCATCCGTGGTACTGGCGCCGCGACGATGCGGGCCGCTGGTGGGAGTTCAGCCTGCATGGCGCCCTGCCGCTCGATGGCCGGCGGCCGGTGGCCCATGTCTCGTATTTCGAGGCCGACGCCTATGCGCGCTGGGCCGGTGCCCGCCTTCCCACCGAAGCCGAGTGGGAGGTGGCCCACGCCGCCCAGCCCCTGCAGGCGGGCGAGCCTGCCGCGCCCGGGGGCCTGCATCCGCATGCCATGCAGGGGCACGAGGCGCCGGGCCAGGTCTGGGAATGGACCCAGTCTTCCTACAGCGCCTACCCGGGCTTTCGCGTGGCCGAGGGCGCGGTGGGCGAGTACAACGGCAAGTTCATGGTCAACCAGTACGTGCTGCGCGGCGGCTCCTGCCTGACGCCGCCCGGCCACGCACGGGCCAGCTACCGCAACTTCTTTCCCACGCAGGCGCGCTGGCAGATGACGGGGCTGCGGCTGGCGCGCGACGGCGGCTGAGCGCCGGCGCGGGCGGGCGGACGGGGGGGCGACGGCCCCCGCGCTCAGACCTGGCCCAGGGCCTGTTCCAGGTCGGCCAGCAGGTCGCTGATGTGCTCGATGCCCACGGACAGGCGCACCATGCCTTCGGTCACGCCGGCCTTGGCCAGTTCCTGGGCGTCGAGCTGGCGGTGCGTGGTCGAGGCCGGGTGCGTGGCCAGCGACTTGGCGTCGCCGATGTTGACCAGCCGCGTGAACAGCTGCAGCGCATCGAGAAAGCGCGCGCCTGCGGCCCGGTCGTCGCTGCCGCCGGACTTGAGGCTGAATGACAGGATGCCCGATGCGCGTCCGCCCAGCTGCTTTTGCACGATGGCATGGTCGGGATGGTCCTGCAGGCCCGCATAGCGCACCCATTCGACCTTGGGGTGCTTTTGCAGCGTCTCGGCGATCTTCTGGGCGTTCTCGCAGATGCGGTCCATGCGCAGGGCCAGCGTCTCGATGCCCTGCAGGATCAGGAAGGCGTTGTGCGGCGAGATGGCCGCGCCCGTATTGCGCAGCGGCACCACGCGCACGCGGCCGATGTAGGCGGCCTCGCCCAGGGCCTCGGTGTAGACCACGCCGTGGTAGCTGACGTCGGGCTCGTTCAGGCGCCGGAAGCGGGCCTTGTGCTCCGCCCAGGGGAATTTGCCGCTGTCCACGATGGCGCCGCCCACGCTGTTGCCGTGGCCGCCCAGGTACTTGGTCAGCGAGTGCACGACGATGTCGGCGCCATGCTCGATGGGGCGCAGCAGGTAGGGGCTGGGCACGGTGTTGTCCACGATCAGCGGCACGCCGTGGGCATGGGCCACGTCGGCCAGCGCGCGGATGTCGGTGACGTTGCCCAGCGGGTTGCCGATGGACTCGATGAAGATGGCCTTGGTCTTTTCGTCGATGTGCTGTGCGAAGCTGGCCGGGTCGCGCGGGTCGGCGAAGCGCACGGTGATGCCCTGCTGCGGGAAGGTATGGGCGAACAGGTTGTAGGTGCCGCCATACAGCGTGCTGGCCGAGACGATGTTGTCGCCGGCCTCGGCGATGGCCTGGATGGCGTAGGTGATGGCGGCCATGCCCGAGGCCACGGCCACGGCGGCGATGCCGCCTTCCAGCGCCGCGACGCGCTTTTCGAGCACGTCCGTGGTGGGGTTCATGATGCGCGTGTAGATGTTGCCCGCCACCTTCAGGTCGAACAGGTCGGCGCCGTGCTGGGCGCTGTCGAAGGCATAGGCCACGGTCTGGTAGATGGGGACGGCCGCCGCCTTGGTCGTGGGATCGGGCGAATAGCCGGCATGGACGGCCAGGGTTTCGATGCGCATGGAAAACTGCCTTTCTGTTGTGCTGGAGCGGAGGACGGCGTGCATTGTGGCCCGCCTGTGGCGGGCGGCCAACGATGCGTTGGTTACGAACATATGCACCCGCCTGCGGGCTGGCCTGGATGGCGCGGTTGCCGGGAATGTGTTCTTGTATGGATAGACTGTAACGTCCTGTTTCACCCGTACTGCTGCGCCGCCGCTTTTCCCATGTACCTGTTGGCCGACAAATTACTGCTGCTGGGCGTGCTGCTAAGCGTTTTCCTGCTGGGCGGCTTGCTGCTGGTGTGCTGGCGGGTCCAGCCGCGCCAGCGCTACCTGCCATGGCTGGCGGCCGGGTATCTGCTGTCGGCGCTGGCGCTGCTGGTGCAAAGCCTGCTGCCGGCCTCCGAGATCGCGCGCTGGAGCCTGTTCACCGGCGTGATCTACCTGGGCGGCGCCTGGTCGCTGGCACGCGGCATGGGCCTGCGCTATGGCGTCGGCTCGCGCCCCGGGCTGGCCCTGGCGATTGCCGCGGCCACGCTGGCCGCGCTCTACTACCATGCCTTCGTCGAACAGGATCTGTGGGCCCGCGTCTACCTGCTCAACGCGGGCCTGGGCCTGATGCAGATGCTGCCGGTGCCGGCCATCTTGCGCAGCAACCCGCCGCAGGAGCGGCTCGAACGCATCCTGCGCGGCTCCTACGTGGTCTTTGCCGGCTACACCATGGCGCGGCCCGTGGTGCTGCTGGCGGTGGCGCCCTTGTCGCGCACCGTGGACCTTTCCATCTCCGCCTACTGGATGGCCACGCTGGCCGGCACCCTGGTGTTCGCGCTGTGGTTCACGGCCATTTTGGTGGCCTGCGCCGTGCGCGACGCCATGGCGGCTTTGCGCGAGGAGCGCAACCGCGACTCGCTGACCCAGCTGCTCAACCGCCGCGCCTTTTTCGAGGCCGCCGAGAACAGCCTGTCCGACGGCCGCCAGGGGCCCTGGGCGCTGGTGACCTGCGACATCGACCATTTCAAGCAGGTCAACGACAACTGGGGCCACGCGGCCGGCGACGAGGTGCTGCGCCGCGTGGCGCAGGTGCTGGCCACGCAGATGCGCGAGGGCGACCATGTGGCGCGCTTCGGCGGCGAGGAGTTCGTGGTGCTGCTGCAGCAGGCGGACCGGCATGTGGCCGAAGCCGTGGCCGAGCGCATACGCCAGCAGCTGTCGGCAACGCACATCGATGCCATACGCGGCAGCGTGACGGCCAGCTTCGGCGTCTCCATGCCGTCGTCGCGCGCGGACCTGCCCCGTGCGCTGGCCCAGGCCGATGCGCTGCTCTACCGGGCCAAGCAGAGCGGGCGCAACAGGGTCTGCATGCCGTGACGGCGCGCCCGCCTGGGCGGCGGGCCTGGCGCAGGCGCCCCCTTGGCAGTGGCGGGCGGCCCGTGTCAGTCCGGCTGCGCGGTGGGGCGGCGTGGGCGGGGCCGGGGCGGGCGCTGGGCGACGGGCGGCTGCCTCTGCTCCCACGCGGGCAGGGCGGCATGCACCAGGACGGCGCCGTAGGCATCGTTGGCGGCGTAGCGGCGCTGGGCCTCGCTGAGCTGGCGCGCGGCCCAGTTCGAGGTCGAGATGCGCTTGGACTTGTGAAAGCCCTGGCCCAGAACCATGGCCACGGCGGCGCGCAGCCCCACGGAGTTGCCATAGCCATGGCGCTTGAAGACGCGGTCCAGGTCCACGACGTTGTGCAGCGGCACGCCCAGCCGCGCGGGCAGGCTGCGCCTGTCGTTGTCCAGGCCGAAGCCGGCTTTGCAGATGGCGGGATCGGCCAGCACCTCGGCCGCCAGCTCCAGCGCCAGCGGATGGTGCAGCTGCAGCAGCCAGGCTGCCTCGCACGTGGCCAGTTGCACCAGATGGGGGCCGGTGTCGGCCTGCCGGGCCTCGAACAAGGGCTTGCTCTCCGTATCGAAGCCCAGCACCTGGGCGGCCTTCAGCGCCGTGCGCGCGGCCGCGAATTCCGACTCGGTGGCGGGGACGTGGATGGCCCGCTCGGGCAGGGGGGCAAAGGGCGGCAGCAACTGGCTGTCTTCCTTGCCGGGGGCACGCAAACGGGGCATGGATGGGGCAGACGTGGGTGGGAAAACGGCCGAGTATGCCTGGGGCCGGTGCATCCGCAGGCCGGGGTTTTTATCCCCGGCCCATGTGGACGGAGTTGTGGAAAAGTCCGGGTGTAACTTGCCTGAACCGCGCCAGCAAAGGCTTTCGACGGAATGCCCAAAAATTCAGCGGACCGTCGGAAGTTCTTCGATATAGGGTTTGTACCGATGATTTTCGGGGGCCCGCGAAACGGTTTCTGTCGTTGAAATGTTCTGTGTCATAAGTTTCAAAATGTTTATGAAAGGCTCCGAAAATGCCGTCGCCCAGGTGGGTGCCGGGCCGCTCAGTCGCGGAACACGGGGGGCCGTTTTTCCAGTCCCGCGCGCACGGCTTCGGCCTGGTTGGGGCTGCCCATCAGGGCCTGCTGTTCGCGCGCCTCGGCCAGCAGGATGTCGGCAGGCGCGGCGGTCTCGGTCAACTGCATGAGTCGCTTGGCCGCGCGGATGGCGTCGGGGTTGCTGGCCGCGATCTGGCGCGCCAGGTGGCGGGCCTCTTCCAGGGGCGCCGCGCTGACGCGCGTGGCCAGCCCCAGGGCCACGGCCTCGGGGCCGGGCACGATGCGGCCGGTGTAGACCAGTTCGCGCAGCACGTCGCCGCGCACCAGGGGCGCGGCCAGCGCGCAGCCGGCCATGTCGGGCACCAGGCCCCACTTGATCTCCATGATGGACAGGCGCGCATCCTCGGCGACCAGGCGGATGTCCGCGCCCAGCGCCAGTTGCAGGCCGCCGCCATAGGCCACGCCCTGCACGGCGGCGATGACGGGCACGGCCAGCGTGCGCCAGCCCCAGCAGATCTGCTGGAAGCGGTTGGCCAGCCCGTGCGTGCGCCGCGACAGGTCGGCCATGTCGGCCGTCTGCTGCCCCGCGGCAATGCCGGCCATGCTGCCCATGTCCAGCCCGGCGCAGAAGGCGCGGCCCTCGCCGTGCAGCACCACGGCGCGCAGGCCCGGCATGGCCTGCAGCCGGTCCAGGGCGTCGATCAGGGCATCGAACATGGCCGGGTCCAGCGCGTTCATCTTGTCGGGCCGGGCCAGGGCCACTTCGGCCACGCCGTGGTCCAGGGTGATGCGCACACGTTCTTGGCTCATGGCTTGTCTCCTTGCGTTGTCAGGTGGCTGCGGGCTGGCGGCCGGCCACGGCGCACGCGCCGCCGGCGCTGCGCGCAGCCGCAGGCCGGGCGGCGGGATTGCCGCCCGTGCAGTGGCATTGTCCGCCGCCTGCGGCCATCGCGTGTCCCGCGAGGTACTCGGGCGGCGCACGGGCAGGGCAAGGGGGGCGGGCGCCTGCGTTGCCGCCCTCACAGCGCGCGGGCGATCACTTCCTTCATGATCTCGCTGGTGCCGCCGTAGATGCGCTGCACGCGGGCGTCGGCGTACATGCGCGTGACCATGTATTCGTTCATGAAGCCGTAGCCGCCGTGCAGCTGCACCAGTTCGTCGAGCACGCGGCCCTGGGCTTGCGAGCCCCAGAGCTTGGCCATGGAGGCCGTGGCCGTGTCCAGCGTGCCGGCCACGAGCTGCTCCACGCAGCGGTCGATGAAGGCGCGGCCCACGGTGATGGTGGTGGCCACTTCGGCCAGCTTGAAGCGGGTGTTCTGGAATTGCGCGATCGGCTGGCCGAAGGCCTGGCGCTCGCGCACATAGGCCAGCGTGGCCTCGTAGGCGCCCTCCATGCAGGCGAGGGCCGTCAGGCCGATGATGAGGCGCTCGTAGGGCAGGTCGCCCATGAGCTGGTAGAAGCCCTGGCCCTCGCGCCCGCCCAGCAAGGCGTCCTGCGGCACGGCCACGTCGTCGAAGAACAGCTCGCAGGTGTCCTGGGCCTTCATGCCCATCTTGTCCAGCACGCGCCCCACGCGAAAGCCCGCGCAGTCCCGGGTCTCGACGATGAGGATGGAGGTGCCGCGCGCGCCCTGGCCGGGGTCGGTCTTGCAGACCACGAGGACCAGGCCGGCCAGCAGGCCGTTCGTGATGAAGGTCTTGCTGCCGTGGATGTGGTAGCGGCCCTCGCGCAGTTCGGCGCGCGTGCGCACGCCCTGCAGGTCCGAGCCCGCGCCGGGCTCGGTCATGGCGATGGCGCCGACCAGCTCGCCGCGCGCCATGGCGGGCAGGTAGCGGCGCTTTTGCGCCTCGGTGCCGTGGTTGAGCAGGTAGTGGGCCACGATGGAGTGCACGGAGTTGCCCATGCCGGTCAGGGCCCGGCGCGCCATCTCCTCGTGGATCACGGCTTCGTGGCGGAAGTCGCCGCCGCCTCCGCCGTATTCCTCGGGAATGTCGGTGCACAGCAGGCCCAGTTCGCCCGCGCGGCGCCAGATGGCATGGCCGACGTGGCCCTGCTTGCGGGCGGCCTCGTCCTGCGGCTGCATTTCGGTTTCGATGAAGCGCACGGCGGTGGCGCGCAGGCTGTCCAGGTCGGGGTCGCTCCAGGAGCGGGTGAAGGTCAGGGGCATGGCGGGGCGTGGGAAGGTGTCGTGGGCAGGTGGCGGGTGTCAGTTGACGCGGCGTTCGCGGCCCTGCCAGTAGGGCTCGCGCAGCTGGAACTTCTGCAGCTTTCCGGCCGCCGACAGCGGCAGTTCGGCGCGGAACTCGACCGAGCGCGGGCACTTGTAGCCCGCGATGCGTTCGCGGCAGTGGGCGATGACCTCGGCCTCGGTGAGGGCCTGCCCCTCGCGCGCGACGACCACGGCGTGCACGCGCTCGCCCCAGCGCTCGTCGGGCACGCCGATGACGGCGCACATGGAGACCTGGGGCAGCTGGGCGATGGCGTTCTCGACCTCGGCCGAATACACGTTTTCGCCGCCGCTGACGATCATGTCCTTGAGCCGGTCCACTACGAAGAGGTAGCCGTCGGCGTCCAGCCGGCCCATGTCGCCCGTGTGCATCCAGCCGTCCTTGAGGGCGGCGGCGGTTTCGGCGGGGCGGTTCCAGTAGCCCTGCATGACCATGGGGCCGCGCGCGGTGATCTCGCCCACCTCGCCGGGCGGCAGTTCGCGGCCTTGGCCGTCGACGATGCGCACCTCGGCGATGCTCACGGGCCGGCCGGCCGCGCGCAGCAGGCGTTCGCGCTGCGGGCCGGGGCGGTGCTCGGCCGGGCCCATGGAGACGATGGTGGGCGACAGCTCGGTCATGCCGTAGGCCTGGGCGAAGTCGGCGCCGGGCAGCCGCTCCATGGCGCGCGCCAGCAAGGTGGCGTCGATGGGGGCGGCGCCATAGAGCATGAGGCGCAGGCTGGACAGGTCGAATTCGGGCAGGCGCGGATGCTCGATCAGGCGCTTGATCATGGTGGGCACGAGGAACAGCTCGTTGACGCCATGGCGCTGCACGCCCTCCAGGATGGCCAGTTCGTCGAAGGCCGGCACGATCACCTGGGGCACCAGCCGCTGGCCCATGAGCAGGGCCAGGCTGCAGCCGGCCACATGGAACATGGGCGTGACCACCATGCCCACCTGGACATGGTGGCGCGGCACGTTGCTGGCGTTGGACAGGGCGTTGATGAACAGGTTGTCGTGGCTGAGCATCACGCCCTTGGGCCGGCCCGTGGTGCCGCCCGTGTACATGACGGCGGCCAGGTCGGCGCCGCTGCGCAACGCGTCGGGCAGCGGCGCGGCATCGGCCAGCAGCTGCCCATAGGGCAGGGTGCCCTCGGGCACGGGCCCCGTGCCGCAGAAGACCACGGTGCGCAGGCTGGCGGACAGTTCGCGCAGCCGGGGCACCAGGGGCGCGAAGGCGTCGTCCACGAAGAGCACGCGGGTGTCGCAGTCGTCCAGCGAGTAGGCCACCTCGTGGGCGCTCCAGCGGATGTTGACGGGGTTGACCACGGCCCCGGCCCACCAGCAGCCGTAGAAGTATTCGAGGTAGCGGATGGAGTTGAGGGCCATCATGCCCACGCGCTCGCCAGGCGCCACGCCCAGGGCTTGCAGCAGGCCCGCGAAGCGCTCCACGCGCTGTGCCAGGCGCGACCAGCTGGCCTGCTCCGCGCCGCAGATGGCGGCGGTGGCCTCGGCCTTTTCGCGGCGGCCCTTGTGGATGGCCTGGGTGAGATACATGGGCATGGGGCGGCTCCTCAGGGGCGGGCATTCCAGGCGGCCAGCGCCTCTTCGAGGCTGGCGGCGCGTGGCGGGCGGGGTTGCCCGGGTGCGCTGCGCGAAAAGCGCGGCGCGGGCGCGGGCTGGAGCACGCCGCCGGCCTCGGTGAAGGTGGCGCGCGCGCGGTTGTGGGCATGGCGCGGCGCCTCGTCCCAGTCGAGCACGGGCGCGAAGCAGGCGTCGCTGCCTTCGAGCAGCTCGCACCACTGGTCGCGCGTGCGGGTGCGGAACACGTCGGCCAGGCGCAGCTTGAGCAGGGGCCAGCGCGCGGCGTCCATCTGGCCGTCGAACAGCGGGTCCTGTATGCCGCAGCGCTGGCGCAGCTCGGCATAGAACTGGGGCTCGATGGCGCCGATGGCGATGTACTTGCCGTCGGCGCAGGCGTAGGTGTCGTAGAAGGGGGCGCCGCCGTCGAGCAGGTTCTCGCCGCGCTGGTTGCTCCACTGGCCCTTGGCCTTGAAGCCGTACATGAAGGCCGACAGCAGGGCCGTGCCGTCGGTCATGGCCGCGTCGATGACCTGGCCCCGGCCGCTGCGCCCGGCCTCGTGCAGCGCGGCCAGCAGGCCCACGGCCAGCAGCATGCCGCCGCCGCCGAAGTCGCCCACGTAGTTGAGCGGCGGCACGGGCGCCTCGCCCGCGCGGCCGATGGCGTGCAGCGCGCCGGAGATGGCGATGTAGTTGATGTCGTGCCCCGCCGCATGCGCCAGCGGCCCGTGCTGGCCCCAGCCCGTCATGCGGCCGTAGACCAGGCGCGGGTTGCGCTCCAGGCAGGCCTCGGGTCCCAGGCCCAGGCGCTCCATCACGCCGGGCCGGAAGCCCTCGACCAGCAGGTCGGCACGCGCGACCAGGGCCATGGCGGCGGCCTGGCCTTGCTCGCCGCGCAGGTCGATGCCGACCTGGCTGCGGCTGCGCGTGGTGATGTCCCGTGCATCGACCGGCGTGCCGGGCCGCGCGATGCGCAGCACCTCGGCGCCCAGGTCGGCCAGCAGCATGGCGCAGAACGGCCCCGGGCCCAGGCCCGCGAACTCGACCACGCGAACGCCTTCAAGCGGTCCTGCCATGGAAATCTCCTTTCAGACCGTGGGCAAGGGGTGGTTCTTGTACTGCTCGCGCAGCTGTGTTTTCAACAGCTTGCCGGTGGCCGTATGCGGCAGTTCGGCCACCTGCAGCACGTCGTCGGGCAGCCACCATTTGGCGATGCGCGTGGACAGGAAGTCGAGCATGGACTCGCGTGTCACGGTCTGCCCGGGGCGCGCCACGACCAGCAGCAGCGGGCGCTCCTGCCACTTGGGGTGGGCGACGCCGATGATGGCGGCCTCGGCCACGGCCGGGTGGCCCATGGCGGCGTTCTCCACGTCGATGGAGGAGATCCATTCGCCGCCCGACTTGATCACGTCCTTGGCGCGGTCCACGAGCTGCAGGAAGCCGTCGGGGTCGATGGTGGCCACGTCGCCCGTGGCGAAGAAGCCTTGCTCGTCCATGGGCGAGCCGCCCTCGCCCTTGAAGTAGCCGCTGGCGATCCAGGGGCCGCGCACGCGCAGGTGGCCATAGGCCTTGCCATCCCAGGGCTGGGGCCGGCCCTCGTCGTCCACGATCTTCAGGTCCACGCCCCAGACGCCGCGCCCCTGCTTGAGCTTGATTTGCATGAGTTCCTCGGCCGGCAGGGCCTCGTGCCTGGCCAGCAGCTTGCTGACCACGCCGATGGGGCTGGTCTCGGTCATGCCCCAGCCCTGCACGACCTGGGCGCCGAACTGGTTCTCGAAGCGCTCCAGCATGGCGCGCGGCACGGCTGCGCCGCCGATGCCGATGCTCTTGACGCCCAGGGCGCGCGGGTCGATCCCGGGGTGGGCATCGAGGTACTGGAACAGCATCAGCCACACGGTGGGAACGCCCTGGGAGAAGGTGACCTTCTCGTCGCGCATGAGTTCGTAGACGCTTTGCCCGTCCAGGTGCGGGCCGGGCAGCACCAGCCGGGCGCCGGCCATGGCCGCCGCATAGGGCGTGCCCCAGGCGTTGGCGTGGAACATGGGCACGATGAGCATCACGGTCTCGCGCGAGTTCAGCCCGAAGGTGTCGGGCGCCAGCTCCATCAGCGTATGCAGCACGGTGGAGCGGTGCGAGTACAGCACGCCCTTGGGGTTGCCCGTGGTGCCCGAGGTGTAGCACAGCGACGAGGCCGTGCGCTCGTCGAACTCGGGCCATTCGAAGTCCTCGCTCTGGCTGCCGACCAGCTCGTCCCAGCAGCGCAGGTCGGGCAAGTCCAGGTGCGCCAGGGCCGGCATGTGCTCGCGTGAACTCATGCAGACATAGGTGGTGACGGTCTTCAGATGGGGGGCGAGCTTCTCGACCAGCGGGGCGAAGCTGACGTCGAAGAACAGCACCCGGTCCTCGGCATGGTTGGCGATGTAGGCGATCTGCTCGGGAAACAGGCGCGGGTTGATGGTGTGCAGCACCGCGCCGCTGCCCGAGACGCCGAAGTACAGCGCCAGGTGGCGCCAGCTGTTCCAGGCCAGCGTGCCCACGCGATCGCCGGGCTGCACGCCCAGCGCGGCGAGCGCGCGGGCCACCTGGCAGGAGGCGCGGCGGATGCCGGCCCAGTCGGTGCGGTGCAGGCCCCCTTCGGGCAGGCGCGAGACGATTTCGGTACGGGGGTGAAAGCGCGCCGCGTGCTCGATCAGCGACGAGATCATGAGCGGGCGGTCCTGCATCAGTCCTTGCATGGCGGGCATGGGGGCTTGTCTCCTTGCGTGGTCGTTGTCATGTCTGCGGCGGGGCAGGACGCTACGGCAGCGGCGCGTAGCGGCTGCCGTCAAAGCGCACCAGCTGCATTTTCTTGATCGGGTGGAAGTCCTGTGCACCGGTCTGCAGGCTGATGCCCGGGTAGAGCATGGGCAGGTCCATCTTCAGGTTCGCGGCCTGCTTCATCACGTTGGCGCGCGTCAGTTCGTCGCCGGCCTGCTTGAGCACCTGCACCAGGGTCTGTGCCTGGGAGTAGCCGATGACGTTGAGCGAATCATGGGGGTCGCCCGCCGGGTAGTACTGCTTCATGAAGGCCAGGTAGCCGGCCAGCTCGGGCGTGCCCTGGTGGCCCGGGTCGGATGGCTCGCGCAGGTAGCTGGCCGTGATGACGCCGCGCGCATTGTCCAGGCCCGCCGGCTTGAGCACGGAGCTGATGGACAGCGAGACGCTGACCAGGTAGTGCTCGGGCTTCCAGCCGATGTCGGCGGCCTTGCGGATGGCCTGGGCCGCGAACTTGGGCGTGCTGATGTTGATGAAGGTGTCGGCGCCCGAGCCCTTGAGGGCGACCATCTGGCTGTCCACCGTGGGGTCGCCGACCTCGTAGGTCTGCTGCGAGACGATGCGCTGTCTCGCCTGTTCGCCCAGGCCGTCGAGCACGCCCTTGAGATAGTCTTTCCCGAAGTCGTCGTTCTGCATGAGGATGGCGACCCGGGCCTGCGGGCGCGTGGCCAGGATGTGCTGCGCGAAGCTGCGGCCTTCGAGCTGGTAGGTGGGCTGCCAGCCCATGGTCCAGGGAAAGTTCTTCGGATCGCCCCAGCGCGTGGCGCCGGTGGAGACGAACAGCTGCGGCACCTTGCGCTGGTTCAGGTAGCGCTGCACGGCCTGGTTGTGCGAGGTGCCCAGGGCGCCGAACATCAGCAGCACGCCATCGCGCTCGACCAGCTTGCGCGTCTGCTCCACGCTTTGCGCGGGGTTGTAGGCATCGTCGGCGGACAGGTAGGTGATCCTGCGGCCATTGATGCCGCCTTCGGCATTGACCTTGGCGAAGTAGGCCGCATGCGCCTTGCCGATGGTGCCGTAGGCCGACACGGGGCCCGAGTAGGGCACGAAGTTGCCGATGCGGATCTCGGTGTCGCTGGCGCCGGTGTCGTATTTCTTCTGGGATTGGGCCTGGGCGGCAGCCGGCAGGGCCAGCGCCAGGCAGGCGATCAGGGCCCAGGGGCCGCGTGCGGGGGCAGTGCGCATGAATGTCTCCTGGCTGGCTGGCGGGGCCTGCCTTTTTTGGGGGCTGTCGGGTCCATGGTAGGAAGCGTCCCGCCGCGCGGCCATCGTCGATTCCGACGAATGCATGTGCGGTTGCGGCAGGCGGCGCCTGGCTGCGGGCGCTAGCCCGGCTGGCGCGGCGCGAACACCGGTTCGCGCTTTTGCATGAAGGCCTGCACGCCCTCCATGAAGGCTGGCGCGCCGACCAGTTCGCGCTGGCGTTCGGCCTCGTAGTGCAGCTGCTGCTCCAGCGTGCCGGCGGCCGCCGCGTCCAGCGCGCGGCGTGCCTCCAGCACGGCGCCGGCCGGCAGCCGTGCCAGGCGCCGTGCCGTGGCCAGGGCCTGGTCGCGCAGCGCCCCGTCGTCCACGCAGCCCCAGATCAGGCCCCAGTCGGCGGCCTGCTGCGCAGGCAGCCGGTCGCCCAGCAGGCACAGGCCCATGGCGCGCGCCCGGCCCAGGCGGCGCTCGATGAACCAGGTGGTTCCCAGGTCGGGCACGATGCCCAGGCGCGGCAGGAACGGCAGGTAGAAATAGGCCGAGCGCGCGGCCAGGGCGACATCGCCGGCCAGGGCCAGTGCGACGCCGGCCCCCGCCGCCGCGCCGTTGATGGCGCAGACCACGGGCACGGGCAGGGCCTGCAGGTCCAGGATCAGGCGGTTGGACAGCTGGTGCATGCTGTCTGCCGTGTGCTCGCCCAGCGTGCGCCCGTCGCCGGGCGCGCCGCCCATGGAGGACAGGTCGGCGCCCACGCAAAAGCCCCGCCCCTCGGCGGTGAGCACGAGCGCGGCGATGGAGGCATCCCCGCGCACCTCGGCCAGCAGGGCGCGCAGCCGCATCTGGAAGGGCTTGCCCAGCGGGTTCATGCGCGCGCTGTCGTGGTGGACGATGACGGCGACATCGCCATGGCGCTCCATGCGCACGGCGGGATTGGGATCACTGCAATTCATGGAAGGCTCCTGTGCTGGAAAGGAATGGCGCAACGGGGGGGTGGGGGCGGGGGACGCTCATGCCCGGGCCCCGCGCCGCGCCAGCCGGTGCAGCAGGCCCATCACGCCGCCCGGCATGGCGAACATGAAGACGATGAGCACGGCGCCATAGACGGCCCAGGGCGCGGCTTTCGACACCTGTTCGGCCAGGCCGGGCACGAACATGATGAACAGCGCGCCGAACAGCGCTCCCCACAGCGTGCCCACGCCGCCCACCACCACGCCCACCAGCAGGGAGATGGACAGGAACATGGTGAAGGAGTCCGGCGAGACGAACTGCACGGCAATCGCCGACAGCGCGCCGCCCACGCCCGTGTAGCCGGCCGAGATGGCGAAGGCCATGGACTTGCAGTGCGCCGTGTCCACGCCCATGGCCTCGGCCGCCATGGCGTGGTCGCGGATGGCGCGCAGCGCCAGGCCGCTGCCGCTGTCGATGAGGTTGCGCGCCATCCAGAACAGCAGGGCTGCCACGGCCAGCGCGTAGAGGTAGAACCACTGGTCGGCATCCAGCGGCAGGCCCCAGGGCGCCTCGGGCTTGGTCAGCACGATGCCGCCCACGCCGCCGGTCCAGGCCTCCAGGTGGCGGTACTTGAGCAGCTGCGGCATGGCCACGCCCAGCGCGAAGGTGGCCAGCGCCAGGTACAGGCCTTGCAGCCGCAGCGCGGGCCGCCCGAACAGGTAGCCCGCGGCCAGGCTCGCCAGGCCGGCCGCCGGCACGGCCAGCCAGTAGGCCAGGCCCGCGCGGTCCATGAGGATGCCGGCCGTGTACGCGCCGATGGCGAAGAAGGCGCCGTGGCCCAGCGAGATCTGGCCGTTGTAGCCCGTGAGGATGTTCAGCCCCACCAGCGCCACGGCATAGGCCAGCACCATGGTGGCCTGGAACAGCTGGTAGCCCTGGGCCACGAACACCAGCGAACCGGCCCCGAGCGCCAGCGCCAGGACCAGGGCCGTGCCCAGGGACAGGAAGGGGCGTGTGCCAGCAGTGGAAACGGCAGAGGTGGAGGGCAGTGCGGACATGGCTTCAAACCCTTTTGACAATGCGCCGGCCCATGAGCCCGGCCGGACGCACGATGAGCACGCCCACGATCAGCACCAGGGCCACCGAGAGCTTGAGTTCGGTGCCCACCACGTAGCTGCCCACGAGGTTTTCGAGCACGCCGACGATGAAGCCGCCGAGCACGGCGCCTGCAGGGCTGTCGATGCCGCCCAGCAGCGCGCCCGCGAAGGCGTACAGCAGCACGCCCGTCATCATGTGCGGGTCCAGGAAGACCACGGGCGCCACCATCATCCCGGCCACCGCGCCGATGGCGCCGGCCAGGCCCCAGCCCAGCATCAGCATGCGCCCGACGTGGATGCCGACCAGGCGCGAGGACGCGGGGTTGTGCGCGGCCGCGCGCATGGCCAGGCCCAGCGGCGTGAGCCGCAGGAAGGCGAACAGCAGGGCCACGATGGCCAGCGCCACGAAGATGGTGCCCACCTCGTGGGCCGACATCAGCGCACTGCCGTACCAGGCATCGGCCGCAAAGGGGCTGGGAAACTCCTTGATGGTGTAGCCGAAGATCCAGCCCGCCAGGCTGTGAAAGACGATCAGCAGGCCGATGAAGACCGTCACCTGGGCCAGGTCGGCGGCCTTGTGCATGGGGCGGATGATGGTGAACTCCACGGCCGCGCCCATGGCGAACGACAGGGCCACGGTGGCCGCGAAGGCCCACCAGTAGGGCAGGCCCGCCTGCAGCAGCGCCCAGGCGATGAAGGTGGAGAAGGTGGCCATCTCGCCCTGCGCGAAATTGATGTGGTGCGTGGCCTGGTAGATCATGACCAGGGCCAGGGCCACGGTGGCATAGATGCCGCCTGTGGCCAGGCCTGCCAGCAACTGGTGGATGAAGGCGTCCATGGGCTCACTCCCCGAGATAGGCCTGGCGCACCGCATCGTCGCGGCGCACCTGGTCGCTGGGGCCGTGCAGCACGATGCGGCCCGTCTCCAGCAGGTAGGCGCTGTGGGCCAGCTCCAGCGCCAGCCGCGCGTTCTGTTCCACGAGCAGGATGGTCATGCCCTGCTCCGCGTTGATGCGGCGCAGGATGGCGAAGATGTCCTGCACCACCAGCGGGGCCAGGCCGAACGAGGGCTCGTCCAGCAGCAGCAGGCGCGGGCGGCCCATGAGGGCGCGGGCGATGGCCAGCATCTGCTGCTCGCCGCCCGACAGCGTGCCGGCCTGCTGGGCGCGGCGCTCCTTCAGGCGCGGGAAGTAGCCGAACATGCGCTCCAGGTCGCCGCCCACGTCGGCGCGGGCGGTGCGCGTGGGCCGGGCCTGCGCGCCCAGGCGCAGGTTCTCCTCGGTGCTGAGCTGGGCGAAGGTGCCGCGCCCGTCGGGCACATGGCCCACGCCCATGCGCGCGATCTGCTCGGTGCTGCGGCGGTCGATGCGCTCGCCGGCCAGGCGCAGCTCGCCGCGCGTGTCCACCAGGTGGCGGCAGATGGCGCGCAGCGTGGTCGTCTTGCCGGCGCCGTTGGCGCCCAGCAGCGCGGTGACCCGGCCCTCGGCCAGGTCCATGTCGATGCCGTCGAGCACGCGCACCGCGCCATAGGCGGCCTGCAGGCCGCGGATCTCAAGCAGTGCCGGCATGGTGCCTGTCCTCCCCGGTGGCTTGTGCATCGGACCCCAGGTAGGCGCGGATGACCTCGGGGTGGGCGCGCACCTCGCGCGGCGTGCCCTCGGCGATCTTGCGCCCGAAGTTCAGGGCCACGACCTTGTCGCTGACGCGCATGACCAGGCCCATGTGGTGCTCGACCAGCAGCACCGTCAGGCCCAGCCGCTGGCGCAGCGACAGGATCAGGTCGCCCAGGCCGGCCAGCTCCTCGTGGTTCAGGCCGCAGGCAGGCTCGTCCAGCAGCAGCAGGCGCGGGCGGCAGGCCAGGGCGCGTGCCAGCTCCACGCGCTTTTGCGTGCCGAAAGGCAGGTCGGCCGCGCGGCGCCCGGCCACGGCGGCCAGGTCCAGCAGCTCGATCAGCGCGCGGGCCTCGGCCTCGGACTGCCGGGCGCGGCGGCGCACGCCGGGCAGGCGCAGGGCATCGCGCACAAAGCCGCCGTGCAGATGGGCGTGCGTGCCCAGGCGCACGTTGTCGGCCACCGTCATGCTGGGAAACAGCGCCAGGTTCTGGAAGGTGCGGCCCAGCCCCAAGGCGGCCATGCGGTGGCGCGGCAGGGCGGCCAGCGGCCGGCCATCGAAGCGGATGTGGCCGGCCTGCCAGGCGTACAGCCGCGACAGGCAGTTGAACAGGCTGCTCTTGCCCGCGCCGTTGGGGCCGATGAGGCCGCAGATCTGCCCGGCCTGCACATCGAAGCCCACGCCGTCCAGCGCGACGATGCCTCCGAAGCGCAGTGAAACATCCTCGATGCGCAGCAGCGGCGCCCCCTGCTGTCCGGTGTCCCCGATGGTGTGCTGGCCCATGCCCCTCCCTCCCCGGATGGCGCGTCCAGGCGCGCCGTGAAATCGCGGAATCCGCCTGCCGCAGGCCCTGGCAGGGCGCTACAGCCGCTCGACGATGGTGACGTTGGCCATGCCTCCACCCTCGCACATGGTTTGCAGGCCGTAGCGCCCGCCGCGCGCGTGCAGGGCATGGATCAGCGTGGCCATGAGCTTGGTGCCCGAGGCGCCCAGCGGATGGCCCAGCGCGATGGCGCCGCCGTGCACGTTCAGCCGCGCCGGGTCGGCGCCCGTGGCCTGCAGCCAGGCCAGCGGCACGGGGGCGAAGGCTTCGTTGACCTCGAACAGGTCGATGTCGGAGATGCGCATGCCGGCCTTCTTCAGCGCGGCCTGCGTGGCGGGGATGGGGGCCTCCAGCATGATCACCGGGTCATGGCCCAAGAGGCTCATGTGGTGGATGCGCGCCAGCGGCGGCACGCCCAGGGCCTTGAGGCCGCGTTCGCTGACCACCATCACGCCGCTGGCGCCGTCGCAGATCTGGCTGGCCGTGGCGGCCGTCACGCGCCCGCCCTCGCGGATGGCCTTGACGCCGGCGATGCCCTCCAGCGTGGCGTTGAAGCGTATGCCTTCGTCCACGGTGTGGGGCTGCCCCTCGCCTTCGCCGCCGCCTTCGGCGCTGCGTGCCTGCACGGCCAGGATCTCGCGGTCGAAGCGGCCTTCGCGCGTGGCCTGCATGGCGCGCTCATGGCTTTGCAGCGCGTAGGCGTCGAGCTGGTCCTTGGCCAGCCCGTATTTCTCCGCCATCATCTCGGCGCCCGTGAACTGGCTGAATTCCACGCCCGGGTAGCGCTGCTGCATGGCCGGGCTCATGTACCCGCCCAGGCCGGCCTTGGCGGGCAGGGCGTTGGGCGTGCCCATGGGCACGCGCGACATGCTCTCCACGCCGGCGGCGATCACCATGTCCATGCTGCCCGACATCACGGCCTGGGCCGCGAAGTGCAGCGCCTGCTGGGAGGAGCCGCACTGCCGGTCCACCGTGGTGCCCGGCACGGACTCGGGCAGGGACGAGGCCAGCACCGCGTTGCGCGCCACGTTGGTGGCCTGCTGGCCGACCTGGCTGACGCAGCCCATGACCACGTCCTCGACCTGGGCCGGGTCGGCCTGGCTGCGGCGCACCAGCTCGTCCAGCACCTGGGCCGCGAGGTCGGCCGGATGCCAGCCCGAGAGCTTGCCGCCGCGCCTGCCGCCCGCCGTGCGCGTGGCGGCGACGATGTATGCCTGTGCCATCCATGTCTCCTTGTCTGTAGGAGGCCATGGTGGCCCGGCGCGGGCGGATCGGCCATCGTCCAAAGCGATGATTTTGGCGCCGGCCGGCCGTCCTGCATCCGGCTTCCTGCATCCCTATCTGGGGCGGGGCTCCTCGATCAGGCGGTCCACGATGGCCAGGATCTGCTCGGCCGCCTCGGCGATGTGCTGCTCCAGCGCCGCCTGGGCCTTGTCGGCCTGGCGGTGGCGGCACAGCGCGATCAGCTGCAGGTGCTCCCGGTGCGCCTGGTCGCGGATCGGGGCGTTGACCACCTGGAAGCGGAAGTAGCGTTCCGACTTTTCGTGCAGGGCGCGCACGATGGCCAGGGCCGCAGGCCGCTGGGCGCCGGCGTACAGCGTTTCATGCAACTGCCAGTTCAGCCGCCCCCAGGCGTCGGCGCCGGCGGTGTCCATGGCCTGCACGATGGCCTGGGCATGCGCCAGTTCGGTGTCGGAGATGCGAGGCACGGCCTCATGCAGCAGCCAGGGCTCCAGGCGCTGGCGCAGGTCGAAGAACTCGCGCACTTCGTCCTTGGACAGCATGGAGACGAAGGCGCCCTTGTGGGGCAGCACATCGACCAGGCCTTCGGAGCTGAGCAGGCGGATGGCTTCGCGCACGGGAATGCGGCTCACGCCCAGTTCCTCGGCCAGGGCTTCCTGGCGCATGGGGGCGCCCGGTGCGATCGCGCCGGAAAGAATGCGCGACCTCAGCGCGTCGAGCACCAGCTCGACGGTGGTCTTGCGCACCAGGCGGCCGGCAGGGCTGGATCCTGCAGGGGGCGTGGCCACGGGGGCTTCTAGAGCTTGCGGGGGCATTTTGTCCATCCTTGGAAGGCTTTTCGTCAGATTTCCGGGTCGCCGCATCATGCTCCAACACGGCGGCGCGTCACCGCCAGCGGCCTGTGGCGCATTCATGGAAAACCCTCTGTCGACACCAGGCGACGGGGTGGTTAAATGAATTTTATATTGGATCCAATATGCATATCGTGGGTGCTGCGATGCCTCGACCGCAAGGCGTGGCTGCAGCGGCCTTCGGCACAATGCCTGGATAAATTGGATCCAATATATTGATTTCGCTTTTCCAGGCTTTTTCTTGTTGCTCGAAAGGTGTTCTGCGATGACTGCTGTGAACTGGCAAGGCGTTTTCCCCGCCGTCACCACCAAGCTGCGGGCGGACTTCAGCCTCGATGCCGAGGCCATCCAGGCCGGATTGGAGCGCCTGATCGAGGCTGGCGTGGGCGGCGTGGTGATGATGGGCATGGTGGGCGAGAACGCCCAGCTGTCGCCCGAGGAAAAGCGGACCGTGCTGCACGTGGCCCAGGAGACGGTCGCGGGCCGCGTGCCCGTCATCTCGGGTCTGGCCGAGACCAGCACCGAAAGGGCGGTGGCCTTCGCCCAGGCGGCCGAGCAGATCGGCGTGGATGGCCTCATGGTGTTCCCGGGCCTGACCTACAGGTCCGACGCCCGCGAGACGGTGGCCTTCTACCGCGCGGTGGCGCGCGCCAGCAGCCTGCCCATCCTGCTCTACAACAATCCGCGCGGCTACGGCGTGGACCTGACGGCCGGCATCGTGGCCGAGCTGCTGGACGAGCCCACCATCGTCGCGATCAAGGAAGAGTCGTACGAGACGCACCGCATCACCGAGCTGCTGTCGCGCTTCGGCGGCCGCCTGAACGTGGTCTGCGGCGTGGACAACCTGATCGTCGAGAGCTGCGCCCTGGGCGTGCGCTGCTGGGTCTCGGGCATGGCCAATGCGGTGCCCGCGGCCTCGGTGCAGCTGCTCAGGCTGTGCGTGGCCGGCGACTACGCGCAGGCCCGCAGGCTGTACGCCGCGCTGGATCCGCTGTTCTACCTGGATACCGTGGCCAAGCTGGTGCAGCACATCAAGCTGGCCGAGCACATCGCCAGCGGCAGTGCCGAGACCGTGAAGCCGCCGCGCCTGAACCTGGACGGCGCCGAGCGCGAGCACACCATCGCCGTGGCCCGCAAGGCCCTGTCCGACCTGAAGGCCCTGGGCCATTGAACCGGCCCATTGCCGCGGTCCTGGGCGCCGCGGCATGCACTTGCCCGGCTGCACCGCAGCGTTTCAAAGGAGAGCACAGCATGAAGATGTCCCGGCACACCCCACTGGCATGCACCGTGGCCGTGGCGGCCTGGGCCCTGTGCGCCGCAGGGGCGGCCCAGGCCCAGGCGGGCGCGACCATGGAGCGCATCATCAAGTCCAAGATCCTGCGCTGCGGCGTGCAGCTGGACTATCCGCCTTCAGGATTTCGCACGCCCGGCAACGAGCCGCAAGGCTATGACGTGGCCTACTGCAAGGACATGGCCAAGGCCCTGGGCGCCACGGCGCAGATCGTGGAGACGCCATCGGCCGAGCGCATTCCGGCGCTGGTGTCCAACCGCATCGACATGCTGGTCGCCTCCACCTCCATCACGCCCCAGCGCGCGGTCACCGTGGCCTTCACCATCCCCTATCTGAGCCTGACCAATGTCACGCTTACCCACAAGGAGGCGGGGGTGGGCCGGTTCGAGGATCTCAAGGGGCGCACCATCGGCGGCGTGACGGGCACCACCACGGCGCTGGAGCTCAAGGCCATCTTCGACCAGTGGAACGATCCCAAGGGCCGCTTCATCTCCTACGGCAGCGAGTCCGAGACCTATCTGGCGCTGTCGCAGCGCAAGATCGACGGCGTCATGGTCGGCGTGGGCACCGCCAGCGCCCTGGTCAAGAGCGGGCAGTTCCCCATGCTGGTGATCAAGGGCCATGCGCCATCGCCGCCCGACATGGCGGGCATTGCGGTGCGCAAGTCCGATACCGACCTGCTGCGCTGGGCCAACGTCTTCATCTGGAACCAGGTGCGCACCGGCCGCTACCAGGAGCTGTTCCAGACCTATTTCGGCAATGACGCGCCTGCGCCGACGCTGGCCTTTCCGGGCGTGAACTACTGAGGGGCGGCCGACGCCGCCACGCTCGCACCCATGCCGCCCATGCTGGATTACACCTTCTACTGGTCCCTTGTCTGGGACCGATGGCCCGTGCTGCTCGCCGGGGCTTGGCAGACCCTGCAGGCCACGGCGCTGTCCATGCTGCTGGGGCTGCTGATCGCCGTGCCGCTGGCCCTCATGCGCCGCATGCCGGCGGGCGCGGCCTGCTGCCTGTCCACCGCCTGGGTGGAGGTCTCGCGCAACACGCCGGCGCTGTTGCAGGTCTACATGGCCTACTTCGGCCTGGGCGCCCTGGGCATCGACATCCCCGGCTTCATCGCCCTGGTGGCTGCGCTCACGTTCAACAACGCCGGCTATCTGGCGGAAATCCTGCGCGGCGGGCTGGCGGCCGTGCCGCCCACGCAGATGGCCGCGGCGCGCTCGCTGGGCATGTCCGCCCCCCGCGCCTATGTGCATGTGGTCTTTCCGCAGGTCTTTGCCCTGGTGCTGCTGCCCTGCATCAACCAGCTCAACTGGGCGCTGCTCAACACCTCGCTGGGCTCGGTCATCGGCGTGCACGAGCTGACGGGCGCGACGCAGGCGGCGCAGTCCGAGTCCTTCCGGACCTTCGAGTTCTTCATCGTGGCGGCGCTGCTGTACTACGCCATCTCCAAGCTGGTGACCCAGGGGGCGCACCTGCTCGCGCGGCGGCTCACGGGGAGGCGCTGAGCATGCAGTTCCAGCTCAATACCTATTCGGGCCTGCAGTGGGCCGACCTGCTGTTCGTGCTCGAAGGCCTGGGCCGCACCTTGCTGCTCACGGCCCTGTCCGGTGCGCTGGGCACGGTGCTGGGCGCCATCGTGGGCTGGCTGCGCGAAAGCTCGCGGGCCGCCGACTGCGTGCTGGCACCCGGCGTGGACATGGCACGCAGCATTCCGCTGATCATCCAGTTCATCCTGGTCAACAGTGCCTTCGCCGCTTTCGGCTGGGCGCCGGATCCGCTGCAGGTGGGGGTGCTCACGCTGGCGCTGTACATGGGCGCGCTGACCTCGGAGCTGGTGCGTTCGGGCCTGCGCTCGGTGCGGCCGCAGCTGCGCAGGGCCGCGCGCTCGCTGGGCATGTCGTACTGGCAGGAGCTGCGCCATGTGGCCGCGCCGCTGGCGGCAAGGGCCATCTTTCCGGGCTGGATCGGCACCCTCATCGGCCTGACCAAGGACACGGCCCTGGTCAGCGTGGTCGGCTATGTGGAGCTGCTGCGTGCCGCGCAGATCCTCATCGTGCGCTCCAACCAGGCCCTGCTGCTGCTGGCCGGCGTGGGCCTGGCCTATTTCCTCATTTGCTATCCCGTCTCGCGCTATGGCCGGAGCCTGGAAAGGAGACTGGGCCGTGATTGAAATCCAGAACCTGCGCAAGTCCTTCGGCGCCGTGGAGGTCATCAAGGGGATCGACCTGAGCGTGCACAAGGGCGAGGTGCTGTGCCTGATCGGCGCCAGCGGCTCTGGCAAATCGACGCTGCTGCAATGCATCAACGGGCTGGAGCCCATACAGGGCGGGCGCATCCTGGTCGACGGCACGGACGTGCATGCCCGCTCGACGGACATCAACCGGCTGCGCCGCAAGCTGGGCATCGTGTTCCAGCAATACAACGCCTTTCCCCACCTGACGGCGCTGGAGAACGTGGCCCTGGCGCCGCGCGTGGTGCTGGGCCTGTCGCGCGCCCGGGCGCTGGAGCTGGCGCGCGAGCACCTGGACTACGTGGGCCTGGGCGAGCGGGCCGGCCTGCTGCCGCCGCAATTGTCGGGCGGCCAGCAGCAGCGGCTGGCCATTGCGCGCGCCCTGGCCATGAAGCCCGACTGCATGCTGTTCGACGAGGTGACCTCGGCCCTGGACCCCGAGCTGGTGGGCGAGGTGCTGGACACCATACGCCGGCTCAAGGACAGCGGCATGACCATGGTCATGGTCACCCATGACATCGCCTTCGCGCGCGAGAGCAGCGACCGCGTGGCCTTCTTCGACCAGGGAGCGCTGTGCGAGGTCGGCCCGGCCCGGCAGGTCATCACCGCGCCGCGCGAAGAACGCACCCGCCAGTTCCTGCAGCGCGTGCTGCACTGAACCCTGAACCCCCGTCACCGGACAGGCACCATGGACCACACTTTCTTTTGCATCGACGGCCACACCTGCGGCAACCCCGTGCGGCTGGTCACGGCCGGCGCGCCGGCGCTGGCCGGCGGCAGCATGATCGAGCGGCGCGCCCATTTCGAGCGCGAGCACGACTGGGTGCGCACCGCGCTGATGTTCGAGCCGCGCGGCCATGACGTGATGTCGGGCGCCATCGTCTATCCGCCGACGCGGCCGGACTGCGACGTGGCCATCCTGTTCATCGAGGTCAGCGGCTGCCTGGCCATGTGCGGCCACGGCACCATCGGCACGGTCACCTTTCTCATCGAGCATGGCCTGGTGCAGCCGCGCGAGCCGGGCGTGCTGCGCCTGGACACGCCGGCCGGCCTGGTGCTGGCGCACTACCTGCAAGACGGCGGGGGCGTGGCGTCGGTGACGCTGACCATGGTGCCGTCGTTCCTGCATTCGCGCGACCTGTCGGTCGAGGTGCCGGGCCTGGGCGAGCTGCGCTTTGACGTGGCCTACGGCGGCAACTTCTACGCCATCGTCGAGAGCCAGGGCGGCTACGCCGACCTGCAGGCGCTGGCGCCTTCGGACATCCAGCGCCTGAGCCCCGTTTTGCGCGCCAGGGCCAACGAGAAATACCGCTTCGTGCATCCCGAAACGCCCGAGATCCAGGGCCTGTCGCATGTGATGTGGACAGGCAGGCCGCGCAGGGCCGGGGCCACGGCGCGCAACGCCGTGTTCTACGGCGACAAGGCCATCGACCGCTCGCCCTGCGGCACGGGGACTGCGGCCCGCATGGCGCAGCTGGTCGCCAGGGGGCAGCTGCGGATCGGCGAGAAATTCGTCCATGAAAGCATCATCGGCACGGCCTTCGACGGCGTCGCGCTGGAGCCGGTGAAGGTGGGGGAATACGACGGCATCCGCCCCAGCGTGCAAGGCTGGGCGCGCGTGACGGGGCACAACACGATCTTCGTGAACGCGCGCGATCCGCTGCGCCACGGTTTCATCCTCCAGTGATGTCCGGGGACCACCCCATGCCGCAGGACGCCACCGCAACCGCAGGAGCGCAGCCCCGTCTCGTCGTCGTCGGTGCAGGCATCGTGGGGCTGTGCGCGGCCTGGGCGGCGCAGCAGCGTGGCTGGCAGGTCACGCTGGTCGACCGTGATTTCGAGGGCGACAGGGCCTCGCATGGCAACGCCGGGGGCATCGCCGTCAGCGAGTGCGTGCCGCTGAGCCTGGCCGGCATGGGGCTCAAGCCGCTGCGCTGGCTGCTCGATCCCCTGGGGCCCCTGGCCATCCGGCCGGCCCATGCCCTGCGCCTGTTGCCCTGGTCGCGCGCGCTGTACCGGGTGTCCGATCCGCGCCGCTTCGCCCGGATCGGCGATGCCCTGGCCGCGCTCAACCAGCGCGCCCTGGGCGACTTCGAGGCCCTGCTGGCGGACATCGGCCTGGGCGCCGAACTGCACCGGCGCGGGGCGCTGGCGGTGTACGAGACACGCAAGGCCTTCGAGCACGACCAGGCCGCCTGGCGGTTCAGGAGGGAGCGCGGCGTGCGCTTTCGCCCGGTGGAGGCCGACGAGCTGCGCGCGCTGGAGCCCGGGCTGGCCCCCGTGTTCGCGCAGGCGGTGATGGTGCAGGACTGGGCCCACATCGACGACCCCAGGCGCATCGTCGATGGGCTGCGCCAGCACCTGCGGCAGCGGGGCGCCGGATTCATCGTGGGCGAGGCCGTGCGGCTGCTGCCGCAAAGCCAGGCGGCGGCGGTGCAACTGGGCAGCGGCCAGGTGGTGCGCGGCGACAGGCTGGCCGTCGCCGCAGGCGCCTGGTCCGCGCGCCTGGCCCGCACCCTGGGGGACAGGGCCTTGCTGGAAAGCGAGCGCGGCTACAACACCACGCTGCCGCACAGCGCCGCCCGCCTGCGCCGCGAGGTGATCTTCGCCGAACGCATGTTCGTCGCCACGCCGCTGTCCGTGGGCTTGCGCATCGGCGGCGCGGCGGAGTTCGCGGGGCTGGATGCGCCCGCCGACTTCCGGCGCAGCCAGGCCTTGCTGCAGCTGCCGCGGCGCTACCTGCCCGGCCTGGACGAGCGCGAGGCAAGGCAATGGATGGGCCAGCGCCCGGCAACGCCCGACTCCCTGCCCGTCATCGGCGCATCTCCCAGCAGCGACAGGGTGCTCTACGCCTTCGGCCATGGGCATCTCGGGCTGACGCAGGCCGCCACCACGGGCCTGCTGCTGGGCGATCTGCTGCAGCAGCGGCGTCCGCGCCTGGATCTCGCACCTTATTCGATAGGGCGCTTCCAGACGGTTTGACCTGCCAATATCCATTGGCGCCACTGTGAGGTTGTCATCATGGGATTTCTGCACACGCTGACGCTCGCCGCCCTGTGCGGCGCCACCCTGGCCGCCACGGCGGCGGGCCCCTATCCCTCCAAGCCGATGGAGCTGGTGGTCGCCTACCAGCCGGGCGGCGGCAGCGACAACACGGCCCGGGCCATCGCCGACAAGGCCAGGGCCTATCTGCCGCAGCCCGTCGTGGTCGTCAACAAGCCCGGGGCCAGCGGCTCCATCGGCTGGTCGTACGTGGTCGGCGGCGCGCCCGACGGCTACCGGCTGTCCCTGATGAATCCCGAGATGCTGGTGGTGCCGCTGATGGGCATCGGCAAGGCCACCATCGACCAGTTCCAGCCCATCGCGCGCTTCACGGACGACGCCAGCGCGGTGACCGTCAAGGCCGATGCCCCCTGGAAGACCATCGACGAGTTCATCGCCCATGCCAGGGCGCGCCCCGGCGAGGTGACGGTCAGCAACGCCGGCATTGGAACGATTCCGCACATGGCCGCCGCGGCGTTGGGCGACCGGGTCGCGGCGAGGTTCCGCCATATTCCCTACCAGGGCTCGGCACCGGCCATCATGGGGCTGCTGGCCGGCGATGTGCAGGCCACGACCGTGGCCTATGCCGAACTCCGGCCCTACGTGCAGGCAGGCAAGCTCAGGACGCTGGCTGTGATGGCGGACCGGCGCGTGGCCGGGCTGGAGGCGGTGCCCACGCTGAAGGAGCGTGGATATGACCTGCAGTTCAGCGTCTGGCGCGGCATCGGCCTGCCCAGGGGCGCGCCGGGCCCGGCCCTGGACAAGTGGCGCGAGGTCGCCAGGAAGGTCTATGACGACCCGGCATTCCAGGCCGCCGTCACGCAGCAGAACCTCACGCTGTCCTGGGCCGACACGCCCGAGTTCACGGCCGATATCGCCCGCCAGAACGAGGCCTTCAAGAAGCTGCTGCCCAGGCTGGAGCTGACGCCTTGACGCAGGCCTGCGAACCGGCGGCCCGTCACCTTGGCGCCATGCGTATCGCCCCGTCCAGGCGCACGCATTCGCCGTTGAAGTAGCCGTTGGTGATCATGGTCTCGGCCAGGTGGGCGTATTCGTCGGGCTGGCCCAGGCGCCTGGGGAAGGGGACGGAGGCGGCCAGCGCGGCCTTCACGTGGTCGGGCGCGCCCTGCAGCAGGGGGGTGTCGAAGATGCCGGGCAGGATGGTGTTGACGCGGATGCCCTCGCCCATCAGGTCGCGCGCGATGGGCAGCGTCATGCCCGCGACGCCGGCCTTGCTGGCCGCGTAGCTGGCCTGGCCCATCTGCCCGTCCTGCGCGGCCACCGAGGCCGTGTTGACGATGGCGCCGCGCTCGCCGTCGGCCAGCGGATCGAGCGTGAGCATGCCGGCCGCCGACTTGGCGATGCAGCGGAACGTGCCCACCAGGTTGATCTGGATGATGCGGTCGAAGCTGGCCACCGGGAAATGCCGGATCTCGCCCGTGGCCTTGTCGCGGCTGGCGGTCTTGACGGCATTGCCCGTGCCCGCGCAGTTGACCAGGATGCGTTCCTGCCCGTGGGCCGCGCGGGCCTGGGCGAAGCCGGCATCCACGCCGGCCTCGTCGGTCACGTCCACGCGGCAGAACAGGCCGCCGATCTCGCGTGCCAGCGCCTGGCCCGCGGCTTCGTTGAGGTCGAAGAGCGCCACGCGCACGCCCCGGGCGGCCAGGCGGCGCGCGGTGGCGGCGCCCAGGCCTGATGCCCCGCCGGTGACGACGGCGCTGATGCTTGCATCCAGCTGCATGTAGATGTCTCCTTGAAGTGCTGGCACGGTGCACCGGGGCTGTCGCCTTGGATCGGGACAGGGTTGTGGTGCGCGACCTATGATCTGGCTTCGAGTCTAGGAATCGCCCGGTCTTGCCGCCATCGTCCAAACCGACGAAAGTGCCGGTGCCGTCTTTCGTCCACCGTGTACACCGCCTTCATGCAGCCCGCAGCACCCCCTCTTTCCCCTGGCTCCGGCTTCGTGCCGCAGGCCAAGCTGGGGCCGCCGCGCGCGGCGGCCGCGCAGGTGCTGCGCTCGGCGGTGGCGGCGCACTGGCCCGAGGCCCTGCGCGCGCGCGTGGTGCTGGTGCGCGCGCCGGCCGGCTTCGGCAAGACCACGGCCATGCGCCAGATGCGCGAGCGGCTGCAGGCCGAAGGCCAGGCCACGGCCTGGCTGACGCTGGACGCGGCCGACAACGATGTCTCGCGTTTTCTCCAGTGCCTGGGCGCGGCCGTGCGCGGCCTGGGCGGCGCGGCGGACCAGGCGCTGGATCCGCTGTCCCGGGCGCTTCAGGCGCTGGCCGGCGAAGGCCGGCCCTTTGCCCTGTTCATCGACGACTTCGAGGTGCTGCACAACGAGGCCGTGCTGGGCCTGGTGCGCCAGCTCATGCAGCAGTTGCCCGAGCGCGGCCGGCTGGTCATCGGCTCGCGCGCGCTGCCGGCGCTGGGCCTGGGGCGGCTGCGCACCAGCGGCCAGCTGCTGGAGATCGATGCGGACCTGCTGCGCTTTTCCGAGGCCGAGGCCGAGGAGTTCTTCCGCCTGCGCGGCTGCCCGCTGCCGCGCGAGGCCGTGGCGCGGCTGCTGGACAAGACCGAGGGCTGGATCGGCGCGCTGTGGCTGGCCTCGCTGGCGCTGGAGCGCCATGGCCCGCACAGCGACTTCATCGAGCGCTTCTCGGGCTCGCAGCGCGCCGTGGCCGACTACCTGGCCGAAGACGTGCTGGCCCAGCAAAGCGCGCCCGTGCGCGACTTTTTGCTGCGCACCAGCATCCTGCGCACGCTGGATGCCCAGGTCTGCCAGGCCCTGGTGCCGCGTGCCGATGGCGCGGCCATGCTGCAGGCGCTGGAGCAGGCCCATCTCTTTCTCGTGCCGCTGGATGACGGGGGCCATGGCGGTGGCCGCAGCTGGCGCTACCACAGCATGTTCGCCGACTTCCTGCGCGCGCGGCTGCAGGGCGAGCGGCCCGGCGAGGTGGCGCGCCTGCACCTGGCCGCCAGCGGCTGGTACGAATCGCAGGGGCGGCCCGTGCCCGCCATCGAGCATGCGCTGGAAGGCGGCGACCTGCCCCATGCCCTGTCCCTGCTGTCGCGCCATGCCGAGGCGCTGATGGAGCAGGGCCGCATGCGCCTGCTGTCGCGCTGGTTCTCGGCCATCCCCGCGCCGCTGATGGCGCGCGAGCCGCTGCTGCAGGCCGTGGCCGCCTATGCCGACTGCTTCACGCGCGGCCCCTGGCAGGCCCAGCAGCGGGTGGATGCGGCAGGCGCCTGCCCGGACCCGGCGGCCGGCGCGCTGTTCATGGCCCTGAGGCCGCTGCTGCTGGCCATGATGGACCGCGTGGAAGAGGCCGCCCCGCTGGGCCGCCAGGCGCTGGCGCGCCTGCCCAGCTGCCGGCCGTTCGCGGACAGTTCGCTGGCCAATGCCATGGCCTATGTGGTGTCGGTGCTGGGCGATGCCGACGAGGCCCGGCGCCTGCTGGACGCGGCGCGCAGCACCCAGGCCGGCAGCCTGTTCAGCCGCATGTACACCGAGGCCATGGAGGGCGTGCTGGACCTGTCGGGAGGGCGGCTGCGCCAGGCGGCGGCCCGCTTTCGCGTGGCGCTGGCGGCCACGCCGCGCAGCGCCTCCTACAACCCCACGAACGGCAATGCCTGGGCCGGCGTGCTGCATGCGGGCGTGCTCTACGAGACCAATGACCTGGACGGCGCCGACCACCTGCTCAACGTCTACCTGCCGCTGGCGCGCGACGTGGGCCTGCCCGACCATGTGATCGCCAGCTACCGCATGCGCGCGCGCATCGCCTTCCTGCGCGGCGACGTGGATGCGGCCTTTGGCCTGCTCACCGAGCTGGAATACCTGGGCCACGAGCGCCAGCTGGCGCGCGTGACGGCCAGCGCGCGGCTGGAGCATGCGCGCATCTTCGTGCTGCAGGGCCAGCGCGGCGCCGCATCCGACGCGCTGGCGCGCGCCGACGATGCCGCCGTATGGGCACGGGTGGAGCGCCTGCGCCTGCCGCCCCACGAAACCGAGGACATGGCCATCGCGCGGCTGCGCTGGAGCCTGCACTTCGGCGATTGCGGCGCCGTGCGCGAGGCCCTCGCGCCCCTGCTGGCCGATGCCCGCGCCCGTGGCCGCCTGCACCGCAGCCTGCGCCTGCAGGTGCTGCGCGCGCTGGGCGAGGCGGGCTGCGGCGAACTGCCCAGAGCCGCCGCCACGCTGGCCGAGCCGCTGCGCCATGCCGCCAGCGAAGGCTTCGTGCGCCTGCTGATCGACGAGGGCCCGCTGCTCGCGCCCGTGCTGCAGCAGGTGCTGGCGCAGTCGCAGGCCGCCGACCCGGCCGCGGCCCATGCCCAGCGCCTGCTGGCGGCGCTGGGCGATCCGGCCCAGGACGACGCGGCCGCTGCGCCGGCCAGCCCGGGCATGCCGAACGCGCCGAACGCGCAGAACGCGCCGAACGTGCAGAACGCCCTGGCCGAGCCGCTGACCCGCAAGGAACTGCGCGTTCTGGAGCTGCTGGCCTCGGGCTATTCCAACGCGGCCATGGCCGAGAAGCTGTTCGTCTCCGACAGCACGGTGCGCACGCATCTGCGCAGCATCAACCTCAAGCTGGGCGCGCGCAGCCGCACCCAGGCCGTGGCGCTGGCGCGGCAGCTGCGGCTGCTGCGCTGAGCCGGCCCCTCATCGCCTGCCATCCTGTTCGCGAGAAACCCAGGCATTGCGAGTGGAGGGCGGCACGCCGGGACCTATACGCCCAGATAGGCCCTGCGCAATCCTTCGTTCGCCAGCAGAGACCGGGCATCGTCGGCCATCACGATCTCGCCGTGCTCGAGCACGTAGCCCCGCCGGGCGAGGCTTAGCGAGCGGTGCACGTCCTGCTCGACGAGCAAGATGGTGATGCCGCGCGCCCGGATCTGCGGCAGTTTCCCGAAGATGTCCTTGACCATGATCGGTGCCAGCCCGATGGACGGTTCGTCGAGCAGCAGCAGCTTCGGCGATGTCATCAGCGCGCGGCCGATGGCCAGCATCTGCTGCTCGCCACCGCTGAACGACCGCGCAAGCTGCTGGCGGCGTTCCTTCAACCGTGGAAACAGGCCGTAGACCCATTCAAGGTTCTCGCGTGCGCGCCGCGCGTCGCGCAGCATGTCGCCACCCACGCGCAGGTTGTCCTCCACGGCCATGTGGCCGAACAGGCGCCGCCCCTCCATCACCTGTGCCATGCCCAGCCGCGCGATGCGGTGGGCCGCACGCCCGTCGATGCGCTCGCCAAGAAAGCGGATTTCGCCAGCCATCGGCGCAAGCGTTCCCATCACCGTACGGATCAGCGTGGTCTTTCCGGCGCCATTGGCGCCGACCATGCTGACGATCTCGCCTTCCGAGACCTCCAGGCTCACGCCGTGCAGCACCTGCACGTCGCCGTAGCCGGCATCGAGTCCGCGCACTTCAAGCATGGGCCTGCCCCAGGTATGCGGCGACTACCTGCGGGTCGTTGGCGACATCGTCAGGGCGGCCCTCGGCGATTTTGCGGCCGTGGTGCACCACCACGATGCGGTCGGACATGCGCATGATGGCCCTCATGTTGTGTTCGATGACCAGCAGGGCCACGCCGTCGCTGCGCAGGGACAGCACCAGCTCGACCATCTCGCCGGTCTCCACCGGGGTCAGCCCTGCCATGACTTCGTCGAGCAGCAGCAGGCGCGGCCCTGTGGCCAGTGCCTTGGCCACCTCCAGGCGTTTACGGCCCGACAGGGTGAGTGTGCGCGCCACCTGGCCCTCGCGCCCGCCCAGCCCTACGCGGTGCAGCACCTCGGCTGCGGCGGCTTCGGCGTCGTCGCGCCGGCGGTGGCGCAGAAAGGCCCCGATCATCGCGTTCTCGAGCACGGTCATGTCACCGAAAGGCTTCACGATCTGAAAGGTGCGCACCAGGCCGGCAGCGCAGATGCCGGCCGTGCCCTGGCCGTCGATGCGCCGATGGTCGAACCATATCTGGCCTTCGGTGGGCGCCACAAAGCCCGAAGCCAATGCGAACAGCGTGGTCTTGCCCGCGCCGTTGGGGCCGATCAGGCCGACGATCTCGTCGGGCTGAACGGCGAAACTCACATCGTCGCAGGCACGCAGTCCGCCGAAGCTCTTGCCCACATGGCGCAATTCGAGCAGGTTCATCGCAGCACCTCCGAAGCCTGGGTGGCCACCACTGCGCGCTGCGCGAGCGCATGGCCCTGCGCTGGCCGGCGCGCGCGCCATCCCAGCCACAGCGCCCACAGGCCGCGCGGCTCCCAGCGGATCACCAGCATCAGCAGCGCACCGTAGAGCATCATGTCCACGCCGACCATGCCACCCGACAGCACGCGCGCCAGCTCCTCGCCCGGCAGCAGCAGCAGGGCGCCGACCAGCGGGCCCCACAGCGTGCCGCGTCCGCCGATGATGCAGACCACGGCGATCACTACGCCGAGGTTGGCGCCGAAGACTTTGTCGGGGCTGATGTAGAGCACGAACTGCGCATAGAAGGTGCCGCCCAGTGCGGTGAGGGCCGCGCTGAGCATGGCGGCCGCGAGCTTGTAGCGCATAACCGGCACGCCCAGCGCGAGCGCTGCGTCCTGATCGTTGCGCACGGCCGCGAGGTAGTAGCCGAAGCGGCTGCTCAGGATGGCGTGGTTGATCAGCAGCGCTGCCGCCGTGAACACCAGGGCGACCGCATAGTAGAACTCCTTGCGCGTGTGCTGGAACTGCAGCGGTGCGTCGCGCAGCAGCGTGACCTCCAGGCCGCGCGGGCCGCCCAGCAGCGCATCCGCGTTCTCCACCAGGGTCTTGAGCACCATTGCGGTGGCGATGGTGGCCAGCGCAAAGTAGGCGCCGCGCAGATGCATGCACGACAGCCCCACGACCAGCGCCGCCACCAGCGCCAGCAGGGCACCGGCCCACATGCCGATCCAGGGACTGCAGCCCAGGTTCACGAACAGCCAGGTCGAGGTATAGGCGCCTATGCCGAAGTAGGCCGCATGGCCCAGCGAGAGCTGTCCGGCGATGCCACCCAGAATGTTCCACGACAGCGCCAGGTAGGCATGCAGCAGCGTCAGCACGGCAACCGACAGCAGATACTGGTTTGCGCTGGCCAGGGGCGCGAGCGCGGCGAGCGCCAGCAGCACGGCGATGGCGCCCCGCCGGCGGGCGGATGAGGGGGAGGGGCTGCGGATGTTCATTCGTTCTCCACTCCGAACAGGCCGCTCGGGCGCAGGTACATGACGCCCAGGAACAGCAGGAAGATCAGCGCCTCGGCATAGGTGACTGGTATCAGCTGGCTGCCGACCGACTCCAGCACGCCGACGATGATGCCGCCCCAGAATGCGCCGGCCACCGAGCCGATGCCGCCCAGCACCACGATGACGAAGGCGCGCAGGCCGAAGATGTCGCCCACGAAGGGGTTGACCGGGTACAGGGGCAGCAGCAGCGCGCCGGCCACGCCGAGCACGCCCAGTCCGATGGCGAACGAGAGCTGGTAGATGCGCGCGCTGTCGATGCCCAGCACGCTGGCGGCTTCGCGGTCCTGGCCGGTGGCGCGGATCGCGCGGCCCAGGCGCGTATGGCGCAGGAAGGCCACGAGTGCCGCCGTGATGGCGCAGGCCACCACCAGCCCCGCGATCTGCGGGTAGGTGAAGATCAGGCCACCGGCCATGAGTACGTCATTGGCCCAGGGGCTGTCGACGCTGCGGCTGTCCGGGCCCGCCAGGGCCAGGAAGCCGTAGTCCAGGAAGATCCACAGGCCGGTGCTGAAGATCAGCACGCCGATGGGTTCGCGTGCGGACTCCTTGCGGTAGATCGCATCGATCAGCCAGCGCTGCACCGCGTAGCCGACAATGAACAGCGCCAGCGCGGTCAGCGGCGCGGTGGCCAGCGGGTGCAGGCCGGCGCGCTGGGACAGGGCCAGCGAGACGTACATGGCCATCATCAGGAAGGAGCCATGGGCGAAGTTGATGATCTTCATCACGCCGAACTGCAGGCTGAGCCCGAGCGCGATGAGGCCGTAGACGGCGCCGCTGGCGATGCCGCCGAGCAGGGCCTGGAGCAGGGTCGTCGACACGTCGCCTCCCGGCTCAGGGCTTTGCGGCCGCGTTCATCGGCCAGGCCATGCGGTAGTTCTTCGATGCCAGGCTCTCGGGCCACACGGTGCGGTACTGGCCATCGGGCGTGATTTGCTGCATCGCGAAGCGCTTTTTCGGGTTCTGGCCCTTGGCGTCGATCACGATGTCGTAGCCCAGCAGACGGGTGAGATCTGTGCCCTCGATGCGTGTCTGGGCCAGCGCGTCGCGGATGGCCTCGGGTTCGGCCTTGCCCGCGCGCTCCAGCGCGTCCTTGATCACCCACACGGCGCCGTAGGCGCTGACAGACAGCTCATTGGGCTCGACCTTGTTGGCGGCGACGAACTCGTCCCAGAAGCGCCTGGCGAAGGGCGTGGTGATGGAACTCTCGTAGCCAGCCCAGCCGTTGGTGGTGAACACGTTGGCTGCGGCGGTCTTGCCCACCAGCGGCAGGAACTGGCTGTCGATCTGCCCGGCGGCGCTGCCCACGTAGGCCATTGCCTGCACACGCATCTGTGCCAGCAGCTTGTGCAACTGCACCGCATCGGCCGCGTAGGAGGTGACCGTGACCACGTCCGGCTGGCGGCCCTTGATCTTGAGCACCAGCGGACGCAGGTCGGGTGAATTGGGGGGGTAGCCCTCGTCGAGGACGACTTCGAGGCCCGCTGCCTTGAATTTCGCGCGCAGCGTGTTGGCCATGTCCTGGCCCCAGTCGGTGTTTTCGTAGACCATGGCCACCGTCTTGGCTGGCTTGCCGCTGGCCTTGCCGGCGTAGCTCACGAAGTCGACCATGCTTTCGGCATTGCCCGAGGCCGGCACCTGCACGGGGCGGAACACGTACCTGAAGCCGCGTTCGGTGATGTCGGCCTTGGCCGCCAGGTCCACAACCCAGGGCGTGCGGTTCTTCTCGGCCACGGCGGTGGCCGGGAAAGTGACGCCGCTCTGGAACGCGCCCAGCAGCACAGGCGTCTTCTCCCGCGTGATCAGCCGCTCGACCTCGGTGATCGCCACTTTGGCGTCGCCGCGCGAGTCCACCTCGATCAGTTGCAGCGGCGCGCCGCCCAGCGAGCGGATGCCGCCGGCTTCGTTGATGTGCCTGACCGCCAGGTGCGTGGCACGCGACATGTCCTTGCCGATCGAGGCGGCTGCGCTGCCCGACAGCGGGATCAGGTAGCCGATCTTGACCGGCTCGGCCGCCTGGGCGAGGCCGGCGCCAGGCAGGGCGGCGATCAACAGCCAGGCGAGCGCGATGCGCGGGGTGCGGCGCGCAATGCAGTGGGGCATGGGGCGGGAGATGAGGGGCAAGGGGGGCATGGTGCGTGTCTCCTTTTTGTGGGGGGGATCGAAGCTCAGCGGGCAGGCCGATCCAGAAGTCCAGTCCGAGTGGGCGCGCGCATTGCCGCCAGTCCCGCGCTGTGCTCCAGTGGCATGCGCGGCGTGATGTGCTCCTTGCCTTCGGCCGCGAAGGCCGGCCAGTAGCGCGCCACGGGGCGGTCCAGGTCGTGTTCGCCGGCCTCGGCCAACTCGACCGGTGGCGGGCTGGGGTGGTGGGGGGCCCATCGGATCAGCGCGTCCGTGGCGCGCGGGCACTGAATCCCAGCAGGTAGCGCGCGTCGTTGGACAGTTTGGAAACCACCTGGGCCGGCAGCGTGCTTGTGAAGTCCGCGAAATTGCGCAGCCACGAGACGTTGTAGTTGCACAGGATGGCGCGGCGCTGGCCGTCGGTGTCGTTGGGGCCTGAGCGGTGCCAGGTGTTGGACAGCCAGATCGCCACCGAGCCTGCCGGCG
>JBHIXF010000005.1:0-160188 GCA_041984925.1 Comamonas sp.
CGGCACACAAGGCATGTGCCCCGGCCCCACCTGGTTCAGAGATTCAGGAGACAAGACATGCAGACTTCCCTCGGCCGCCGCGGCTTCGCGCTCGCGGCTGCAGCCTTTGTGGCCGCCACGGGCGCCAGCGCGCCCGCCTGGGCCCAGGCCAGCGACTTTCCCACGCGGCCGATCACGCTGATCGTGCCCTTCCCTGCGGGCGGCTCCACCGACCGCCACATGCGCACCCTGGCCGACATCGCGGGCAAGCAGCTGGGCCAGCCCATCATCGTGGAGAACAAGCCCGGCGCGGGCGGCACGCTGGGCCCGGGCAACATGGCGCGCACGGCCAAGCCCGACGGCTACACCATCACCCAGTTCCCCATGTCCATGCTGCGCATGGCCCACATGCAGAAGACGGCCTGGAACCCGGTCACCGACTTCACCTACATCATCGGCGTCTCGGGCTATACCTTCGGTTTCACGGTGCGCTCGGACTCGCCCTACAAGAGCTTCAACGAGTACATCGCCGCCGCGCGCAAGAGCCCCGGCAAGATCGAGTACGGCTCCACCGGCATCGGCTCCTCGCCCCACCTGCTGATGGAGGAACTGGCCGAGAACGCCAAGGTCACGCTCAACCACGTGCCCTTCAAGGGCAATGCCGACCTGCAGCAGGCCCTGCTGGGCGGCCATGTGGCCGCGCAAAGCGATGCCTCGGGCTGGGACACCTATGTGGATGGCGGCCAGATGCGCCTGCTCATGACCTTCGGCGAAAAGCGCACCCAGCGCTGGCCCGAGGTGCCCACGGCCAAGGAGCTGGGCTATGGCGTGGTCTCCACCTCGCCCTACGGCCTGGCCGGCCCCAAGGGCATGGATCCGGCCGTGGTGCGCAAGCTGCACGACGCCTTCAAGAAAGCCATGGATGACCCGCGCCACGTCGAAGTGCTCAAGCAGCTGAACCAGGACGCCTGGTACCGCTCGGGCGCCGACTATGCGCAATGGGCCAGGGAGGCCTTTGCCAAGGACAAGGTCCTGATCGACCGCCTGGGCCTGGCCGCCAGGTAGGCCTTCTGCCGAAGCGCCCGCAGGGCCGGTCGGCTCGCGGGCGCGGTCCCGCTTGCGAACCCCGAAACGGAGTCCCTCATGACTGTTTCCCTGCCTTCCCCCGATGCGCCCTTCACTCCGCTGGCCGAGCTGATCCGCGCCCATGCGCGCCGGCAGCCCGGCCATGCCGCGCTGCGCGACGACCAGCAGGTCCTGAGCTATGGCCAGCTCGACGCCCTCATGGACCGCGTGGCCGCCGCCCTGCAGCGCGACGGCGTGCTGCCCGGCCAGGCCATCGCCATCTGCGCGCTGAACTCGGTGCGCTATGCCGCGCTGTTCCTGGGCGCGCTGCGCGCGGGCGTGGTGGTGGCGCCGCTGGCGCCTTCGTCCACGGCCGAGAGTCTGGCATCGATGCTGCGCGATGCCCAGGCGCGCCACCTGTTCCTGGACAAGGCGGCCCAGGATCTGGTGCCCGCCGACGCCGGCCTGCAATGCATCTCGCTGGACGGCGTGGCGCCGGGCGGCGCCTTCGAGGACTGGCTCGCGCCCGAAGGCGCGCAGCCCGCGCCGGTGAGCGTGGAGCCTGCGGCGCCCTTCAACATCATCTACTCCTCGGGCACCACGGGGGTTCCGAAGGGCATCGTGCAGTCGCACGGCATGCGCTGGGCCCACATCAACCGGGGCAGCGTCTACGGCTACGGCCCCGAGGGCACGACGCTGCTGGCCACGCCGCTGTACTCCAACACCACGCTGGTGGTGTTCTTCCCCACGCTGGGCAGCGGCGGCTGCGTGGTGCTGATGCCAAAGTTCGATGCGGCCCGCTACCTGCAGCTGGCCGAGCAGCACCGCGCCACCCACACCATGCTGGTGCCCGTGCAGTACCAGCGCATCATGGCGCTGCCGCAGTTCGGCGAGCATGACCTGTCCAGCTTTCGCGCCAAGTTCTGCACCAGCGCGCCGTTCCGGGCCGAACTCAAGGCCGACGTGGTGGCGCGCTGGCCCGGCAGCCTCACCGAGTTCTACGGCATGACCGAAGGCGGCGGCACCTGCATCCTCGAAGCCCATCTGCACCCCGACAAGCTGCACACCGTGGGCAAGCCCGCCGAAGGCCATGACATCCGCCTCATCGACGAGGAAGGCCGCGAGGTCGGACCCGGCCAGGATGGCGAGGTCGTGGGCCACTCGGCCAGCATGATGACCGGCTACCACGGCCAGCCCGCCAAGACGCGCGAGGCCGAATGGTTCGACCCCACGGGCAAGCGCTTCATCCGCACGGGCGACGTGGGCCGCTTCGATGCCGACGGCTTCCTCACCCTGTTCGACCGCCGCAAGGACATGGTCATCAGCGGCGGCTTCAACATCTACCCCAGCGACCTGGAAGCGCAACTGCGCGCCCACCCGGCCGTGGACGACGTGGCCGTGGTCGGCGTGCCCTCCGAGCAATGGGGCGAGACGCCCGTGGCCTACGTGGTGTCGCGCACGGGGCAGCAAGCCCTGCCCGAGGAGATCATGGGCTGGTACAACCAGCGGGCCGGCAAGACCCAGCGCCTGGCGGACCTGCGCTTCATCGCCGAGCTGCCGCGCAGCGCCATCGGCAAGGTGCTCAAGCGCGAGCTGCGCGACCGGTACGCGGCGGGGCGCTGAACCCGCGGCGTCCTTTCCCCCCACGATCTCCACCACGAGGTACACCCCATGAGCAACGACACCACGATGTCCGAGGTCCGCCGCCAGGTGACGGCCCAGGAATGGCAGGCCCGCGTCGAGCTGGCCGCCGCCTACCGCCTGGTCGCCCACTTCGGCTGGGACGACCTGATCTTCACCCACATCTCGGCGCGCGTGCCGGGCCAGCCCGACCAGTTCCTGATCAACCCCTACGGCATGCTGTTCGACGAGATCACGGCCTCCAGCCTGGTCAAGGTCGACCACGAAGGCCGGCCGCTGATGGAGACCGAATACGACGTCAACCCGGCCGGCTTCGTCATCCACAGCGCCATCCACGACGGCCGCCCCGAGGTGCAGTGCGTGCTGCACACGCACACGCGCTACGGCGTGGCCGTCTCGGCGCAGAAGGAGGGGCTGCTTCCCATCTCGCAGCAGTCCATCTTCCCGCTGGCGCGCCTGGCCTACCACGACTACGAGGGCGTGGCCCTGCGCGACGATGAGAAACCGCGCCTGGTCGACGACCTGGGCGACAGCAACTTCCTCATCCTGCGCAACCACGGCCTGCTGACCTGCGGCCGCAACGTGGCCGAGGCCGTGCTGGCCATGTACACGCTGGAGTCGGCCTGCCGCATCCAGATCCTGGCGCAGTCGGGCGGCGGCGAGCTGACCCGCATCCCGCAGGACATCATCAGCGATGCGGTCAACCAGTCGCGCCAGGTCACCAAGGGCAAGGGCGCGGGCCTGGCCTGGCCGGGCCTGCTGCGCCGCCTCGACCGCATCGACCCGAGCTACAAGGACTGAAAGAAACATGGGAATCCTGGTCAACATCCACCCGAGCATGGGCGCGCCCATCGTCGATGCGCTGCGCGCGCTGGCCCCCGACCTACCCGTCTGGGCCCACCGCGACGAGGCGCCGGCCGATGCGGTCGAGGCCATGCTGGCCTGGAGCCTCAAGCCGGGCGTGCTGCCGGCCTATCCGCGCCTGAAGCTGCTGTGCGCACCCAGCGCGGGCGTGGACAAGCTGCTGGCCGTGCCCGACCTGCCGGCCGGCCTGCCCGTGGCGCGCACCGTCGATCCGCAGCAGCATGTGGAGATCGCCCAGTACGTGGTCGGCACCGCGCTGCGCCACACGCGCGAGCTGGACCTGTTCGCGCGCCAGCAGCAGGCGGGCGACTGGCTGCGCCGCCCCGTGCGCGCCAGCGCCGACTGCCGCGTGGGCATCCTGGGCCTGGGCGAGGTAGGCCGCTTCGTGGCCGGCGCCATGCAGGCCGTGGGCTATCCCGTGGCGGGCTGGAGCCGCAGCGCCAAAAGCCTTCCCGGCCTGGCCACGCACAGCGGCGCCCAGGGCCTGGAGCAGCTGCTGTCCACCAGCGACATCCTGGTCTGCGCCCTGCCGCTCACGCCCGAGACGCGCGACCTGCTGGACCGCCGCACCCTGTCCCTGCTGCCGCGCGGCGCCTACTTCATCAACGTGGGGCGCGGCGAGCAGGTGGTGGAAGATGACCTGCTGGCCCTGCTCGACGAAGGCCACCTGGCCGGCGCCGCGCTGGACGTGCTGCGCGAGGAGCCGCCCCGGCCCGGCAACAGGGTCTGGCAGCACCCCAAGGCCTTCGTCACGCCGCACATCGCGGCCCAGGCCTCGGCCGACACCGTGGCCCGCCAGTGCCTGGAGAACCTGCGCCGCCTGCGCGCGGGCGAGCCCCTGCTCAACCTCGTGAATGTGGCGCGAGGATACTGAAGCCGTTTTTTCCTCGTAAGAACCCAGAGACATCCATGCCTTCGATTTCCCGCCGCGGCTTCCTGCAATCGACCACCGCCGCAGCCGGCGCCAGCATGCTGGCCCCTTCGGCCTGGGCCCAGAGCCCCTGGCCCTCCAAGCCCATCCGCATCATCGTCCCCTACACGGCCGGCGGCTTCACCGACCAGATGGCGCGCCTCGTGCAACTGGGCCTGCAAAAGGCCCTGGGCCAGCCCGTCATCGTGGAGAACAAGCCCGGCGCCAACAGCATCATCGGCGTGGACCAGGTCGCCAAGGCCGCGCCGGACGGACACACCTTCGGCGTGGTGATCGCGGCCTATGCGGCCAACACCACGCTCTACCCCAAGCTGCCCTACCACCCGAAGAAGGACCTGGTCGGCGTCTCGCTCATGGGCGTGTCCCCGCTGGTCGCTGCCGTGGCCATGAATGCGCCCTTCAAGACCACGCCCGAACTGATCGCCTACGCCAAGGCGAACCCCGGCAAGGTCGGCTTCGGCTCCTCGGGCAGCGGCTCCAGCGCCCACCTGACCACCGAGCTGATGAAGCTGCTCACCAAGACCGACATGGTGCACGTCCCCTACAAGGGCGCCGCGCCTGCGCTGGCCGACCTCATGGGCGGCCAGATCCCGCTGTTCCTGGACCCGCCGCCCAACCTCATCCAGCCCGCCAAGGCCGGCCGCATCCGCCTGATCGGCGTGGCCAGCGACAAGCGCCTGGCCGCGCTGCCCGAGGTGCCCACCTTCGTGGAGCAAGGCTACGACGGCCTGCTGGGCAGCACCTGGGCCGCCATGATCGCCCCGGCCGGCGTGCCGCGCGAGATCGTGCAGCGCATGTCCGCCGAGGTGTCGCGCATCATCCGCAGTGCCGAGGTGTCGCAGCGGCTGGAGCAGGTGATGGGGACGTTCGCCGAAGGCTCCACGCCCGAGGAGTGCGATCGGTTCATCGCTGCCGAGACGGAGAAGTGGGGGAGGGTGATCCGGGAGGCGAAGGTGACGGTGGATTAGGCTGCCTGATGGGCCGCAGGCCATCGAGGCAGCGCTGCCGACTTGTGCGGCATGGGCAACTGATCGAAGCCTCCCGGTCCCTGGCCTGCCGAACGCACGCCCCATCAATTGGCCATCAGGCTCAGCCGCGCCGCCACGGTTTCGGCCCGGACCTGGGCGCGGGTCTTGGTGCTTTGGAAGTGCTCCGGATGGACGACCACGCCGGCCTCGTTGCTGGCAGGATGCCAGTACTCGGCCGAAGCCAGGCCGGGCAGGCCCAGGGCGATCACGGCGGCTGCGGCGGCAATCAGGGAGGAAAGGCAAGGGTGGCGCTGGGACATGATGCGGCTCCTGGTCGAGGTGGATGGGCTGGTATCTCCCAACGCTTTCTGGTGCGATGGAACGATGGCTTCATCCTAGAAATCGCCGCTCGACAGGCCCGGGACAGGCCGGTGAGTTTTGCATCAGCTTGCGAATGCGGCCCTGCGCACGGGCAAGGAACTGCAACCCACAGCACTGGAGTGCGCAGGTGCGCCACCGGCAGTTGCCTAAGTTGCCTGCGCCGACTTGCCCAGCCCCAGATACAAGGCTCTGCCATCCCCGATACAGGCCCTGAATCCATACGCTTCGTAGAAACGCTGTGCCTGAGGATCCTTGGCGTCCACGACCAGCACCCTGATTCCCATGGACTCGCGCATGGACAAAGCAAGATTCACCGCGTGCCCCAGCAGAAGCTGACCGTGGCCCTTGCCCTGTTCGGTCCGGGCGATGGCCAGCCGCCCCATCCGCATTGCGGGCACGGGATGGGCAGGCAGGCGCTTGCGGTCTTCCTCACGCAATTGCTGCAAATGCAACTGCGCCGCCGACAGCGCGCAATAGCCCAGGATGTGGCTGGGTCGTGCGTCGTCAATCAGGACATGGGTGGTGGCGATGCCGTCACGCTGGTGCTGTCCGGCACGCTGTTGCAGATAGTGGTCCAGTTCCGGCTGTCCGCAGCTGAAGCTGGCGCGGTCATGAAGGTGGCCGTCAAGAAGCGAGAAGATCAACGCCATGTAGTGAGCTCTAGCGCCGAGCCAGACGGCTGGCAGCGTCCATGGCCTGTTGCAGGCGGTCATTGGGCTGGAATGGCTCGTCGAGCGCAGCCAGAAATCGGCGTGACTCCTGTTCTGAAAGAAGGGTCACGGTTTCTGCCGCAAGCGCCGTCTCGGCCTCACGCATCACGGCGTCGCGAACGAAAGCCGACACGGCGATGCCGCGCAAGGCGGCGGCTCTGGCAATGCGTTCCTTGTCCCGGACATCCAGGCGCAAGTCCAGGCGAGCGGTGGCAATGGTCATGGCAGGCTCCTTCACTCTGGGTTTGTACGGAATCATACCGTACATTCTCAAAGAGCCCCTACCCGCCATCGCCGCCTCGGTGCCCTCAGCGCATGCCTTTCCCGATAGGCGGCAGGCGCCATCCCCACATGGCGCATGAACACCCGCCGAAACGCCGAGGCATCCCCATATCCGCAGGCCAGCGCCACGGAGGGCACGCTCTCCAGTGTGATTTCCAGCAGCACCCGGGCGCGTGCGCAGCGCAGGCGGTGCAGGTGGTCCAGCGGGCTGTGGCCCAGTTCCTGCTGGAAGTGGCGCAGCAGCGTGCGCGGGCTGGTCGAGACCGCATCGGCCAGGGCGGGCAGGTCATAGGGCTGCTCCACGCGCGCCTCCAGCCAGGCGATGGCATGGGCCAGCACGCTGGTGCGCGTGGCGGGGATGCGGCGGTCCCGCAGGGCGGCGTGGGTGGTGCGTTCGCGCTCTGGATCGGGCTGGAGCACGGCGGCCAGTGCCGCCGCCAGATCGTCACCGAAGGCATGGCGCGTGAGCGCCACGGCCATGGGGGCCAAGGCCTCGGGGTGGGAAGCACTGAGCCAGGGCCTGTCGTCCACGAAGGGCTGGCCCTCCGCCAGGGCGATGCCTGGGAAGTCCAGGCCGAAGCCACCCATGAAATACCAGGGCAGGGCCACGCGCCGGCCCTCGCAGCGGCCGCTGGCCGCAGCGAACCAGGCCGCACCGCCCTGCGTGCAGACGGCCAGTCCCTGGTCGAAGGCCGTGGCGACGCGCCGCACCAGGGCGGGATGCGCCGCGACGATCTCGCGGATGGAGGGAATGTCGGGGCGGTGCAGCGCGCTCAGGAACAGCGCCTGTGCCGGACCGTCGGTGGCGGCACCTTCGGCCGCGTAGGGGAGCTGGGGCAATGACCGTCCCTGGCCGTCCACCCAGCGCCAGCCGAAGCGCGGGGCGCGCCGGCCCAGCCGCAGGTCCGCCAGCAGGTTGGCGTTGCGCAGCATCTCGACCAGGTGGGCGGCATGGCCGGTGGCGCTGTGCTCCAGGCAGGGCAGCTCGACGACGAAGGTCTTGGACATGGCGGTTTTGGCTCCTTGAATGGCGATTCTGCCGTGCCTGTCACAGAGGCTTCACGCCTAGCATGGCTGCTTCAGCCACTCTTTCATGGTCACGAAGATGCCCCAGACGCAGTGTTCCCGCTTCCGTTCCATCGCTTTGGCCGCCGGTCTGCTGGCCGCCGGCCTGCCGCTCGCCGCCTCGGCCCAGGGGCTCGATGCCCAGGGCCTGGCCGCCCTGGATGCCGCCATCCAGCCGCTGGCGCCCAGGATGGTCGACTGGCGCCGCGACATCCACCAGCATCCCGAGCTGTCGGGCCAGGAGGAGCGCACGGCAAAACTCGTGGCAGATCACCTGCGGCGCCTGGGCATGGAGGTGCAGACCGGCGTGGGCGGCACGGGCGTGGTCGGCGTGCTGCGCGGCGGACTGCCGGGCAAGACCGTGGCGCTGCGTGCCGACATGGATGCGCTGCCGGTGGCCGAGAAGACCGGCCTGCCCTTTGCCTCCAAGGCCAAGGCCCAGTACATGGGCAAGGAGGTTTCGGTCATGCATGCCTGCGGGCATGACGCCCATGTGGCCATGCTCATGGGCGCGGCCGAGGCGCTGGCCGGCATGCGCGCGAAGCTGCCGGGCACGGTGAAGTTCATCTTCCAGCCCGCCGAGGAAGGCGCCCCTGTGGAGGCCGACGCCCATGGCCATGTGCCCAGCTTCGGCGCCAAGGCCATGGTGGAGGCCGGCGTGCTCAAGGACGTGCAGGCCATCTACGGCCTGCACATCACGGCCAACCTGCCCTCGGGCATGGTGGGCTACCGCAGCGGGCCGCTGATGGCGGGCTCGGACAGCCTGAGCATCCAGGTCGAGGGCCGGGGCGGCCATGGCTCGTCGCCGTGGAATGCGGTCGATCCCATCGTCGCGGCCAGCCAGGTGGTGCTGGGCCTGCAGACCGTGGTCAGCCGCCAACTCAACATCAGCCTGGAGCCGGCCGTGCTGACCATAGGCTCCATCCAGGGCGGCACGCGCTACAACATCATTCCCGACAACGTGGAGATGCAGGGCACGCTGCGCACCTTCGACGAGGACATGCGCCAGGAGGCGCACAAGCGCATCGCGGCCACGGCCGAGCAGATCGCTGCCTCCAGCGGTGCCAAGGCCAAGGTGCGCTTCGGCCCCGTGGCCTATCCGGTGACCACCAACCCCGCCGCGCTGACCGAGGCCTCGCTGCCCGCGCTCAAGCTGGCCATGGCCGGCAAGGCCATGGTGATTCCCAAGGTCAGTGGCTCCGAGGATTTCTCGGAATTCCAGAAGGTGGTGCCGGGCTTTTTCTACTTCCTGGGCGCGCCGCCGGCAGGCCAGGATTTCACCAAGGCACCGTCCAACCACTCGCCGCTGTTCGACATCGACGAGAAGCAGTTGCCCACGGGCGCGCGTTCACTGGCCGCGCTGGCCGTGGACTACCTGCAACGCAGCCCATAGTTATTGGACTCCCCCTGAGCGGCGTACGCCGCTTCCCCCTCTCTCGCTACGCGGGAGGGGGACGGCACCCTCGCTGCGGGGCGGCGCGGCCGGCGTAGGCCCTTGCTTGGTGCCCCTGGCTTTAGATCGAGTCTGTGCGAACCGCGTCGGCTTTATTTGGCGCTAGCGATTGCCGATGAGCCTTTCCACCACCGGGCGATGGCCAGGCGAAAGGGCAGCAGCAGCGCCACGCCCAGCACCAGCTTGACGCCCAGGTCGCCCAGGGCCCAGGTCACCCAGGGCTCGGCGGCGCCTGCGAAGGCGATGCTCCAGAACAGGAAGGTGTCCAGGCAGGCGGCCAGCAGCGTGGCCACCAGCGGCGCACGCCACCAGCGGCCCGCGCGCAGGCGGTGGAAGACGGCGATGTCCAGCCACTGCGAGGCGATGAAGGCCGCGCCCGAGGCCAGGGCGATGCGCGGCGGCGCCAGCACCAGCGAGGCCGCCACGGCCACGGCAAAGCCCACCCAGGCCACGCGCCGGGCCTGCCCGGGGCCGAAGCTGCGGTTGACCAGCTCGCTCACCAGGAAGGCGAACGGATAGGTGAGGGCGCCCCAGGTCAGCCAGTCATTGATGGCGTACTGCACCAGGATGTTGGACGACAGCACGACCAGGCCCATGGCCGCGACGCCGGCCAGCAGCTGGGTGCGCGAGGGCGCGGAGAAACGCGGTGTCATGCCGCGCCGCCGGAGCCGCGCGTGCCCGAGGAGGGCAGCGGCAGGCCCAGCATGGCGCAGGCCACGGCCTCGCCCACCTTCACGCCATCCACGCCGGCCGACAGGATGCCGCCCGCGTAGCTGGCGCCCTCGCCGGCCGGGTACAGGCCGCGCGTGTTCAGGCTCTGGAAGTCGGCGCCGCGGCCGATCTTCACGGGCGAGGAGGTGCGCGTTTCCACGCCCGTGAGCACGGCATCGCGCATGTCGTAGCCGCGCAGCTTCCTGCCGAAGGCGGGCAGGGCCTCGCGCATGGCCTCGATGGCGTAGGCGGGCAGGGCGTGGTGCAGGTTGGTCAGCGTGATGCCGGGCTTGTAGGAGGGCTCGACCTCGCCGAGTTCGGCGGATTCCCTGCCCTCGATGAAATCGCCCACCAACTGGCCCGGCGCGTTGTAGTTGCGCCCGCCCAGCAGATAGGCCTTGGTCTCCAGCTGGCGCTGCAGCACGATGCCCGACAGCGGGTGCAGCTCGCCGTCCTTGAGGTCTTCCACGCCGTAGGTCTTGCCGTCGAAGGCCCAGGCGAAGCTCTTGGCATCGCGCGGGTAGTCGGCGGGGTCGATGGCGCAGACCATGCCCGCGTTGGCGTTGCGCTCGGCGCGCGAATACTGGCTCATGCCGTTGGTGACCACGCGCTCGGGTTCGCTGGTGGCCGCGACCACGGTGCCGCCCGGGCACATGCAGAAGCTGTAGACCGCGCGGCCGTTGCTGGCGTGGTGCACCAGCTTGTAGTCGGCCGCGCCCAGCAGCGGATGGCCGGCATGCCGGCCCCAGCGCGCGCTGTCGATGATGCTTTGCGGATGCTCGATGCGAAAGCCCACCGAGAAGGGCTTGGCCTCCATGTGCACGCCGCGCTCGTAGAACATGGCGAAGGTGTCGCGCGAGCTGTGGCCCAGGGCCATCACGGCATGGTCGGTCTCCAGCCACTGGCGCTCGCCGCTGTCCTGGTCCAGCACCTGCAGGGCCGTGAGGCGGCGCTCCCCGCCCTCGCCTTCGATGCGCATGTCGCACACGCGCTGGCCGAAGCGGATCTCGCCGCCCAGGCGGATGATCTCCTCGCGGATGCCCTCCACCACCTTCACCAGCTTGAAGGTGCCGATGTGCGGATGCGCGGCGTACAGGATCTCGGGCGGCGCGCCGTGGGTGACGAACTCCTGCATGACCTTGCGGCCCAGGTGGCGCGGGTCCTTGATCTGGCTGTAGAGCTTGCCGTCGGAGAAGGTGCCTGCGCCGCCTTCGCCGAACTGCACGTTGGACTCGGGCTGCAGCGCGCGCTTGCGCCACAGGCCCCAGGTGTCCTGCGTGCGCTCGCGCACCTTGCGGCCGCGCTCGATCACGATGGGCTTGAAACCCATCTGCGCCAGCACCAGCGCGGCGAAGATGCCGCAGGGCCCGAAGCCCACGACCACCGGGCGGCGCTGCAGGCCGGCAGGCGCGTGGCCCACGGGCTGCCAGCGCATGTCGGGCGTGGGGTTCACATGGGCGTGGCCGGAAAATTGCGCGAGCAGCGCGGCCTCCTGGCTGGGGTCGGCCAGCGTCAGGTCCACGATGTAGACGGCCAGCAGGTCCGTCTTGCGCGCATCGAAGCTGCGCTTGTGCACGTGCACGGAGGCGATGGCTTGCTCAGGGATGCCCAGCTGGCGCGCGGCCAGTGTCTGCAACTGGTCCAGGGGCAGGTATTCGGTGTGGTTGTCGGGGTGGTATTGCACCGCCGCCAGGGGAAGCTTCAGTTCAGAGACGCGGATCATGGCTTGTAACTATCAAGCAGAGGGCCGCAGATGGTAAGGCAAAGTGCCGCGCCGCACAGGGTGCGGGCGGCACGTCCTTTGGCGTCGCCGGGGTTCGGCCACCGGCGGCCGTGCGGCCGGTCAGGGCCTGAAGTCAGCGGTTACCGGCCGTAGACCTCGATCTCGGAATAGGCGAGCCATGAATTGAAGTTGTTGCCCTCGAGCATCACGTAGCGGTGCTTTCCGGACAGGGCGATGTAGTAGGGAATCAGGTCGTACTGGTCAAAGAAATTCCAGTAGGCGATGGGGTTGGGCGCGATCGTGGTGCCGCCGGGTGCCAGAGTGTTGCCGCCGTGCACGGCGAAATTGATCTGGCCGCCATCTGCAGAGGAGCGGATCATCATGCGGATGCCCGTCAGGTCCCTGGGGTAGCCGAGGTCGAGCACCACGCTTCCCCAGTTGGCGTTGGCATTCCAGAAAATGCCGTCATAGAACTTGCCATCCACGAGGCGGTTCAGGTTGGCCGTGCTGGTCCGCGAATAGACGGCAGAAACCGGCAGGCGCCTGGGGATGTTGTGCTGCCAAGGTGCGGTGTAGCGCGCCAGCTGGATGGGCCGGTTGGAACCTGGCGCGGCTTCATAGCTGCCCGTGGGCGACAGGCTGGCGCGGATGTAGGCTTCGCGTTCGAGGGGACGTGTGGACTGGTCGCCATAGCGGCCTGCCAGGGCGGCGACGATGGGGGCGGCGAACGAGGTTCCGGTGATTGTGGCGACGGTGCCGTCGTGCAATGTCGAGGTCATTTCATGGGCGGGCGCCCATGCTTCGACGCAGGCTCCGAAGTTGGAGCCCCCTACATTGGTAATCTTGTCTTCCGAACTCCAGATGGCGGGATTTGTGGTGGCTGTATAGCGTTGTCCGAACCGATTGGTGCCTCCCACGACCATGATGCCGTCGTTGTATTCGGGGGCAGCGTTGTAGTTGTAGGCATTCAGGCAGGCATCCTTGTCGAAGTTTCCTGCAGATTGCGCGACGAAAAGCCTGGCGGATGCCCGTCTCAGCGCCCTGCCGACAATGGCGTTGTGATTGATCGGGTTTTCCAGTTGGTTATTGACGTTATAGTTGATGGAAAAGCTCAGTGTTGCAAAATGGTTGTTCCATTCGGAAAAGGAAGCGGCATTGTGGATATTGTCTGCAATCGCATATCTATTCAGATCTGTGCCAAAGTAGGCAACCGGCTGGCCGGGGTTGATGCCTCGAATTTTGGACGAGTTCATTTTTGCCGCTGCGAGCGAAACAACATGCGCAGGGTGGTTTTTATTTTCACTGCGTTCCGATGTATTCGTATAGGAGAAATTGATCTCATTGGCCAGTGCATTGTTGTTGAATTTGGCATCAACGACATAGAAGGGATTGTTGGTAGAGATGGAGTCATTGGCGTTGACCGCTTGCTTGCCCCAGGGAATGATTTCTCCACCTATGTTCTGGTCGTAATAGGACGAAAAAACGAAATTGCTTTTTCCCGTGTCCACAGGATCAACGGAGACTGCATATCCAGAGTTCTTGATGACTTCGACATCATTCTTGTCAAGATAGGCGTAAAAAGCAGGAATCAATGGGCTGTTCTGGGTAGAGCTTCCTGCATAGCCCCGAGCGCTGCCTCTCTTGGCCGATGAGACCAGCTTCAACACGTTGTCCTTGACCGCTTCCACGGCTGGCGAGGCCTGCTGCCTCTCCCATTGGCGTACCAGGTAGCGGGACTTTTCGCGTTCGTTGAGGACCACGGGTGCCTGGGCTTGGGGGGCGGACATTCCCTGCGCCCGTGCCTTCTCCTGCTCCTGCAGCTCCTGCTGCTGCACCACGAAAGGATTCAGATAGACCAGGTACCTTTGCCGGGATTCCTGGGCCTGCGAGACGGAGCATGTGGCGGCTCCGAGCATCACGATTGCAAGCGAAGCCTTGACTTTGAAGAACATGGAAACCTCCTGTGGCGCTCGTCATGAGCTGTTGAAAAACGCAGATTCCTTGGATTGCACTTTCGGGAAATGAGATGGTGAAAATGATTGCCGAAACCGGAGTCCAGATGAAATCAAAGGAATGAAATCATGGGCGCTGGAGTGGGTCCGATGGTGTAATGCTTTTGAAAGAATTTCAGCGGTCCAGGCAGGGGCAAGCGTTGGTAACTGTGGCATCAAATGGTTGGCATGTCCATGCTGTGGCTTGACTGTTCGCGCAGACGCAATGCTTCCGGCTGCATCAGCTCAGAGTTCTGATGCAATGAAACAGGCAGATTTTCGCCATTTGACGAGCTTGACTCCTACGGTTCTGGCGTTTCTGGCGTGTGAAAATGCGCGTAAGCTTGCGCAGCAGCCTGGCTTGCAGCACAGCTGTGCATTTACCCCATAAGGAGACAACCATGAAGCAAACTTCCCGCAGACAACGGCCGCCCGCGTGGCAGTGGATCGGCCTCGCCGCCGCCACGCCGCTGTTCCTCGCCTCGTGCGGCGGCGGTGGCGGCAGCGGCGGATCGGGCCAGGACGACCTGGCCGCCTGCGCCATCACCTCGGGCGATGGCAGCGTGGTCGTCGGCTCGGGCCTGCCCGGCGACCCGGCAGCGCCCGAGCCTTCATCGGGCTACCGCGTCGGCAAGAAGGCGGTCCACACGGCCAAGTACATGGTGGTCACGGCCAATCCGCTGGCCTCCAAGGCGGGCTGCGAGGTGCTCAAGTCCGGGGGCACGGCCGTGGATGCGGCCGTGGCCGTGCAGATGGTGCTGGGCCTGGTCGAGCCCCAGTCCAGCGGCATCGGCGGCGGCGCCTTCATGCTCTACCGCGACGCGGCCACGGGCAAGGTCGTGGCCTATGACGGCCGCGAGACCGCGCCGGCCGCCGCCACCGAGAACTACCTGCGCTATGTGGACGATGCCACCGACCTGACGGCGCCCAAGCCCTCGGCGCGCGCCAGCGGCCGCTCCATCGGCACGCCGGGCGTGGTGCGCATGCTGGAGCTCGCGCATAAGGACTACGGCAAGACCGCCTGGCCGCAGCTGTTCAACTCTGGCATCGATCTGGCCAGCAAGGGCTTCCCGATCAGCGGCCGCATGGCGGCCGCGCTGGAAGGCTCCAAGGTGGAGCTGGCGCGCGATGCCGATGCCGCCAGGCTGTACTTCGATGCCCAGGGCAAGCCGCTGGCGCTGGGCGCCAGGTTCGTGAACCAGCCCTATGCCGACACGCTGCGCCGCATCGCCAACGGCGGCGCCGACGCCTTCTACCGCGGGGACCTGGCGCAGGCCATCGTCAACAAGATCGGCGTGACCCAGGCTGTCTCGGATGGCGCGCCCATCACGCCCGGCAGGACCACGCTGCAGGATCTGGCCAGCTACGAGGCCAAGCGCCGCGAGGCCGTCTGCACGACCTACCGCGCGCGCTACATGGTCTGCAGCATGCCGCCGCCCTCCTCGGGTGGCATCGCCGTGGCCCAGGCCATGGGCATCCTGGAGAACTTCGACCTGAGGCAGTACGCGCCCACGGCCATCGATGGCGAGGGCGGCAAGCCCTCGGTGATGGGCGTGCACCTGGTCAGCGAGGCCTTGCGCCTGGCCTATGCCGACCGCGACAAGTACGTGGCCGACACCGATTTCGTGCCCCTGCCCGGGGGCTCGCCCAGCATGATGCTGAACAAGGACTACCTGCGCCAGCGGGCCGCCCTGATCTCCATGAACCGGAGCATGGGCACGGCCCAGGCAGGCAACTTCGGCGTGCCTGCAAGGGGTGTGGTGCCGGTCAAGGAGGCGGGCACCACGCACATGAGCATCGTCGATGCCCAGGGCAATGCGCTGAGCATGACGACCACCGTGGAGTCCAGCATGGGCTCGTTCCACGTCACGCGCGGCTTCGTGCTCAACAACCAGTTGACCGACTTTGCCGCCACGCCGAGCACCGCCGAGGGTCCGGTGGCCAACCGCGTGCAGCCGGGCAAGCGCCCGCGCAGTTCCATGGCGCCGACCCTGGTGTTCGACCTGAAGGCCGACGGCAGTGCCGGCGACTTCAAGATGGCCACGGGCTCGCCGGGCGGCGGCACCATCATCCAGTACGTGACCAAGACCCTGGTGGGCGCCCTGGACTGGGGGCTGGATGCCCAGCAGGCGACCTCGATGGTGGACTTCGGCGCGGCCAACAGCCCGACCACCAATGTGGGCGGCGAGCACCCGAACATCAACACGGCCAATGGCGGCAACGACGACCCGCTGGTCACCGGCCTGCGTGCCCTGGGCCATGTGGTGTCGATCAGTGCGCAGTCCAGCGGCATCGGCACCATCTTGCGGGTGCAGCGCAATGGGCAGGCGCAGCTGGAAGGCGGTGCCGACCCGCGCCGCGAGGGAATCGTGCTGGGCGATACGGTGCGCTGATTCCGCCTTTTTGAAGAGGTGAGGGGGCGCTGCCGGCAAGGATGCTGGCGGCGCCCTTTGTGTTTCACGAGATCTGGACTGCCGCCCACTTTGCTTGCCGATGGGATGGATGGCGAGCGCAGGAAAAGCGGGCCTCGGTGGCAACGATCCATACGCGCTATCGGCCGCCCGCAGGCGAATGCGGGTCGCGTGATTTGCGCCCGAGATAGGGCAACAGGCTGAGCAATCCGAGCATGGCCAGGGCGACGCCGACCCACAGGGGCGAACGCATGCCGTAGCCAAACGAAATGCCCAGGCCGCCGGCCCATGCACCGACCCCCAGGCCGATGTTGATGACCGAGGTATGGACGGTATTGACCAGTGCACCCGGATGCGCGGCTGTCATGACGCGGGCGATCATCGCGGGATTCATGGGAACGCCGACCAGACCGATCACGATCAGCGCGATCAGGCTGATGGCCTGGCTCTGGGCGAAGAGGGCGAACAGCGCCAACATGGCCCCCAGCGCAATCAGGCCCCACGCCATGATGGACATGTAGTGCTTGTCCGCATGGCGTCCTACGACCATATTGCCGATCACGTTCGCCGTTCCGTAGATTCCCAACAGCAAGGGGACGGAGGAAGTGGCGAAGCCGCTGACTTCGCTGAGGATCGGTGCGAAGTAGCTGAAGGCCGCGAAGGTCGCGCCAATGATCAATCCGCTGGTGGCATAGGCGGCCCACAGGTGGCGATTGCTGAGTTGTGCCAGTTCCGCGGTGAGGCTGACGTTTGCGGAAACCTTGGCGCGCGGCACCAGGAACGCGATGGCCACCGCGCACAGCATGGCCAGGGCGACCACCAGCCAGAAGCTGACGCGCCACCCCCACCGCTGGTCGATGGCCGTGGCCATGGGCACGCCCAGCACGGTTGCCAGCATCAGTCCGCCGACCACGATGGACGCCGCCCGCCCGCGCGCCTGCATGCCGACCATCTCGGCGCAGATCGCCAGCGACACGCCGAAGCAGGCGGAACCGGCCACCCCCGTGGCGACGCGGGCGAAGGCCATGACCTCGTAGCTGGTCGCGGATGCTGCCAATGATTGAGCGATCACGTAGAAACCCAACAGCCACAGCAGCGCCTTCTTGTGGGGCGCATGCAGCTTGAGCAGGCCAATGGTCAGCAACGGCCCCCCGACCACCATGCCGATGGCATACAGCGAAACAAGGTAGCCGATCTGCGTCACGGAGACGCCGAAGGCTTGGGTCAGCGACGGCATCATGCCCGCCACCATGAATTCCGAGGTCGTCAGCGAAAAGATGGTCAGCCCAAGGATGTAGATCGCGACTGGCATGGAGGCTCCTTGTAAAGTTTATCGGTCAGTAAAAAATAGACCCAAAAGAACCGGCCAAGGGCCGGCGGTGGCTTGTCCTTCCGGAGTCAGAGCTTGGCCATCGTGCCTTGCACCACATCGGAAAGGAACGTGCGATCCGGCATGGATTGCCCCAGGATGCGCAGTCCGTAGTAGCTCGCCAGAAACGCACGTGCCACTTCCAGGGCGGGCTGGTCGCCGGACAGCTCGCCCTTGCGTTGACCGACGGCAACGACGTGCAGGATGGCCGCCTCCAGCCTAGTGACGTAGGCGCGGTTGATCCGGTCAATTGCCGGATCCTTGCTGCTGCGTTCCAAGACTGAGAACAGTGCCATGCAACTGCGGCGCTTGGCAGGGTCGAGATCGCCGTCCACGCCCCATTGCAACAACCTTCGCAGCCGCTCCTTGGCGGTGCCAGGGCCGTTGAGAATCTCCACCTGTGCTTTCAGTCCCAGTGCCTGATAGCGGTGCAACGCCTGCTCATAGAGATTCTGCTTGCTGCCAAAGGCATGGTAGAGGCTGCCGCGTCCCAGGCCCGTGCGCTCGCACAGTTCCTGCGTGGAGCTGGCTTCGTAGCCGTTGGTCCAGAAAACATCCATCGCGGCCTCGATGACGGCAGTGTCGTCGTATTCCTTGGGTCTTCCGCTCATGGCCGCAGTCCTTCCATGCAATTCATGCAGGGGATTAGACCAATTTTTAACCAATCAGTAAAGAATGGGCTGTGTACCCGCCATCTGCGTGCGCTCATGTGCCGGCAGGCTTGCGATGCTCCAGTCCCGTGTGCTTTGTCGGGGCGGCGTTGGGCACAGCGGTTCGCAATGGAAGTCCTCCAACTGTCGCATCAAGGACATGCAAATGCAGCAGCGAGAGACAACGCGGCCACGGGCTGTCCGCCTGGAAATCCTTGCGGCATGCCGCCGCTTGCTATGGAATTTGATGAAACGGCGCCCGTCTGAGCGTTTTCCCCCAGGAGCCCCCACGCTGCGGGCTTGCCCCCTGCGCCCGGCCCCTCGCCCTGTCTACAGTGGCTCCATGTTCCATATGGCGGCCGGCAGGCCGGGAGAGACAGCATGAAGCGACGCGTGTTCGGCGCATGGATGTGCGCATCGGCCCTGGCCACCAGTGCATGGGCCCAGGACAGCTACCCCAGCCGCACCATCAGTCTGGTCGTGCCCTATGGCGCGGGCGGGGTGACCGACGTGGTGGCGCGTGCGCTGGCGCAGGGCATGGGCAAGCAGCTGGGGCAGACCGTGGTGGTGGAGAACAAGCCCGGCGCGGGCGCCTCCATGGGCGTGATGGAGATGCGCACGGCCAGGCCCGATGGCTACCGGCTCACGCTGGCGCCCGTGAGCATCTTCCGCCAGCCGCACATCCAGAAGGTGCAGTACGACCCGGTGCGCGACCTCAGCTACATCGCCACCTACATGACCTATGACTTCGTGCTGGCCGTGCCGCAGGACTCGCCGTTCAAGACCGTGCAGGACCTGGTCGAGTTCGCCAAAAAGAACCCGGGCGCCGTGGACTACGGCACGCCGGGCAAGTTCACGGCCAACCACGTGGTGATGGCGCTGCTGGAGCAGGCCACGGGCGCGCGCTTCACGCATGCGCCGTTCAAGGGCGATGCCGAGGCGCTGAACGCGCTGATGGCCGGCCACATCAAGTCCGGCGTGTTCGCCAACACGGTGCTGCCCTACCTGAGTTCGGGCAAGCTGCGCGCGCTGGCGTCGGCGTCGGAAGTGCGGCCCGAGGCCTTCGCCAACGTGCCCACGTTCCGTGAAGCCGGCTATGCCTTCGACGTGCCCTCGCCCCTGGGCATTGCCGGGCCGCGCGGCCTGCCGCCCGAGATCGTGCGCAGGCTCGAAGCCGCCATCAAGGCCGCCATGGACGATCCGGCCTTCCGCCAGGTCGTCGGCAACTACGGCGTGCGCACGCAGTTCCGCGGTAGCCAGGACTACACGGCGTTCGCGAAGAAGGCGTTCGAGGACGAAAAGAAGATCGTGCAGGGCATCGGCCTGGAGGATTGAGGCCGCTACGTGGGCGGCAGCCCTGCCATGGCGCGAAGGTCCACCAGGCGGTCGTACTCCTGGGCCGTGAGCAGGCCCAGCGCCACGGCGGCCTCGCGCGGCGTGGTGCCGCGCGCCATGGCCTCGCGCGTGATGCGGGCCACGGCGTCGTAGCCCAGCACCGGGTTGAGGGCGGTGGCCTGCAGCAGCGAGTGCGCGACCTGCTGCTCCAGTGCCCCGGCGTTGGCCTGCAGGCCGGCCACCAGTCTTTCCGCGAACACGCGCGCGGCGTCGGCCAGCACGCGCATGGCGCGCAGCAGGTGGTGGATGAGCACGGGCTTGGCCACGTTCAGTTCGAAGTGGCCGGCCGATCCCGCCAGGGTCACCGTGAGGTGGTGGCCCATGGCCTGGTAGGCGGCCTGGACCAGCACCTCGGCCACGGTCGGGTTGCGCTTGCCGGGCATGATGGAGGAGCTCAGGCCATCGTCGGGAAACACCAGCTCGCCCAGGCCGCAGCGCGGGCCCGAGCCCAGCAGGCGGATGTCATTGGCCATCTTGGCCAGCGAGCCGGCCACCACGTTGAGCGCGCCCGAGACCTCGATGAGCGCATCGTGCGCGGCCATGCCTTCGAACTTGCAGGGGTTGGGCATGACGGCCAGGCCGGTCAGCGCCTGCACCTGCTCGCAGAAGGACCGGTCGAAGCCGGGCGGCGCATTCAGGCCCGTGCCCGCCGCCGTGCCCCCCTGGGCCAGCAGCAGCAGGCGCGGCTCGGTGGCCCGCAGGCGGTCCATGCCATGGCCCACCTGGTGGGCGAAGGCCTCGAAGCTCTGGCCCAGGGTCATGGGCACGGCATCCATCAGATGGGTGCGCGCCACCTTGAGCACGCCGGCAAAGGCCTGGGCGCGCTCCTGCAGCCGCTGGCGCAGCAGGGCCAGAGCGGGCAGCAGGTGCTCGCGCAGCTCCAGCGCCGTGGCCAGGTGCATCACCGTGGGAAAGCTGTCGTTGGACGACTGCGAGGCATTCGCATGGTCGTTGGGATGGACCGGGCTGCGCGTGCCCAGCGGCTGGCCCAGCAACTGGTTGGCACGGTTGGCGATGACCTCGTTGGCGTTCATGTTGGTCTGCGTGCCCGAGCCCGTCTGCCAGATGGCCAGCGGAAAGTGCGCATCCAGCAGGCCGTCGCGCAGCTCGGTGGCGGCCGCCTCGATGGCGGCGCCGCGCTGCTCGTCGAGCACGCCCAGGCGCCGGTTGGCGCGCGCGGCGGCCAGCTTCTGGATGCCGAAGGCCCGGTACAGGCCCGCGGGAAAGCGTTCCTCGCCGATGGCGAACAGCTCCAGCGCGCGCTGGGTCTGGGCGCCCCACAGGCGGTCGGCCGGGATCTGCACCGGCCCGAAGGCGTCGTGTTCGATGCGAAAGTCGGTGCTCATGGGCTCAGTCCAGCGAGATCTTCGCGTCGGCCGCCACCTTGCGCCAGCGCTCGACCTCGGCGGCCGTGTGGCGTGCCAGGGCCTCGGGCGTGTACTGCGCGGCGGGCAGCAGGCGTATGCCCTGGGCGGCCATCCTGTCGGTCCAGTCCTTGTCGGCCAGGGCCTTGGCATAGGCCTGGTAGACCTTTTGCACCACGTCGCGCGGCGTGCCCCTGGGCGCATAGATGCCGTACCAGGTGGCGGCCTCGAAGCCGGGCAGCAGCTTCTGGCCCAGGGCCGCCGCGCCGGGGAATTGGGCCATGGGCTGCTCCGAGGTCAGCGCGATGGCGCGGATGCGTTCGCCCGCCAACTGGGGCAGGGCGGTGTTGGTCTGGTCGAACATGGCATCGACCTGGCCCGAGATCACGTCCGTCATGGCCGGGGCCGCGCCCTTGTAGGCCACCTGGGTGATCTCCATCCGCGCGCGGCTGGCGAACAGCGCGGCCACCAGGTGCGAAGTCGAGCCCACGCCCGCGTTGCCGAAGTTGATGCGCCCGGGGTTCTTGCGGCCGAAGGCCACCAGTTCGTCGGCCGTCTTGTAGGGCGAGCCCTTGCCCACCAGCAGCACCAGGGGCGTGTCGGGGAAGCGGAACACGGCCTCGAAGTCCTTGACCGGGTCGTAGGCCAGCTTCTTGTACAGGGACGGCGCCGCGCCCATGTAGCCCATGTGGCCCACGAGGAAGCTGTAGCCGTCGGCGGGCGCGCGCGCCGCCTTGGCCGCGCCGATGGTGCCGCCCGCGCCGGGCACGTTCTCGATGATGATCTGCTGGCCCAGCTGGCTGCTGGTGCGCTGGGCGATGTCGCGCGCCATGGCGTCCGTGGGGCCGCCGGCGGCAAAGGGCACGATCCAGGTCAGCGGCTTGGTGGGGTAGCTGCCCTGGGCCTGTGCCTGGGTGGTCGCGGCGAGGGCGAGGGCGGCGGTCGCCAGGGCCAGGGCCCGGCGTGTCAGGGGGATGCGCATGTCTTGTCTCCTGTGATGGGTTGTTCTGTCGGGATGTCAGTGGCCGTGGGTGCGCGCGGCGCGGGACAGCGCCAGGGCGCGGTCCACCATCTGCGGGGCCTCGCCCAGGTAGTTGCGCGGGTCGGTCAGGCGCTGCAGTGCCGCGCGGTCGAAATGGGTCGTGACTTCGGGCAGGCGGGCCAGGGCGTCGGCCAGCGTGCCGCCCTCGGTGCTGGCGCTGCGGCAGGCGGCGTAGACGATGTCGTGCGCCTGCTGGCGGCCGGTGTGCGGGGCCAGGCCCATCATCACGGCCTCGGCCACGATCAGGCCGTCGGTCATATCCAGGTTGTGCGCCATGCGCTCGGGGTTGACGATCAGGCCGCCCAGCATGAAGCGCGCCTGGTGCAGGGCGCCGGCCGTGAGCACGAAGCTTTCGGGCAGGGCCACCCATTCGGCATGCCAGGGGCCGGTGGCGCGTTCCAGGTCCTGGACCATGGCATCCAGCATCAGGCCCGCATGCTGGCGCACGGCCTTGGAGGCGGCCAGCATCAGCTCGCTCGAGATGGCGTTGCGCTTTTGCGGCATGGTGCTGCTGGCGCCGCGCCCGGTGACGAAGGGCTCGAAGACCTCGCCGAATTCGGTGGCCGACAGCAGCATCACGTCGTAGGCGATCTTGCCCAGCGATCCCGTGACCAGGGCCAGGAAGTTCACGGCCTCGGCCAGGCCGTCGCGCGCCACATGCCAGGTGGTGGCGGGCAGGCCCAGGCCCAGTTCTTCCATCAGCAATTGCTGCACTTCCAGGCCCCGGCCGTTCAGCGAGGCCAGCGTGCCGGCCGCTCCCGCGAACTGGCCGACCAGCACGCGCGGGCGCAGCTGCTTGAGCCGCTCGGCATGGCGGTCGAACATGGCCAGCCAGATGGCGGCCTTGTAGCCGAAGGTGATGGGCAGCGCATGCTGCAGATGGGTGCGGCCGGCCATGGGCGTGTCGCGGTGGCGCTCGGCCAGGTCGGCCAGGATGGTGCGCAGCGCGGCGATGTCGGCATCGACCAGGTCCAGCGCATCGCGCACCTGCAGCACGGTGGCCGTGTCCATGATGTCCTGGGTGGTGGCTCCCCAGTGGATGTAGCGGCCGGCCTCGCCGCACTGCTTCACCAGCTGGTGCACCAGCGGCAGTATGGGGTAGCCGACAATGTCGGTTTCCTTGCGCAGCAGCTCCAGGTCCAGGGCGTGGAGGCTGCAGCGCTGCGCGATCTCGTGCGCGGCCTCGGCCGGTATCACGCCGCAGCGGCCCTGGGCGCGCGCCAGCGCGACCTCGACGTCGATGTAGCGCGACACCAGCGCGCTGTCGGCGAAGATGGCGCGCATGGCGGGCGTGCCGAAAGCGTCGCGGAACAGCAGCGAGTCGATGGCGGTGCTGGAGGTGAAGGACGGAATGGTCATGGAGCAGGGTGGCAATTAAGTTCGGACATATTGTTATTTTTATTTATGTACGTACATTACGAGAATCAGGGTTTGCCTGGGGTGGGGGCCCGCGCCCATGGCTGAGACACGCTACGCGCAGGTGGCGCGCGACCTGTCCGAGCGCATCGCCTCGGGCGAATACGCCGTGGGCAGCCTGCTGCCCACCGAGCTGGAGCTGTGCGACCGCTACGGCGTGAGCCGGCACACGGTGCGCGCGGCGATTGCCGAGCTGCAGCAGTCAGGCCTGGTGTCGCGGCGCAAGAAGGTGGGCACGCGCGTGGAGGCGGCGCAGCCCCATGCGCATTACCGCCAGGCGCTGACCTCGCTGGAGGATCTGGTGCAGTTCGGCGCCACGCACGTGCGCGAGGTGCGCCGCATCGAGGAAGTGGTGCTGGACCAGGACCTGGCCGCCGAGCTGGACTGCCCGGCCGGCAGCCGCTGGCTGGCCATCTGCAGCCTGCGCCGCGATGGCGCGGCGCCGCACCTGCCGATTGCCTGGACCGTGGTCTATGTGGATGCGCAGCGCTTTGACACCCGGGAGCTGGCCGCGCATGTGCGCGCCGCGCCCGAAGTGCTGGTCAGCAGCCTGCTGGAGCAGCACTACGGCCTGCGCATCGCCCGGGTGCGGCAGGCCGTGACGGGGGCGCTGATTCCCGGGGCGCTGGCCGACGAACTGCAGGCCCCGGCAGGCTCAGCGGCGCTGAAGATCGTGCGCCGCTACCTGGACACGGATGGAGAACTGATGGACCTGAGCGTGACGCTGCACCCGGCCGGCCGCTACACCTTGCATACGCAGCTGGACCGGGAGCTGGCCAGCGTCTAGCCTTGCTACGCGGTCAGCTTTCCCTTGCGGACCGCTTCGCGCAGCACCTGGTTGACGCGGGATTGCCAGCCTGAGCCCGTGGCCTTGATGGCCTCCAGCACATCGGCGTCCACGCGCATGGTCATGGACAGCTTGGGTTGCTCCAGCGCAGGCCGGCCGCGCCGGCGCAGTGGTTGCAGGTGGGCTGCAAGTTCAGCGGTCAACTCCATCGCGTCCGGGTCCGCCGCCATGCCCCGGTTGATCTGCGCGTCTTCTTCCGCCGTGGGAAGGATGATCCCGGTCTTGCTGTGTTTCACGGGCTTTTTCATAGTGCTCAATCTCCCGGCTGTTCGCCTTGCGCAAGCTGATGATGCGCATCGTGTGGCCACGCTGGACGAACACCACTGAATACAAGCGCGATGCCATCAGCACGTAGCCCACTTCGCGCACTTCGCCGTAGTCGCGGCGCGTGTCGGCCATGCAAAGAACGTCGGTCCAATCGATGTCCGCAGCCAAGGCCAGCGAGACGCCATGCTTGTCGATATTGGCCAGGTCCTTGGCTGGATCGAACTCGATGTCCATGAGAATTATTGTATGTACATTAATTCTCCTGTCAAGAAAATCCGCAGGTTTGTTCTTCGGCCCGTGCCGGCATCTAGCCGGCCGCGCTGCTGCTTTCCGAGCCCTGCTCCGCCAGGAAGCCCCCGCTCTGGTGCGCCCAGAGCTTGGCGTAGATGCCGCCCAGCTCCAGCAGTTGCTGGTGCGTGCCCTGCTCGACGATGTGGCCCTGGTCCATGACGATGAGCCGGTCCATGGCCGCGATGGTGGACAGGCGGTGGGCGATGGCGATCACGGTCTTGCCGTGCATGAGGCTGTCCAGGCTTTGCTGGATGGCGGCCTCGACCTCGCTGTCCAGCGCGCTGGTGGCTTCGTCCAGCAGCAGGATGGGCGCGTCCTTGAGCATGACGCGCGCAATCGCCACGCGCTGGCGCTGGCCGCCCGAGAGCTTGACGCCGCGCTCGCCGACCTGGGCGTCGTAGCCGCTGCGGCCCTTGAGGTCGGTCAGCGTCTCGATGAAGTCGGCCGCCTCGGCCTTCAGCGCCGCCGCGCGCATTTCCTCCTCGCTCGCGTCGGGGCGGCCGTAGAGGATGTTGTCGCGCATGGAGCGGTGCAGCAGCGAGGTGTCCTGCGTGACCATGCCCACGGCGCCGCGCAGGCTGTCCTGCGTGACGGTGCGGATGTCCTGCCCGTCGATGGTGATGCGCCCGCCCTGGGGCTCGTGGAAGCGCAGCAGCAGGTTGACCAGGGTGGACTTGCCCGCGCCCGAGCGGCCGATCAGGCCGATGCGCTCGCCGGGGCGGATGTGCAGGTTCAGGTGGTCGATGACCTGCTTGCCGCCGTCCTTGTAGGCAAAGCTCAGGTCCTCGAAGGCGATGGCGCCCTGCGTGACCTGCAGCGGCCTGGCGTCGGGCGCATCCACGATGGTGCGTGGCTTGGTCAGCGTGAGGATGCCGTCCTGGATGGTGCCCACGTTCTCGAACAGGCCCGTCATCTGCCACATCACCCAGTGCGAGTAGCCCATCAGGCGCAGCGCCATGGCGATCACGGCGGCCACCACGCCGGCGCTGGCCTGGCCGGCCGACCAAAGGTACAGCGCCGTGCCCGTGGAGCCCAGCAGCAGCAGGGTGATCATCAGGTGGTTGGCGATCTCGAACTGGCTGACCAGGCGCATCTGCGCATAGCCCGTGGCCTTGAAGGCTTCCATGGCGTTGCGCGCGTACTCGGCCTCGCGGCGCGTGTGGGCGAACAGCTTGACGGTGGCGATGTTGGTGTACGCATCGGTCACGCGGCCCGTCATCATGGAGCGCGCATCGGCCTGCTCCTTGCCGATCCTGCCCAGGCGGGGCACGAAGTAGAAGCAGGCCGCGATGTAGGCCGCCAGCCACAGCGCGAACGGGATCATCAGCCGCCACTCGAAGCTGGCGGCCAGGATCAGGATGCCGATCATGTAGACGCTCACGCCCACCAGCACATCGACCACCATGAAGATCACCTCGCGCACGGACAGCGCGGTCTGCATGATCTTGGTGGTGATGCGGCCCGCGAACTCGTCCGCATAGAAGGACATGCTCTGGCCCAGCATCAGCCGGTGGAACACCCAGCGCAGCCGCATCGGGAAATTGATGGCCAGCACCTGGTGCATCACGGCCGTGTGAAAGCCCAGCAGCAGCACGCTGGACAGCAGGATGGCCGCGATGCCCCAGACGGTGCCGCGCTGCGCGTTCCAGAAATCGGCAGGCGACACCGAGGACAGCCAGTCCACGACATGGCCCATGATGGCGAACAGCGCCGCCTCGTACACCGCCAGCAGGGCCGAGGTGAGGGTCAGCAGCGCAATCCAGCCGCGCATGCCCTGGGTGCAGGCCCAGACGAAGGCGAAAAACCCCTTGGGCGGCACCGTGGGTTCTGCACTGGGGTAGGGGGGGACGCGTTTTTCGAAGAAACCGAACAAGATTTTTGTACTCCTTGCGCTGGCCATCGTAGGCCAGGGGCGGGTTTGCCCCATGGCCGAAGAGCATGACCTTCTGGCGCAACATGTTGTGTAAGAAATCTCCACACAAAGGTCCTATGCCAGGTATGCAACGGGGCACGGCACGCAGGATTGTCCGGATCTGAAGCCCGCCGGCCAGATGCCCGGGCGCGACTCAGCATGCCGATTCTGGAAACAATGCACCGCCGCCGCCGCCGTGGCAGGGGGCAGCGCACCGTGCCCCTGCCCAGGCATTGGCCCTGTTAGCGCAGGTTCTGCGGGTGGGGTGCAGGCCTTCGAAGGGCTGCTCGGCCCTGGGGTACAGGGCGCTGGTCCATGACCGCGCTGCCCCGGTGGCGGTGGTCGGCATTCGGTGCGCCGCTGAGGTCGGTCTGGAAGTACGCGATGGCCTGTGCTCGAGCCCCGGGGCGCGGCACGGATCTGGCAGGCCGGGTACAGGGCCGTGTTGGTGGCCGCCAAGGAAAAAGGCCCCGATGGGGCCTTGTTCCGCTTGCGGTGCGCGCCGTTCAGGCCGGCAGAAAGCCTTCGACGGACAGGTAGCGCTCGCCCGTGTCGTAGTTGAAGCCCAGCACCTTGGCGCCCGCGGGCAGCTCGGGCAGCTTTTGCGCGATGGCGGCCAGCGTGGCGCCCGAGGAGATGCCCACCAGCAGGCCTTCCTCGCGGGCCGAGCGGCGCGCGTATTCGCGGGCCGGCTCGGCCTCGACCTGGATCACGCCGTCCAGCAGGCTGGTGTCCAGGTTCTTGGGCACGAAGCCCGCGCCGATGCCCTGGATGGGGTGGGGCGAGGGCTGGCCGCCCGAGATCACGGGCGATGCGGCGGGCTCGACGGCGAAGACCTTGAGCTGGGGGAATTGGGCCTTGAGCACCCGGGCCACACCGGTCAGGTGGCCGCCCGTGCCCACGCCGGTGATCAGCACGTCCAGGCCTTCGGGGAAGTCGGCCAGGATTTCCTGGGCCGTGGTGCGCACGTGCACATCGATGTTGGCCGGGTTCTCGAACTGCTGGGGAATCCAGGCGCCGGGCGTCTGCGCGGCCAGCTCCTGGGCGCGGGCGATGGCGCCCTTCATGCCCTTTTCCTTGGGCGTGAGGTCGAAGCTGGCGCCGTAGGCCAGCATCAGGCGGCGGCGCTCGATGCTCATGCTCTCGGGCATGACCAGGATGAGCTTGTAGCCCTTGACGGCCGCGACCAGGGCCAGGCCCACGCCGGTGTTGCCGCTGGTCGGTTCGATGATGGTGCCGCCGGGCTGCAGGGCGCCGGACTTCTCGGCATCCTCGACCATGGCCAGGGCGATGCGGTCCTTGATGGAGCCGCCCGGGTTGCCGCGCTCGGACTTGACCCAGACATTGGCGCCGGCGCCGAACAGGCGGTTGATGCGCACATGGGGCGTTTTGCCAATCGTTTGCAGGATGTTGTCAGCTCTCATCGGACCTCCGCGAAGTGGTGGTGGGACAGTGGGGGGGCAGCGCAGCCAGTGTGCGCGGTCACCGGACATTGTGCATGCAGCTGTTCCATGCATGGGCTATATCGATATGCCCGGGACGGCTAACATCGCCGCATGAATCTACGGTTCCTGGAAACCTTCGTGCTGCTGGCCGAGCTGCGCAATTTCCGCATGACGGCCGAGCGCCTGTACACCACGCAGGCCGCCGTCTCCAGCCGCATCGCCACGCTGGAGCAGGAGTTCGGCGTGCGCCTGTTCGACCGCGGCGTGCGCGAAGTCACGCTGACGGCCGACGGGGCCAAGGCCCTCATCCATGCCGAGCGCATGCTCAAGCTCATGCGCGAGATGCGCGAGGACATGCTGGACAAGCAGGCCTATGCGGGCGTGATCCGCATCGGCGCCATCGAGTCCATCGTGCACAGCTGGTTTCCCGCGTTCCTGGCCTTGCTGCACCAGCGCTACCCGAGGCTGCGGGTCGAGATCGCATCCGACACCACGATCCACATGTCCGAGCAGCTGCTCAAGGGGCAGCTGGACCTGTCCCTGCAGGCCAAGCCCGTGTCTTCGGGCGCCATCAGCCATCTGCCGCTGGGGCAGTTTTCCATGCGCTGGGTGGCCAGTCCTTCGCTGGGCATCGGGGACGAGGTCCTGGGCCTGGCGGAACTGGCGGCCTTTCCCATCGTCAGCTTTGCGCGCGGCACCGAGCCCGTGACCTATATCGAGCAACTGTTCGCCTCGGAGATCGGCGCGGCGGTGCACCTGAACTGCATCGCCTCGGTGGCGACCATGATCCGCGTGGTCTGCGACGGGCTGGGCGTGGCGACCCTGCCGCCGGCCATCATCCAGCGCGAACTGGCCGATCAGAGCCTGCGCCTGCTGCGCGTCGATCGCCAGTTCCCGTCGCTGCCGCTGGTGGCCTGCCATCGCAACGACCTGCAAAATCCGCTGGCCGAGGTGGCAGCCCGCGTGGCCGAGGAAGCCGCGATCGCCTTCGCGCTCAGGCATGGCGCGGACACCGCCTGCCCGCCGGGCAGCGACCTGGCGCCTGAAGCCCGCTGAGCTTTTCAGCCCTGCGCCAGCCCCTGCTCCACGGCCAGGGCCACGGCCAGCAGGCGCCGGTCCTGGCCGCCTGCCGCCGCCAGGCTCAGGCCCACGGGCGCCTCGCCCGCGCGGTGGCAGGGCAGGGAGACGGCGCAACCGTCCAGGAAATTGATCAGCATGGGATTGCGCAGGATCAGGCCGTTGGCGCTGAAGTAGGCCTCCTCGCTGGCGGCGAGGTCGGCAATACGGGGTGCGACCACGGGAACGGTGGGCATGGCGAGCGCGTCATGGTCGGCCATTTGCGCCTCGACGCGCGCAATCCATTGCCTGCGGCGCGCCAGCAGTTCGATGTAGTCGGCCGCGCTGATGTCCTTGCCGCGCAGGATGCGCGTGCCCACGCGCGGGTCGTACTCGTGCAGGCGCGTGGCCAGGTGGCCCCGGTGCCAGGCCCAGGCCTCGGAGGCCGTGAAGCCGCCCTTGGCATTGATCTCGGCCAGCTCGCCGAAAGGCTGGACCACGGCATGGCTGATGCGCACGCCTGCCTGCGACAGGCGCGACAGCGCGCGCTCCCAGGCGGCGGCCACGGTGGCGTCCATGCCGTCCAGCACCACGTTGGTGGGGGCCAGCAGGCGCAGGCCCTGCAGCGGGGCTGCATGCAGCGCGTGCAGGGGCTCGCCGGAAAGAATGGCGTCCAGCGTGGCGCAGCAGCGCACGCCGGGCGCCAGCGGGCCGATGGAATCCAGGCTGTGCGACAACGGCAGCACGCCCTCCATCGATACGCGCCGCGCCGTGGGCTTGAAGCCCGTGAGGCCGCACAGCGCCGAGGGGATGCGCACCGAACCGCCCGTGTCCGAGCCGATGGCGGCCAGCGCCATGCCGTCGGTGACCGAGATGGCCGCGCCCGAGGACGATCCGCCCGGAATGCGGCCGCCATCCTCCTCGCGCTGCCAGGGGTTGCGCGGCGTGCCGTAGTGCGGATTGATCCCCAGGCCCGAGTAGGCGAACTCGGTCATGTTGGTCGTGCCCACGATGACGGCACCGGCCTGGCGCAGGCGCTGCACCACCTCGGCCGTGCGCTGCGCGGGCGGTGCGTCGGCCAGCAGGCGCGAGCCCGCCAGCGTGGGAAAGCCCGCGATGTCGAACAGGTCCTTGACCGAGATCGGCAGCCCCTCGATGGGCGAGCGCGCCAGTCCCGCGGCGCGCAGCGTGTCGCTGGCGCGGGCCTCGGCCAGGGCCGATCCCTGGAAGACGCGCGTGAACACCTTGGGGCCTTCCCCCGCCATGGCCCGGGCCAGGGCCTGCTCGGTCAGTTGCACCGAGGAGGTTTCGCCGCCATGCAGGCGCCGTGATGCAAGCTCCAGGCTGGGAAGGGGGAGGGCTTGGGTCATGTGTGAAGTCCTGTCAGTGAAAACGGTCGGATGCTCTGGAGGCGGGCTCAGGCCACGATGTCCAGCAGCTCGCTGCGGTAGCGGTGGCGGATGCAGCGCTGGCTGCGTGGATCGTACAGCTCCATGGTGAACTGCGTCGAGGGGCGGATGCCGCCGATGGCGCCCACCGTGCCACAGGTCATGCCGCAGCCCTCGGGCAGCAGCTGCTGGCCGCCCGTGAAGCCCGCGATCAGGTCCAGGGGCGTGCGCAGGCTGGCCAGCGTGCCTTCCTGGTAGAGCACCTCGCGGCCGTCTTCCTCGATCCACGAGCGCAGGACCAGCTCGTCCCAGTGGCCGGCCACGTCGGCAAAGCGCCAGGCCTGGGTGGCCACAGGTTTGGCGCAGGCCTGCTTGGAGAAGGCCACGCTGTAGGCCTCCAGCTTGCGGTCCGTGTGGTCGGAGGCCAGGCTCACGAACATTTCGCCGCCGTGCGTGAACACGAAGACCTCGGCCTCGCCCGAGGAGTCCGGGCCCAGCACCTGCAGCGCGCTGCGCTGGCTCAGCTGGTTGCTGGAGATGCGGTAGTACAGCGGCACGGCGCTGGGGCGGGGGATGCCGATGGCGGCCAGCTCCTCGATGTGGTGCTCGATGGCCTCGCGGTCGCGGCCGGCCCAGCCGGCGACGATGAGCGTGTCGAAATCAGGGGTGAAGGTCTGGCCTTCGGGGGTGGTGAACTGCAGTTGCATGGCAGGTGGTACAGGAAAGGGGGGCCGGGCCCCCGCTGGACAAGAGAAAGGGCATATGCGCCGGGCGCGGCGCGGCGGTCACTGCTTCTTGACGAAGAGCACGACCAGGAAGGCGGCGGCCAATTCCAGTGCCGCCACGAAGTACAGCCCCGAGGACAGCGAACCCGTGCTGGTCTTGAGCGCGCCGATCATGTAGGGCGCCACGAAGCCGGCGAGGTTGCCGATGGAGTTGATGAGGGCGATGCCGCCTGCCGCCGCCGTGCCGGCCAGGAAGGCCGCGGGAATGGACCAGAACACGGGGAAGGCCGCGAGGATGCCGATGGAGGCCAGCGTCAGCGCGCACAGGGCGAGCACGGCGCTGTGCAGCAGCAGCCCCGTCAGGACCAGGCCGGCGGCGGCGATCAGCGCGGCGATGGCGCAGTGCATGCGGCGCTCGCCGGTCTTGTCCGAGTGCATGCCGTTCCAGACCATGGCCAGCGTGCCGGCCAGGAAGGGAATGGCCGAGACCAGGCCGATCTGCAGATTGTTCTGGATGCCGATCTCCTTGATGATGGACGGCGACCAGAACGCGATGGTGGCGTTGCCGCTGACGATGCAGAAGTACACGGCCGCGCACAGCCACACGCGGTAGTTGCGGCAGGCATCGAGGAAGGACACATGCTTGTGGCCCCCCCGGTTCTCGGCGTCCACCTCGGCCGTGACGGCACGCTGCTCGGCTGCGCTCAGCCATTGGGCGTTGGCGGGCTTTTCGGGCAGGTACAGCAATACGAAGAAGCCGGCGATCACCGAAGGAATGCCTTCGAGGATGAACAGCCACTGCCAGTTGGCCAGATGGCCCACGCCCTGCATGCCGTTCATGATGGCGCCCGCGATGGGGCCGCCCACGGCGCCCGCGATGGCGAACGAGGTCATGAACAGGCCGTTGACGCGCGCGCGGTGGCGGGCCGGGAACCAGTAGGTGAGGTAGAGCACCACGCCGGGGAAGAAGCCGGCCTCCACCACGCCCAGGATGAAGCGCAGCACGTAGAACATGGTCGGCGTGGTCACGTAGGCCATGGCCATGGAGGCCGCGCCCCACAGGATGGTGATGCGCGCCAGCGTCTTGCGCGCGCCGATCTTCTCCAGCAGCAGGTTGCTGGGCACCTCGAACAGGAAGTAGCCGATGAAGAAGATGCCGGCGCCCAGGCCGTAGACGGCCTCGCTGAACTGCAGGTCATCGAGCATCTGCAGCTTGGCGAAGCCCACGTTGACGCGGTCTATCCAGGCCAGGATGAACAGCAGCACCAGAAAGGGAATCAGGCGCCAGGCGATCTTGCGGTAGGTGGCGTCCATGTCGGGGGACGATGCCCCGGCCATGCCTTGGGCGGGGGAATGTGCGGCGGATGCCGGGCTGTTCATGGGTGTCTCCTGTCTTTGAAAGTGCGGCCGGCACACGGGCCGGACCGTGGGGATGCACGGCCTGTGTGTCATGGGAGCGTCAGGCGCGGGGCGCTGGCGACGGTTCCCGTGGGGGCAGTATCGAAAGGCGGGGCAGGGCTGTCCAACAAGAAATTCTGAGCGGGCCTGAACGCAAATTCTTATGGGCTGCCGTGGTGCGGGCGCGGGGCGGTGGTGCACCGGCATGCGGCGCCCTTGCACCTCCGGCGGGCCGCCAGGCCTTCGCTCAGGCGGCCCTGAGCACGCTGGACAGGAACTGGCGCGTGCGTTCCTGGACCGGGGATTCAAAGATCTGCGCCGGTGGTCCCTGTTCGAGGATGACGCCTGCATGCACGTAGATGACACGGTCCGCCACTTCCCGGGCAAAGCCCATCTCGTGGGTGACGATGACCATGGTCATGCCGCTGCGTGCCAGCTCGCGCATGACGTCCAGCACTTCGCTGACCATCTCGGGGTCCAGCGCCGAGGTCGGTTCGTCAAACAGCATCACCTTGGGCTCCATGGCCAGGGAGCGCGCAATGGCCACGCGCTGCTGCTGCCCGCCCGACAGCTGGGCCGGCAGCTTGTGGGCCTGTTCCGCGATGTGCACGCGAGCGAGCTGCTGCATGGCCAGGCGTTCGGCGTCCGCGCGGGCCAGCTTTCTGACCTTGCGCGGCGCCAGCGCGACATTGTCCAGCACGCTCAGGTGCGGGAACAGATTGAACTGCTGGAACACCATGCCGGCCTCGCGCCGGACGGCTTTCAGGGTGGCCAGCGGGGTGTGGGCCGGCTCCAGCCGGCGCTGGTCGATCTCTATCGATCCGCTGGTGTAGCTCTCCAGTCCGTTCATGCAGCGGATCAGGGTGGACTTGCCCGAGCCGCTGGCCCCGAGGATGACGACGACCTCGCCGGGCGCTATGCGCAGATCGATGCCCTTGAGCACGTGGGTGGCGCCGTAGTGCTTGTGCAGGGCCGTGACTTCGATGATGTGCGTGTTCATGCTATTGCGCTGCCTTTCCCGAACGGACTGAGAACCGGTTCTTCTCGTACATCGAGATCGCCAGCGACAGGCTCAGGGTGATGGCCAGGTACAGCAGGGCGATCATGAAGTACACCTCCAGTGCATTGAACGTGGCCGCGATGTGGATCTGGCCCTGGCGCACCAGCTCGCCGATGCCGATGACGGAAAACAGGGAGGTGTCCTTGATGCTGGTGATCGCCTGGTTGCCCAGCGCGGGCGTGATGCGGCGCAAGGTCTGCGGCCACACCACGCTGGCGAATGTCTGCACGGGCCCCATGCCCAGCGAGTAGCCGGCCTCCCGCTGTCCCTTGTCGATGGACAGGATGCCGCCGCGCACCACTTCCGAGATATAGGCGCCGGAGTTCAGCGCAATGGCGGCGATGGCGGCCGTCAGGGGTGCCAGCGGCTGGCCGAGGATGGCGGGCAGGCCGTAGAACAGGAAGAGGACCTGGACGAGCACGGGGCTGCCGCGAAACAGCTCGATATAGGCGATGGCCAGCATCCGTGCCAGCCGGCTGCGCGAGAGCCTGAGCAGGCCGAAGCCTATCCCCAGCGCCATGCCGATGGTCACGCCGATGGCCGAGATCAGCAGCGTCATGGGCAGCCCCGACAGCAGGGCGGGAAGGCTGGCGATCGCGGCCTGCCAGTCGAATGAGAAGTTCATGGTGCACCTGTGGGCTGGGATGGCATGCGATTCATCGCTGGGCGCGCGCAGGCGGCTCGGTCCCGAACCATTTCTTGTAGATGGCGGCGTAGCTGCCGTTCCTGCGCATGGCATCCAGCGCACGGTCGGTCGGCTCCAGCCACGGGCTGTTCTTGCGGAAGGCAAGGCCGAACTGCTCGCCGTGGTACAGCGGCCCCACGACCTTGGCCTTGCCCTTGCCCGCCGTGCTGCCGTAGTAGGCCAGCACGGGCTGGTCGCCGATGACGGCCTGCGCCGAGCCGGACTGCAGCGCCAGGAAGGCCGCCGCATACGACGGATAGGGCACGAGCGTGGCGGCGGAGCCCAGCTGCTGCGCCGCGAAGTTGTAGCCGGTCGAGCCCGTCAGCGCCGCCACCGTCTTGCCTTTGAGGGCATCCATGCCGTTCACGGCCGTGTCGCTGTGCCGCACCAGCAGTTGCAGGCCCGAGTCGTAGTAGGGCTGGGTGAAGGCGATGACAGCCTTGCGCGCCTCGGTAATGGTGATGCTGGATGCCCCGGCTTCGACGTTGCCGCTTTGCAGGGCCGGGATGATGCCCGCGAAATCGATGGGCACGATCTCGGCCTGGTAGCCGGCGATCTTCGCGGCGGCCTGCAGGATGTCGATATCGAAGCCCTCCATTTTTCCCGTCTCCGTGTTCATGAAGGCGAAAGGCTTGAAGCTCGGGTCCGCTGCCACCTTGACCGTGGGCTGGGCAGCGGCGCCGGTGGCCGAGATCACCGCCACGCCCCAGGCGAGGGCGCAGGCGGTTGCAGCGCGGCCCAGCAGGCGCGCGAAAGTGTGCTGAATGCTCATGGCAGTCCTTGGTTGGAAAAAACTCGGGAGAAATTCAGAAAGACGCTGTGATCTGCACCGGGGCAATGGCCCGCACCGCCGACTCGGTGGCCGGCAACGCCCCCTGCAGATGGGCGATGAGGTCGCGCGTGGTGGATTGGCGCGTGAGCATCAGGCAGCGCACGCCTGGCACGGCATTGCGCTCGCCCCGCACGCGCGTCGCATGCCAGATGCCCGGGCGCATGCAGACGCCCATGCCATTGCGGATGTGAAAGGCTGCCAGCGTGGCCAGGTCGGGCTGCCCCTGTGCATCGCCCAGCGCCACGGCATGGATCACATCGCCATCCAGGGGAACGATGGCCTGCTCGGTCAGGTGGTGGACTTCCAGGCTCTCCAGGACCATGGCGGTGTCGCGATAGCTGACCCAGAGGATTTCCGGCCGTCCTGCCGCGCCGCAGTCGAAAACATGTTCGCTGCGGAAATCGGTGGCCGGATTGGCGAACGAAACGCCTGCGTCGGCCAGCGGCTTGCCCAGTACCCAGCCGTAAGCAGCAAAGTCTTGTGGATGCAGTGACCTCACGGCCACCTTCATGTATTGCCCTGCCATGGCGCCTCCCTCGTTGTGTGGCTCGCGACATGTGTCGCGATGGCAGGCAGTTTGTGATATTTCAGTGAAATTTTATATCGGTAGTTGTACTGTGTTAGTTGAATTCTATTGATGCAAGCCTGGCGTAGTACGATCACCGCCTGTCCCACGGCGGTGCCGTGGCGCGTTGGTTTTCACCGGGGAAATAGCGAAATGGCGGTTTTGGAGACGAACTCGAAGCCAGGCGGTGCCGGCAGCGGTGCGTCCGTGTCCCAGAATGAACTGGCCTATGCCTTGCTGCAGCAAAAGCTGACAACGCTCCAGTACAAGCCCGGCGATTACCTGAACATCTCCTCGCTCATGGAGGATGTGGGCCTGGGACGCACGCCCATCAATCAGGCCTTGCACCGGCTGGCGAACGAGGGGCTGGTGGTGGTCATTCCGCGCAAGGGCATCATGGTCGCGCCTTTGTCCCTGGATGACGCCATGGGCCTGATCGATGTTCGACTGGCCAACGAATCCCTGTGCATGCGCCTGGCGGCGGCACGTATCCGCCGTGTCGAAGTGGATGCACTGCATGCCCTCGTGGAGGCGTTCGAGGCGGCCGTGGCCGGGCGCGACATGACGCAGGTCATGGAGCTGGACCGTTGCTTCCACGAGAAAATCGCGACGATCGCCGGCAACCCCTTGCTCACGGAAATTCTGAAAGTCCTGCATGCGCGCTCCCAGCGCTTTTGGGCGCTGTCACTGGCCAGCGACACACATCTGCAGGAGGTGCAGGCCGAGCACCGCGAAATCTGCCGGGCACTGGCGGCCAATGACGGGGCGGCGGCCGAGGCGGCGATTCGCGAGCACATCGAGTCGTTTCGGCGCTCTCTTTTGCACCGTTCCTGACCCCCCCCCCTTGCCGCAGCAAGGCTGTCAGGTGGTGGCCGCCGCCGTGGCCGATGCGGCGCGCAGCGGCTGCTTCCACAGCTCGGCCAGCAGCAGGCCGCCGATGGTCAGCACGCCGCCCACGGCGTGGTAGGCGGCCAGCGGCTCGCCCAGGGCCATGAAGGCGATCACGGCCGTGAAGATGGGCACGAGGTTGAAGAACATGCTGGAGCGGCCCGGGCCGATGCGGGCCACCGACATCATCCACAGCAGCGGCGCCGCGATCGAGGCCATGATGCCCGCGAAGCCGACCAGCGGCAGGTTGTCCGCATTCAGGCCGGTCCGGGGCGCGAGCAGGAACAGCGGCAGCTGGGCGATCACCGCCACGACGATCTGCAGATACAAGAGCTGCACCGTGGCCAGGCGCGGCATGGGCCAGCGCTTGAGCAGGATGTTGTAGACCGCATAGGCCAGCATGGCCACGAACATCAGCGCGTCGCCGCCGTTCAGCCCCTGGGTAAGCAGGGTGGCCGGCTGGCCCGAGGACACGACCAGGGCCACGCCCGCGATCGCCAGCAGGCTGCCGGCGATGGCGCCCCGGCTCAGGCGCTGGCCCAGCATGGCGGTGGACAGGGCCAGCACCATCATGGGCGTGAGCGAGCCGATCAGGCCCATGTGCGTGGCCGACGTCATGTGGGCCGCGTAGTAGGCCAGGCTCTGGTAGATCACCATGCCCAGCAGGCCCAGCACGATGAGCCGCGGCAGCAGCGGCCGGACATCGGCGCGCTGGCGCCATACCGACGGCAGCAGGAAGGGCGTGAACAGCAGGGCGGCCACCAGCCAGCGGTAAAAGCCGATCTCGGCCGCGCCTATGCTGTCGGCGGCCAGCTTGCTGACCACGGTGTTGACCGACCAGATGATCACGGCGGTCAAAGGGAAAAGATAAGACCCCATCGGAACACTCCTAAGACGGGTCTTATCATCGTCGTGTCCGACTTCAGGTGCATCCCTGGTTTCGGACAATCGATAGCGCAACCCGGACCATCCGCCATGCCCAGCCCCAGCCAGCCCATGCGCATCCAGAACGTCGAGGATGTGCCGGGCGAGTACTTCTTCCGCTACGACGAGTTCGGCGCCCACACCGAGGCGCCGCCGCACAGCCACAGCTGGGGGCACCTGAACTATGTGCCGCACGGCAGCATGCGCATGGAGACACAGGGCGTGCGCTGGGTCGCGCCGCCCCAGTACGGCATCTGGATACCGCCGGGCGTGGTGCACAGCTGCTATGTGGCCCATGCCGTGGTCTACCGTTCGGTCTACCTGGCGCCGGCGCTGTGCGAGGCCCTGCCCGGCCAGCCCTGCTTGCTGCGCATAGGGGCCATCGTCAAGGCCATCCTGGCCGACTTTGCCGCGCGCGACGTGCATGTTCCAGCTTCCGACGCCGACCTGCGCCTGGCGCGCGTGCTCTACGACCAGCTGCTCGCGGTGCCGGTGGAGCCGGGCTACCTGCCGGCCGCCCAGCATCCGGCGCTGGTGGAGGTGCTTGAGGCCATGCGCGCCGCGCCGCACGACCACCGCAGCCTGGCGCAATGGGCGGCCAGCGTGCACATGACCGAGCGCACCCTGGCACGCCATTGCCAGCGCGAGCTGGGCATGGGCCTGGGCGAGTGGCGCCAGCGCATGCGCTACCTGCAGGCCATCGACGCGCTGGAGTCGGGGGCCAGCGTGCAGCAGATCGCCTACGACCTGGGCTACAGCACGCCCTCGGCCTTCATCGCCATGTTCCAGCGCGAGGCCGGCACCTCGCCCGAGCAGTTCCGCCGCGAGTTCTGCACGCCGCCGTGAGGCTGTTGCGCCATCTGCCTGCAGCCCGGCCCCCGCCGCGCGATAATGCCGCCCGTGAAGCACGCCAGACCGCCGCTGGTGCAATCGTGGAAACACGGCACTGGAGGAACGTCCGGACTGCACAGGGCAGCGTAGCAGCTAACGGCTGTCCACCGCGAGGTGAGGATCAGAGCAACAGAGACGAGTCGGGGACATGTGCCGCCAACTTGGTGTTCTATGGGGTGCCAGCGCAAGCTGGCAACGGCTGGCGCAAGCCAGACGCCCAGGCGAAAGCCTGGGCCCCATAGCCACCCGGGGACGCGGAACGCGTCCCCGGGTGAAACGGGCAATCTCTACGCGCAGCAACACCAAGTAGGCACACGTTGACGGGGCCCCCGGAGTGTGCGGGTAGGTGGCACCGAGCCGGGTGGCGACACCCGGCCCAGATTAATGGCGGTCACATGCGGGCAACCGCGTGCACAGAATCCGGCTTATCGGCGCGCTTCACACTTTCTTCCGTGCCCCGCCTGCGGCGGGGCATCCTCATGGGGCGCCAGGCGCTAGAAACGCTCCCAGGGCATCATGTAGCGCCACTGCCCCTCGGGCACCTTGGCCAGCGAGACGCGGCCTATGCGCAGGCGGCGCAGGCTCACGACCCTGAGGCCGACTTCGGCGCACATGGCCTCGATCTCGTCGGGGGCGATGCCCTTGAGGGCGAAGCGCAGATGCGTCTCGTTCTGCCAGCTCGCGCGGCAGGGCGGCAGCTGGCGCTTGCCGATGGACAGGCCCTCCTTCATGCGCTGCAGGCCGTCCTCGTCGATCCGGCCTTCGACGCCGGCGATGCACTCCTGCTCCAGCCACATGCCTTCCTCGGCCAGCTTGCGCGCCACGCGCCTGTCCTGGGTGTAGACGATGAGGCCGCTGGCCGGCAGGGGCAGCGGCAGGAAGGATTCGAGGTTCTTGAAGTGCTGGGCCAGCACCAGCAGCGGCATGGGCGTATCGACCTTGGCCAGGCTGGCCTCGCCCAGCAGGGAGTGCGCGCTGCGCACGCGGCCGTAGGGGCGGCCCTGGGTGTAGCCGGCGGGCTTGTGCATCAGCAGGGTGACGGGCGGCACGGCCTCGGGCTGGGCGCCGCTGCGCAGCACGACCTGCTGGTCGGGGCGCACGCGGGTCTCGGGCAGTTGCACGACCTTGCCGTCCACCTGGACGTTGCCGGCGGCGATGTGCAGCTCGGCCTCGCGGCGCGAGCATTGTTCCTGTTCGGCCAGGCGCTTGGACAGGCGAACGCTTTCAGATTCAGACATGCGCGCAGCTTAACCAGATACGGGGCGCTGCGCGCGCCGTCGGTCATTGCCGCGTGCAAAGGGCCCGGATGCGCTCCACATGGGCCAGCAGCGAGCGCTCGGCGATGGGCCACAGCTGTGGCGGAGCGTCGTCATAGGCCAGGCGCACCCAGTCCTGCACGCTGCCGTCGGGCAACTGGCCCATGGCGGCCAGCACCTTGGCCTCGCGCGCCAGGCGGTGGGCCTTGAGCTTGGCGATGGCCTGGCGCGCGAAGCCCAGCACGTAGCCGTGGGCCGGCAGGATGAACTGCACGCCATGCGCGGCGCACAGCGCATCGAGCCTGTCCAGCGAATCGATGTAGTCGCGCATGTTGCCGTCGGGCGGGTCGATGATGGTGGTGCTGCCGTTGAGGATGTGGTCGCCGCTGAACAGCAGGGCGTCTTCCTCCAGCAGGAAGCACACATGGTTGGCCGCGTGGCCGGGCGTGAAGACGGCCACCAGCGTGTGGGTGATGCCGCCTTGCGCGTCCTGCAGCACGGTGCGCTGGCCGTCCGCCAGCGCGTAGTCGGGCGTGAAGCGGCTGGCCGGGCGGGCCGTGGGCGCCGAGGGCAGGCCGCCGATGGCGGGCCGCGGCCGGCCGGCCTGCACCGCCATCGCCTGCAGCAGCGCGGCCCCTGGCGAGTGGTCGGCGTGCGAGTGCGTGCACAGGATGTGGCGGATGTCGCCCCCTGCCGCATCGAACAGGCGCCGCACATGCGCGGCATCGGCCGGGCCGGGGTCGATGGCCGCGTAGCCCGTGGATGCGTCGCCCACGAGGTAGCTGTTGGTGCCCGGGCCGGTCATCACGCCGGGGTTGGGCGCGGTCAGGCGCAGCAGGTTCCTGCGCAGCGGCACGGCGCGTTCGCTCTGCCAGTCCAGCGTGTGCAGGATCTGGCCGTCGGGGCAGACCATCTCCAGTTCGCCGAAGGGGGCCTCGTCCTCCATGTGGCGCGCTTCCCTGCCAGCGAGAAAGCCCGTGCGCGGGCAGCATTGCCACAGCGGCTGCTCGCCCGCCAGGGCGTCGAGCACGTCCTGCACGCTGGCATGGCGGCCGAGCCGGTCCAGCGTGCGGATGGTGGGGAAGATCATCGGAAAGCTGCCTGCGCGATGCAGCTCCAGGGCCTGCCGGGGGCGCACCCAGACCGGTTCGAACTGCTCGGAGCCGTCGGCATCGGGCTCCTGGCCCTCGGGCATGCGCGCCACGAAGAAGGGCACGTCGAAGCGCCGGGGCTGGTCGCGGTCGGCCGTCCAGTGGGCCAGATACCACAGGGCGTCCACGGCCAGGCGCAGGCCGCGCGCCTCGCACTGGGGCACCAGCGGGGCCTTGCGGTCCAGGGCCAGCACCTCGGCGGCGGACACGGGCCGGCCCTGGGCATCGCGGGCCAGCAGGATGCCCAGCTCCTCGAAAGTCTCGCGCAGGCCGGCGATGGCCTGGGTCACGCGCAGGCCCTGCTGGGCGGGGCGCTTGCTGGCGCAGGCATGGGCGCGCTCTTCCTCGTCCTGGGCTTCGATGCCCCCGCCCGGGAACACATAGTTGCCGGGCACGAAGCTGGCCTTGGGCGAGCGCCGCGTCATGAGCACCTCGAAGCCGCCGCCTGCGGCGCAGTCGCGCAGCAAAAGGACGGTGGACGCCTTGAGTGTGTCTACAGGCTGGCGCTGGGGGTGCAGGAGCTGGCTGGGGCGGGTCATGCGGCCATTATGCGGACTCCCGCCGCCGGATGCTGTTGCGCCGCAGACGCGCGGGCGGACCCGCGCCCGCCCCGGGGATTGCACCATGAGGGCCTGCCGCGGAGGATAATCATGCGATGCAGATCCGCTTTACCAAGATGCAGGGCGCAGGCAACGATTTCGTGGTGCTCGACGAAACCGCCGGCCCCCTGGGCCTGAGCGCAGCCCAGTACCGCTTCCTGGCCCACCGCCATTTCGGCGTCGGTGCCGACCAGATTCTCACGGTGCGTCCTTCGCCCGCAGCGGGAGTCGATTTCGAATATGTGATCCACAACGCCGACGGCGGCGAAGTCGAGCAGTGCGGCAATGGCGCGCGCTGCTTTGCGCGCTACGTGCATGACAAGGGGCTGACCGACAAGCGGGTGATCCGCGTGCAGACGCTGGCCGGCGTCATCGCGCCCGAGCTGCATGCCGATGGCCGTGTCACCGTGGACATGGGCCAGCCCTTGCTGGAGCCGCAGCAGGTGCCGTTCGATGCGTCGGGCCTGGCGCCGAGGCCGCTGGGATCGGCCCAGCAGTGGCCGCTGGCGCTGACCGAGACGGCGCCGCAGACCACGGTCTGGATCGCCACGGTGTCCATGGGCAACCCGCATGCCGTGCAGCTGGTCGATGACGTGGACCGGGCGCGCGTGGCCGAGTGGGGGCCGCTGATCGAGCGCCATGCGCGCTTTCCCCAGCGCGTCAACGCAGGCTTCATGCAGATCGTCGACCGGGGCCGGATCCGCCTGCGCGTCTTCGAGCGCGGCGCCGGCGAGACGCTGGCCTGCGGCACCGGCGCCTGCGCGGCCGTGGTGGCGGGCATCCGCTGGGGGCTGCTCGATGCGCGCGTGGACGTGCAGACGCGCGGCGGCCTGCTGACCATCGAGTGGGACGGCGGCGCGGTGCGCATGACCGGCCCTGCAGAGTTTGTTTTTGAAGGACAGATCGAGGTTCCCGACCAGCCATGAACAGCACCACCGATATCGCCGTCACCGAAGAGACGATTGCCGACTACCTGCTGAACCATCCGGAGTTCTTCGAGCGCCACGCCGACATGCTCGCGCGCGTGCAACTGGTCAGCAGCCACGGCCCGCGCGCCGTGAGCCTGCAGGAGCGCCAGGCGGAGATGCTGCGCGAGAAGATCAAGGGCCTGGAGCACCGCATCATGGACATGATGCGCCACAGCAGCGAGAACGCCTCCATCGCCGACAAGCTGCATGCCTGGAGCTGCGCGCTGGCCAAGGTCCAGGATCTGCGCGAGCTGCCCCATGTGCTGACGGCCAGCCTGCAGCACCTGTTCGAGGTGCCCCAGGTCGCCCTGCGCCTGTGGAACGTGGGGGGCGCGCACACCAGCAGCATCTACACCATGGGCGTCAGCGAGGATGCCAAGTCCTTCGCGGCCTCGCTGACCATGCCCTTTTGCGGCCCCAACATGGGCTTCGAGCCGGGCGGCTGGCTGGTCGATCCCGATGCGGCCCAGTCGCTGGCCCTGCTCACGCTGCATGACGGCGACCCCGCGACCCCGGCCCATGCCTTCGGCATGCTGGTGCTGGGCTCGCCCGATCCGCTGCGTTTCGAGGCCACCATGGGAACGGAGTTCCTGTCGCGCATTGCGGCGCTGGCCAGCGCCGCGCTGTCGCGCATGCGCCCTGCGCCGCTGACCCTGGCGCGCGCCTGAAGGAGCAGGGCGCATGCAGGCCGCTGCGCACGAGGACGGGCCTGCGCAGGCGGACATGCCGGTGCAGGAGCTGGCGGCGCTGCCTGCCGTGGTCCGTGCCTATCTGGAACATGTGCGGGTGCAAAAGCGCCTGGCCGAGCGCACCTGCACGCTTTACGCGCTGGACCTGGCCCGGCTGTGCGCCATGGCCCGGGATGCGGGCCAGGACCTGCTGGCATTGCAGCCCGCCCATATCCGCCGCTTCGTGGCCCAGATGCATTCCCGGGGCCGCAGCCCGCGCGGCATCGCGCTCATCCTGTCAGGCTGGCGCAGCTTTTTCCGCTGGGCGGCGCAGCAGTCGCTGGTTCCGTCCAACCCCGTCGAAGGGGTGCGCGGCCCCAAGGCGCCCAAGCCGCTGCCCAAGGCGCTTGCCGTCGAGGACGCGCTGCAGCTGGCCGCGTTCAGCGATGCCCGGGCCGACCCCTGGATCGAGGCGCGCGACGCCGCCATCACCGAGTTGCTCTACAGCTGCGGCCTGCGCGTGGGCGAGCTGGTGGGCCTGGACGTGGCGCCCGGCCAGGACACGCAGCGCCAGGGCCGTGGCTGGATAGATTTGCACGCCGCTGACGCCCATGTGCAGGGCAAGGGCGGCAAGCGGCGCAGCGTGCCCGTGGGGGCCGCGGCGCTGCAGGCGCTTCGCCAATGGCTGTTGCTGCGCACCGCCGGGCTGCACGGTGCTGCGGCGGCTGCCGCCCGGCAGGAGCCGGCGCTGTTCATCGGCCGGCGCGGCGAGCGGCTGGGCGCGCAGTCGGTCTGGGCCAGGCTGCGCCAGCGCGGCCAGCAGGCCGGGCTGTCCACGGGCGTCCATCCCCATGTGCTGCGGCACTCGTTCGCCAGCCACCTGCTGCAGTCCAGCGGCGACCTGCGTGCCGTGCAGGAACTGCTGGGGCATGCCAGCATCTCGACCACCCAGGTCTATACGCGCCTCGATTTCCAGCATCTGGCCCAGGCCTACGAGAACGCCCACCCGCGCGCGCTGCGCAAGGACGGCGAAAAGTAGCGCCGCGGCACCTGCACAACCCCGGCTGCCCCAGGCACTTGACAGCCTCGCTAAACTTGTCCGAAACGCCTTTTCGGCAAGGCCCGTCCCTGATGGACGGGCCTTGCCGCTTCCCTTTTGAAAGCAATCCCATGGCACTGATCCCCGTCACCATCCTCACCGGCTTCCTGGGCTCGGGCAAGACCACGCTGCTCAAGCGCGTGCTCGGCGAATCCCACGGCATGAAGATCGCCGTGATCGAGAACGAGTTCGGTGAAGAGAACATCGACACCGACATCCTCAAGACGGAATCCAAGGAGCAGATCCTGCAGATGAGCAACGGCTGCATCTGCTGCACCATCCGCGAGGACCTGCGCGAGACCCTGCAGCTGCTGGCCGCCAAGCGCCGCAAGGGCCTGGTGGAATTCGACCGCATCGTGATCGAGACCACGGGCCTGGCCGATCCCGGCCCGGTCGCCCAGACCTTCTTCATGGACGATGAGATCGCCGAGACCTACCTGATCGACTCCATCCTGACCCTGGTGGACGCAAAGCACGCCGGCCAGCAGCTCGACGACCGCCAGGAAGCGCGCCGCCAGGTGGGCTTCGCCGACCAGATCTTCCTGTCCAAGACCGACCTGGTCAGCGAGGACGAGAAGCAAGCGCTGATCCACCGCCTCAAGCACATGAACCCGCGCGCGCCCATCCGTGCCGTGCACTTCGGTGAAGTGCCGCTGAGCGAGGTGTTCGATCTGCGCGGCTTCAACCTCAATGCCAAGCTGGACATCGACCCCGACTTCCTCAAGGAGGACGATCACGACCACAGCCATTGCGACCATGACCACGGCCACTGCGAACACGAACACGAACACGAACACGGCCACGATCATGGACACGGGCACGGAGATGGCGAGCATTGCGGCCATGACCATGAGCATGGCGAGCACTGCAAGCATCCGCACCACCACCACCATGACGACGACGTCAAGAGCTTCGTCTACCGTGCCGACCGCGCCTTCGATCCTGCGCGCCTGGAGGACTTCCTGGGCGCCATCGTCAACATCTACGGCCCGCGCATGCTGCGCTACAAGGGCGTGCTGAACATGCAGGGCACGGAACGCAAGGTGATCTTCCAGGGCGTGCACCAGCTCATGGGCAGCGACCTGGGGCCGCAGTGGGCCGAGGGAGAAAAACGCCAGAGCAAGATGGTCTTCATCGGCATCGACCTGCCCCAGGACATCTTCCAGCAGGGCCTGGAGCAGTGCCTGGTCTGACGGCTTTGTGAATCTTTGTCAGAAATGGCGCGGCTTCGGCGCGGCTTGCGGCCCATCTTTTGCTGACATCTGGATGACGCAGGCTCGCCTGCAGGCGCGGGCAGGTCCCATGCGTTGCGGTGGGGTATATGCAACGCTTGCGCTCCCGTAGGGCATCGATACAATCGCGCCCCTGAAGAGAGCCCGCAAGCCCCATGGATGGCCCCGCCAGGGATCGTCCATACCGTGAGGAGACAGGAAGTGAGCGCCGAATCCAGCAAGAAGCCGACAGCGGCCGTCCAGGCCCCGGCTGCGAGCAAGGTGGCCGTGGTCCCGACCGCGGCCGGCTCTGCCGACCCGCTCTCTCGGCGCGGCCTGGAAAAGGGCTCTTGCGCACGCGGCAGCCGCATGGCCAGCGGTGCCCCATCGCGCCGCGCAGGCAAACCGGCAGGCTGCGCACCTGCGCAGGCCGTCTGTCCTACATGGCATTCGCCCCGGGCGCCCCGATTGACAGTACTATCCATGGCCCCGTCCGATGCCTTCGGTGCGGACTAAGTTAGCGAAACCAACACTATGCCTACCACTACGCAAACGCCTTCGTCGGGAGCGACGAAACGAGACCCCAAGCTGGCCAATGCCTGGAAGACCAAGTCGGCAGAGGAGCTGACGGATGCCGAAGTGCTGGCCATGTCCGACGACGACTACATGAACGAGAAGCAGCTGGCCTTCTTCCGTCTCAAGCTGCAGGCACTCAAGCGCGACATGCACATCAATGCCGGCGAGACGGCGGAGAATCTGCGCGAGGACACCGTCGTCGTCCCCGATCCCGCCGACCGCGCCACCATCGAGGAAGAGCATGCGCTGGAGCTGCGCACGCGGGACCGCGAGCGCAAGCTGCTCAAGAAGATCGAGCAGTCGATCGCGCGCATCGATGCCGGCGACTACGGCTACTGCGACGAGACGGGCGAGCCCATCGGCGTCGGCCGGCTGCTGGCCCGTCCCACGGCCACGCTGTCGCTGGAGGCGCAGCAGCGCCGCGAACTCAAGCAGAAGATGTACGGAGATTGAGCGGCTGTTGACGGCCTGCGGGCCGTCCTTGCCCATCTGACTCGCCATGGCCAAAGAAGAGAGCAGCAAATCGGGAGGCTTGTTGTCCAAGGTGGTGCGTTTCGTGCGCCACCCCACGGTCAACTGGTCCGACCTCGATGGTCTCGATGAGGACCAGGAGAGCCAGTACAGCAAGCAGGCGCTCAAGGAAATGATCGAGCGCAAGCGCCGCAATGATTTCGTGCGCAAGCGTGAATTCGACCAGCTGCGCCGCCTGCGCCAGGCCGAGATGCAGCAGGCGGCCCGGCCCGGCGGCGTGCCGGAGCGGCCCGCGCCCGCGGCCGGTTCGCAGTTCCTGAGCAGTCTGCTCAGTTCACGCTCCTCGGGCGAGCGCGCCGTCACGCTCAAGAAGATCGACGAGATCGAGGCGCAGATGTCCCAGCAATGGTGGCGGGGCAAGCAGGCCGCGGATGCAGCGACCATGCCCCTGGCCCTGCCGGCCCAGGGCAACCCCACGCCCAAGGCCTTCCGCGGGCCGCCACCTTCCTCCCAGATTCCCGTACTCAGCGATGCGCTGCCGCCGGCCATCGCCTCGGCGGCCGATGCCGTGGGCTTTGCGCCGACGCTGCCGCTGGGCGCGTCCGGGCTCGAACAGCCGCCGCCTGCGGGCGATGCCGCTGCGTTGACCGACCAGCAGGTCATGGCGCCGCCCCTGCATACGCTGCAAGGCGCGACGGATTTCCTGCCGGCCTTCGCGGCCACCGAAGTGAGCGCGCCGCAGCCCATGAACATGGTGCCGCCTTCGTTCGCCGTGTTCGAGCACGATCCCGACCTCGAAGAGCCGGCCATCCTGTTTGCCAATGGCGACGTGGATGGGGCAGAGCAGGGCCTGCAGGAGCTGATCTCGCGGCGTGACGTGCCGGCCCAGCTGCCCGTGTGGCTGGCCCTGCTGGATCTCTACCGCGCGGCAGGCCGCGCCGACATGTTCGACAAGGCCGGCTATGAATTTGCCGCGCGCTTCGGGCGCTCGGCCCCGCAGTGGTTCGCCATGCCCCGCCAGCCAGCCGCCACGGCTGCGGCCACGGCGCTGGTGGCGCGGGGGCTGCGCTGGACCGCGCCTGCGCAGGTGACCGCGCAGTCCGTCGCGGCGCTGCAGGCCCTGCAGGCCCGTGCGGCAGGCCAGCTGACGCTGGACTGGGCCGCCGTCGCCGGCATCGATGCCGCGGCGGCCGCCCCTTTGGAGGCGCTGCTGCAGCAATGGGCCGATGCCGGCGGCAGTTTCGTGCTGCTGAACGCGGATGCGCTGGTGGCGCTGCTGGCCCGGCTCAGCCCCTCGGGCGATGCCTCGGTCGACACCATCTGGTGGCGCCTGCGCATGGCGCTGCTGCGGTTCATGAACCTGCAGGACGATTTCGAGCTGGCGGCGCTGGACTACTGCGTCACCTACGAGGTGTCGCCGCCGTCCTGGGCGGACCCGGCCTGCCGCTGCCTGGCCGCGGCAGACGGCGAAGAGGCTGCGCCGGCGGGCCAGGCCGCCGCGTCCGGGGGCGCAGCCGGGGCGGCTGCGGCGCGTGATGCAGGGGCAGCAGTGGCGGGCTTTGCGCTGTCGGGAACGCTGGAAGGCGATGCCGCTGCCTGGCTGGAGCCTGTGCAGGAAAGTGCCCGCCTGGGCGAGCCGGTGGTCGTCGACTGCTCCCAGCTGGTGCGCATGGACTTCACGGCGGCTGGCTCCGTGCTCAACTGGGCGGCCCAGATGCAGGCCCTCGGCCATGTGCTGCAATTCAGTCAGCTTCACCAGCTGGTGGCGGTGTTCTTCAATGTGGTCGGCATCCAGGAGCACGCCCAGGTGACGCCTCGGCGCGATTGAGCCCTGCACGGCAGGCGCCGGGCATTGTTCGGGACGGCGCATGGCAAGGCCCTTGAGAAGGGCGGCGGCGGCCTTATCTGCAACGGCTATGGAACAGTATCACGGCACCACCATCATCAGCGTGCGCCGGCAGACCCCCGAAGGCGTGCAGGTCGCCATCGGCGGCGATGGCCAGGTCACATTGGGCAACATCGTCGTCAAGGGCACGGCGCGCAAGGTGCGCAAGCTCTACCACGGCAAGGTGCTGGCAGGCTTCGCCGGCGCCACGGCGGACGCATTCACGCTGTTCGAGCGTTTCGAGGCCAAGCTGGAAAAGCACCAGGGCCATCTGACACGCGCGGCCATCGAGCTGACCAAAGACTGGCGCACCGACCGCGTGCTGCGCCGCCTGGAGGCCATGCTGGCCGTGGCCGATGCCTCGGCGTCCCTGATCATCACGGGCAACGGCGACGTGCTGGAGCCCGAGCAGGGCATCGTCGCCATCGGCTCGGGCGGCGCCTATGCGCACTCGGCGGCCAAGGCTCTGCTGAACAACACCGACCTGTCGGCCGAGGAAATCGTGCGCAAGTCCCTGGGCATCGCGGGCGAGCTGTGCATCTATACCAACATGCACCATACCGTCGAGACGCTCTGAGCGCCGCCCCGCGCCTGGCCGTCCCCTCAACCGATCGTCGCCGGCGCCTTCGAAGCTGGACGCCGGCGATGGATCCGACCGAAGAAACACCATGTCCTCTGCCATGACTCCCCAGGAGATCGTCTCCGAACTGGACCGCCACATCGTCGGCCAAGCCGGTGCCAAGCGCGCCGTCGCCATCGCACTGCGCAACCGCTGGCGCCGCCAGAAGGTCGCCGACGGCCTGCGCCAGGAGATCACCCCCAAGAACATCCTCATGATCGGCCCCACGGGCGTGGGCAAGACCGAGATCGCGCGCCGCCTGGCGCGGCTGGCCGATGCGCCCTTCATCAAGGTCGAGGCCACCAAGTTCACCGAGGTCGGCTATGTCGGCAAGGATGTGGATGCCATCATCCGCGACCTGGCCGAAGTCGCCGTCAAGCAAACGCGCGAGGCCGACATGAAAAAGCTGCGCCTGCGTGCCGAGGATGCGGCCGAGGACCGCATCCTCGACGTGCTCGTGCCCCAGGCGCGCAGCGGCGAGGTGGCTGCCGACAGCACGGCGCGCCAGGTCTTTCGCAAGAAGCTGCGCGAAGGCCAGCTCGACGACAAGGAAATCGAGATCGATGTCGCCGATGCGCCGCCCCAGGTGCAGATCATGGGGCCCCAGGGCATGGAGGAGATGGCCGAGCAGCTGCGCGGCATGTTCAGCCAGCTGGGGCAGGAAAAGCGCAAGACGCGCAAGCTGCGGATCGCCGACGCGATGAAGCTGCTGACCGATGAAGAGGCCGCCAAGCTGGTCAACGAGGAAGACGTGCGCACGCGCGCCATCGCCAACGCCGAGCAAAACGGCATCGTCTTCATCGACGAGATCGACAAGGTGGCGGCCCGCCAGGAGGCCAGCGGCGCCGACGTCTCGCGCCAGGGCGTGCAGCGCGACCTGCTGCCCCTGGTCGAAGGCACCAGCGTCTCCACCAAGTACGGCGTGGTCAAGACCGACCATATCCTGTTCATCGCCTCGGGCGCCTTTCACCTGTCCAAGCCCAGCGATCTGATCCCGGAGCTGCAAGGGCGTTTTCCCATCCGCGTGGAACTGGAGTCGCTGTCCGTGCAGGACTTCGAGGCCATCCTCACCCAGACCCACGCCTGCCTGGTCAAGCAGTACCAGGCGCTGCTCGCCACCGAGGGCGTGGCGCTGGAATTCACGCCCGAAGGCATCACGCGGCTGGCTGGCATCGCCTTTGAAGTCAACGAGCGCACCGAGAACATCGGCGCGCGCCGCCTGTCCACCGTCATGGAGCGACTGCTCGACGAGGTCAGCTTCGATGCGGCCAAGCTCTCCGGCCAGACCGTGACCGTGGACGCCGCCTACGTGGACCAGCGCCTGCAGTCCCTGAGCCAGGACGAGGATCTTTCCCGGTTCATCCTCTGATCCCGCATGCGGCGCCTGGCAGCAGCCAGCCACCGCCGCATCGCCCCTCCAAGCGCCAGCAACCCGCCCGCGCCCGGTTTCCGGGCGCGGGCGCTGCTGCTGGACGCCCTCTCCAGCCCCTGCACCGATGGCGGTGAAGTAACCGCACGCATTGGCGGGCCGTCAAATTTTGTAGGAAGGGGCGCCGAGTTGCGCTTCGTTGTCAGCGAATTGAATGGTTGCAATTGGCCGTGGGCATTGAGAGTTCACTTGCAGTCAGTCCCCTAAGTGCTTGTAAAGCTTCGGGTTTTTGTCAGGTCTCACATTGCGTTCGGACTCTAAGTCATTGATTTCATTGCAAATATTTGTCCGGCTCCGGGTTGTGGAACACCAAATTGCTGCTACAGTGGAAAAAAGTGCAATTAAGTGGTGAAAGTTGCCTTTGTGCCCCGATGTCCGGGACGCGATGGCTCCAACCGACCGGGGTGACTGACCGTGTTTCAAGGGGCGTCCTCGCTGAATCTCGATGCGAAGGGCCGGCTGTCCGTGCCGACCCGGCATCGTGACGCCCTTGTGGCCATGGCCCAGGGCCAGGTCACGCTCACCAAACACCCGCATGGTTGCCTGATGCTGTTTCCGCGCACGGAATGGCTGCAGTTCCGCGAGCGCATCGCGCAGCTGCCCATGTCCGCGCAATGGTGGAAACGCATCTTCCTGGGCAACGCGATGGATGTGGACATGGATGCCACCGGCCGCGTGCTGGTGTCGCCCGAGCTGCGTGAGGCTGTCGGCCTGACCAAGGAGGCTGTCCTGCTGGGCATGGGCAACCATTTCGAGCTGTGGGACAAAGCCACTTATGAAGCACATGAGGCCAAGGCCATGCAGGAAGAGATGCCTGCGGCCTTCCAGGATTTTGCTTTCTAGGAAAGAGGCAGCGCTTGAACCAGCCGTTGCAACACATCACCGTTTTGCTCGACGAGGCCGTCGACGCGCTGCTGGACGGCGCAGCGCAGCCCGTGGCCGGGCAATGGGTGGACGCGACCTTCGGAAGGGGCGGCCATTCAAGGCGCATCCTCGAGCGGCTGGGGCCGGGCGGGACCTTGCTGGCGTTCGACAAGGACCCGGACGCGATCGAAGAAGCAGCGCGCATCACCGATGCGCGTTTTTCGATTCGGCACGAAGGCTTCCGCCATCTGGCAGAGCTGCCGCCCGCCAGCGTGCAGGGCGTGCTGATGGACCTGGGGGTGAGTTCGCCCCAGATCGACAACCCCGAGCGCGGCTTCAGCTTCCGCTTCGAGGGACCGCTGGACATGCGCATGGACACCACGCGCGGTCAGAGCGTGGCGGACTGGCTGGCGGAAGCCGATGTCCAGCAGATTGCGGAGGTGATACGTGACTACGGCGAAGAACGGTTTGCTGGCCCCATTGCAAAGGCGATTGTTGCTCGGCGCGAAAGCCAGGGGCCTCTTCGCAACACCGCAGAGCTTGCCGAGCTCGTGGCTGGCGCGGTCAAGACCCGCGAGGCTGGGCAAAACCCAGCGACACGCACATTCCAGGCTCTTCGGATTTTCATCAATGCCGAACTTGAGGAGCTCGAACAGGCGCTAGAGGCCAGCCTGCGCGTGCTCGCCCCGGGCGGCCGGCTGGTGGTCATCAGCTTCCACTCGCTGGAGGACCGCATCGTCAAGCAGTTCATCGCCAGGCACTCCAAGGAGGTCTATGACCGCCGTGCGCCATTTGCCGCCCCCCAGCCGATGCGGCTGCAGGCCCTGGGCCGGATCAAGCCCGGCGAGGCCGAGGTCGCGGCCAATCCGCGCTCGCGCTCGGCCGTGATGCGTGTGGCACGGCGCACCGAGGTGCCCGCATGATGCGCGGCCGCCGCCTGTCGCCGCGGGAGGGCATGGCATGCTGCGCCTGAACCTCGTTTTGCTGCTGGCCGTCATGGCCAGCGCAGTCTTTCTCGTGCACACGCAGTACGAGTCGCGCCGTCTGTTCACGGAGCTGGACCGCGCCGTGGCCGAGTCGCGCCGCCTGGCCACCGAGCAGCAGCGCCTGCAGGTGGAAAAGCGCGCCCAGGCCACGCCGCAGCGCATCGAAGTGCTTGCGCGCGAGCGCCTGCAGATGAAGCCGGCCACGCCGGCCATCGCGCAGTACGTCAACGATGACGCGCGCACCGGAGCCGCCCCATGACACGCAGCGTGCTCTACACCTCCAGTCCGCTGCTGGCGTCCAAGACCCCCTTGTGGCGCAGCAAGATGATCGTGGCCATGCTGGCCCTGGGCTTTGTCGGCCTGGGCGCGCGCGCGGCCTACGTGCAGGTGTTCGGCAACGACTTCTTCCAGCGCCAGGGCCAGGTGCGCTTCGCGCGCACGCTGGAGCTGCCGGCCAACCGCGGCCGCCTGCTGGACCGCAACGGCCTGATCCTGGCCTCCAGCGTGCCGGCGGCCAGCATCTGGGCCATTCCCGAGGATGTGGACCAGGAAGACCCCGAGGTCAAGGACAAGCTCAGGCAGCTGGCCTCGCTCATGGAGATGCCGCTGCCCGCGCTGATGGAAAAGCTGTCCGATGAGGACAAGACCTTCGTCTGGATCAAGCGCCAGCTCGACTGGGACGTGGGCCAGCAGATCCAGGCGCTCAACATCAAGGGCATCTACCAGCGCAAGGAATACAAGCGCCAGTACCCCGAGGGCGAGGCGGCGGCCCACATCGTGGGCTTCACCAATGTGGAAGACAAGGGCCAGGAGGGAATGGAGCTGGCCTTCGACAAGGAGCTGGCCGGCAAGCCCGGCTCGCGCCGCGTGATCAAGGACCGCCTGGGACGCGTCGTCGAGGGGGTCGGCGAGGAAGTGCCACCCCAGGACGGGCGCGACATCCAGCTGGCCGTGGACAGCAAGGTGCAGTACTTCGCCTACCAGAAACTCAAGGACCAGGTCATCGCGCACAAGGCCAAGGCCGGCAGCGTGGTGGTCATGGACGCGCACACGGGCGAGCTGCTGGCGCTGGCCAACTACCCCAGCTACGTGCCCGACAAGCGCAAGAACCTGACCGGCGAGCAGCTGCGCAACCGCGCCATCACCGACACCTTCGAGCCCGGCTCAACGATGAAGCCCATCACCATCGGGCTGGCGCTGGAGTCGGGCCGCTTCAAGCCGGAGACGCCCATCGACACCTCGCCCGGCCGCGTCAACGTCACCGGTTCGACGATTTCCGACACCCACAACTATGGCCTGCTCACCGTGGCCGGCGTGATCCAGAAGTCCAGCAACGTGGGCACGACCAAGATCGCGCTGCAGATGCCGGCCAAGGACATGTGGGAGACGTTCTCGGCCGTGGGCTTCGGCCAGAAGCCGCAGATCTCCTTTCCCGGCGCGGCCAGCGGCCGCCTGCGCCCCTACAAGACCTGGCGGCCCGTCGAGCAGGCCACCATGGGCTACGGCTACGGCCTGTCCGCCAGCCTGCTGCAGATGACGCGCAGCTACACGGTGTTCGCCAACGGCGGCCGCGTGATTCCGGCCACCATGCTCAAGTCCAGCGAGCCGCCCGTGGGCGTGCCGGTGTTCTCTCCGCGCACGGCCAATGAAGTGCGCAAGATGCTGGCCCTGGCGGCCGGCCCCGGGGGCACGGGCCAGCGTGCTCAGACCATCGGCTACTCCGTTGGCGGCAAATCCGGCACGGCGCGCAAGCAGCAGGGCAAGGGCTATGCGGCCGGCAAGTACCGCGCCTGGTTCACGGGCATGGCGCCCATCGAGAACCCGCGCATCATCGTTGCCGTCATGGTGGACGAGCCCAGCGCCGGCACCTTCTACGGCGGCACCGTGGCCGCGCCCGTGTTCAGCGAGGTGGTGCAGCAGACGCTGCGCCTCATGGGCGTGCAGCCCGACATGGAGGTCAAGCCCCTGATCGTCGCCAATCCCGTGGAGGAGCCTTCGCTGTGAACTGCGCCCAGCCCATCGCCCGCCTTGCGACGGCGCCGCAGGCCGTCGAGTGGCTGCGCTCGCGCCTGCCGGATGCCGGCACGCTGCAGACCGACAGCCGCAAGGTGCGCCCCGGCGATGCCTTCATCGCCTGGCCCGGCGCCGCCACCGATGGCCGCGCCCATGTGGCTTCGGCCCTGGAGCGTGGCGCCGTGGCCTGCCTGGTCGAGGCCGAAGGCGTCGAGGCCTTCGGCTTTTGCGGTGGACATATCGCGGCGCTGCCCGGCCTGAAAGCCGCCACGGGCCTGATCGCCGACCAGTGGTTCGGCCACCCCAGCGCACAGATCGACATGCTGGCCGTGACCGGCACCAATGGCAAGACCACCACCGCCTGGTGGCTGGCCCATGCCCTGGCCCGGGTGAAGCTGGGCGGGCGCAGCGGCTGCGCCCTGGTCGGCACGCTGGGCGTGGGCGTGCCGCCCGCCATGGAATCCACGGGCATGACCACGCCCGATCCCGTGCGCCTGCAGCGCGCCTTGCGCGAATATGCCGATGCGGGCCTGGCGGCCTGCGCCATCGAGGCCTCGTCCATCGGCGTCGTCGAGCACCGCCTGGACGGCACGCGCATCCGCGTGGCGCTGTTCACCAATTTCACGCAGGACCATCTCGACTACCACGGCAGCATGCAGGCCTACTGGCAGGCCAAGGCCGCGTTGTTCGACTGGCCGGGGCTGCAGGCTGCCGTCGTCAACGTCGACGATCCGCAGGGCGCGCGGCTGTGGGCGCGGCTGCAGGCCGGCCCGCTCGATGTCTGGAGCGTCTCCATCGAAGGCGCGGCGCGCCTGCAGGCCAAGGACATCGTCCTGGGCGCCGAAGGCCTGGACTTCACGGTGATCGAGGCGGGCCACAGCCTGCGCATGCGCACCCGCCTGGTCGGCCAGTACAACGTCTCCAACCTGCTCGGCGTGCTGGCCGCGCTGCGCAGCCTGGGCCTGGATCTGAACCAGGCCGTGGCCGCCTGCGCGCACCTCGAACCCGTGCCCGGGCGCATGCAGCAGATCGCCCTGCCGGGCCAGCCGCTGGTGGCCGTGGACTACGCCCACACGCCCGACGCGCTGGACAAGGCGCTGCGGGCCCTGCGCCCGGCCGCCGAACAGCGCCAGGGGCGGCTGTGGTGCGTGTTCGGCTGCGGCGGCGACCGCGATGCCGGCAAGCGCCCGCTCATGGGACAGGCGGCCCAGAAGAATGCCGACTGCGTGCTCGTCACCAGCGACAACCCGCGCAGCGAAGTGCCCGGCCGCATCATCGACCAGATCCTGGCCGGCATGCAGCCGGGCGACAGCCTCCACGTCCAGGCCGATCGCGCGGCGGCCATTGCCGAAGCCATCGGCCGCGCCAGCGAACGCGACGTGGTGCTGATCGCCGGCAAGGGACATGAGGATTACCAGGAGACGGCGGGCCAGCGCCATCCGTTCTCCGACATGGCCGAGGCGCGCAAGGCGCTGGCGGCCCGCGAAGGAAAGAAGCGGTCATGATGACCTTGCAACAAGCGCTGGAGCTGATCCAGTCGCACATTCCCCAGGCCCGGCTGGTCGGCGACGGCCGCACCGCGCTCGCGCGCGTGCATACGGACACGCGCACGCTGCAGGCCGGGGATTTGTTCGTCGCCCTCAAGGGCGAGCGTTTCGATGCCAACCAGTTCCTGGCCCAGGCCCGCGCCGCCGGCGCCGCCGCCGGCCTGGCCCATGGCGGCCTGCAGGAGGCCGGCCTGCCCGGCATCGAGGTGCCCGATACGCTGCGTGCCCTGGGCGCGCTGGCCACGGCCTGGCGCGCGCGGTTCGAGCTGCCGCTGATCGCCGTCACCGGCAGCAACGGCAAGACCACGGTCACGCAGATGGTGGCCTCCATCCTGCGCGCCCATGCGGGCGAGGCGGCATTGGCCACGCGCGGCAACTTCAACAACTCCATCGGCCTGCCGCTGAGCCTGATGCGCATGACCGGCCAGCACCGCGTGGCCGTCCTGGAGATGGGCATGAACCATCCCGGCGAGATCGCCGAGCTGGCCGCCATCGGCCAGCCCACGGTGGCCCTGGTCAACAACGCCCAGCGCGAGCACCAGGAATTCATGCACACGGTCGAGGCCGTCGCGCGCGAGAACGGCAGCGTGCTCGAAGCCCTGCCCGCCGATGGCGTGGCCGTCTTTCCTGCGGGCGACACCTATGCGCCGCTGTGGAGCGAGCTGGCCGGCGCGCGCCGCCGCATGCTGTTCGGCGATGCGGCCGATGGCGCCGATGTCCATGCGCGCGATGCGCGGTGGCTGGGCGGCGCATGGCGCTTCATGCTGGCCACGCCGCAGGGCGAGACCTCGGTGGATCTGCACATCGCAGGCCGCCACAACGTGCGCAACGCGCTGGCCGCTGCCGCCTGCGCGCTGGCCGCCGGCGTGCCGCTGGCCGCCGTGGCCGAGGGCCTGGCGCGTTTCGAGCCCGTGCAGGGCCGCTCGCGCGCGCTGGGCGTGACCGTGGGCGGGCGCACCGTCACCGTGGTCGACGACAGCTACAACGCCAACCCCGATTCGGTGGCCGCCGCCATCGAGGTGCTGCGCGAACTGCCCGCGCCCCAGCTGCTGGTGCTGGGCGACATGGGCGAGGTCGGCGACCAGGGACCGCATTTCCATGCCGAGGCAGGGCGCCTGGCGCGGGCGCGCGGCATTCCTGCGCTGTTCACGCTGGGCGCGCAAAGCGCGTCGGCCGCCAGCGCGTTCGGCGCAGGTGCGCGCCATTTCGATGACATGGCCTCGCTGCAGCAGGCCGTGCTCGCCGCGCTGCCCGGCATGGGCAGCATTCTGGTCAAGGGTTCGAGGTTCATGAAGATGGAGCAGGTGGTTCAGGCGGTCGAGGCGGCCGGCAAGGATGGCGGTCGCGCGCAGGAGGCCGCATGCTGCTGATGCTTTCGCAATGGCTGCAGGGCCTGTCGCCGGAGTTCGGCTTCCTGCGCGTGTTCCAGTACCTGACGCTGCGTGCCGTGATGGCGGCGCTCACGGCCCTGGTCATCGGCCTGCTGGCCGGCCCGCGCGTGATCCGCATGCTGACCTCGCTGAAGATCGGCCAGCCCGTGCGCGGCTATGGCATGGAGACCCACCTGGTCAAGAGCGGCACGCCCACCATGGGCGGGGCGCTGATCCTGCTGTCCATCGCCATCTCCACCCTCCTGTGGTTCGACCTGTCCAACCGCTTCGTCTGGATCGTGCTGCTGGTCACGCTGGGCTTTGGCACCATCGGCTGGGTGGACGACTGGCGCAAGGTGGTCAACAAGGACCCCGAAGGCATGCGCTCTGGCGAGAAGTATTTCTGGCAGTCCGTCATCGGCCTGCTGGCCGCGCTGTACCTGGTGTTCTGCATTTCCGAGAACACCAATGCCCAGGTCTTCGAACTGTTCCTGACCTGGGTGCAGTCGGGCTTCTCGCTGGACCTGCCGCCCAAGGCCGGCCTGCTCGTTCCCTTCTTCAAGGAAGTCAGCTACCCGCTGGGCGTGCTGGGCTTCGTGGTCATGACCTACCTGGTCATCGTCGGCGCCAGCAACGCGGTCAACCTGACCGACGGCCTCGATGGCCTGGCCATCATGCCGGTGATCATGGTCGGCTCGGCGCTGGGCATCTTCGCCTACGTCACCGGCAATGCCGGCTATGCCAAGTACCTGCTGTTCCCGCACATCCCGGGCTCGGGCGAGCTGCTGGTGTACTGCGCGGCCATGATGGGCGCCGGCCTGGCTTTCCTGTGGTTCAACGCCCACCCGGCCCAGGTTTTCATGGGCGACGTGGGCGCGCTGGCCCTGGGCGCCTCGCTGGGCACGATCGCCGTGATCGTGCGCCAGGAAATCGTGCTGGCCATCATGGGCGGCATCTTCGTGGTCGAGGCCCTGTCGGTGATGCTGCAGGTCAGCTGGTTCAAGTTCACCAAGAAGCGCTACGGGGAAGGGCGCCGCCTGCTGAAGATGGCGCCGCTGCACCACCACTTCGAAAAGAGTGGCTGGAAGGAGACCCAGGTCGTGATCCGCTTCTGGATCATCACCATGCTGCTGTGCCTGCTGGGCCTGTCCACGCTGAAGCTGAGGTGATGGCATGAACACCGACGACTTCAAGACCGACCAGCCCGCGCCGCCGCTGTCCCCGCCGGACCTGGCGCCCGCTCTGCTCGGCGATGGGCCGGCTCCGGCAGAGCAGGCGGCCGAAACGTCGGGTGCGGCTGAAACGGCTGAAACAGCCGAAGGGACCGATGCCGCTGCGCCGGCGGCCGAGGCCGCGGCCCCGGCCACCCCCGCTGCCGAACCCGTGCCCGATCTGTCCACGCTGACGGCCGCGCGCGACGCCGCCGCCTTCGTGGCCCAGATCTTTGCCGACCCCGGTATCTCCGATGCGGCCGATGCCGAGGTCACGCCAGCCGCACTGCAGGCAGCGGCGCCGGACTCCGAACCGCAGTGCACGCCCGTGCGCGCGGGCTGGCCTGGCGACCAGGCCCAGCATCTGCAAGGCCAGCGCGTGCTCATCCTGGGCCTGGGCGCCTCGGGGCTGGCCATGGCGCGCTGGTGCGTGCGCTGCGGCGCCGAAGTCACCGTGGCCGACACGCGCGAGACACCGCCGCAGCTGCAGCAACTGGTGCAGGAGCTGCCCGGCGTGCGCTTCGTCTGCGGCGCGTTCACGGCGGAGCTCGTCGATGGGCAAGGACTGGCGCTGGTCTACCGCTCGCCCGGCCTGAGCCCGGCCGTCATCGCCCCCGTGGCGGACACGGCGCGCGCCCAGGGACTGCCGGTGGGCGGCGAGCTCGATCTTTTCTCCATGGCGCTCAAGGCCCTGTCGGCGGCGCATGGCTACCGACCCACCGTGCTGGGCATCACCGGAACCAATGGCAAGACCACGGTCACCTCGCTGACCGGGCAACTGTTGGAGCATGCGGGCCTGGCCGTGGCCGTGGCCGGCAACATCGGCCCCACGCTGCTGGACACGCTGGCGCAGGCCATCGATGCCGAGGCGCTGCCCCAGGCCTGGGTGCTGGAGCTGTCCAGCTTCCAGCTCGATGGCGCGCACATGTTCGAGCCCACGGCGGCCACCGTCCTGAACATCACCCAGGACCACCTGGACTGGCACGGCAGCCTCAGGGCCTATGCCGACGCCAAGGCGCGCATCTTCGGCCAGGACGGCGTCATGGTGCTCAACCGCGAGGACCCCGAGGTCATGCGCATGCTGCCGGCGCCCGTGGTGCCGCCCGGCAAGCGCCAAAAGCCCCAGCAGCGCGCCCACATCACCTTCGGCGGCGACATGCCGCGCCGGCCCGGCGACTTCGGCATCGAAGTGGTCAGCGGCATGGCCTGGCTGGTGCGTGCCCACGAGGCCGATGAAACCGCCAAGGGCAAGGCCGCAGACGAACTGCACATCCAGCGCCTGATGCCGGCCGACGCATTGCGCATCCGCGGCCGGCACAACGCCATCAACGCGCTGTCGGCGCTGGCGCTGGCCAGCGCGGCGGGCTGCGCGCTGGCGCCGCTGCTCTACGGCCTGCGCGAGTACCGGGGCGAGCCGCACCGCGTCCAGCCCATCGGCCGCGTCAACGGCATCGAGTATTTCGACGACAGCAAGGGCACGAATGTGGGCGCCACCGTCGCGGCCCTGTCGGGCCTGGGTGCCGACCACCGCATCGTCGTCATCCTGGGCGGCGAAGGCAAGGGCCAGGACTTCTCGCCCCTGGCCGCGCCCGTCTCCCGCCATGTGCGTGCCGTGGTGCTGATCGGCCGCGATGCGCCGCTGATCCGCCAGGCGCTGCACGATTGCGGTGTGCCCCTTGTCGATGCGGCCGGCATGGTCGATGCCGTCGAGCAGGCCACGGCCCGTGCCCACGAAGGCGATGCCGTGCTGCTGTCGCCCGCCTGCGCCAGCTTCGACATGTTCAAGAGCTACGAGGACCGGGCCCAGCAGTTCGTGGCGGCCGTGCGGTCGCTGGCGCTGGATGCCGGGCATGAACTGGGAGGCGATGCATGACTGCGTTGACCGACGCTCTGGGCCGCATGCGCTCCTGGTTCGGCGGATCGTCGGAAAAGGGCATCGATGTGCTGCCCGTGCGCCTGGGCGGGCCGCAGTACGACCGTCCCACGCGAACGCCCGCCAGCGTGCTGGGCCTGGACCAGGCCCTGATCTGGGTGGTCATCGGCCTGCTGGCATGGAGCTTGGTCATGGTGTATTCGGCATCCATCGCGATGCCCGACAATCCGCGCTTCGGCAAGATAGCGCCCACCCACTTCCTGCTGCGCCATGCCATGTCCATCGGCATGGCCTTCGTCGGCGCGCTGCTGGCCTTCCAGGTGTCCATGGCCACCTGGGAGCGCATGGCGCGCAAGCTGTTCCTGGTCTCCCTGGTCCTGCTGGTGGCCGTGCTGATCCCGCACGTGGGCACCGTGGTCAACGGCGCGCGGCGCTGGCTGTCGCTGGGCATCATGAACTTCCAGCCCTCCGAGCTGGCCAAGTTCGCCGTGCTGATCTACGCATCCGACTACATGGTGCGCAAGATGGAGGTCAAGGAGCGCTTCTTCCGCGCCGTGCTGCCCATGGGCCTGGCCGTCGTGCTGGTCGGCGTGCTGCTGCTGGCCGAGCCCGACATGGGCGCCTTCATGGTGATCGTGGTGATCGCCATGGGCATCCTGTTCCTGGGCGGCGTCAACGCGCGCATGTTCTTCCTGATCGCGGCGCTGGTGGTGCTGGCCTTCGTGATGATCATCGCCACCTCCGAATGGCGGCGCGAGCGCATCTTCGCCTACCTCAATCCCTGGGATGAAAAGCATGCGCTGGGCAAGGGCTACCAGCTGTCGCATGCGCTGATCGCCATCGGGCGCGGCGAGATCTTCGGCGTGGGCCTGGGCCGCAGCGTCGAGAAGCTGCATTGGCTGCCCGAGGCGCATACCGACTTTCTGCTGGCCGTGATCGGCGAGGAGTTCGGACTGGTCGGCGTGCTGTTGATCGCCGTCACCTTCCTGTGGCTCACGCGCCGCATCATGCTGATCGGCCGCCAGGCGATTGCGCTGGACCGCGTGTTCTCGGGCCTGGTGGCCGAGGGCGTGGCCATCTGGATGGGGTTCCAGGCCTTCATCAACATGGGCGTGAATCTCGGTGCGCTGCCGACCAAGGGCCTGACGCTGCCGCTGATGAGCTTCGGCGGCTCGGCCATCCTGATGAATCTGATAGCGATAGCGGTGGTATTGAGAGTGGACTACGAGAACAAGCTGCTGATGAAGGGGGGGCACGCATGACGGCTCCCGCTTCCCAAGGCAGCCGCCGCCAGCGCACGGCCCTGATCATGGCCGGCGGCACGGGCGGCCATATCTTCCCCGGCCTGGCCGTGGCCCAGGCGCTGCGCGAGCGCGGCTGGGACGTGCGCTGGCTGGGCGCGCCGGGGTCCATGGAGTCGCGCATCGTGCCGGCCCAGGGCTTTGCGCTGGAGACCATCGACTTCTCGGGCGTGCGCGGCAAAGGCCTCATGACGCTGGCCTTGCTGCCGCTGCGCCTGCTGCGTGCCTTCTGGCAGGCGCTGGCCGTGGTGCGCCGCGTCAAGCCCGACGTGGTCGTGGGCCTGGGCGGCTACATCAGCTTTCCGGGCGGCATGATGGCGGTGCTGGCCGGCAAACCCCTGGTGCTGCACGAGCAGAACTCGGTCGCCGGCATGGCCAACAAGGTGCTGGCCGTCGTCTCCGAGCGCATCTTCACGGCCTTTCCCGGCGTGTTCGCCAAGGGCCGCTGGGTGGGCAACCCGCTGCGCCGGGCCTTCACCGAGCAGCCTGCGCCCGAGCAGCGCTTCGAAGGCCGCAGCGGGCCGCTGCGCCTGCTGGTCGTGGGCGGCAGCCTGGGCGCCAAGGCCCTCAACGAGATCGTGCCCCAGGCGCTGGCGCTGATGGAGCCCGAGCGCCGGCCCGTCGTGCTGCACCAAAGCGGCGCCGCCCAGATCGAGGCGTTGCGCGCCAACTACGCGGCCGCCGGCGTCCAGGCCGAGCTCACCCCCTTCATCGACGACACGGCCCGGGCCTTTGCCGATGCCGATCTCATCATCTGCCGCGCGGGCGCGAGCACCGTCACCGAGATCGCGGCCGTGGGCGCAGCGGCCATCTACGTGCCCTTTCCGTCGGCCGTGGATGACCACCAGACCACCAATGCACGCTTTCTGGTGGATGCAGGGGGTGGATGGTTGGCGCAACAAAGCCAATTGACTGCCCAAGGGTTGGCCGAAATGCTACAAAATATGCAGCGTGCGACGCTGCTGGAGCGCGCTGTTAAAGCCAAGAAAATGCAAAAGACTGATGCCACCGCCGAGGTGGTCGCCGCCTGTGAGGAGCTGGCCGCATGAAGCACGCCATCCATCACATCCACTTCGTCGGCATCGGTGGCGCCGGCATGAGCGGCATCGCCGAGGTGCTGCACAACCTCGGCTACGCGGTTTCCGGCTCCGATCTCGCCGACAGCGCCACGCTGCGCCGCCTGGCGGGACTGGGCATCGCCACCCATGTCGGCCACGAGGCGGCCCATATCGAAGGTGCCGATGCCGTCGTCACCTCCACTGCCGTGCAGCCCGACAATCCCGAGGTGCAGGCCGCGCGCGCGCGCAAGATCCCCGTCGTGCCGCGTGCGCTGATGCTGGCCGAGCTGATGCGCTTCAAGCAGGGCATCGCCATTGCCGGCGCCCATGGCAAGACCACCACCACCAGCCTGGTGACCAGCGTGCTGGCCGAGGCCGGCCTGGACCCGACCTTCGTGATCGGCGGCAAGCTCAACAGCGCGGGCGCCAACGCCCAGCTGGGCCAGGGCGACTACATCGTGGTCGAGGCCGACGAGTCCGATGCCTCCTTCCTGAACCTGCTGCCCGTGATGGCCGTGGTCACCAACATCGACGCCGACCACATGGAGACCTACGGCCACGACTTCGGGCGGCTCAAGGGCGCCTTCGTGGACTTCCTGCACCGCATGCCCTTCTACGGCCGCGCCATCCTGTGCGTGGACAGCCCGGCCGTGCGCGAGATCCTGCCCCAGGTGGCGCGCCCCGTCACCACCTACGGCTTCGCCGAGGACGCCCAGGTGCGCGCCCTGAACGTGCGCGCCGAGGCCGGCAGCATGCGCTTTACGGTGCGCCGGCAAAACGGCCAGGCCTATCCCGACCTCGACGTGGTGCTGAGCCTGCCCGGCGAGCACAACGTGCTCAACGCCCTGTCGGCCGTGGCCGTCGCCATGGAGCTGGAGATTGCCGACGCGGCCCTGCTGCGCGCCTTCGAAAGCTTCAAGGGCGTGGGCCGGCGCTTCCAGCGCTACGGCGAGCTGCAGGCGGCCGACGGCGGCCGCTTCACCGTCATCGACGACTACGGCCACCATCCGGTGGAGATGGCCGCCACGCTGGCCGCCGCGCGCGGCGCCTTCCCGGGCCGCCGCCTGGTGCTGGCCTTCCAGCCGCACCGCTACAGCCGCACCCGCGACTGCTTCGAGGATTTCGTCAAGGTCATCGGCCAGGCCGACGCCGTGCTGCTGACCGAGGTCTATGCGGCCGGCGAGGCGCCGGTCGTGGCCGCCGATGGCCGCTCGCTGGCGCGCGCGCTGCGCGTGGCCGGCCGGGTCGAGCCGGTTTTTGTGGAAAACGTTGCCGAGCTGCCGGCGGCCATCGCCGCCAACGCACGCGATGGCGACGTGCTGTTGTGCATGGGGGCGGGCTCGATTGGCGCCGTTCCCGGAAAGTTGGTCGAAATGCTTCAGAAACCCGCGCCGCAGGCGCAGCAGGGAGCCGTGCAATGAGCAGCTTCGGCACCGCAATCGATGTCAAGGCCCTGGGCAAGGTGGCCGTGCTCATGGGCGGCCGTTCTGCCGAACGGGAGGTTTCGCTGATGTCGGGCCAGGGCGTTCTCAAGGCCCTGCTGGCGCAAGGCGTGGATGCCCATGCCTTCGACCCGGCGGAGCGCGACCTGGGCGCGCTCAGGAACGAAGGCTTTGACCGCTGCTTCATCGCGCTGCACGGCCGCTATGGCGAGGACGGCACCGTGCAGGGCGCGCTGGAGCTGCTGGGCATTCCCTACACCGGCCCCGGCGTGATGGCCTCCAGCATCGCCATGGACAAGATCATGACCAAGCGCATCTGGCGCTTCGAGGGCCTGCCCACGCCGGACTGGCGCCAGGTGGCCAGCGCCGACGAGACACGCGCCGCGCTGCAGGCGCTGGGCGCGCCCATGATCGTCAAGCCCTCGCGCGAAGGCTCGACCATCGGCCTGACCAAGGTCTGGACGGCCGAGGAATGCGCGCAGGCCTATGCGCTGGCCTCGAAGTACGACCCCGAGGTGCTGTGCGAGGAGTTCATCGCCGGGGACGAGACCACCTGTCCCGTGCTGGGAACCGGCGAGGGCGCCCAGGCGCTGCCGGTGATCCGCATCGTGGCGCCCGAGGGCAACTACGACTACCAGAACAAGTACTTCACCGACGATACGAAATACCACTGCCCCAGCGGCCTGCCCGCCGAGGAGGAGGCCGAGATCCGGCGCATCGTGGTCAAGGCCTTCCGCACGCTGGGCTGCCGCGGCTGGTCGCGCGCCGACATCATGATCCGCGCCAGCGACCGCAAGCCCTTCCTGCTGGAGATCAACACCTCGCCGGGCATGACCGGCCATTCGCTGGTGCCCATGTCGGCCCGCGCCATCGGCGTGAGCTATGAGAGCCTGTGCCTGGGCATCCTGGCCAGCGCAGCCCTGGACTCGCAAGCGGAGCCTGCATGAGCTACTCCCTGCCCGCCCCCTTCGACGTCAAGCTCATGAACGTGACCGCCACGGTCCTGTTCGTGGGCGTGGCCGCGCTGGGGCTGGCAGCCGTGAGCTGGTGGGCGCTGCGCCACCCGGCCTTCAACATCGGCCGCATCGTGGTCGAGGGCGAACTGGTGCACAACAACGCCGTGACCCTGCGCGCCAACGTGGCGCCCGTGCTCACGGGCAATTTCTTCACCGTCGATCTCAAGGCCGCCAAGGCCGCCTTCGAGCAGGTGCCCTGGGTGCGCGAGGCGCAGGTGCGCCGGGACTACCCCAACAGCCTGCGCGTCATCCTGCATGAGCACGTGGCCGAGGCCTTCTGGGGGCCCGACACCGGTGCCGGCCTGGTCAACAGCTTCGGCGAGGTCTTCGAGGCCAACCTGGGCGAGCTCGACCGCGACGGCCTGCCGCGCCTGCAGGGGCCCGAGGGCAGCGCGCCGCAGATGCTGCAGATGTACCGGCTGCTGGTGCCGGCGCTGGAGCCGCTGAACGTGGAGATCGACGGACTGGCGCTCAATGCGCGCGGCAGCTGGCAGCTGAAGCTGGCCAACGATGCCGAGATCGAACTGGGCGGCGGCAGCGTGGAAGCCGTGCTGCAGCGCGTGCAGCGCTTCGTGCGCACGCTGCCCCAGATCACGACCCAATACCAGCGCAAGGCCGACGCCATCGAGTCGGCCGACCTGCGCTACGAAGACGGATATGCGCTGAGGCTGCGCGGTGTGACCACCGGCACCACGGCCAAGGCCGCTGCGGTGCGACCCCGGCGTTGAAGGCGGACAGACGGATGCACACCACGCAGCGACACAGCGACAGGACAGAACCAACCGGGGGCGGATGCTGATATGGCAAGAGAATACAAAGATGTGATCGTCGGACTGGACATCGGCACGGCCAAGGTCATGGCCGTCGTGGCCGAAGTCCTGTACAACGGCGAACTCAAGCTCGCCGGCCTGGGCGTGGCTCCCAGCAACGGGCTCAAGCGCGGCGTGGTGGTGAACATCGACGCCACGGTGCAGAGCATCCAGCAGGCCTTGAAGGAGGCCGAGCTGATGGCCGACTGCAAGATCCAGCGCGTGTGCACCGGCATCACCGGCAGCCACATCCGCGGCCTGAACTCCAGCGGCATGGTGGCCATCAAGGACAAGGAAGTCACGGCCACCGACGTGGCGCGCGTGATGGAGACGGCCAAGGCCATCAACATCTCCTCGGACCAGCGCCTGCTGCTGGTCGAGCCCCAGGAGTTCGTCATCGACGGCCAGGAAGTGCGCGAGCCCATCGGCATGAGCGGCATCCGGCTGGAGGCCAAGATCCACATCGTCACGGGCGCGCAGAGCGCGGCCGAGAACATCATCAAGTGCGTGCGCCGCTGCGGCCTGGAGGTCGAGCAGCTGCTGCTCAATCCGCTGGCATCGAGCCAGGCCGTGCTCACCGACGACGAGCGCGAGCTGGGCGTGGCCGTGGTGGACATCGGCGCGGGCGCCACCGACGTGGCCATCTTCACGGGGGGCGCCATCCGCCACACGGCCGTGATCCCGATCGCGGGCGACCTGATCACCAGCGATATCGCCATGGCGCTGCGCACGCCCACCAAGGACGCCGAGGACATCAAGGTCGAAAGCGGCTACGCCAAGCAGCTGCTGGCCGACCCCGATGCCCAGGTCGAGGTGCCGGGCCTGGGCGACCGCAGCCCGCGCATGATCAGCAAGCAGGCGCTGGCCGGCGTGATCGAGCCGCGCGTGGAGGAGATCTTTTCGCTGGTGCAGCAGGTGGTGCGCGATTCCGGCTACGAGGAAGTGCTGTCCTCGGGCATCGTGCTGACCGGCGGCAGCGCCGTGATGCCGGGCATGGTCGAACTGGGCGAGGACATCTTCCTCAAGCCCGTACGCCGCGGCATCCCCAAGTATTCGAGTGCTCTGGCCGACATGGTGGCGCAGCCCCGCGCCGCCACCGTGATGGGACTGCTCGAAGAGGCCCGCCTGGCTCGCCTGCGCGGTTTCAAGGTGGCACAAAAGAGTGGGTCCATGAAGACCGCTTTTGGCCGTTTCAAAGACTTCATCGTGGGGAACTTTTGATATGTGCTTTCATCGACTGCGCATTACCGGCCCGCCCACCGGCTTCCGAATACCGGACGAAAAGACTGACCTTCCCCAAACGGTGGTGACCACTTATACAGAGCTACAGGAGAACCAACATGCCCATCGACATGATTGAAGTTGAAGAATTCAACCAGGGAACGCAGATCAAGGTGATCGGCGTTGGCGGCGGCGGCGGCAACGCCGTGGAGCACATGATCGCGCGCAACGTGCAGGGCGTGGAATTCGTCTGCGCCAACACCGACGCGCAGGCGCTTTTGCGCAGCAGCGCGCACCGCACCATCCAGCTGGGCGGCAGCGGCCTGGGCGCGGGCAGCAAGCCCGACAAGGGCCGCGAGGCCGCCGAGGCCGCCGAGGACGACATCCGCACCGCCATCCAGGGCGCGCACATGCTGTTCATCACGGCCGGCATGGGCGGCGGCACGGGCACGGGCGCAGCGCCCGTGATCGCGCGCGTGGCCAAGGAAATGGGCATCCTCACCGTGGGCGTGGTCACCAAGCCCTTCGAGTGGGAAGGCGGGCGCCGCATGGCCAACGCCGACAGCGGCCTGAACGAGCTCGAGGCCAACGTGGACTCGCTGATCGTGGTGCTCAACGAGAAGCTGCTGGACGTGCTGGGCGACGACATCTCGCAGGACGAGGCCTTTGCCCATGCCAACGACGTTCTGAAGAACGCCGTGGGCGGCATTGCCGAGATCATCAACGAGTACGGCCATGTGAACGTCGACTTCGAGGACGTGCGCACCGTCATGGGCGAGCCCGGCAAGGCCATGATGGGCACGGCCAAGGCCGCCGGTCCCGACCGCGCGCGCATCGCCGCCGAGCAGGCCGTCGCCTGCCCGCTGCTGGAAGGCATCGACCTGTCGGGCGCCAAGGGCGTGCTGGTGCTGGTCACGGCCGCCAAGGGCAGCCTCAAGCTGTCCGAGTCGCGCCTGGCCATGAGCACCATCAATGCCTATGCCTCGCCCGATGCGCATGTGATCTACGGCGCTGCCTACGACGACACCCTGGGCGACGAGATCCGCGTCACCGTGGTGGCCACCGGCCTGTCGCGTCCCAACGCGCGCCGCCAGAACATGCAGGTGGTGCAGGGCGGCCTGCGCACCGGCACCGACAACATGAGCTACCAGCTGCCCTCGGCGGCCATGGGCGCTGCCACGGCGGCCGGCGGCCTGGTCGGTGGCGCGGCCGGCGGTGCCGACTACGGCAACAACATGTCGGTGCCCAGCGTCTGGCGCACCAACCGCACGCAGGCCGCGGCCCGCGTCGATGCCCTGGCCTCCGGCGGCATGGACGATCTGGAAATCCCGGCCTTCCTGCGCAAGCAGGCTGACTGAGCAGCGGCCGATACGGCTGCTGCATGGCCGTGATAGCGAAAGCCGTGCCGGGGCCATGCCCCTGCACGGCTGCTGCAATTTAAAATAGCCGGATGCTCCAACAACGCACCATCAAGACGATCACCCGTGCCGTGGGCGTGGGCCTGCACAGCGGCCAGCGCGTCGAGCTGACGCTGCGCCCCGCGCAGCCCGACACCGGCATCGTGTTCCGTCGCGTGGATCTGCCGGAACCCGTGGACATCCCGATCTCGGCCGAAGCCGTCACCGACACCCGCATGGCCTCCACCATCGGCACGGGCGGCGCCAAGGTGCATACCGTGGAGCACCTGATGTCGGCCATCGCCGGCCTCGGACTGGACAACCTCTACATCGACATCACCGCCGAGGAAGTGCCCATCCTCGACGGCTCCTCCGCCTCCTTCGTGTTCCTGCTGCAAAGCGCGGGCATCGAACTGCAAAAGGCACCCAAGCGCTTCATCCGCGTGATCCGCCCCGTCGAAGTCCGCGAGGGCGAGGGCCAGAACCTCAAGTGGGCGCGTTTCGACCCCTACCATGGCTTCAAGCTGCGCTTTGAGATCGACTTCGCCCATCCGGCCGTGGATTCCACGGGCCAGAGCGTGGAGTTCGACATGGGTGAGGGCAACTACACGCGCGACATCGCGCGCGCGCGCACCTTCGGCTTCACCAAGGACGTGGAAATGCTGCGCAGCCATGGCCTGGCGCTGGGCGGCGGCCTGGACAACGCCATCGTCATGGACGACTACAAGGTGCTCAACAGCGACGGCCTGCGCTATGACGACGAGTTCGCCAAGCACAAGATGCTCGATGCCATCGGCGACCTCTACCTGATCGGCAAGCCGCTGCTGGCCGCCTACAGCGCCTTCCGCTCGGGCCACGGCATGAACAACCAGCTGCTGCGCGCGCTGCTGGCCCAGCCCGATGCCTGGGAAGTCGTCAGCTTCGATAGCGAACGCCAGGCGCCCAAGGGCTTCGCCCAGCCCGCGCGGGCCTGGTAAGGCCGGCGCCGCCATGCTGATCTTCCGCTGGCTGGCCACCCTGCTGCTGCTGGCCTCGGCCGTGTCCTTCGCCTTCTACCTGGGCACGGGCCGCCCCCACTACAGGCGCTGGGGCTTCATCATCCTCAAGTGGACGGTGATCGCGGGCGTGACCTTCTTCGCCGTGCTGTTCTTCGGGCGCATCGTCTGAAATAGAAGCACCCCCCTGAGGCGCTGCGCGCCTTCCCCCCGTGGCGCGGCGCCTCTCTACTCGCTACGCGAGGGAGGGGGCGTACGGGCAGCCTGCGACACCTTCGGTGCGGGGCGGCGCGGCCTGCGCAGGCCCTTCCTCGGTGTCCCTGTGTTGGGCCGCGCCAGTTTTTACGATGCGGGCGACCCAGCGGGCTTAGTAAACCCTGCCGCCCTTGTACACCGCGTGCTGGCGCCGCTGCAGCTGCGTGACCTCGGCCATCTTCGTCATGGCCGCGCCTGCATGGGCGTGGGTGATGGCCAGGCCCAGGGCATCGGCGGCGTCGGTGCCGGGCAGTCCGGGCAATTGCAGCAGCCGCCTGACCATCTCCTGGATCTGGCTCTTGGCGGCGCGGCCATGGCCGGTCATGGCCTTCTTCATCTGCAGGGCGGTGTACTCGGCCACGGGCAGGCCGGCGTTGACCAGGGCCGTGAGCGCGGCGCCGCGGGCCTGGCCCAGCAGCAGGGTGGACTGGGGGTTGACGTTGACGAAGACGATTTCCACGGCCGAGCTGTCGGGCTGGTAGCGGGAGGCCACCTCCGAGATGCCGTCGAACAGCAGCTTGAGCCGGCCCGGCAGGTCGCCGAGCGCGATGCCCGTGGTACGGATGGTGCCGCTGGCCACGTAGGCCAGGCGGTGGCCGTCGACGTCGATCACGCCGAATCCCGTGGTCTGCAGCCCGGGGTCGATTCCAAGAATGCGCATGGCGTGACTGTAGCGGCTCAGGGGAGTTCGGCGCTCGGCATGCGCTGCATCACGGTGCGTGTGCGCTGCATCAGGTAGCTGGAGTGGGGCAGCTTCTCGAAGCGCTTGGGCTGGGGCAGCATCACGGCCAGGCGCGCGGCCTCGGCGTTGCCCAGCTGGGCGGCGCTCTTGCGGAAGTAGTGCTGGGCGGCGGCCTCGGCGCCGAAGACGCCCTGGCCCCATTCCACGCTGTTCAGGTAGATCTCCAGGATGCGCTGCTTGCTCAGCATCAGCTCCAGCAGATGGGTCAGCACCAGCTCCTGCCCTTTGCGCAGCAGGCTGCGCTCGCCCGACAGCAGCAGGTTCTTGGCCAGCTGCTGGGTGATGGTGGAGCCGCCATAGATCTTGGGAGCCTTGCCGTTGTCGGCCTTCTGGGCGCGCGCCTCGGCGCGCTGATTGCGCTCCCAGGCCTTTTCGATGGCTTCCCACTGCACGCCATGGTGCTCGATGAAGCTGTCGTCCTCGGCGGCGATGACGGCGCGCTTGAGCGAAGGGGCGATGCGGTCGTAGGGCACCCACTGCTGGCGCCAGCGCAGGCCTTCGGCGCTGCGCAGCAGTTGCCAGGCCTCGGAGCGCTGAAAGGCCGTGGACTGCGGATCGACGACCACCATCAGCGCGATGCGCAGCACGAAGAACAGCTGCAGCAGCAGGCCGGCGCACAGCACCAGCACCAGGGCGCGCGCTACGGATTTCATGGATTCCTCAGCCCCCCTGGGCGATGTGGGCGCGCAGTTCGGACAGCACCTGGGCCGAGGGCGGGCGCACGCTGCGCCACAGCGCGAACGACTCGGCGGCCTGCTCCACCAGCATGCCCAGTCCGTCGCGGGCCCGGGCGCCATGCCGCTCGGCCCATTGCATGAAGCCCTGGGCAGCGGGGCCGTACATCATGTCGTAGGCCAGGCTGCCGGCGCGCAGCACGCTGGCCGGCACGGGCACTTCGGCACCCGCGAGGCTGCTGGCGGTGGCATTGATGACAACGTCGAAATCCTCGTCCACGGCCTGCTGCTCCAGGGCCGCCAGTTCCACGCCATGCTGCGCGGCGATGGCGGCATGGCGCTGCACCAGGGCCTGGGCGCGTTCGAGGGTGCGGTTGACCACGGCGATGCGGCGCGGGCGCTCGGCGATCAGCGCACCCAGCGCGCCCGCGGCGGCGCCGCCCGCGCCCAGCAGCAGCAGGTCGCGGGCGGCCAGCGCAACGCCCGCGTTGCGCACGATGTCGGCCACCAGGCCCAGGCCGTCGGTGTTGTCGGCATGGATGCCGTCCGCGCCGAGCACCAGGGTGTTGGCCGCGCCGGCGAGCTGCACGCGCTCGCTGGCGGTGGTGGCCAGCTCGGCGGCTTCGAGCTTGAACGGCACGGTGACATTGCAGCCGCGCCCGCCTTCGGCGATGAAGCCGTGCACGGCTTCGGTGAAGCCTTGCAGCTCGACGTGCCGGCGCTCGTAGTGCAGGGCCTGCCCGCACAGTTCGGCGAACCGGGCATGGATCCAGGGCGAGCGGCTGTGCGCGACGGGGTTGCCCATGACGCAGTAGCGGTCGGAGAAGGTTGATGTCATTTCAGTTGTCCATTGCTCGGCCCGCTGCCTGTGAAACTGGCGCGATCCAGGCCAGGGACACCGGTCCCGCACCGGAGGTGTCGCCGGTTGCCCGCACGCCCCCCTCCCGCGCAGCGAGAGAGGGCGCCGTGCACACGGGGGAAGGCGCGAAGCGACTCAGGGGGTGTTTCATCGCATCACTGCACGCTGGTCTGCAGCGTCTGCTCGCGCGTGAACTTGAAGCGCGAGACCACGGCGATCTGGTCGGCCTTGGCGCGCATGGCGGGCCCGAAGTGGCCGAAAGGCCCCGCCGCGCGGGCAATGGCTTCGGCGCGCGCGTCGAGCATGCGGTTGCCCGATCCCTGGACGATTTCGGTGCCGAGCACGCGTCCGTCGTGGTTGACGGTCAGGATCATGACCAGCTCGCCGTAGAGCTTCCTGCCGCCATGCTCGGGGAAGTTCTCCGTGCCCTTGTCCTCGACCTGGCGGCGCAGGGCGTCATAGTAGACCGCATAGACGGCCTCGCGTGTGGAGGGGCTGATGTAGCGCTTCTTGGGGCGCGCATTTTCCTCGTTGATGCGCTTTTCGATCTCGGCCAGCAGCTTGACCAGCTGCTGGCGGCGTTCCTGCTGCGCCTGCTGCTCGCGGGACTGCTGGGCGGCCTCGCGCGGGTCCTGCACGGGCAGGGAGGCGACCTGCTTGCGCAGCTGGGTCAGCAGCACGGCCTGCTGCTCCTGCATGGCGTCGATCTGGCGCTGGCGCTCCTCGAAATCGTCGCCCACGGCCGTCAGCGCCGAATAGGGCATGGGGCTGGTGGCGCGTCCCCTGTCTGCCTCGCCGCCGCCGGCCAGCGAGGCCTGGGCGATGGCCTGGGCCTTGTCGGGCTGCTCGCTGGCGCGCGCATTGACGAGGATCACTTCCAGCGGCGTGTCCTGGAACACGCGGTCGAAGCGCTCCGGATCGACGAATCGGAACGAGAGCAGCACCGCATGGATGGCGATGGACACGCCCAGCGCCAACTGCAGCGTGCTCAGGGAACGGAGGGCGGTGGGCAGTTTCACGGCGGTTTCAGGCAGTTGCGCGGCGGGGCCGGTATCAGGGTTGGGAGGCGGGGTCGGCGGCGGACGGGGCGTCGGCCTCGTTCATGTCCACGGCGATGGAGATGGGGCCGGCCACGGCTTCGTCATCGTCCTCGCCGCCGTCTTCGGCACCGGCCAGGGCATCGGTGGCCGCATCGGCATCCAGGCGCTCGATCAGCGTTCCGGTGACGTCGAGCGCGATCTCGTCGATCTCGCCCAGGCGCACGCGCACATGGGCGCCACGCGGCAGTCCCGTGACCCCGAGCACTGGAAAGACCAGGGGCAGGTCGTCGGCACGCACCAGCAGGCCGCCGCCCATGCCTTCCTTGATGACGGTGGCCGTCAGCTCGGTGATGGCGTGCTGCTGCAGGTACTTGAGCGTCCAGAAGCGCTCCATGCCGGCCTGGTAGCCGTTGTAGGCGCTGTAGGCGCCGTCGAAGCTGCTGATGATGCCGAACAGCTCGGCGTCCTTGGGCTTGAACGGCGCGGCCAGCGCGGCGGTCTTGCCGTGGCGCGCGCAGGCGATGATCTGCCACTGGTTGACCAGGTCCACATAGCGGCGCAGCGGCGAGGTGGCCCAGGCGTAGCTCTTGACGCCGATGCCGGCGTGGGGCAGGGCCTTGGTGGACATGCGCACCTTGATGCCGGGCGCGAGGCTGGCCTGGCTGCGGTAGATGCCGGGCACGCCCAGCTCGGCCAGCCAGCCGCCCCAGGTGCTGTTGGCGACGATGGCGGCCTCGGCCACGATCAGGTCCAGCGGTGCGCCGCGCTTGCGCACGGTGATCTCCACCTGCTCGTTGCCCCGGGGCTCGGCGCCGCCGTTGCCCACCAGGCGGAAGTTGTAGTCGGGCCGGTTGAAGTTCTCGGGCTTGCCGCGCACTTCCTCGCGCCGCGCCTTCAGGTGTTTCGCCCAGCGCTGCAGGAAGGTCAGCTCGGCGCGCTTGCCCTGCAGCACTTCGGGAGTGCCCTCGACCTCGAATGCCGGGTCGGCCAGCCATTGCTCGGTGACGATGTGGTCCAGCTTGTCATGGCGGAAGTTGACCTGCACCGGCACGCGCTCCAGGCGCGTCTCGCTGGCGGTGGTCTCCAGCGTGGCCTCGTCGATGGTCACGTACAGCGACACGGCGGGGTTGGCGCGGCCTTCGTCCAGCGTGTAGATCTGCACCACCTCGTCGGGCAGCATGGTGATCTTGTAGCCGGGCATGTAGACCGTGGACAGGCGCGAGCGGCCCAACTGGTCCAGCGGCGTGCCGGGCACGATGGCCAGGCCCGGCGCCGCGATGTGGATGCCCACGGTGACCGTGCCCGTGCCCAGCCCGCGCACGGACAGGGCATCGTCGATCTCGGTGGTGGCCGAGTCGTCGATGGAAAACGCCTGGACCTCGGCCAGCGGCAGGTCGGCCGGGGGCTGGGGCGCCTGCAGGGCGGGGAACTGCGTGCCCTTGGGGAAGTGGTCGAACAGGAAGCGTTTCCAGTGGAACTCGTAGGCCGATTCGATGGCGCCCGCGCGGTGCAGCAGCTCCAGCGGCGCCAGGCGCGTGGCGCGGCTGGCCTCGACCACGGCCTTGTACTCGGGCGCGTTCTTGTCGGGGCGGAACAGGATCTTGTAGAGCTGCTCGCGGATGGCGGGCGGGCATTCGCCGGCGCCCAGCTGCTCGGACCAGGCGGTGATCTGGGCCTGGATCTGCTTTTTCTTCTCGATGCCGGCCAGCGCCTGCTGCAGGATTTCGGCGGGCGCCTTCTTGAAGCGGCCCTTGCCGGCGCGGCGGAAATAATGCGGCGCCTCGAAAAGGCGGAACAGCGCGCCGGCCTGCTGCGCCAGCGTGGCTTTTTCCGAGAAATAGTCGCGCGCAAGATCGGCGAAGCCGAATTCTTCCTCCGGAGCAAACTCCCAGGCCAGGTCCAGGTCGATCTCGGCGGCCTGCGCCTGTGCCTGGGCGATCAGCTCGGCCGGCGCCGGCTTCTCGAACTTGAGCAGGATGTTGGCGGCCTTGACCTTGACCCGTTTGCCCGAGTCCAGCTCCACCTGGGCGGAGGTGTCGGCTTCGGAGAGGATGCGGCCGGCCAGGAACTTGCCGGCTTCTTCAAACAATGCGTGCATAGCCCGGTATTCTCCCACGCGGCGGGCGGCGCCTGCCACCCGGGGCCGGGCCTGCTCAGGCGAGGTTGAGAAACTCGTCGAGCTGTGGCAGGTACTCCTCGAAATTGCTCAGCGCATGGTCGCCGCCTTCCTGCACGATCTGCAGCGCATGCGGATAGCGGGCGCTCATCTCGCGCCAGTCCAGCACTTCGTCGCCCTCGGCGGCCAGCAGCATCTCGGGCGCCGCCGGGGTCATGGAGCGCGTGTCCAGCGCGCGCAGCTCCTCGATGTATTCGCGGCGGAAGAAGAAGCGCTCGCCCGGGTCATGCCAGGACGTCTGTTCGCCGATGTATTTTTCGAGGTCGCGCGCCGGGTTGACGGCCGGGTTGATCATCACGCTGCGGCAGCGCGCCAGCTGGGCGACCCAGCTGGCGTAGTAGCCCCCCAGCGACGAGCCGACGACGGCCATGGTCTCGCGCGGCCAGCTGGCGATGCCATCGGCGATCAGCGCGGCGGCCTCGCGCGGCGAGGGGGGCAGCTGGGGACTCCACCAGCGCACATGGGGGTGGCGTGTGGCCACGTGCTCGGCCAGGCGGCGGGCCTTGGCGGACTGGGGAGAGGAGCGAAAGCCGTGCAGGTACAGCAGGTGGGTGGTGGTCATGGCGGGCGCTCTCCTGGTCAATGCGGGGCCCGGCGCCGTTGGCGCACGGGCGGCTCATGGGCCATTGTGGCGTCTGCGCACGGCGCTGCCCAGCGGGGGAAGGCCTGATCGCAGTGCCTGCCACCGGGCAACCCTGCAGCCGGCCCGGCAGCATGGGCCACAGGATAATGTCGGCCCATGTCCGTGACCGAATTCGACAAGCCCTCGCTGTGGCAACGCATTTCGCCGCTGCTGCGCGGCTTTGATTTTCTGCTGCTGCTGTTCGTGGCCATGCTGGCCTCGGCCGGCCTGGTGGCCATGTATTCGTCGGGCTTCGACCATGGCACGCGCTTCATGGACCACGCGCGCAACATGATGATCGCGGCGGGCATCCTGTTCGTCGTCGCCCAGATTCCACCGCAGCAGCTCATGAAGGTGGCCGTGCCGCTGTACATGCTGGGCGTGGCGCTGCTCGTGGCGGTGGCGCTGTTCGGCATCACCAAGAAGGGCGCGCAGCGCTGGGTCAACGTGGGCGTGGTGATCCAGCCCAGCGAGCTGCTCAAGATCGCCACGCCGCTGATGCTGGCCTGGTGGTTCCAGCGCCGCGAGGGCCAGCTGCGCGGCACGGATTTCGTGATCGCCATGGTCCTGCTCATGGTGCCCGTGGGGCTGATCATGAAGCAGCCCGACCTGGGCACTTCGCTGCTGGTGATGGCCGCCGGCCTGTCGGTGATCTTCTTCGCGGGCCTGCCGTGGAAGCTCATCGTCCCGCCAGTGCTGGCCGGCGTGATCGGCATCACCCTCATCGTCTGGTACGAGCCGCAGCTGTGCGCCGATGGCGTGCGCTGGCCCGTGCTGCACGAGTACCAGCAGACGCGTGTGTGCACGCTGCTCGATCCCACGCGCGATCCGCTGGGCAAGGGATTCCACATCATCCAGGGCATGATCGCCATCGGCTCGGGCGGCGTCTGGGGCAAGGGCTTCATGGCCGGGACCCAGACCCACCTGGAATTCATCCCCGAGCGCACGACCGACTTCATCTTCGCCGCCTATTCAGAGGAATTCGGACTGGTCGGCAACCTGTTCATCATCGTGTCCTTCCTGCTGCTGGTCTGGCGGGGCCTGGCCATCGCCATCCACGCCAACTCGCTGTTCGCACGGCTGATGGCGGCGGCCGTGGCCATGATCTTCTTCACCTATGCCTTCGTGAACATGGGCATGGTCAGCGGCATCCTGCCCGTGGTCGGCGTGCCGCTGCCTTTCATCAGCTATGGCGGCACCGCCATGGTGACGCTGGGGCTGGCGCTGGGCGTGCTGATGTCGGTGGCCCGTTCGCAGCGCCAGCTGCCGGGTGAAGGCGCTGGCCCGCTGTAGCGGGGCAGGCGGCGCAAATGTCAAACAATCTGTGCAGGGCCTGGTCCGCGCGGCCGCCGCCGGGCGGCCAAGGAGCGGCAGGCCTTGGCTTGCGGAGTGTGGGTGCTCCTGAATTTGAGAATCCGCTCGCGGGATGCCTCTCTTGCCAGAAGGCGCCGCTGGGGTTAAAACCCGGGCCATAGGACACGTTGTGAATGCAGAGTGTGGCGGCCTGCCACGCCGTGCACGGTGCCTCTGGCAACGGAATGCTGCCCAGCCTGGTGGGGCAGCATTCCGTTTTTTTTGGGGCGTGCCTGGCTGCGCCTTTGCCGGCCATGCAAGCGGGCGCAGCATGGTCCCGGCGCGGGCATGGCCGGCTCTCTACAATGCATGCATGATCTCCCGCGAACCCACCATTGAACGCCTGGCCACGGCACGCCAACTGCTGCTGGAGCCCTTCGGCCTCGACGAATCCCATCTCTCGCGCGCACTTGCCGAGATCCGCAGCCACCAGGTCGACGACGCCGACCTGTACTTCCAGTACACGCGTGCCGAGGGCTGGAGTCTGGAGGAAGGCATCGTCAAGACCGGCAGCTTCAGCATCGACCAGGGTGTGGGCGTGCGCGCGGTCAGTGGCGAGAAGACGGCCTTTGCCTACTCGGACGACATCTCCGAAGCCTCGCTGCTCGATGCGGCGCGCACCGTGCGCGCCATCTCGGGCGTCGCCCGCAGCCAGCGCGTGCGTGCGGGCAAGCCCAGGATCGCGGCAAGCCGCTCGCTGTACCCCGGGCTGGATCCCATCGGAACGCTGGACAGCACGGCGAAGGTGGAGCTTCTGGGCAAGGTCGAAACCCTGGCGCGTGCCAAGGACCCGCGCGTGGTCCAGGTCATGGCGGGCCTGGCCAGCGAATACGACGTGGTGCTGGTCGCGCGTGCCGACGGCACGCTGGCGGCGGACGTGCGGCCCCTGGTACGCCTGTCGGTCACCGTCATCGCCGAGCAAAAGGGCCGGCGCGAAGTCGGCTCGGCCGGCGGCGGCGGCCGCTTCGGCCTGGCCTATTTCACCGACGCGCAGATCACCCAGTATGTGGACGAAGCCGTCCATGCGGCCCTTACCAACCTGGATTCCCGTCCCGCGCCTGCCGGCGAGATGACCGTGGTGCTGGGTCCCGGCTGGCCCGGTGTGCTGCTGCACGAGGCCGTGGGCCATGGCCTGGAAGGGGACTTCAACCGCAAGGGCGCCAGCGCCTTCAGCGGCCGCATCGGCCAGCGCGTGGCGGCCAAGGGTGTCACCGTGCTGGATGACGGCACGCTGGCCGACCGCCGCGGCTCGCTCAACGTCGATGACGAAGGCTGCCCCAGCCAGAGCAACGTGCTGATCGAGGACGGCATCCTCAAGGGCTACATCCAGGACGCGATGAATGCCCGCCTCATGGGCGTCAGCCCCACCGGCAACGGCCGCCGCGAGAGCTATGCCCATATCCCCATGCCGCGCATGACCAATACCTACATGCTGGGCGGCGACAAGGACCCGCAGGAAATCGTCGCCTCGATCAAGAAGGGGCTGTACGCCACCAACTTCGGCGGCGGGCAGGTGGACATCACCAGCGGCAAGTTCGTGTTCTCCGCCAGCGAGGCCTATTGGGTCGAGAACGGCAAGATCCTGTACCCGGTCAAGGGCGCGACCATCGTCGGCAGCGGCCCGGAGTCGCTCAAGCACGTCACCATGATCGGCAACGACATGCGCCTGGACAGCGGCGTGGGCACCTGTGGCAAGGAAGGCCAGAGCGTGCCCGTGGGCGTGGGCCAGCCCACGCTGCGCATCGACGGGCTGACCGTCGGCGGCACGGCCTGATGGACAGGGCGGCAGGCATGTCCGCTGCCTTCAGCACGGCTGTGTGAAGCAATGCAAACCTCGCGTGGCCTGCATCCCGTGAACCAGCAGCCCCTCGCCTCGCTGCCCGGGCTGCCCACGTCGGCACAGGTGTTGCGCAGCCAGCCCCCGCACTGGCCGCAGGCCTTCGGCGATTCACGGCTGAGCCGATTCTGGCGCCAGGAGTTGCTGGAGGGCGATCTGCGTCCCATGCAGCAGCAGCTGGTGCTGCTGTCCACCGCGCTGGAAGAGGCGGTGCGCATTCGCTGTGCCGGCGCTGCACGGCCCGCCGTCGAGGAGGCGATCCAGCAACTCGACCTCGCCGTGCTGGATCATCAGCACTTTCTCACCACGCTGGCTCCGGGCTGGCTCGTGCTCTACGAGTTTCCTGCCTACCAGCGGCTGCTGCGCACCTTTCGCGAAGCGGTATGCGCCTGGCAGCATGCGGTGCTGGTGGCCGATGGCCGGGAAGCCGGGCTGTTTCGGCATTGCGAGCTGCTGGGGTGGCGCCTGCTGGGCCATGCATCGCTGCTGATCGACATGTTTGCAGACTCCGTGCGGGCGGCAGATCCTGACGCAGACCAGGACTTTGCATGGACGGGGGGCGAAGCAGCGGCTGGCCGGGGGATCTGGCAGCGACTGTCAGGCTGGCTGCGCAGCATGCTGGGCCGATCGCGCTGATCCCGGGATGGGGTTTTGCGTTGCCGCAAAGCCCACGGCACGCCGATCCGGCCCGGTGCTCAGCAAGTCTGTGGCGTTTTGCAGGAAAACTCCATCCGCCCACTGATCTATGTGTTTTTTTGGAGATTTCCTGCGTGAAATCTTTGAAAACGCATTTTTCATGAATCCGTCGCGCAGGCCTTCTCCCTCTTGCGCGCCCTGCCGCGGCAGGCACCGGCGGCCCGGTCCATGTTGCGCTGCGAAAAATGTCTGTGCTACATTGAGCGCCATGCAAGCCCGCACCTCCTTTTACTTTTACTTTTGGTTCTCCTCCCCGGCGGAAGAGAGGTAGGCGCGCGCACCCCGAACACAGACCTCCCAGAAAACCGCCGAAGCTGAAAAGCCGGCGGTTTTTTTGTTTTCCCCTTCGATCTTTCGCTCCGTTTTCCACGATCCACCTTCCTCACGAAAGCAAGCAATGACGGCTCATCACGCTTCCCTCACCGATTCCTGGTACCGCGGCGGCTCCCAAAAAACTGGCCAGACCGACGACGCACGTATCAAGGACATCACCGTGTTGCCCCCCCCCGAGCACCTCATTCGCTTCTTCCCCATCCGCGGCACGGCCGTCGAAACCCTGATCGGCGACACCCGCCGCACCATCCACAACATCATGGCCGGCGAGGACGACCGCCTGCTGGTCATCATCGGCCCCTGCTCCATCCACGACCCGGCCGCTGCCATCGAGTACGCGCGGCGCCTGGCGCCCGTGCGCGAGCAGTACAAGGACACGCTGGAGATCGTGATGCGCGTGTACTTCGAAAAGCCCCGCACCACCGTGGGCTGGAAGGGCCTGATCAACGACCCCTACCTCGACCAGAGCTACCGCATCGACGAGGGGCTGCGCATCGCACGCCAGCTGCTCATCGACATCAACCGCCTGGGCGTGCCCGCCGCCAGTGAATTCCTGGACGTGATCTCGCCCCAGTACATCGGCGATCTGATCAGCTGGGGCGCCATCGGCGCGCGCACCACGGAAAGCCAGGTCCACCGCGAGCTGGCGTCGGGCATCTCGGCGCCCATCGGCTTCAAGAACGGCACCGACGGCAACATCCGCATCGCCACCGATGCCATCCAGTCGGCCAGCCGTGGGCACCACTTCCTGTCGGTGCACAAGAATGGCCAGGTCGCCATCGTGAACACCGCCGGCAACCAGGATTGCCACGTGATCCTGCGCGGCGGCAAGACGCCCAACTACGATGCCGCCAGCGTGGCCGAGGCCTGCGGCGACCTGGAAAAGGCCGGCCTGCCGGCGACGCTGATGGTGGACTGCAGCCACGCCAACAGCTCCAAGCAGCATGAGCGCCAGAAGGACGTGGCACGCGACATCGCGGGCCAGATCGGCGGTGGATCGCGCAGCGTCTTCGGCGTGATGATCGAGGGCCATCTCGTGGCCGGCGCCCAGAAGTTCACACCCGGCAAGGACGATGTGGCGGCCCTGACCTATGGCCAGAGCATCACCGACGCCTGCCTGGGCTGGGACGATTCCCTGCAGACCCTGGCCGAGCTGTCTGCCGCAGTCGGGCAGCGCCGCATCAGGCGTGCCGAACAGTCCGCTGCCCTCGTGGCGGCCTGACGGCGAAAGCGACGAAAGGGAGCGCCCGGCGCCCCATGGCCATGGCCCGGTGCGCGGCCGCTCAGTGCGCGGCGGCTTCGGGCGGCGTCAGCCCGCCCTGGTTCAGCGTTTCGTCGATGCGCAGCAACAGCACCAGCAACTGGCGCTTGTCGAATGCGACCGGCTGGCTCCATTCGTGTTCGGCCAGCGGATGCACATGGCTTTGGCAGGGCAGCTGGCCCCCGGCATCGACCACGGCGCGCAGCCGGGGCAGAAAAACCCACTGCAGCCACTCATGCAGCTTGAGCGTGTCGTACATGAAGGGCATGGTCGATGCCATGGCCTCGGCGCTGGGGGCCATCTGCGACCACAGGTTCTGCCGGCGCAGCTCGTGCTCGAGCTGCTGCAGATGATCCATCAGGGCCTGGTGTGGTGCTTCGGGCGTCATGCAGCGTATTCCATCAAAGGCAGGGGGCAGTCAGGGGGCCTGATTCTAAGGTGGCCTTGCGCGAGGTGTGGGGCGCGTGCCGCAATCACCTGCCGCCATCAGTGCCGGGGCCGGGCGGCGGCAAGGCCTGCGGGCTTGAGGCATGTCAGCCTGGTCGAAGTGTGGGGTGAAGGCTTGCGGTTAAGCTTCATCCATGAGCGGTGGCTGCGCCGGCGACAGATGCAGTGCAGCCCGTTATCCGTGTTGACGAGAGGAGTTCCATGCGCAGCGAAGTGATTGTGGTGCTGGATGCCGGCAAAGAGTACAGGACCGACACCAGCGGGCTCACGCCCATGAGTTCCGACGAGGGCCGGCTTTGGCTGGACCAGCAGTTCATCTCCATGGACTGCGAGCCGCTGCGGGCCAGCGGCAAGGTGCTGCTGGCCGACAAGCTGGTGGTGGTCGCCCGTGCCGCGCGCACGCTGGCGGGCAAGTTCGACGACGAGCAGTGGCGCAACAGCTATGCGGTGGCAGCGCAGGCCGTGCTGTCCAAGCCGCTGATCCGGGTCGATGTGCCCGCCATGTCGATCAGCTACTGAGCACTGCCTGCCCAGGGGCCGGGCCGCATGACCGGGCTTTTTGATGCGCTGGCGGCCGGCGTGAAGGCTCACAGCGCCGCGAGCAGCCTGGCGTGTATGCCCCCAAAGCCGCCATTGCTCATGCACACCACATGGTCGCCGGGCCGGGCCACGGCACGGATCTGGTCGATCAGGGTGGCGATGTCGCTGGCGGTCTGGGCGCGTTGGCCCGGGCCCACGCCCATGGGGCGCAACGCCTCGGCCGCATCCCAGTCGAGACCCGCCGTGTGGCAGAAGACCAGATCGGCGCTTTCCAGCGCCCAGGGAAGCTGGGACTTCATGGTGCCCAGCTTCATGGTGTTGCTGCGGGGCTCGAAGACGGCCAGGATGCGGGCCTGGCGGCCGAGCTTGCGGCGCAGGCCGTCCAGCGTGGTGCGTATCGCCGTGGGGTGGTGGGCGAAGTCGTCATAGACCGCGATGCCGCCAGACGTTCCGCGCAGCTCCATGCGGCGCTTGACGTTCTGGAACCGCGCGAGCGCCTCGCAGGCCTGGGCCGGTGCCACGCCGACATGTTCGGCGGCGGCGATGGCCGCCAGCGCGTTGAGCTGGTTGTGCTCCCCGGTCAGGCCCCATTCCAGGCGGGCCACCTTGCGGCCGCGGTGAAGTACGTCGAAGGCACCGGGCTCGCCTTCGGCGCTGAAGTCGCTGACGACGGCGCCGAAGCTGCTCACCTCGCTCCAGCAGCCCTGGTGCAGCACGCGCGCCAGGCTCTCTTCCAGCCCGTTGGCGACGATGCGGCCCGAAGCCGCAACGGTGCGCACCAGATGGTGGAACTGGCACTCGATGGCGGCCAGGTCGTCGAAGATGTCGGCGTGGTCGAACTCCAGGTTGTTGAGCACGGCCGTGCGCGGCCGGTAGTGCACGAACTTGCTGCGCTTGTCGAAGAAGGCCGTATCGTATTCGTCGGCCTCGATCACGAAGACCGGCTCATCGCCCGCGTGGCCGGGGCCGCGCACGGGGCGGCGGTCCGCGCCCAGGCGTGCCGAAATGCCGAAATCCAGCGGCACGCCCCCCACCAGGAAGCCCGGCGCCAGGCCTGCGCATTCGAGCACCCAGGCCAGCATCGAGGTCGTCGTGGTCTTGCCATGCGTGCCGGCGACGGCCAGCACGTGGCGCGGGCGGTCGGGGTGGTGCAGCACATGCTCGGACAGCCACTGGGGGCCGCTGGTGTAGGGGACGCCGGCCTCGAGGATGGCCTCCATCAGCGGGAACTTAGGGCTGCCGTCGGGCAGCCGGGCGCGGCTGACCACATTGCCCACGACATACATGTCGGGTGCCAGCGCCATCTGATCGGCGCCGTAGCCCTCGATGAGTTCTATGCCCAAGGCGCGCAGCTGGTCACTCATGGGCGGGTAAACGCCTGCGTCGCAGCCGGTGACGCGGTGGCCGGCTTCGCGCGCCAGCGCGGCCAAGCCGCCCATGAAGGTGCCGCAGATGCCCAGAATATGTATGTGCATGGTCGGCGATTCTACGGTTGCCGCCGCAGGCGGGCCGGCTGCCGCGCAAAAACAGGGGCCAGCCTGCGGCAGGCCCGGGGCTGCGGGAAACAGACGGTTGCCAAATCATGGCAAGGCACATGGGCGGGGCGGGGCAAAGCCCGCCTGCGCGGCGCGTCTCCCGCCTTGGGTCACAATGGCCCGGTACGGCCTGCGGCCGTTGTTCCCTATATATAGACAAGAGATACAGCGGATCGGAAAGCCATGGATCAAGCCACTGCCGAAATCGCCCAGACGGCGGCCCGCCTCGTGGTCGAGGAAGGCCTGGAATGGGGCCCCGCGAAGCACCGCGCACTGCGCCAGCTGGGCCTGCCGCCGCGCACGGCACTGCCTGGCAACGACCAGATGGAAGAGGCGGTGCGCGAGTACATCGCCCTGTTCTGCGCCGACACCCAGCCCGGTGAGCTGCGCGCGCTGCGTGAACTGGCGCTGCAATGGATGCAGCGCCTGGAGCCGTTCCGGCCCCACCTGGCAGGCGCTGTGTGGCGCGGCACGGCCACGCGCCTGTCGGACATCTATCTGCAGCTGTTCTGCGATGACCCCAAGTCCGCCGAGATCGCATTGATCAACCAGCATGTCAGCTATGAGCCCAGCACGGTCACGGGCTTCACCGGCCAGAACGTGGAGGCGCTGAGCATCCATGCGATGTGCCGCCCCCTTGGCGAAACCGTCGGGGTGCATCTGCTGGTGTATGACCATGACGACCTGCGGGGCGCGCTCAGGCCCGATGCGCAGGGGCGCAGCCAGCGCGGCAGCATCGAGGCGCTGCGCAGGCTGCTGGCCGAGGATGCGGCGGAGGCCGGCAATGAATGATTCCATGGACACACGTCAAAACACTTCTTCCCGCCGCCGCTGGCTGACGCTGGGTGTGGCGGCTGGCGCTGCCCTGGGAGGGGCAGGCCTGGCCTGGTGGCGCTTTCAGCCGCATGCCATGGAGCCCGGCGCCGAGCAGCAGCTGTGGCAGCAAAGCTTCGTGGCACCCGACGGCTCGGCACTGACGCTGGAGCGCTGGAAGGGCCAGACGCTGCTGGTCAACTTCTGGGCCACCTGGTGCCCACCCTGCGTGCGTGAGCTGCCCATGCTCGATGCCTTCGCGGCGCGCCAGGACCAGCATGGCATCCAGGTCATCGGCCTGGCGGTCGACAAGCCCGAGGCCGTGCAGCGCTTCCTCAGCCGGCTGCCGCTACGCTTTCCGGTGGCGCTGGCGGTGCAAGGAGGGCTTGGCCTCACCCGCAGCCTGGGCAATCTCCAGGGGGGGCTGCCCTTCACCGTGCTGATCGGCGAGGATGGCCGGGTGCGGCAACGTAAAATAGGTGAGCTTGCTACCGAAGATCTGGATGCCTGGAGCAGGAAAAGCTGATCCGTCGATGCACCAAGGCTGTGCAAACGCAGGAAATGTCCTGAATTCCACACCGACGTTGATGAAAAATATCCGTCAAAGCGCGCAGAAGGGCGAAATTGGAGTAAATTCGCGCCCTATTTAGTTTTAGTCGCTGGAGCTCCCATGGATTTGCGAAAACTCAAGACCCTCATTGATCTGGTCTCTGAATCGAACGTTTCGGAACTGGAGATCACTGAAGCAGAGGGCAAGGTCCGGATCGTCAAGAGCGAAGGCGCCGTGGTGCAGCAGTTCGTCGCAGCGCCCGTGCAGGCTGCGCCGGTGGCCGCCCCCGTGGCGGCGGCCGCGGCCCCCGTGGCAGCGCCTGCCGCAGCGCCCGAGGCAGCGGCGGCCGGCCATGTCGTGAAGTCGCCGATGGTCGGCACCTTCTACCGCGCCTCCAGCCCGGGCGCCAAGCCGTTCGTGGAAGTAGGCAGCCAGATCAAGGAAGGCGACACGATCTGCATCGTCGAGGCGATGAAGATCCTCAACGAGATCGAGGCCGACAAGAGCGGCACCGTGACGCGCATCCTGGGCGAGAATGGCCAGGCCGTGGAGTATGGCCAGCCCCTGTTCGTGATCGAATAAGCAGCAGGCGGGCGACGCCGTGCAAGCGGCACGACGCCCTGGCGCGAACGCATGCCGCGTCGCGACAGCGCAATTGGCTCAATGGACGGCAGTGGCCAGCGTAGCGGTGCCGGTCCCAAGCCGCGAGGATCTTCATGTTTAAGAAAATTTTGGTTGCCAACCGGGGCGAGATCGCCCTGCGCATCCAGCGCGCCTGCCGGGAACTCGGCATCAAGGCGGTGATGGTGTATTCCGAGGCCGACCGTGACGCCAAGTACGTCAAGCTGGCCGACGAGGCCGTGTGCATCGGCCCCGCGCCTTCCCCGCTGAGCTACCTCAACATGCCGGCCATCATCTCGGCCGCCGAGGTGACCGATGCGGAGGCCATCCACCCCGGCTACGGCTTTCTCAGCGAAAACGCCGACTTCGCCGAGCGCGTCGAAAAGAGCGGCTTCACCTTCATCGGCCCCACGCCCGAGAACATCCGCACCATGGGTGACAAGGTCTCGGCCAAGCAGGCCATGATCAAGGCGGGCGTGCCCTGCGTGCCGGGCTCGGACGGCGAACTGCCCGACGACCCGGTGCAGATCCGCCGCATCGCCAAGGCCATCGGCTACCCGGTGATCATCAAGGCCGCAGGCGGCGGCGGCGGCCGCGGCATGCGCGTGGTCCACACCGAGGCCGCGCTGATCAACGCCGTGCAGATGACCAAGGCCGAGGCGGGCGCCGCCTTCGGCAATCCGGCCGTCTACATGGAAAAGTTCCTGCAGAATCCGCGCCACATCGAAATCCAGGTGATGGCCGACAACCACAGGAATGCCGTTTACCTGGGCGAGCGCGACTGCTCCATGCAGCGCCGCCACCAGAAGGTGATCGAGGAGGCTCCGGCCCCCGGCATCCCGCGCCGCCTGATCGAGAAGATCGGCGAACGCTGCGCGGCGGCCTGCAAGAAGCTGGGCTACCGCGGCGCCGGCACCTTCGAGTTCCTCTACGAGAACGGCGAGTTCTACTTCATCGAGATGAACACCCGCGTGCAGGTCGAGCATCCGGTGACCGAGCTGATCACGGGCGTGGATGTGGTGCGCACCCAGATCGAGGTCGCGGCCGGCGGCAAGCTGCCCTTCACCCAGCGCCAGATCAATGCCCAGCTCAAGGGCCATGCGATCGAATGCCGCGTGAACGCCGAGGATCCCTACAGCTTCATGCCATCCCCGGGCCGCATCACCATGTGGCATGCCCCCGGTGGCCCGGGCGTGCGCGTGGACTCGCACGTCTACAACAACTATTTCGTGCCGCCCAACTACGACTCCATGATCGGCAAGATCATCGTCCATGGCGATACGCGCGAGCAGGCGCTGGCGCGCATGCGCACGGCGCTGCTGGAAACCGTGGTCGAAGGCATCAAGACCAACATCCCGCTGCACCAGGACCTGATGGTGGACGCCAAGTTCATGGAAGGCGGCACCAACATCCACTACCTGGAAGAGTGGCTGGCGCACCGCAGCGCCAACAAGCGTTGAGCGGGTCGCCCGATTGACCATGCATGCTGGCCCCCGGCGACGGAGGCCAGCTTTTTCATTTGTTGCACAGGAAAGGATGGGCCCATGTTCGAGTTGAGCCTGCTGTGCCCGGAGGACCGGGTCGAGACCGTCAGCGATGCGCTGGATGCGCTGGATGCGCTGAGCGTGTCGGTGGAGGATGCCGATGCGCAGACCGAGGCCGAACAGGCGCTGTTCGGCGAGCCCGGCATGCCCCCGCCCAAGGACGGCTGGCAGCGCAGCCGCCTGGTGGCGCTGTTTCCCTCGCAGCAGGCGGCCGAGGAGGCGCGCGATCTGCTGCTGCCCCAGGACTTCTTCGAGGGCTGCAGCATCATCGCGGTCAAGCAGGTGCCCGAGCAGGACTGGGTGCGCCTGACGCAGTCCCAGTTCGCGCCCGTGGACATCACCCCCGAGTTCTGGATCGTGCCCACCTGGCACGAGTTGCCGCCCGAGGCGCGCGTGAGCATCCGGCTGGATCCGGGCCTGGCCTTCGGCACGGGCACGCATCCGACCACGCGCATGTGCCTGCGCTGGATCGCACGCCAGCCCCAGGGCAGCCTGGGCCGCACGCTGGACTATGGCTGCGGCTCGGGCATCCTGGCCATCGGCGCGGCCAAGTTCGGCGCCACCGACATCGATGCGGTGGATATCGACCCCGCAGCCGTGGAGTCCACGCGCTACAACGCCGATGCCAATGCCGTCCAGTTGAAGGCCGGCCTGCCTGATGCGGCCAGCGGTGAGTACCGCACCGTGCTGGCCAACATCCTGGCCACGCCGCTCAAGGTGCTGGCCCCGCTGCTGTGCGCGCGCGTGGCCGCTGGCGGAAGCCTGGTGCTGGCCGGCATCCTGGAGCGCCAGGCCGACGAACTCCGGCAGGCCTATGCGCCCTATCTCCACCTGGAAGTCGCCGACAGCGAAGATGGCTGGATTCTGATGACCGCCAGCCGCACGGCCTGAGCCCCTGAAGCAGCGGTGCCTTCATGGCGCCGCTGCGCTGCTGCTGCCTACAATCGAGCGCTGATGAGCCAAGTCACCCGCTGCCCTGCCTGTGGAACCCGCTTCAAAGTGGTGGCCGACCAGCTGCGCATTTCGCAGGGGTGGGTTCGCTGCGGCGTCTGCCACGAGATATTCGACGCGTCCCAGGACCTGCTGCCCATGCCCTCGCAGGCTGGCGCGGTGCCTGCCGCGCCGGTGACGCCCTCGGGTGCCGCCAGCCAGATGGCTGCCATGCAGGGCGCAGGCTCGGTGCCCGCAGGCCACCAGGCGCCGCCACCGGCATCCCCGCCTGCCGTCGGCGGGCAGGCAGGCCTGGGGCACCGGGACAGGGAACGCGGCGCGACGCCACCCGCCGCGGGCCGCGCCGCCGTGGCCGTGCCGCCGGCAGAGCAGGATTTCGATACGCTGATGAGCCGCTTCGTCGGCGAGGAAGCGGACATGCTTGCGCAGCCGCAGCCGCAGCCGCAGCCGCAGCCGCAGCCGCAAGTGCAGGTGCAGGTGCAGGTGCCAGCACCTCAGTTGGTGGTACCGGCACCAGCGCCAGCACCAGCACCAGCGGCCGACCCCGCGTCATCCGCCCGGCCTGCTGAAGCCGCGCCGGCCGTGCCGGCATCCGATGCCGCCGCAGGGCCCGAGGATGCGGCCCGGCAGGAAGCCCCGGCCTCGGTGCCGTCTCCCGAGTTCTCGCGCTGGCCGGAAAGTGCCGGCGGATCCGATGCGCTGCCGGAGGCTGAGCCCGGCTTCGTGCGCGAAGCCCGCCGCAAGGCGTTCTGGCGCCAGCCTGCCGTCCGCGGCCTGCTGCTGCTGGGCAGCCTGGGCTGCGTGGCGGCCCTGGCTGCCCAGGTCCTGTGGCAGCAGCGCGATGCGCTGGCCGTGCAGCATCCGGGGCTGGCGCCCACGCTGCGCACGCTGTGCGCCATGGCGGGCTGCGAGCTGCAGCCGCGCCGCCAGATCGCCGATGTGGTGATCGGCAGCTCGGGCTTTCGGCAGACGCCGCGCAGCGGCCAGTACCAGTGGAGCCTGAGCCTGGAGAACCGTTCCGATCTGCCCGTGGCCATGCCGGCCGTGGAACTCACGCTGACCGATGCGCAGGACAAGCCGCTGCTGCGCCGCGTGATCCGGCTCGACCAGCTCGGTGCGCCTGCGCAGATCGAGGCGCGCGGCGAGTGGAGCATCACGGCGCCCGTCGAGGTGCAGGACCTCGGCGCACCCATCGCGGGCTATCGCGCACTGGTTTTCTATCCCTGACCTTCAAGAAGAAAGTTCAACACACCATGGCCGCCCTCATCTGCGGATCGCTTGCGTTCGACAACATCATGACCTTCGACGGAAGGTTCGCCGACCAGATCCTTCCCGACCAGCTGCACATCCTCAATGTGTCCTTTCTCGTGCCTACGCTGCGCCGCGACTTCGGCGGCTGCGCGGGCAACATCGCCTATGCGCTCAATCTGCTGGGCGGCGAAGCCTGGCCCATGGCCATGGTGGGCAGCGACGGCGCCGACTATGTGCAGCGCCTGAAGGAGCTGGGCGTGCAGACCGCGCACATCGGCCAGCTGCAGGACACGCACACGGCCCAGTGCATGATCATGACGGACCGCGACAACAACCAGATCACGGCCTTCCACCCTGGCGCCATGATGCAGGCGCATGGCAACCGGATCACGGCCGAGCTCAAGGGACGGGTGGGCGTGGGCATCATCGCTCCCGACGGCCGCCAGGCCATGCTCGAACACGCGGCGCAGTTCAAGGCCGCCGGCATTCCTTTCGTCTTCGATCCGGGCCAGGGCCTGCCGATGTTCGATGGCGAGGAGCTGCGGGGCTTCATCGAACAGGCCGACTGGGTGGCCGTCAACGACTACGAGGCCCGCATGCTCAGCGAGCGCACGGGCTGGAGCCTGGAGCAGATCTGCGCCAGGGTGCGCGGCCTGGTCGTGACGCTGGGTGCTGCCGGCTGCGAGGTCTGGGAGGACGGGCGCTGCACGCAGGTGGCTCCGGTGCAGGCGGCCGCCGTGGTCGATCCCACCGGTTGCGGCGACGCATGGCGCGGCGCTCTTTTGTTCGGCCTGGAAAAGGGCTGGGACCTGGTGCGCTGCGCCGAGCTGGGCAACCGGATGGGCGCGCTCAAGATCGCCAGCCGTGGGCCGCAGAACTACACGCTGGACTTCCCCCGGCCCTGATGCACGGCTGAAAAGAAAAAGCCCGGCTCGAAGGAGCCGGGCTTTTTTGCATGAGGCCAGGCCCCATGCTTGCTCAGGGCTTGTTGCCGGTGGGGAAGGGCCATGCGGCCTGCGGTGCCAGACGGGTCTGCGCGATGGGCGCGGGCGCTGCTGCGGCAGGTGCGGGCGCAGGCGCTGCTGCGGCGGGCGCTGCGGCCTTCTTGGGCGCGGCGGCCTTCTTGGGTGCCGCAGGCTTCTTGGCTGCAGAGGCCTGGGCCGGAGCGGCTGCCTTCTTGGCGGCAGGAGCGGCAGCCTTGGCAGGAGCAGCAGCGGCCTTCTTGGAAGGAGCGGCGGCAGGAGCGGCAGCCTTCTTCGGTGCGGCGGACTTGGCGGGCGCTGCCGACTTGGCGGGAGCGGCGGCCTTCTTGGCAGGCGCTGCAGCAGCCTTCTTGGCGGGAGCGGCGGCCTTCTTGGCAGGCGCTGCAGCAGCCTTCTTGGCCGGAGCGGCAGCCTTCTTGGCAGGCGCTGCAGCAGCCTTCTTGGCCGGAGCGGCGGCCTTCTTGGCAGGTGCCGCAGCAGCCTTCTTGGCCGGAGCGGCGGCCTTCTTGGCGGGTGCCGCAGCAGCCTTCTTGGCCGGAGCGGCGGCCTTCTTGGCGGGAGCCGCGGCAGCCTTCTTGGCCGGAGCGGCGGCCTTCTTGGCGGGCGCTGCAGCAGCCTTCTTGGGCGCTGCGGCCTTGGCTGTTGCCGTGGCCTTCTTCACGGCTTCAGCCTTGGGTGCTGCGGTCTTGGGGGCTGCAGCCTTCTTTGCGGGGGTCTTCTTCTCGACCGTGGCCTTGGTGGAGGCCGTCTTCTTCGCAGTTGCCATCATCTTCTCCTTCGTTGATTTGCACAAAACACTTCGGGGTACGGGGCTCCGAAGCGATTCAATGCGATGTGGAGTGACGCATCGCAATGAACACGGACGCGCTCCACGCCGCAACGTCCCGATGAGACTTGCGAAAACGTGAAGCGCTTCATGGATCGCATTGTGCCTGCAGAGAAGCGATTAATCCCAGGAAAGTGCGCCTCCGGTTTGATACTCGATGACTCGTGTCTCAAAGAAGTTACGTTCTTTCTTCAGATCGATCATCTCGCTCATCCACGGGAACGGGTTTTCTTCGTTGGGAAACAGCGCCTCAAGCCCGATCTGCGTGGCGCGGCGGTTGGCGATGTAGCGCAGGTAGCCCTTGAACATCGATGCGTTCATTCCGAGCACGCCGCGCGGCATCGTGTCTTCGGCGTAGCGGTATTCGAGCTCGACGGCCTTGGTGAACAGGCCCGTGATTTCCTGCTTGAACTCGGCTGTCCACAGGTGCGGGTTCTCGAGCTTGAGCTGGTTGATCAGGTCGATGCCGAAGTTGCAGTGCATGGACTCGTCGCGCAGGATGTACTGGTACTGCTCGGCGGCGCCCGTCATCTTGTTCTGGCGGCCCAGCGCGAGGATCTGCGTGAAGCCCACGTAGAAGAACAGGCCTTCCATCAGGCAGGCGAAGACGATCAGCGACTTGAGCAGGGTCTGGTCGGTCTCGAAGGTGCCGGTCTTGAAGCCGGGGTCCATGATCGCCTCGATGAAGGGGATCAGGAACTCGTCCTTGTCGCGGATGGAGGGCACTTCGAGATAGGCGTTGAAGATCTCGCCTTCGTCGAGTCCCAGCGACTCCACGATGTACTGGTAGGCGTGGGTGTGGATGGCTTCCTCGAAGGCCTGGCGCAGCAGGAACTGGCGGCATTCGGGCGCCGTGATGTGGCGGTAGGTGCCCAGCACGATGTTGTTGGCGGCCAGCGAGTCGGCCGTCACGAAGAAGCCCAGGTTGCGCTTGACGATGCGGCGCTCGTCCTCGGTCAGGCCGTTGGGGTCCTTCCACAGCGCGATGTCGCGGTTCATGTTCACTTCCTGCGGCATCCAGTGGTTGGCGCAGGTGGCCAGGTACTTTTCCCAGGCCCACTTGTACTTGAACGGCACCAGCTGGTTGACGTCGGTCTTGGCGTTGATGATGCGCTTGTCCGCGGCGTTGACGCGCTGGTGCGCGCCAGGGGCAGCCGTCCCGGTCGCGGCGTTGGGGTTCGAGAGGGTGGCGTCGTCGTCAAAGGTCAGCATTGCATTGTTCTCCGGCATGCCCTGGGGCATATGTTCAGTTCATTCGGTGCGAAAGAGGCCTCTCTTTCTGCCCCGTTCAATGTAGGACCATGGGTGGCCTGGCGTGTTGAGCAGGCCCAAGGTCCTTGGCGAGGATCCTGCGCAAGGCGCTGGCTGGCGGGCAGCGCAAAGCCCCGCCGCGGCGGGGCTTTGCGTGGCGCGGCTTACTGGCAGGCTTCGCAGCCGGGATCGTCGATGGCGCAGAACTTGATGTCTGTCGCCGGGGCCTGGGCGCGTGCGGCGGCGGCAGCGGCCTCCAGGGCGCTGGAGGTGCTCACGGCGGCGGGCTGTGCGGCGGCGGCCGTGGGCACGGCGTTGAGCACGCGGCTTTGCACCGTGGACTTCTCGATGTTGGTGGCGCTGGTGGTGCGCAGGTAGTAGGTGGTCTTCAGGCCGCGCAGCCAGGCCAGCTTGTAGGTGTCGTCCAGCTTCTTGCCCGATGCGCCGGCCATGTAGATGTTCAGGCTCTGGGCCTGGTCGATCCACTTCTGGCGGCGCGCAGCGGCTTCGACCAGCCAGGCGGGCTCGACCTCGAAGGCGGTGGCATAGAGGTTCTTGATGTCCTGGGGCACGCGGTCGATGGGGCGCAGCGAGCCGTCGAAATGCTTGAGGTCCATGACCATCACGTCGTCCCACAGGCCCAGGCGCTTGAGGTCACGCACCAGGTACTGGTTGATGACGGTGAACTCGCCCGAGAGGTTGGACTTGACCGACAGGTTGCCGAACGACGGCTCGATGGAGGCGTCGACGCCGACGATGTTGGAGATGGTCGCCGTCGGAGCGATGGCCACGCAATTGGAGTTGCGCATGCCGTGCCGGGCGATCTTCGCGCGCAGCGCATCCCAGTCCAGGCGGGCCGAGCGGTCCACTTGCACGTAGCCGCCGCGCGCCTTCTCCAGCAGGTCCAGCGTGTCCAGCGGCAGGATGCCCCGGTCCCACAGCGAGCCCTTGTAGCTGGAGTACTGGCCGCGTTCCCTGGCCAGCTCGGTCGAGGCCTGGTAGGCGTAGTAGCAGATGGCTTCCATCGACTGGTCGGCGAACTCCACGGCCGCGTCGCTGGCGTAGGCGATGCGCATTTCATAGAGCGCATCCTGGAAGCCCATCAGGCCCAGGCCCACGGGGCGGTGGCGCAGGTTGGAGTCCCTGGCCTTCTGCACGGCGTAGTAGTTGATGTCGATCACGTTGTCGAGCATGCGCATGGCCGTGTTGATGGTCTTGCGCAGCTTGTCGTGGTCGATGGCGCCATTGACGATGTGGCGCGCCAGGTTGACCGAGCCCAGGTTGCAGACGGCGGTCTCGGTGTCGCTGGTGTTGAGCGTGATCTCGGTGCACAGGTTGGACGAGTGCACCACGCCGGCATGCTGCTGGGGCGAGCGCACGTTGCAGGGGTCCTTGAAGGTGACCCAGGGGTGGCCGGTCTCGAACAGCATGGACAGCATCTTGCGCCACAGGTCCACGGCGGGGATGCGCTTGAACAGCTTGAGCTCGCCGCTGTCGGCCTGGGCCTCGTAGGCGGTGTAGGCGCGCTCGAAGTCGGCGCCGAACAGGTCGTGCAGGTCGCCGACGTCGGAGGGCGAGAACAGGGTCCACTGGCCCTTTTCCATGACGCGCTTCATGAACAGGTCGGGAATCCAGTTCGCCGTGTTCATGTCGTGCGTGCGGCGGCGGTCATCGCCGGTGTTCTTGCGCAGTTCGAGGAACTCCTCGATGTCCAGGTGCCAGGTCTCCAGATAGGTGCAGACCGCGCCCTTGCGCTTGCCGCCCTGGTTCACGGCCACGGCCGTGTCGTTGACCACCTTGAGGAAGGGCACCACGCCCTGCGACTCGCCGTTCGTGCCCTTGATGCGCGAACCCAGGGCGCGCACGCGCGTCCAGTCGTTGCCCAGGCCGCCCGCGAACTTGGACAGCAGCGCGTTTTCCTTGATCGACTCGTAGATGCCGTCCAGGTCGTCGGGCACCGTGGTCAGGTAGCACGAGGACAGCTGCGAACGCAGCGTGCCGCTGTTGAACAGCGTGGGCGTGCTGCTCATGAAGTCGAAGGACGACAGCAGCTCGTAGAACTCGATGGCGCGCGCATTGCGGTCGTCTTCCTGCAGCGCCAGGCCCATGGCCACGCGCATGAAGAAGGACTGGGGCAGTTCGATGCGCGTCTTGCGCACGTGCAGGAAGTAGCGGTCGTACAGGGTCTGCAGGCCCAGGTAGTCGAACTGCTGGTCGCGCTCGGCCTTGAGCGCGGCGCCCAGGCGCGGCAGGTCGAACTTCAGCAGCTCGGGGTTGAGCAGCTCGTTGTCCACGCCCTTCTGGATGAAGCCCGGGAAGTACTCGGCATAGGCGGCCTGCATGCCGTCCGGCTGCACGTCGCGGCCCATGACCTCGCGCACGATGGTGTGCAGCAGCAGGCGTGCCGTGACGTAGGTGTAGTCGGGGTCCTTTTCGATCAGCGTGCGCGCGGCCAGGATGGCGGCCTTGAACACTTCCTCGATCGGCACGCCGTCATAGAGGTTGCGCAGCGTCTCGGCCACGATCGGGGCGGCCTGGATGTCGGCGTTCAGGTTGCGGCAGGATGCCTCGATCAGCGCGCGCAGGCGCGCCTGGTCCAGCGGCACGCGCTGGCCCTTGTCGGTCACGTGCAGCACGGGAGCCGGCGCGGCGGCTGCGGCTGCGGCGGCCTCGGCGGCCTTCTTCTGCTCGGCGCGCTCCTGGTTGCGGCGCTCGCGGTACAGCACGTAGGCGCGCGCCACGTCATGGTGGCCGCCGCGCATCAGGCCCAGCTCGACCTGGTCCTGCACATCCTCGATATGGAAGGTGCCGCCGCCCGGGCGCGAGCGCAGCAGGGCGCGCACCACGGCCTGGGTCAGTTCGTCCACGGTCTCGCGCACGCTGGCCGAGGCCGCTCCCTGGGCGCCGCGCACGGCCAGGAAGGCCTTGGTCAGCGCGATGGCGATCTTCTGCGGAGTGAAGGGCACCACGTCGCCGCTGCGGCGGATGATCTGGTAGCCGTCCTGGGTGGACAGGTGGCTGGGGGAGGAAGGATTGGCAGCATCACCGTGCGCAGCGGGAGCCAAAGAATTCAGTGCTTCTTGCATGAGTTTCCTCAACGGGTGTTGGTGGAACGGACAGACGTGGGCCTGCACGGAGGGCAGGCTTGCTTTGAGAGGGGGGCGGGGCCCGGATGTGCACACCGTTTTCACAGGGTGTTCACAACTTGTGAACACTATATATGGGGTCCGGCGTGCTCTTGGGCACTACCTGTAGTGTATCGCCGTCTCATGTGCACGGGGTTCTCACAAGCGCAAAACCGCTGTTTGCCATGCACCAAGATGGTGTTCGCCATGCAAGCCATAGCAGCGGATGCCCGCCACACGGCGGCTTGCGGGCCATGGCCTGCGCCAAGCCGCATCAGCCTTGCCGCCGCGCCGCGCGGCGCGGCGAAAGCCCCATGAACAGTGGGGCCGCGCGAAGTGCGTGAATTTGTAAAAAAGCATCGGGGCCCTGGCGCGTGCGCTGGCGCCCACATGGGTGGCGTCCTGGATTGACAGGCAGCGTCCCTGCTTGCCTGCCGGCAACGGCGGCCCGCGGCCGTGTTCTTCAGCGTTCTGGAGCGGGGCAGGGCGCCTGGGCGGGCGCTGCATCCGTTGCTTCGGGCAGCTGCCAGCGCGCCGTGGCTGCATGCCGCGCCAGCAGCCGGCGCAGGCCGGGCCAGTCGAAGCCGGGGCCCGGATCCTGCTTGCGGCCGGGCGCGATGTGTTCATGGCCGGCGAGATGGGCCACCGGATAGCGGGCCGCGATCGCCTCGCACAGGGACTGCAGCGCGGCGTACTGCGCGGGCTCGAACTGCAGGCCTTCCAGGCCTTCGAGCTCGACGCCGATGGAGTCGTCGTTGCAGCGGTCGCGGCCCCGCCATTGCGACGCGCCCGCATGCCAGGCGCGGGCATCGCAGTCCACGAACTGCCAGAGCTCGCCCTGCCGCGTGATGAAGAAATGCGCCGACACCTCCAGGCCGCGGATGCCCTGGTAGTAGGGGTGGGCATCCCAGTCGAGCCGGTTGGTGAACAGCTGCTGCACCGCGCCCGTGCCGTACTGCCCCGGCGGCAGGCTGATGGAATGCACGACGACGAGGTCGATCAGCGCCTGGGGCGGGCGCGGCCCGAAGTTGGGCGACGGCAGATGGCGCGCCTGGGCGAGCCAGCCGCCGTGCCACTGCGCGGCGGGATCAGGGCTGGCCATGCTCGCTTCCTTCTGCGGCCTGGGGCTCGCCCTGGCTGTCGCCCGGCAGGCTGATGTTGAGCCGCTCGATGCGGTAGCGGATCTGGCGCAGGCTCAGTCCCAGCCGCGCCGCCGTGGCGGTGCGGTTGTAGCCGTTGTCCTGCAGCGCCTGCACGAGGATGCTGCGTTCCTGGTCGTCGAGCCAGGCCTGCAGGTCGCGCGGCAGCTCCAGGGTGCCGGCGGGCGGCAGCGGGGCGGGCGGCGTGGGGGGCGAGCCGCAGGGCAGCTGCATGTCGGGCGCGATCTGCAGCGCTTGGCCATCGCCCAGCGTGATCGCGCGGTGCAGCAGGTTCTCCAGTTCGCGCACATTGCCGGGCAGAGGCAGCTGGGCGATCTGCTGCAGCGCCTGGGCGTCCAGCTCGGGCATGGGCAGGCCCGACTCCTGCGACAGGCGCGCCAGCAGGGCGCGGCACAGGGCGGGCAGGTCTTCGCGGCGCTCGCGCAGCGGCGGCAGCAGCACCTCGATGACGTTGAGGCGGTAGTACAGGTCCTGGCGGAAACGGCCCTGCTGCACCTCGGCGGCCAGGTCGCGGTGGGTGGCGCTGACGATGCGCACGTCCACGGCTTCTTCCTGGGTGGAGCCCAGGGGGCGCACGCGGCGCTCCTGGATGGCGCGCAGCAGCTTGGCCTGCATGGGCAGGGGCAGGTCGCCGATCTCGTCCAGGAACAGCGTGCCGCCGCGCGCGGCCTGGAAGTAGCCGTCGCGGTCCTGCGTGGCGCCGGTGTACGAGCCCTTGCGCGCGCCGAAGAATTCGGCTTCGAGCAGGTTTTCGGGAATCGCCCCGCAGTTGACCGCGATCAGCGGACCGTTGGCGCGCTGGCTGCAGGCATGCAGGGCGCGCGCCACCAGCTCCTTGCCCGTGCCCGACTCGCCATGCACCAGCACCGGCGCCATGCCCCGGGCGACCTTGGCGATGCGCTGCTTGACGGCCTGCATGCCGGGGGACTCGCCCACCATGGCATCCAGCGCGCCGCCCGCGTTGAGCACGGGCGCAGCGCCGGGCTGCTCGGCCGGATGGGAGCGCGCGGATGCGGCAGCCGGTGCGACCCCGGGCGTCGGCACGCCGCCCGTGCCCTGGGCGGCCGAGGCCACCACCATCCGGAACTGCTTGAGGTCCACGGGCTTGGTCAGGTAGTCGAAGGCGCCCGAGCGCAGCGCCTCCACGGCGTTCTCGGCCGAGCCATAGGCCGTCATGACCACGCAGCGCTCGCGCCGCTGCTGGCTGCGCAGGTCCTGCAGCAGCTCCATGCCCATGCCATCGGGCAGGCGCATGTCGGTGATCACCACGTCGAAGCGCTGGGTCTGCAGATGCTCGCGCGCCTCGCCCAGGCTGGCCGCAGTCTCGACGCGGTAGCCCTCGCGCAGCAGGGTCAGTTCGTAGAGAGTGCGCAGATCCGGCTCATCGTCCACGACGAGGATCGAGGCGGCTGAGGGCAGGGAATTCAAAGGCATCACACCACAATCTGGTCAAACAGGGAGGCCGGCAGGGCAGAGGCCGCACCGACGCGGAACACGATGCTGAAGGCATTGCCTTCGACGGGGCCGCGGGGCGTGGGACGTGTCAGCCGCTGGTAGCTGATGCTGGCATCGTAGCGCTGGCACAGTTCGCGGCAGATGAACAGGCCCAGGCCGCTGGAGCGGCTCTCGGACGAGAAGAAGGGCTCGAACAGGTGGCGCTGCACCGTGGGCTCCAGCACGGCGCCGTCGCTCCAGACCTGCAGCCAGGCCTGTCCGCCCACGGGCGCACCGGTCGCGACCTGCAGGGCATGGGCATCGTCGGGGCTGCTGCGGTAGCGCTGGGCGTTGTCCAGCAGGTTGACGAGGATGCGGCGCAGGTGTTCGCCATCGAAGATCACGCTCTGGCCATGGGCGTCCAGCAGCAGGTGGATGCGGTGCGCCGGCGTGGCCTGCGCCTGCCATTCGCGGCAGACCTGGGCCACCTGCTGGTCCAGGTCGAGCAGGCCGGCCTGGGACTCGCCGATGTGCTGCTGCGCGCGCGCGATGTTGAGCACATCCTCCACGATGCGCGCCAGGCGTTCGGCGTTCTGGCCCACGATGCGGCACAGCTGCTGCTGGGCCGGGTCGGAGGCCAGATCCTCGGCCAGCAGGGCGTTGGCCTGGGTGATGGCCGCCAGCGGGTTGCGGATCTCGTGGGCCACGGCGGCCGACATGCGGCCCATGGAGGCCAGCTTCTCGGTGCGCAGCCGGGCCTCCATCTCGCGCAGGTCCTGCAGGAACACCACGCACAGCTGCTGCAGCAGGGCCGGCTCTTCGGCGTCCTGGCCCGGCGGGGCGGCGATCTCGGTCAGCCAGGTGCGCAGGTGCATGCCGGTCATGCCTTCCTGGCCCACGGTCTGCAGGTGCACGGCCGCCGAAATCGGCTGGTCCTGGGCAAAGCTCTGGGCCACCGCGTCCTGCAGGCGCTGCCAGCCTTCGTGCTCCTTGAGGGCGAAGGGCAGCAGCTTGCTTTCGGGCAGGCCCAGCAGGCGCAGCGCCGAAGGATTGGCCTGCTGCACATGGAAGCGGGAGTCGATGACCAGCACGCCTTCGGCGAGGTGGCTGATCACCAGGGCGTTGACCTGCTCCTGGGTGCGGGCCTTGCGCCGGCTGTGCAGTGCCAGCACGCGTTCGCGGCGCACGCGGCGCGCCAGTTCGTGGGTCAGGTAGGCCACGGCGAAGTAGCCCGCGCAGGCGAATCCGGCCTGGTAGTAGGCCTGGGTGGTATCGATGCCGCCGTACAGGTCCTGCCAGCCCACCCAGGCCAGGGTCAGCAGGGTCACGCAGGCCGTCGTGGCCAGGGCCAGCGTCAGGCTGCCGAGCACGGCCGAGATCAGGATGGGCACGGCCAGCAGCGCCGAGTAGTTCAGCGGTCCTGTCTGCAGCAGCTGCATGATGCTGATGGCGGCGATGTCCACGCCGATCACCGGCAGCCAGTGCACGCCGGCCCGCGGCGGCGGCGGATGCGCGCTGGCGGTCTGGCGCACCAGCAGCGTCAGCCCCAGGTAGGCCAGGCTGGTCAGCCAGGCCAGCGGCGTGCCGCCGGGCGGCTGCACGCGCAGCAGCAACAGCTGCAGCAACAGCAGCAGCGCGGCAATCAGCACGCGCCCCGTCAGAAACCCCTGCCACAGCCGCGCGAAAGGCGTATCCGGATCCTGGGCGCGCCATGCGGCCGGCCCGGCAGGGGGTGTGCTCAGGTCCGGCGCGTCCTGCATGGGCTTCAGCGTCCCGGCTGGCGCGACAGGGCCAGGTGCTCGGCGCTGCAATAGCTGCGCCCGCCGCTTTGCACGGCTTCGCTGCGCGGCAGGTGCACGCCGCAGTGCGCGCATTCGGCCATGTCCTGGGGCGGGGGCACGGCCGCGCTGCGTGGCGCGGCCGCGCGCTGGCGCTCGCGCGCCTCGCTGCGGCGCTGGCTGCGCCAGGCGCCGATGGCAATGGCGATCACGATGAGGACCAGCAGGTATTTCATGCGGCACGCCCCAGCATCACTTCCATGACGAAACGCGAGCCCACATAGGCCAGCAGCAGCAGCAGGGTGCCCGCATACAGCATGCGCACCGCGATGCGGCCGCGCCAGCCGAAGCGGGCGCGGCCGATCAGCAGCACGGCAAAGGTCAGCCACGACAGCAGCGAGAACACCGACTTGTGGTTCCAGACCCAGGCCGTGCCGTAGAGCTGCTCGCCGAACAGCCAGCCGGCGGCCAGCGTGGCCGTCAGCAGGACGAAGCCTGCTGCGACGAAGCGGAAGGTCAGCCGTTCCAGCGTCAGCAGCGGCAGGCCGCTGTCATGGCCGCCGCCCTGGCGCATGTGCTGCTCGGCGCGCGTCATGAGCGCGGCATGGACCACCGAGGCCGCGAACAGGCCGTAGGAGGCAATGCCCAGCGCCAGGTGCAGCGGCAGCCAGGGCGATGCATTGACATGCAAGGGGGTGCCGGGAAACAGCGCCGCCATGAGCACCGCGGCCGTGCCCAGCGCCGCCAGCGCCAGCCGTGCGCGCATCTGCGGAAAAAGCTGCTGCTCCACGGCATAGACGGTGAGCACCAGCCAGGCGGTCATGGACAGGGCGGGCGCAAAGCCGAAGCGTGGCTGCTCCCCCAGCAGTCCCCAGGCCAGGGCCAGGGCATGCAGCACCCAGGCCAGGCGCAAAGCGATGCGCGCACCGGCCTGGCTGATGCGCCGCGAGCCTGCGGCCGGCACGGCATAGGCTGCGGCGGCGGCGAGTGCGAGCATCCAGGCCAGGGGCGATGCGTTGGCGGAAATCAGGGGGACGGAGAGCATGTTTCTATGATAGCTGTGGCTGTCAAGGCGGCGGATGCGCCAGCGCAGAATCCGGGCATGCCGGCTGCGGCCATGGACATCGGGCGCCGGCGCATGCGCCGGCGGGGGCTGCGGGTAGAATCGACAGCCCATGCCGGGTCCCTGGCGCTGCCACGCGCGCCGCCGGCCTGTGCGCCGCGGCGCGCCTTTCCATTCCTGAAGACTTCAGCACTCCCCGCCTATGGCCTCCGCTCTGACCGACAAACTTTCGCGACTCGTCAAGGAGATGCGCGGCCAGGCCCGCATCACCGAATCCAATGTGCAGGACATGCTGCGCGAGGTGCGCATGGCCCTGCTCGAGGCCGACGTGGCCCTGCCCGTGGTGCGCGACTTCATCGCGCGCGTCAAGGAAAAGGCCCTGGGGCAGGAAGTGCTGGGCTCGCTGCAGCCGGGCCAGGTGCTGGTGTCCATCGTCAACAAGGAACTCGCCGCCACCATGGGCGAGGGCGTGGCCGACATCAACCTCAACGCCCAGCCGCCGGCCATCATCCTCATGGCCGGCCTGCAGGGCGCGGGCAAGACCACGACCACGGCCAAGCTGGCCAAGCACCTGATCGAGCGCCGCAAGAAGAAGGTGCTCACGGTCTCGGGCGACGTCTACCGTCCCGCCGCCATCGAGCAGCTCAAGACCGTGACGGCCCAGGCCGGCGCCGAGTGGTTCCCCTCCACCCCCGACCAGAAGCCCCACGACATCGCCATGGCGGCCCTGGACTATGCGAAGAAGCACTTCTTCGACGTGCTGCTGGTCGATACGGCCGGCCGCCTGGCCATCGACGAGCTGCTGATGGCCGAGATCAAGGATCTGCACGCCACGCTCAAGCCCGTCGAGACCCTGTTCGTGGTCGATGCCATGCAGGGCCAGGACGCGATCAACACGGCCAAGGCCTTCAAGGAGGCGCTGCCGCTGACCGGCATCGTGCTGACCAAGCTGGACGGCGACTCGCGCGGCGGCGCCGCGCTGTCGGTGCGCCAGATCACGGGCGCGCCGATCAAGTTCGCGGGCGTGTCCGAGAAGATCGACGGCCTGGAGGTCTTCGACGCCGACCGCCATGCCCAGCGCGTGCTGGGCATGGGCGACATCGTGGCCCTGGTCGAGCAGGTCACCAAGGGCGTGGACATGGAGGCCGCGCAGAAGCTGGCCGAGAAGGTCAAGAGCGGCGACGGGTTCGACCTCAACGACTTCCTGGCCCAGATCCAGCAGATGAAGCAGATGGGCGGCCTGTCCAATTTGATGGACAAGCTGCCCGCCCAGCTGACGGCCAAGGCCGGCCAGGTGGACATGGACAAGGCCGAGCGCGAGATCCGCCGCAAGGAAGGCATCATCTGCTCCATGACCGCCAAGGAGCGCAAGAAGCCCGAGATCATCAAGGCCACGCGCAAGAAGCGCATCGCCGACGGCGCCGGCGTGCAGGTCCAGGAAGTCAACCGCCTGCTCAAGGAGTTCGAGCAGATGCAGGAGATGATGAAGAAGATGAAGGGCGGCGGCCTCATGAAGATGATGAAGCGCATGGGCGGCATGAAGGCGATGAAGGGCATGATGGGCGGCGGTGGCGGCATGCCCAAGCTGCCGTTCTGATCGTGGCACTCCTCTTGTCTTGAGCCAAGCCGCAGCGCAGCCTGCGGCTTTTCTTTGGCCGCCGGGATGCTTTGTGAGAACATGCTTTGCCATGAGCAACGGCGTCCCGACTTCCTTTCCCGAGGCCCCGGCTCCAGGGGCGCGGCTGTCGCGCCGCGACTGGAGCCTGCTGGCGGCGGCCGCGCTGCTGGCCGGCTGCTCCTCTGCGCCGCGCAAGGGCGCCGGGCCTGGGCCAGCGCCCGCGCCCCAGGCGCTCAATCTGGACAGCGGGCTGCGCGAGGCGCTGCTGGCGCGCACCATGCTGGTCGTCAACACCCCCTATACCTATGGCGGCAACTCGCCCGAGGGCGGCTTTGACTGCAGCGGCCTGATCCAGTGGGCCGTGGGCGGCATCACCGAAAGCCGGCTGCCGCGCACCACGACCCAGTGGGCGCAGTTCAGCAATCCCGTCGGTGGCGCCAGCCTGCAGCGCGGCGACTTCGTGTTCTTCAACACGCTGGGCACGCGCTACTCGCACATGGGCATCTTCGTGGGCAACGGCCAGTTCGTGCACGCGCCTTCCAGCGGCGGCACGGTGCAGCGCGTGCGCATGGACAACGTCTATTTCGCCAGGCGCTTCACCGAGGCGCGCAGCATCTTCGCCTGACAGAGGCCCTGCCGCGGGCTAGGCGGCGTGCAGCGGCAGCCGCCAGTCCATGGCGTGCCAGGGGTGGCGCGGATCGGCCACCCATTGCTCCACCTCTGCCGCCGTCACGGCGCGGCCCAGCATGTCGGCGCGGCCATGCGCCAGCCATTGCTGGCGGCCCGATGCATAGGCCTGCCCGAAGTGGCGCCAGCCGTCGAAGCACTCCTGCGCGCGCAAGGCATTCAGGCGCAGGATCTGCCATTGCAGCGGCGCATCCAGCCAGCCCAGCAGGTGGGCGCAGCGCACGTGGAAGGCCACGCGCGCGCAGGCGAACGCCATGGCGGCATGCGCATCGTCGCCGGGCTGCAGGCGCTGCAGGTCCAGCGTGAACCAGCGCTGGCGCAGGGCCTCGGGCAACTGGCCGGCGATCTGCGCGTCACCCAGGTCGGTGCGCAGGCCCAGATGGTGCAGCACCATCGGGCGCAGCTGGGCCGCCAGCGCTTCGTCGGCGCCGTGGAGCTGGCGGTCGGCAAAGCCGCCCTGCATGGCGTGGTAGGCCATGGGGTGTGCCAGGGCCAGCGCCCAGTCGTGCGCGGCATCGCCGCTGCGGTAGCTGGTGATGTCTCCGCGCCAGCGCGCCTGGCGCTCGCGCGCCAGCGCCCGGCGCAGCAGCCACCACAGCAGCAGCGCCATGGCCAGTCCCAGTCCCAGGGTCCATGCGTTCATGGGCGGCTCCCGGTGCCGCGCCGGCGCGCCAGCTCCAGCGCCTGCTGCAGGGCGGCGCTGCGCGGCATCTGCTCGAAGGCTGCCACCGGCACGGATTCGCGGCGCGCCGCCACCAGCCACTGCATCAGCGGCGAGGCGATCTCCAGCTGCGCCAGCAGCCCGGGGTGGGCCTGCAGCAGCCATAGCTGGGCGGCTTCGCCGTGCAGGCCGGCGGCAGCCTGCCAGGGCGGCTGGCCCGCGCTGCGCAGATGCGCAGGCAGGCGCACCACGCCCATGGCCAGCGCGTCGTCCGGTACATGCTCATCGGTGTCCAGGTGGTTGAGCAGCTGCAGCACATCGGCCAGGTAGCGGGCGATGGGCGGCCGGTTCTGCTTGCCCTTGATCTGGTCCAGGCGCAGCCGGCCGTCGTCCAGCACCAGGGCGCTGACCGTGATGCGGGGCTGTGCCGTTCCGGTGCGGTAGCTGAACAGGCGCAGCCGGCCCTGCTCGCAGGCTTCGGCGTAATGCTCGCCGTAGCCGCCGCGCAGCGCGCCGCGCTCGCTGAACTGGCCCAGGCAGTGGCGCATCATCTGGCTTTCGTAGGCCATCTCTGCGCGCAGCTGCGGGCTGTGCGGCAGCAGTTCGACGAAGACGCCGAGCTGGCCGCGCAGCATGGGGCGCACGGCCCCGGGCTGGTGCTCGGCCCAGCCGCTCAGGCGCTTTTGCTCGAAGGCCAGGTGCTCCAGCGTCCAGCGCGCCAGCGCCTGCGGGCAGTTGATGCGCTGCAGCTTGCCTTCGAGCGCCGTGCCGCGCCGCGTCGCGAGGAATTCGAGCAGCCGGGCCTCGGTCGCGAGCAGCGGGCCCGCGTCGGGGTCCATCCACCACAGCGGCACGGGGGCATCGGGCCGGGCCGCGGATTCGACGGCATGGCGGTGCAGCCGCTCCATGGCCCAGGCCTCGGGTTCGCCGTGGCGTGGCAGGGCCAGCAGGTCGGCGGGCGTGCGCAAGGGCCGCAGCACGGGCGGCTCGGCCTGCAGGTTGCCGATCACATGGCGGTAGAAGTGGTTGGCCAGCCAGGCGGCGATTTCCGGGCTGTCGCCGCGTTGCGCGCTGCGCTCGGCGATGCGCTGGCGGATGGCGGGCGCATTGAGCATGTCGCGTGCGCGGTAGGCGCCCTGCATGCCCGGGACCGCTGCAGCGGGCGCCCGGGCGACTCCGGCGTCGCGGGTCACCACAGCTTCCACCAGGGCTTTGCGGCCCGGGCGGCAGCCTGTTGTCCGCGCTGGCGCTCGAGGCTGCGCTCCAGGCCCTCGTGCGCCATCCGGCGCTCGCCTTCGCCGTCGCTGTCGTCCAGCCGGGCGATGGCCTCGCGGTGCAGGGCGATGGCGTCCTCGATGGGACCGCTGGTCTCCATGGCGCAGGCCAGGCGGCGCAGCGTGTAGCACTCGTTCAGGGCGCGCACCTCGTCGACCAGGGCGCGCAGCCTGGGCAGCACCAGGTCCGGATGGTCTTCGGAGAAAAAATCCAGCAGCGACATCAGCGCGGCCAGGTAGTCGCGCCGCTCGCTGCGCTGGTCATCGGCATCCAGGCCTTCGAACCATTCGTCCAGGCGCTCCAGCCAGATGCCGATCTCGGCCGCGCGGCCCAGCTGATAGAGCGCCAGCGCCACGCTGGGGAAATAGTCGGTGGGCGCGTGGCGGCCATAGCCATGCTCCTGCGTGAAGTGCCACAGCTGTTCGGCGGCGCTGACGATGCCGGCGCGGTCGTCCTTGCCGATGGCGCACCACAGCAGGCCGTCATGGTGCTCGGCGAAGGGGCTGCTGGACAGGCCTTTGTGGTGCAGCTGCGCCGCCTCGTCATAGCGCTCCCGCGACCGGTACTGGATGGCGAGGTTGTTGCAGAGCATGGAGTAGACGTGCAGGTCGCCGTCCTTGTACATGCCCTGTCCGCTGGCCCAGAAGGCCTCGAAGCGGGCCAGCCCCTCCTCGTAGTAGCGCAGCACCAGGGGGTCGCGCACCTGCGCGGGCGGCACGGAATGTTCCTGTCCCAGGATGGATGCCAGGTCCTGCGGATCGTCCAGCGTCACGCCGGCCGCATAGCACCAGTGGCCGCCATGGCCCTGGGGGAAGGGGCGCTGCAGCGCCTGCCCGGGCTCCAGCACGGCGAAACGCGCGGCCCAGAGCATGGGCAGCAGTTCGGAGTTGGCGTACTGCGGCTGCCCGGCCACGCCGCGCTCCAGCAGCGGCAGGGCCTGTTCCCACTGGCGGCGCTTGCCCAGGCGCCAGCCTTCGATCAGGTCCAGCACCGGATGGCCGGGCGCCTGGGCGCGGGCCAGCGCCAGGTATTCATCGGCGCTGCGCGGCGGCGGCGTGCTGTCTTCGAGGATTTCGCCCATGTCGGGGTCCAGGCCGGCCCAGGCCAGGATCAGCGCCCAGGCCGGTGCCTGGCTGCTGTCGCTGTCCACCATGCGCAGTGCCAGTTCGTAGCCCTGGCGGGCCGACCCGGGGCGGCTGTGCAGCACGCTTTCCAGGGCGAGGTCGGCGGCTTCGGCCAGGCGGCCCTGCGCCTGCAGCCACTGCAGCACCAGCGCGCTGAACGGATCGCCGCAGTCATCGACCAGGCCGAAGCGGCCCATGGGGGCCAGCTGCAGCGCGGCCTCGGGCTGGCCCATGCGATGGCAGGCCTCGGCCTGCAGGCGGGCGGCATGGGCCTTGCGGTGGGTGCGCACGGGTTGCGATGCCGGGGGATTTTCGGTGCGTGCCAGATGCTGCTCGGCCGCCATCAGCATGGCCGGCACGCTTTGCGGCGCCAGCGGCAGCACCTCCCGGGCCAGGCGCAGCCAGTGCTCGAAGCCGATTCTCTGGCCGGCATCGGCCTGTCCCAGCCGGTCCGTGAGGGCCTGCACGTGGCGCACGGCAGCGGCGGCATCGCCGCGCAGGCCGGCCAGCTCGGCCTTGCGCAGGCTGGTGCAGGCGTCGCGCCATGCGGGCGAGATTTCCCCATCGGGGTCGCTGCGCTGGTGTTCGCGCTGCAGGTCCGCGCCCTGTTCGGCCAGGTCCCAGGCCTCGCCGGCGCGGGCCAGGTAGTGCCAGCCGTTCCAGTAGTGCGCGGCGTCGATGGTGTGCGGCAGCCCGCCGATGGAGCGCGCGGCGGGCAGCAGCAGCGCCACCGCGCCTTCGCGGTCGAAGCGCAGCCGGCTCTGGATCTCGCTCAGGGCCAGGCTCACGGCAGCTTCCAGGCGCTCCGTGCCGCCGAGCCGCGCCAGGGCGGCATCGCGGTGTGCCCGCAGCAGATCGTTGGCGGCTTCGGGCCGCTCCAGCGCCAGCCACAGGTCATGCAGGCGCTCCACCTCGGCCACCGTGGCCGGCGCAAAACGCTGCTGGCCCAGCAGTTCGATCAGCGCGGCCTGGCGCTCGGGGCCGGCCACCTCGCTGGCGGCATCCTGCAGCAGCAGTTCCTGGGCCTGGTCCATGAAGGCGTGCAGGGCTTCGCCTTCGAGCGTGGCGGGCGCATGGGCGGACGGTGACAGATTCATGAAATCGATAGCGGGCAAATGGTGCTGGAAACCGTGCACGGGCGTGATGTGCACGGGCATGAACCGGCTTTGCAAAGCGGCGATCCCGTGATCCTAGCGGCTGTCCCGCCGCGGGCGGAGGGCGGCGCGGGAGTCTAGAGCGTGTGATGCACTTTGACGTGCCCGCGAAAGCAGGGAAAGGGGCCCGGAACGAGGCGCAGCACGCGCCGCGGTTGCCACACCGCAAGCGGGCTGCAACGAAGGGCCGGGCCCCTTTCCCTGCTTTCCCGAAGGGTTGACTCTGCGCGCAGGCGCTCGCCGCGTTGCAGCGCTTGCCAAGGCATGGGCCTTGGCGGCGCACTGCGCCTTGCGATCACCAGCGCGCAGAGCCAACGCGGGTTCGTAAAAGTGCGTAACACGCTCCAGCGATCCGTTACAAGCCCGCGCGGCGATTGGCCTCCATGAAAGCGAACAGCCCGGCAGGGCCGGGCTGTTGCTGCAGGCCAGGCGGGCCGCTTCAGTGGCGCACCAGGACCTCGCCGCGCAGCGTGAAGGTGCGCGCCTCGGTGATCTTCACATCGATCATCTGGCCGATCAGGCGCTCGTTGCCGGGGAAATTGACCACGCGGTTGCATTCGGTGCGGCCCATGAGCTCGCTGCCGTCGCGCTTGGACAGGCCTTCGACCAGCAGGCGCTGCACCGTGCCCACGCGCTCGTCGCTGATGTCCTTGATGTTCTGGTTGATCACCGCCTGCAGCTCCTGCAGGCGGCGCAGCTTCACGTCATGCGGCGTGTCGTCGTGCAGGTTGGCGGCCGGCGTGCCGGGGCGCGGGCTGAAGATGAAGCTGAAGCTGTTGTCGAAGCGCACGTCGTGGATGAGCTTCATCATCTTCTGGAAGTCCTCCTCGGTCTCGCCGGGGAAGCCCACGATGAAGTCGCTGCTCATGGCCATCTCGGGCCGGATGGCGCGCAGCTTGCGGATGGTGCTCTTGTATTCCATGGCTGTGTAGCCGCGCTTCATGGCCATGAGGATCTTGTCGCTGCCGTGCTGCACGGGCAGGTGCAGGTGGCTGACCAGCTTGGGCAGCCGGGCATAGGCCTCGATCAGGCGCGGCGTGAACTCGTTGGGGTGGCTGGTGGTGTAGCGGATGCGTTCGATGCCGGGGATCTCGGAGACGTATTCGAGCAGCAGGGCGAAGTCGGCGGTCTCGCTGGTGTCGCCCATCTTGCCCTGGTAGGCATTGACGTTCTGGCCCAGCAGCGTGACTTCCCTGACGCCCTGGTCGGCCAGGCCGGCGACCTCGACCAGCACGTCCTCGAACGGACGGCTGACCTCTTCGCCGCGCGTATAGGGCACGACGCAGTAGCTGCAGTACTTGGAGCAGCCTTCCATGATGGAGACGAAGGCCGATGCGCCTTCCACGCGGGCAGGCGGCAGGTGGTCGAACTTCTCGATCTCGGGGAAGCTGATGTCCACCTGGGGCTTTTGCCGGGCCGCGCGCGCGTCGAGCAGATCGGGCAGGCGGTGCAGGGTCTGCGGGCCGAAGACCACGTCCACGTAGGGCGCGCGCTTGATGATCTCCTCGCCCTCCTGGCTGGCCACGCAGCCGCCCACGCCGATGAGCACGCCGCGCTCCTTCAGATGCTTGTAGCGGCCCAGGTCGCTGAACACCTTCTCCTGCGCCTTCTCGCGCACCGAGCAGGTGTTGAACAGGATGAGGTCGGCCTGCTCGGGGTCGTCGGTGCTCTCGTAGCCCTGGGCCGCGCCCAGCACGTCGGCCATCTTGTCCGAGTCGTACTCGTTCATCTGGCAGCCGAAGGTTTTGATAAAGACTTTCTTGGACATGGTGGAACTCCATCGGGCCACCCTGCGTGGCGAGGGTGGCCTGCAAAAAGGAAGGCGCGGGCCGCCGCGGCGCGGGCCGTCGAGCCCGCGGCGGCGCATGCTCAGGGCGCGCTCAGTTGAAGATGCGCTGCAAGGCGGACCGGGGCTTGTAGTGCTTGTCGGCCTCGGCCTGGGTCAGGATCCAGGCCTGGTGCAGCCATTGCGTCTGGGGCTCGATCACATAGCCCACGACGAGCTTGCTGCCCTGGTAGTTGGCGGGCTGCACCAGGGTGCGCTCGGCGCTGAACAGCCGAAAGCCGGGCGTGGTGCGGATGGCCTTGCCATCGATCTCGACCACGGGGAACTGGGTGACGACAAGTTCACCGAACTGCGCCTGTGGCGGAAAGTTGCGCGTCTCGCCGGAGGGCAGGGCTTGCGCGGCCGCGCCCAGGCTGGCGCAGGCCAGGGCGGCGAGCAGGGCGCCGGCGCACAGGCGCCGGGCGGGAGAGGAAAGGAGCTTGCAGCGGTTCATGGTGTACATCCAGGGGCTGAACCCGCAATTCTACGAAGATGCGCCGCCAGGGGCGCGGCACTCGGGCATTGGGGTCAGGCGCTGCCCGGCGCATAGAGCACGGCCCTGGGCGGCCGGCACAGGCCCCACAAGCGCAGGCCCGTCAGCTCGGCCATCTGCACGCCCATGGCCGTGGGCGCGGAGATGGTGGCCAGCGCCGCGATGCCGACCCTGGCGCATTTGCGCACCAGCTCATGGCTGCCGCGGCTGGACAGCACGACGAAGCCCGGCCCGCCCAGGCGGCCCGTGCGCGCGAGCCGGCCCACGAGCTTGTCCAGCGCGTTGTGGCGGCCCACGTCCTCGAGCACGTCGGTCAGTTGCCCGTCCGGTGCGGCCCAGCCGGCGGCATGCACGGCGCCGGCCTGGGCGTTGAGCAACTGCAGCGGCGGCAGGGCGGCGATGGCGGCGCAGACCGTGGCGGCGTCCACGCGCGCAATCCAGTCACGGGCCGGCAGCGGGTCGAAGGACAGGTCCAGCGCCGCGAAGCTGTCCACGCCGCAGACGCCGCAGCCCGTGCGCCCGCTCATGCTGCGGCGCCGGTCCTTCAGGCGCGCGAAGCAGCGCGAGGCGATGTCGATCTGCACCTCGATGCCGTCCATGCCGGCCGGCAGGCCCGCGGCCTCGGCCGCCACGGTGCGCACCTCGATGCCGTAGCAGTCGGCGCCGCTGTCCAGGATGCCCTCGGTCAGCGCGAAGCCCAGCGCGAAGTCCTCCAGGTCTGCGGGCGTTCCCATCATCACGGCATGCGAGATGCCGTTGAAGACCAGGGCGATGGGGACTTCGCTGGCCAGCACCTGGTGCTCGGGCTGCGCGCGCGCCGTGCCGCCGTCCTCCAGCCGCAGGCGGGTGACGTCGACGCTGCGCAGCGCGGCGATGGCGGGGTGGGCGGCAGGGCAGGCGGCGCCGGACTCGGGCAGGGGTTCGGTGAGGGCGTTCATGGCAGGGTCCGCACGGGCGGTGGGGCCATGATATCGGCGCGCCGCCAGCGCTCAGTCCAGCAGCGCCATGCCCTTGATCTGCGCAAAGACATGCAGGCCCGGGGCGATGGCCAGCTGCCGTGCCGAATGCGCGGTGATGCGCGCCAGCAGCCGGGCCTGGCCCAGCTGCAGCGAGACCATGGCCTGGCCCGGGCCGTCCTCGCGCATGCCGCACACGGTGGCGGGCAGGATGTTGAGGATGCTGCTGTCCTCGGGGCGCTTCAGGCTCAGGCTCACGTCGCGCGCCTGCACGCGCAGCTGCACCGGCTCGCCCGCAGGGCGTGGCGCGGCCATGACCATGCGCAGCTGGCCGCCGTCGAATTGCAGCGTGCCCAGGTGCGTGGCGGGGTCGTGGTGCAGTGCCCGGGCGTGGACCACGGCGGCCGCCGTGTCGCCGGCGCTCAGCGGCAGGTCCAGCCGCGCGAGCAGCTGGTCCGTGGGACCGGCCGCGACGATGCGGCCGGTGTCCAGCAGCACCATGTGCCGGGCCAGGCGCGCGACCTCGTCGATGGAGTGGCTCACATAGACCACGGGAATGTCGAGTTCGCGGCGCAGCTGGTCCAGGTAGGGCAGGACCTCGGCCTTGCGCTGCGCGTCCAGCGCGGCCAGGGGCTCGTCCATCAGCAGCACCTGCGGGCTGGTGGCCAGGGCCCGCGCGATGGCCACGCGCTGGCGCTCCCCGCCCGACAGCGTGGAGGGCATGCGGTCCATCAGGTGGCCAATGCCCAGCAGGGCCACGGCCTGGTCCTGGGACACCTTGCGTCGCGCTGCCGGCGTGCGTTTGAGGCCGTAGTCGATGTTGCGGCGCACGCTCAGGTGGGCGAACAGGCTGGCCTCCTGGAACACGTAGCCCAGTGCGCGCCGGTGGGTAGGCAGCCATCGGCCGGCCTCGTCGTCCTGCCAGACGGCGCCGTTGACCACGACGCGGCCGCGCGCGCGCTCCAGCCCCGCCAGGCTGCGCAGGCAGGTGGTCTTGCCGCAGCCCGAGGGCCCGAACAGGGCCGTGACGCCGCGGCCCGGCAACTGCAGCCGCACATCGAGGCGGAAGTCGGCGCGCGCCAGCGCAAGCGTGGCCAGGATTTCGGCTCCGGCCGGGTCGCCGGACCTCTGGGAAGGGGAGAAGGCGGTCATCATGCGCGGCGGTCCTCGCGCGGCTGCAGCAGGTGCAGGGCCAGCAGCACCAGGAAGGAGAACACCACCATGCCGCCGGCCAGCCAGTGGGCGTGGGCGTACTCCATGGCTTCCACATGGTCGTAGATCTGCACCGAGACCACGCGCGTCACGCCGGGGATGTTGCCGCCCAGCATCAGCACCACGCCGAACTCGCCCACGGTGTGCGCGAAGGTCAGCACGGCCGCCGTGATGAAGCCCGGGCGCGCCAGCGGCAGCGCCACGGTGAAGAAGCGGTCCAGCGGGCCCGCGCCCAGGCTGGCCGCCGCCTCCATGGGCCGCTGGCCCAGCGACTCGAAGGCGCGCTGCAGCGGCTGCACCGTGAACGGCAGGGAATACACCAGCGAGCCGATGACCAGGCCGGGAAAGGTGAAGGGCAGGGTGCGCAGCCCCAGCGCCTGCGTCAGTTGCCCCACGGGTCCGTTGGGGCCCATGGTGACCAGCAGGTAAAAGCCGATCACCGTGGGCGGCAGCACCAGCGGCAGCGCCACCACGGCGCCGATGGGCCCGCGCCAGCGCGAACGCGTATGGGCCAGCCACCAGGCCAGCGGCGTGCACAGCGCCAGCAGCAGCACCGTGGTCACGGTGGCCAGCTCCAGCGTCAGCCGTATGGCGGCGTAGTCGTCGGCGGTAAGAGTCATGCGGGAAGAATTCAGTGGTTCGCGGCGCTGCTGGATCTCACTCAACGCACGAAACCGGCGCGGCCCGGCTCATCAGACGCTGAGCACGGGCCCGTGCCGGCCGGCCCCTCTCCAGGAGAGAGGGAAGGCGCGCAAGCGCGCCTCAACAGGTGTCAGAAGCTATAGCCGTAGGAGCGGATGATGGCACGCGCCTTGTCGGCGCGCAGGTACTTCATCAGCGCGGCGGCGGCCTCGCTGTCCTTGCCATTGTTCAGCACGATGGCGTCCTGGCGGATCGGCTCGTGCATGGCGCCCGGCACCTGCCAGGCCGAGCCTTCGCGCAGCCTGCCGTTCTCCATCACCTGCGACAGGGCCACGAAGCCCAGCTGGGCGTTGCCCGTGGCCGCGAACTGGTAGGTCTGGGCGATGTTCTCGCCCATGACGATGCGCGGCTGCACCTGGGCCGTCAGGCCCAGCTTGTCAAGCACTTCCATGGCGGCCGTGCCGTAGGGCGCGAGCTTGGGGTTGGCCACGGCGATGTGCTGGTAGTCGCCGGTCCTGAGCACTTCGCCCTTGTCGTCCACATAGCCGGCCTTGGGGCTCCACAGCACGAGCCGGCCGATGGCGTAGGTGAAGCGCGAGCCGGGCAGGCCGCGGCCTTCCCTGGCGATCTTCTCGGGCGTGGTGTCGTCGGCGGCCAGCAGGATCTGGAAGGGGGCGCCGTTGACGATCTGCGCATAGAACTTGCCCGTGGCACCGAAGGACAGCTGGGCCTTGTGGCCGGTGTCCTTCTCGAACTCGGCGGCGATCTTCTGCATGGGGGCCGTGAAATTGGCGGCGACGGCCACCGACACCTCGGCGGCATGCGCAGCCGCCAGGCCGAACAGGGCAAGGGCGGCGAAGGCGGTGGCGCGCAGGGGCTGGCTCAGTTGCATGGTTCTCTCGCTATTTTCGTTGGTGAATAGCGCAGTGTAGCCAGCTTGGTGAATCCAGTTAGAGAATTGTCGTATCTGCAGGGGAATAGCGAGCGCCTGGCCGCAGGCAGGGCTGCGCGCCGGCCGCAAAGCCTGGCTGCAGGTGGGCGCGCCGGCCGTGGTGCTGGGCGTGGCGGGCTGGGTCAAGTCGGCATGCATTTTTCCGCAGATCCGGGGAACCTGGGTGGGCCACCAGGGTCCATGGCTGTCATGAAAGACTCTCTGCGCACCCTCCTGCTGGCCTCGATGATCGGCCTTCCCGTGCTGGGCCATGCCAGCCTTTTCGATGCCACGCCGCTGGAAGCCCGCCAGTTCAACCTCGGCCTGGTAGGTTTCGCGGGCAAGCTCTCGCCGGCCGAGCAGCACCTGGACGACGTGGTCAAGCGGCCCGAGGCCAATGCCATCCTGCTGTCGGTGATCGATGACCCCAGGCGCTCGCCCGTGGCCAAGCTCTATGCGCTGTGCGGGCTCAAGCGCATCGGCAGCGGCGGGTACGGGGCCGCGCTGGACAAGCTGCGCGGCCTCGACGGAAAGGTCTCCGTCATGTTCGGCGACCAGATGCTCAGAGAGGACATCCGGCAGGCCGCCGAGCGCATCGAGACGCAGCAGTGCGACGGCGGCTGAGGCCTGCCGCTCAGGACAGCTCGCGCCCCTTGAGTTCGGGGATCAGGAAGGCCGTGGCCAGCATGTCCAGCACGTAGATCGCGGCCAGCAGCGCGATGGCGACCTGGAACGAATAACCCATGGCCAGCGCGCCGATCACCACCGGGCCCAGGCCGCCCACGGCGCGGCCGATGTTGAACAGCACGTTCTGCGCGGTGGCGCGCGCCTCGGTGGGGTAGGCCTCGCTCATGACGGCGCCGTAGCCGCCCATCATGCCGTTGACGAACAGGCCCATGAGGGCGCCGGCCCAGAGCATGGCCGTGGGGTCGGACAGCTGCGAATAGAGCACGACCATGACCACCGCGCCCAGCTGGAAGATCAGGAAGCTGGGCTTGCGGCCGATGCGGTCGGCCAGCTGGCCGAAGACCCAGATGCCGGCCATCATGCCGATCACCGTCATCGCGGTCCACATCGAGGACTTGGTCAGGCTGAAGCCCAACTGCCTGGACAGGAAGCTGGGCATCCAGATCATGATCCCGTAGTAGCCGAAGTTCTGCACCGAGGTCAGCACGATCACGCCCAGGCTGACGCGGGTCGTGGCCCGGTCCTTGGCCAGCAGCTTCAGGCTTTGCATCAGCGGCGGGCGCTGCGCCTTCTGGCGCCGCACGAAGACCTCGGGCTCGTGCAGCCTGTTGCGGATCACCCAGGCGACGATGGCCGGGATCACGCCCACCAGGAACATGCCGCGCCAGCCGATGACCGGTAGCAGCAGCGGCGTCAGCAGCGCGGCGCCGAGCACGCCCATCTGCCAGCCCAGGGCCACATAGGACGAGACGCGTGCGCGGTGGCGAGCGGGCCAGGCCTCGGCGGCCAGCGCCATGCCGATGCCGAACTCGCCGCCCAGGCCGATGCCTGCGATGGTGCGGTAGGCCAGCAGGTCCCAGTAGCCCTGGGCGAAGGCGCACAGGCCCGTGAACACGGCGAACAGCACGATGGTCCAGGTCAGCACGCGGATGCGGCCGTAGCGGTCGCTGAGCATGCCGAAGAACAGGCCGCCGAACACGGCGCCGATCAGCGTCCAGGTCACCAGCGAGCCGGCCTGGCCCGGCGTCAACTGCAGGTCGGCCGAGATGGCCGGCAGCATGAAGCCCAGGATCAGCAGGTCGAAGCCGTCCATGGCATAGCCGACGGCCGAGCCGGCCAGGGCCTTCCAGCTGTAGCTGTTGACCTGGGTGATGGCAGGCGCATGGGTGCTGGCGCCGGCGGCATCGGCCGCGAGCGCCCCGGAGGGAATGGTGGTCACGTGGGAATCCTCGATGGGCGGGCTGAAAGCAGGCGAGCGGCGGGACGGTGGCAGGGGCGCTGGGGGCAGGGCCGGCATTGCAGGCCGCGCGCACAGGCCGCGCGCACGATGGGCGGCGCAGGCTGGCCGCCGTCCAAAAGACCGCTTCTGCAAAAAGCAAAAACCCTGAAGGCGCGGGCAGGCGGCCGGCGCATTCAGGGTTTCGGGATATTCGGGCGGGCGCCATGGTACGCCAAGACGGCCTTCAAGGCAAGCGGCGCGGCATGGCCGGCGGCAGGTAAGACCTTGCTGGGCAGTGCGGCGATATGGTGGAAATTTTGCCAATAAAAACAATTCTCATTACATTTTGGCATTCCGTTCTCTTTTTTTACGAGTTCCTCCATCCCTGAATTGCCTTCCGCCATGCAATCCATCCTGATTGCGGCCGCCCTTGCCCTGGGCGCGGCCGCCCCGATGAGCCAGGCCGCAGCCGCCGGCACCGTCCAACAGCCCGTGAAGAAGAACCTCTCCGTCTCGGACGTGGTCAGGCACTACAGCACGCTGGTGCATGCCAATTACTCGGACACGATCACCTCGGCCAAGAGCATGCAGAAGGCCATCGACGCCTTCCTGGCCGCGCCCAGCGAGCAGGGCCTGCAGCGCGCGCGCCAGGCCTGGCTGGACGCCCGCGAGTACTACGGCCAGACCGAGGCCTTCCGCTTCTATGCCGGCCCCATCGACAACGATGAAGGCCCCGAAGGCCAGATCAACGCCTGGCCCATGGACGAGTCCTACGTGGACTATGTCGAGGGCAATCCCACGGCCGGCATCATCAACAACCGCAAGGAAGCCATCACCAAGAAGCGCCTGGCCGAGCTCAACGAGCACGATGGTGAGGAGAACGTCTCCACGGGCTGGCACGCCATCGAATTCATGCTGTGGGGCCAGGACCTGGACGACAAGGGTCCGGGTGCCCGTCCCTACACCGACTATGTGGACGGCAAGAAATCCAACGCCGACCGCCGCCGCCAGTACCTCAAGGTCGTGACCGAGCTGCTGATCGAGGACCTGCAGTCCGTGGCCGACGAATGGAAGCCGGGCTCCTCCAGGAACTTCCGCGCCCAGTTCGAGAAGAAGCCCGAGGACGCGCTGCGCCGCATCTTCGTGGGCCTGGGCTCGCTGTCGCGCGGTGAGCTGGCCGGCGAGCGCCTCGAGGTTGCCCTGGCCAGCCGCGACCAGGAAGACGAGCATTCGTGCTTTTCCGACAACACGCACCGCGATGCCGTGACCAATGCCCAGGGCATCCTCAATGTCTGGCAGGGCAGCTACAAGCGCCTGGACGGCAGCCTGCTGCAGGGCCCCGGCATCAGGGACTGGGTCGCCGCCAAGGACAGCGCGCTGGCCGACAGGACCACGCGCCAGATCAGCCAGTCGGTGCAAGCGGCCCAGGCCATCCCCGCGCCGTTCGACCAGGCCATCCAGGGGGCGCGCGACTCGGCCTCGCGCGCCAGGATCCAGGCGACCATCGACAGCCTGGTCCAGCAGAGCAAGGACCTGGTGGAGGCGGCCAACGCCGTCGGCATCACCCAGCTGAACCTGGTGGACCCCAAGGCCAACTAAGAAGAGCCCGCCGCCAGAGCCTCCGACTCCCTCATGCCATGCGCCCAGGCCGCCGCCCCCGAAAGGGTCCGGCGGCCCTGGCATTTACAGGATTTCCAGGCAAGCCACCCACCATGAACCTCTCCCCATTGCTGCTTGCCGCCGCCACCCTGGGACTGATGGGCTGCTCGGCCCAGCGCCAGGATTCGGCGGCGTCTGCACCCGCTCCTGCGCCTGAACCCGGGCCTGCACCAGCGCCCGCCACGGCTTCCAGGCCCGCACCCTCGCCCGAGCTGCTGTTCGCCGCGCCCGCCGAGCCGCTGCCGCCCGGCGGCCAGACCACGGTCCACGCCACGGGCCGAAATGCCTTTTCGCTGCCGGCCGCCAATCTCGACGATGCCGAGCGCACGCGCTTCGTCATCGGCAACTCCTTTTTCAAGCGCAACTGGGTGCAGGCGCCGGCATCGACCACGGCGCGCGACGGACTGGGACCGCATTTCCTCGCGCGCTCCTGCGGCGGCTGCCATGTGCAGGACGGCCGCGCCCAGCCGCCCGATTTCCACAACCCGCTCAAGCCCCAGCCCTTCGCGGGCCTGCTCATGCGCCTGTCCATCCCGGGCGAGGGGCCGCACGGCAGCCCGCTGCCCGACCCCGTCTATGGCGACCAGTTCAACACCCAGGGCGTGCTCGGCGTCAAGGGCGAAGGCGAGGTGCGCATACGCTATGAGCAGATACAGGGGCAATTTGCCGACGGCACGCCCTACACGCTGGAAAAACCCGTCTACGAGTTCACGGGCCTGAACTACGGGCCCATGGCCGCCGATGTGATGGCCAGCCCGCGCATCGCGCCGCAGGTCATCGGCCTGGGGCTGCTGGAGCACATTCCCGAGTCCGAGATCCTGGCCAATGCCGCGGCCCAGGCCGCCCTGGGCGGCCCCATCAAGGGCCAGCCCAACTATGTCTGGGATGCCTATGGCGAGCGCATGATGCTGGGCCGCTTCGGCTGGAAGGCCAACGTCGCCTCGCTGGCCCACCAGACCGCCTCGGCCTTCCTGGGCGACATCGGCATCACCTCGAAGCGCTTTCCCCAGCAGACCTGCACGCCCGCGCAGAAGGACTGCCTGGCCGCCCCGCACGGCAAGGGCGCCGAGGGCGTGGAGATCGAGGACCGCGTGCTGGACGACGTGATCTTCTACCAGGCCACGCTGGCGCCGCCGGCACGGCGCAATCCGGATGACGCCACCGTGCGCCGTGGCGAGGCGCTGTTCCACGCCGCCCAGTGCGCGCAGTGCCACCGTCCCAGCTACAAGACGGCCGGTGCGCTGTTCCCCGGGCTGTCGCCCGCCCTCAGCAGCAAGGCGCTGTCGGGCCAGACCATCGCGCCCTATACCGACCTGCTGCTGCACGACATGGGCGAGGCGCTGGCCGATGGCCGCCCCGATTTCCGCGCCACGGGACGCCAGTGGCGCACGCCGCCGCTGTGGGGCATCGGCCTGCTGCCCGACGTGAACAACCACCAGCGCCTGCTGCACGACGGCCGTGCGCGCGGCGTGCTCGAAGCCATCCTGTGGCATGGCGGCGAGGCCGAACCGTCGCGCGAGAAGGTGCGCCAGTTCAGTGCCCAGGACCGCGAAGCCCTGGTCAAGTTTGTGGAGTCCCTCTGATGCCCCGCCTGCTCACATTCCCTCGCCAACTCCTGTCCGCCGCCGCCCTGGCGCTGCTGGCCGCCGCCCCGGCGCAGGCCCAGGAGGTGGAGGCCCACATGGCCATCCCCTTCTACAACACGGCCCATGCCGTCCAGGGCCTGTACGGCAGGTGGTATGCGCCCCAGGCCCACGCGGCGCTGCAGTCCGCGCAGTCATTGCGGCAGGCGCTGCAGGCGCACTGCGCGGCCGACGCCGCAGGCGCCGCCGGGACGCTGAAGGCCGCGCGCCAGGCCTATGTGCAATCGGCCGCGCGCTGGAGCGCGCTGTCGGCCGTGGCCCTGGGGCCGCTGGTCGAGCGCCGCTCGGCGCGCCTGGTGGACTTCCGTCCCCTGCGCCCGGCCCTGCTGAAGAAGGCCCTGCAGTCGGCCCCGGCCGGCCTCGCGGCCATGGAGCGCATCGGCGCGCCCGCCAAGGGCTACCCCGCGCTGGAACACCTGCTGTGGACCCAGCCCGCCGCGCCCCAGACGCCGGCCTGCGCCTATGCCGTGCTGGTGGCCGAGGAGATCGCCGCCGAGCTGGGCCTGCTGGACCAGGGCTTTGCCAGGCTCGCCGGCCAGGACTGGTCCGAGGACGGCGATGCCACCACCGAGGCCATGGCCGAGTTCATCAACCAGTGGGTGGGCGGGCTGGAGCGGCTGCGCTGGGCGGACATGGAAAAGCCTTTGCGTAGTGCAGGCAGTGCCGGCAGCAAGCCGCCCGCCTGGGAACACCTGGCCAGCGGCAGCACGCTGGAGATCTGGCGCGCGCACTGGCAGGGCCTGCGCACGCTGGCCGTGAGCGTGGACCGCAAGGTTCCCCAGCCCGGCACGGACATCGTGCCCATCGAGTCCTACCTGCGTGGCCGGGGCCTCAATCCGCTGGCCGATCGCTGGCTCCAGGCCGTCAACGAGGCCGATGCCGGCATGCGCGCGATGGCCGCGCCCACGGCCCAGGCCGTCGAAGCCGCGACCAGGCCGCTGTCGCGCCTCAAGCGGCTGATGGAAGGCGAAGTCGCGCCCGCGCTCGAAGTCAACATCGGGTTCTCTGATGCCGATGGAGATTGAGCCGGCGCTGAACCGCCGCCAGTGGTTGCAGGGCATGGGGCTGCTGGCCGCCATGCCCCTGGCCAGCGCACGGGCGGCAGGGGCCGGGACCGCTGCCGGATCGCTGGCCGCCGCCTGGATGCAGGGCGAGCAGATGCATGTGGGCATCGTGCGGCCCGCCGCGCAGGCGAACGGCCCGCTGCAGGTGCTGCAGTCGCTGGAGGTGCCCACGCGCGCCCACGGCATGGCCGCCCTGCGCGACGGCTCCGTGGTCTTCGCGAGCCGCCGCCCCGGCGACTGGCTGGTGCGCCTGCGCCCCGGCCAGCCGGCCGACGCGGCGCAATGGCTGTGGATAGAGCCCGACCGCGTCTTCAACGGCCATGTGATCGAAAGCGCCGATGGCCGCCATCTCTACACCACCGAAACCGACCTGGAGGACGCCCAGGGCCTGATCGGCGTGCGCGATGCCGCGACCCTGGAGAAGATCGCCGAATGGCGCACGGGCGGCATGGACCCGCACCAGCTGCTGCTGGACGGCGACGGCACGCTCATGGTGGCCAATGGCGGCATTCCCACGCAGTCCGAGACCGGCCGGCGCAAGCTGCAGCTGGACCACATGGACTCCTCCATCGCGCGGCTGCTGCCCGCCGAAGGCGGTGCCATCGCGGGCCTGTGGAAGCTGGACGACAGCCGCCTGAGCCTGCGCCATCTGGCCTGGGGGCCCGAGGTCGGCCATGCGCCCGGCCGCCGCTGGCTGGGCATCGCGCTGCAGGCCGAGCACCGCGATGCGCAGGCCCGTGCCTCGGCCCCCGTGCTGGCGCTGTTCGACGGCGAGCGCCTGCATGCCGTGCCACCGCCCCAGGGCCGTGAGCCGCTGGCCGGCTACGGTGGCGACATCGGCTGCGATGGCGAGTGGTTCGCCGTCAGCTGCCCGCGCGTGAACACCATCACCTGGTGGCAGGTGCCGCAAAGCCGCGAGGCCAGCGGCCGCTGGCTGCGCGGTGACGCCATGCAGGGCGTGTACTGCGTGGCCAATACCAGCGTGTCGCTGGACGCCAGGGGGCGGCCGCGGCCGGCCGAGCCTGCGCTGTGGATGGGTGGCACGCGCCAGGCCCAGCTGCGCCAGCGCGGCCAGGTGCTGCGCACGGCCGGCGCACAGGACATGGCCCTGGACAACCACTGGATACCGCTTCGGCGCTGACGCCGCGGCCGCAGGCGGATGGGCCCCGCGGCCGTGCATGCGCGCCGGGAAAAGACTGGAAAAGGAAAAGGGCCTACGTTTGCACGTAGGCCCTTTGCTGTGTTTGGTGGCGCTTCACGGACTCGAACCGCGGACCTGTGGATTATGATTCCATCGCTCTAACCGACTGAGCTAAAGCGCCGTAAGACCTAAATTATATGCAGAATTTTTGGTCCATCCGGAAAGTTTTGCAAATTTCTCGAAATTTCTTTGCGAGACACTGGCCAAACCTTGCCGCAAGACGCGCATTGTAGCGCGTCTTTGCCGGGTTTCAGAGATTCTTGAACGACGCCTGGCGCTTGTTCACGAAGGCGTCCATGCCCTCTTTCTGGTCCTGGGTGGCGAACAGGGCGTGGAACAGGCGGCGCTCGAACATGACGCCATCGGCCAGCGAGCCCTCGAAGGCACGGTTCACCGACTCCTTGGCAGCCATGACGGCGATCTGCGAGAAGCCGCTGATGATGAGGGCGGCGCCCAGGGCCTCGTCCATGAGCTTGTCCAGGGGCACGACGCGGCTGACCAGGCCGGCGCGCTCGGCCTCGGTGGCATCCATCATGCGGGCCGTGAGGGCCATGTCCATGGCCTTGGACTTGCCCACGGCGCGCGGCAGGCGCTGCGTGCCGCCCGCGCCGGGGATGACGCCGAGCTTGATCTCGGGCTGGCCGAACTTCGCGTTGTCGGCCGCGATGATGAAGTCGCACATCATGGCCAGCTCGCAGCCGCCGCCCAGCGCGAAGCCGCTGACGGCCGCGATCACGGGCTTGCGGATGGCGCGGATGGTTTCCCAGTTGCGCGTGATGTAGTCGCCCTTGTAGGCGTCGGCAAAGCTGTACTGGGCCATGGCGCCGATGTCGGCGCCCGCCGCGAAGGCCTTTTCGCTGCCGGTGATGACCATGCAGCCGATGGACTCGTCGGCATCGAAGGCCTTCAGCGCCTGGCCCAGTTCGTTCATGAGCTGGTCATTGAGCGCGTTGAGCTGCTTGGGACGGTTGAGCGTGATGATGCCGACCTTGTCGGCTTCCACGCGGACTTCGATCATTTCGTAGGCCAAGGGAGTCTCCTGCTGGGGTTGTCGTCGCGATCCTCAAGAATAACCGGCCCGCGGCGCAGGCGGGTGCCGCGCCGCTCAGGCGGCAGCGGGCGCCGCGCGGCGGTCGGCAGGCCCGGCCAGCCAGCGCTGCGCGGCCTCCAGGTCCGTGATTTCCAGGCCGAGGTTGCTGGGCGCGGCCGCGCCGGTGGCAGCTTTTGCATCGCCGTTGTCCGTTTTTTCGACCACGGCGGCCGCTTCGGACAGCATGGCCGAGCCCCAGGGCAGGGGGAGGGCCATGATCTGGCGGTCGCGGGACACCCAGGCGGTGATCTCCAGCGCCGTGCCGGCGTAGAGCGCCAGATCGTCCAGCCGCGTGATGCGCCAGCGCGCCGGGCGCGCATCTTCGGCGCCTGCCGGCAGTTCGATGGCCAGCCATTCGTCGCCTGCCATGAAGCCTGCGCGCTCCGCCACGCTTGCGCGCAGCACCGTCTTGACGGTGATGCCCTGGCTTTCCTGCACCCGCAGGCCCAGCCGCTGCGCGGTCTGCGCGGGCTCGGCCTTGGCCTGCACGCCGTGGGCGGCCAGCAGTTCGGCCAGCGGCAGGTCATCGGTGCCGTGCACCCATTGCGCGATCTCGGCAGCGAAGCTGCGCCCGCCCAGCTGCTGCAGCACGGCCAGCACATCGTCCTCGCGCATGGGGCCCGCATCGCAGCGCTGCCACAGCGCGCGCATCACGTCGTCCAGCGTGGCGCGGCCTTCGCGGCGCAGCAGCAGGTCCAGGGCCAGCGCGACCAGGCTGCCCTTGGTGTAGTAGCTGACGGTCTGGTTGGGCGTGTTCTCGTCCTGGCGGTAGTACTTGACCCAGGCATCGAAGCTGGCCTGGGCCACCGACTGCAGTCGCCGGCCCGGCGTCTGCAGCACCTGGTTGATGGTGCGCGTGACCAGCTTGAGGTACTGGGCGTTGTCGATCAGGCCTGCGCGGCGCAGCAGCAGGTCGTCGTAGTAGCTGGTGAAGCCTTCGAAGAACCACAGCAGCGCGGTGTAGTTCTCCTGCCCGTAGTCGTAGCGCGCGAACTCGGCAGGGCGCAGGCGCTTGACGTTCCAGGTGTGGAAATATTCGTGGCTGATCAGGCCCAGCAAGGTGGTGTAGCCCTCGGCCGCCTTGCGCTCGCCCACGCGCGGCAGGTCGCGCCGGCCGCAGATCAGGGCCGTGGAGTTGCGGTGCTCCAGGCCGCCGTAGCCGTCGTCGACCACGTTGAGCATGAAGACGTAGCGGGACATCGGTGCGGGCGTGGCGCCCGCGCCCTGGCCGTGCCAGAAGGCGATCACGGTCTCGCAGATGCTGCGTGCGTCGGCGATCAGGCGCGCGCCGTCGAAGCTGGGCGCGGCGCCCGCGACCACGAAGCTGTGCGGCACGCCCGCGGCCACGAAGTCGCCGCGCCAGAAGCTGCCCAGCTCCACGGGGCAGTCCACCAGCTCGTCGTAGTCGGCCGCGCGGTACAGGCCCCAGCCGCGCGCATCGGTCTGCACGGGTTCGAGGCCGGTGGCCACCTGCCAGGTGGAGGGCGCATCGCCGGCGGCCAGCTCCAGCGTGTGGGCGCGGTCCTCCTGGCCCTGCACGCGCAGGCACAGGCTGGTGCCGTTGAAAAAGCCCCTGCGGCGGTCCAGCCACGCAGTGCGCACCGAATTGTCGTAGGCGCAGTACTGGTAGTGCAGGGTCAGCGGCGCATCGGCCGCGCAGTCCACGGTCCACAGGTTCTTGCCCTGCTGGACGATGGCGATGGCCCGGCCGTCCTGCTCGGCCGCCAGGCCCTGGAGGTTCTTGGAGAATTCACGCACCAGATAACTGCCCGGAATCCAGACCGGCAGCGAGACGGCCTGGCCCGGCAGCGGGCGTGCGATGCGCAGCTGCACGGAAAACAGGTGGGCATCGACATCGAGCGCCTGGATGCGGTAGTGGATGTCGGCGGCGGGGGAGGCAACTGTCATGGGGGCTCCTGGGGCGGCGGCCTGGATGCGGCCCGGGCCCGCCGCGGCGGGCTGTCCGGCCTGGGATGGAGGGCTGGAAAAAAGGGCTGGAAAGGCTGCGGGCCCGGCACCAGGCCCGCCAGGGGGCATCAGCGGGCCGCGGCGGCCGAGAGGTTTTTCTCGACCTCCTGGGCGCTGATGGCACCGGGCACGCGGGTGTTGTTGGAGAAGATGATGGTCGGCGTGCCCGTGATCTTGTACTTGCGGCCGAACGCCAGGTTGCGCTGCAGGGCCGAGGTGTCGCACTGGGCGGCGGCCGGGTTCTTGTCGCGCAGCATATGGTCGGTCCAGGCGCCGGCCTGGTCCTTGGCGCACCAGATGTTGCGCGACTTCTCGGCCGAGTCCGGGCTCAGGATCGGATAGAGGAACAGGTAGACGGTGACGTTGTCCACGCTTTGCAGGTCGCGCTCGAAGCGCTTGCAGTAGCCGCAGTTGGGGTCCTCGAAGACGGCCATCTTGCGCTCGCCCTTGCCGTGGACGATGGTGATGGCGTCCTTGAGCGGCAACTGCTTGAAGTCCACCGCGGTCAGCTGCGTCATCCGGTCTTCGGTGAGGTTGCGGCGTGCCTTGGTGTCGATCAGTTCACCCTGGATCAGGTAGTTGCCCTTGGCGTCCGTATAGAACAGGTCCGTGCCGATGCGCACCTCGTAGAGGCCGGGCATGGGGGTCGGGCGGATTTCGTCGATCTTCTCGAGCTGGGGGATGCGTTCGGTCAGCGTCTTGCGCAGGTTGGCGTCCTGGGCATGGACGGCGACGCTCCAGGTCAGGCTGGCGGCGGCCAGCGCGAAGGCAATGGATTTCATGGCAAAGCGTTGGATGGGCAGGCCGGCGGCGCGGCCGTGCGTGCCTGGGTGGTGGGATGCATGGCGCTGCGGGCCATGCGGCAGGAGTAGGAGTCGCAAATCGGCAAAGGGTTCACTGGCCCTGTCCATCAGGACTGGCCGCGCTGCTCCAGGCCCATGGCCTGGCGTGCCATCCAGTCCTTGAGCGGGCCGATGCGCTCGAAGCCCTTCATGCCCCAGTTGCGCAGCATCTGCACGGGCACCTCGGTGCGGCTGAACAGCTGCTGCAGGCCGTCCATGGCCAGCCCCATGGGGGCCAGCGCGGCCTTGCGCTCGCGCTCGTAGCGGCGCAGCAGGCGCAGGTCGCCCGTGCTGCGCCAGTAGCCGCGCTCCTGCAGGATGCGCGCCAGCGCCTGCACGTCGCCCAGCCCCAGGTTCAGGCCCTGGCCGGCCAGCGGGTGCACGTTGTGGGCGGCATCGCCCACCAGCACCCAGCTGCGGGCCGAGCGCGCCTCGCCATCGGGCATGGAGCCGCACCAACGGTCGGCCACGGCCTGCTGCAGCGGCCAGGACATGCGCGGCGCGCTCAGCTCCAGCCGTCCCAGCGCGCCCTGGCTGATGGCTTCGAGCCGCTGCGTGAAATCCTGGGTGTCTGCCGCAAGCCAGCCGTCGGCCACCTCGCGCGCCACCGACCAGACCACGGCCACGCTGTGGCCCTGCGGCCCGTCCAGCGGCAGCAGGGCGAGGATGCCTTCGGCCGTGAACCACTGGCGTGCGACCTGGCCGTGCGGCAGTTCGCAGTGCAGCCGCGTCGCGATGGCGTGCTGGGCATAGGGGGTGACGGCGAAGTCCACGCCGAACTCGCTGCGCGTGCGGCTGGCCCGTCCTTCGCAGATGGCCGTGAGCGGGGCGGCCACGGGCTCCGAGACGACCTCCACCATGGGCTGGTAGCGCACGGCCTCGGCCAGCCGGTGTTCCAGGGCGGGCACGTCGACGATCCAGGTCAGCGCCTCGACATGCTGGCTGGCCGCATCGAACAGCACGCGGCCGTCGAGGTCGCCGAACACCTCCATCTGCGTCACGGCCGTCGCATGCGCTTCATCGGGCCAGCAGCGCAGGGCCTCCAGCATGCCGCGCGCGCCGGCATTGAGCGCGTAGGCCCGCACATCGGGCGCGTTGCCGGCCGGCGGGGCCGCCACCAGGGCCACGCGCAGCCGTTCGCGGGCCAGCAAGAGAGCCAGGGTCCGGCCTGCGATGCCAGCCCCGCGTATACATACATCAAAGGTTTGCGCCATGGCCGGCATTGTAGGAGCCCGTGCGCGGCAGGCGCCTGCATCTGGCGCAAACTCCCGCACGGCGCCGGGGCGCGGCCATCTCTGGCACAGTGGCGCTCCTGTTGGAGAAGATGAATTCCATGTTTGCCGAAGAACGAGATGTGCAGGGCCATGTGGCCGAACTCTGGGTGTACCCCGTCAAATCCTGCGCCGGCATCGCGCTGCAGAAGACGGCCCTGAAGGCCACCGGCCTGGCCTGGGACCGCCACTGGATGGTGGTCGATGCGCAGGGCGAATTCCTGACGCAGCGCAGCCATCCGCGCATGGCCTGGATCCAGCCCGAGATCGGCCCGACGCATCTGGTGCTGCGCTTTCCGGGCCAGGAGCCGCTGCGCATCGCGCTGCAGGCCACCGGCCCCGGGCGCCAGGTGCGCGTCTGGTCGGACCAGGTCCCCGCCTGGGACATGGGGGCCGAGGCCGCGCGCTGGCTGGGCCAGGCGCTGGGCACGGACTGCGCCCTGGTGCGTTGCGACCCCGCTACACCGCGCCGCACCAGCGGACGCTGGACGGATGGCCGGCCCGCGCCCGTGCATTTCGCGGACGGCTACCCGCTGCTGGTGCTGAGCCAGGCGGCCATCGACGAGCTCAACCAGCGCCTGCTGGCCGCCGGCCATGCGGCCGTGGACGCCCGGCGCTTTCGGCCCAACATCGTGATCGCGGGCATCGACGCCCATGACGAGGACCGGGTCGCCGGCTTCGACGTGTCCGATGCCCGGGGCCTGCGCCTGCGCATGGCCAAGCCCTGCACCCGCTGCCCCATCCCCGACATCGACCCCGCCACGGCGCGGCAGGGCACGGCCGTGGGCGACGCCATCCGCAGCTACCGCCAGGACGAGCGCCTGGGTGGCGCCATCACCTTCGGCATGAACGCCGTGTTCGAAAACCTTTGCGACGGGGCCGGGCTGTCCGTGGGCCAGGCCGTGGCCGGCGACTGGCAGTTCGCCTGAAGCGACAGGAAATGGCCGGTTGACTAAAATACCGGGTTTGTCCCCAGAATTCCTGTAGAAAGCCCTGCCATGAGCCTCAAATGCGGCATCGTGGGCCTGCCCAACGTGGGCAAGTCCACCCTCTTCAACGCGCTGACGAAGGCCGGCATCGCCGCCGAGAACTACCCCTTCTGCACCATCGAGCCCAACACCGGCGTGGTGGAAGTGCCCGATCCGCGCCTGCAGAAGCTGGCCGACATCATCTCGCCCGAGCGCATCGTGCCGGCCATCGTCGAATTCGTGGACATCGCGGGCCTGGTGGCCGGCGCCTCCAAGGGCGAAGGCCTGGGCAACCAGTTCCTGGCCCACATCCGCGAGACCGACGCCATCGTCAACGTGGTGCGCTGCTTCGAGGACCCGAACGTGATCCACGTGGCCAACAAGGTGGACCCCATCGCCGACATCGAGGTCATCCAGACCGAGCTGTGCCTGGCCGACCTGGGCACCGTGGAAAAGGCCCTGAACCGCTACAGCAAGGCCGCCAAGTCGGGCAACGACAAGGAAGCGGCCAAGCTCGTGTCCCTGCTCACGCCCATCCAGGCAGCACTCAACGAGGGCAAGCCGGCCCGCACGGTGCCCGTGTCCAAGGAAGACGCGCCCCTGCTCAAGCAGTTCTGCCTGATCACTGCCAAGCCCGCCATGTTCGTGGGCAACGTCAGCGAAGACGGCTTCGAGAACAACCCGCTGCTGGACAGCCTCAAGGCCTATGCCGAGGCGCAGGGCGCCCCCGTGGTGGCCATCTGCGCCAAGATCGAAGCCGAAATGGCCGAGATGAGCGACGAGGACCGCGACATGTTTCTGCAGGAACTGGGCCTGGAAGAGCCCGGCCTGAACCGCCTGATCCGCGCCGGCTTCGGCCTGCTGGGCCTGCAGACCTACTTCACCGCCGGCGTCAAGGAAGTGCGCGCCTGGACCATCAAGGTCGGCGACACCGCGCCCCAGGCCGCCGGCGTCATCCACGGCGACTTCGAGCGCGGCTTCATCCGCGCCCAGACCATCGCCTTCGACGACTTCATCGCCTTCAAGGGCGAGCAGGGCGCCAAGGATGCCGGCAAGATGCGTGCCGAAGGCAAGGAATATGTCGTCAAGGATGGGGATGTGATGAACTTCCTGTTCAACGTCTGACCGGTCTGCTCTTCGAGCAAGCCGCGCAGGCACGCATCGGCCCAATGCATGCTGCACAACTGTCCTTCAGCTCCACGGCATGCTGTACCGCTGCATGCCGCAACAAGGCGGGCACGCACGCCGATGCCAGCGTAGTAGGCCACGGCATCTCGCAAGGCTTGCCAGTGATGCGATGGCCTACGTCCTGGATGCGGCCCAGGCGCTTGGTGTCGCTGTGCAGCAACTCGCCAGGGCTGGCGCGTTCATAGCGCACAACAGATTCGGGCGGTTGCAAGGCGCTCAAACGGTTCAAGCCCGGGCGAGCCATGCAGCGAACCACGGTACTCAGGCTGAGGCCGCACTCTCGGGCAATGCGCCACAGTGGCTGGCGCTGTCGGCGATGTAACTCGAATCGGTTTATCTGTTCGGCGCTGCAGGCCGTGGGGCAGTGGTGCGGTCACGAACTGCGGTCACGCAGCCCTGGGGTGCCTTCTGGTCTTAAGCGAGCCAACCACTTGAAGCCGGTCCGGCAACTCACGCCCATGGCCTGGGTGGCGGTGATCACGCTCCATTCTTCATTCAAGAACCTGCCGACAAGCAGGGCTCGACCCATAGCGGTCAAACGGGCATGCTTATGACGTTCATCTGTCTCTCCTGACTTGAGTTGCTTGGCCTGGTAACCACAGGTTCCCAAATCTGAGACGGATGAACAACCTATTAAGGCATCACACCTCGCGAACATGCCATTCGTGTACGGAGTGACGGCGGTGAAAAGGGAGAAGAATGTCAGATCAAATCAGCAGCCAATCTTCCGGCACGACCTGGTTCGTCGGGGCCAGTTTCGGTCACACCGATGACCAGAGCGCCCGCTTCCTCGAAGAAGGCATCTGGGAGATCAGCAGCCCCAGCCAAAAGGAGCAGGCGCTGGTTCGCTCCATGCGGCCCGGCGAGCGCATTGCGATCAAGGCCGCATATGTGCGCAAGCATGGCCTGCCCTTCGACAACCGCCAGCAGACCGTGTCCGTGATGCGCATCAAGGCCATTGGCATCATCACCGAGAACCTGCAGGACGGTGAGCGCGTCAAAGTGCGGTGGCAGCCCGCCGACGGCGTGCGTGAGTGGTATTTCTACACCTACCGCCCCACCATCTGGCGCGTCGTGCCCGGCGAATGGAGCGCGGATGCACTGATTGCTTTTGCGTTCGAAGGCAAGCCGCAAGACATCGAGCGATTCCGCAATGCGCCGTACTGGAAGGACCGCTTCGGCACTCTGTTTCAGTGGACGGACTTCTATGAGGCCGTCGCCGAGAAGCTGCTGGCTTACGCGAGCAACCGAGCCCCGCTTGTCCAGGGCATTCACCAGATGGCTCAGCAAGTGCAGGGATTGGGCTATCTGCAGGACAAGTTCCCAGATGGGAGCAGCGGCCCGCTGCAGGACATCTGCCCGTTCACGGTGATGGGCACGTTCAATCGAGGAATGACGGATGCCAACCGCAAGCTGATTGCAGGGGAGCTGGCGAAGTTTCTCGGTGTCACCGTCCCTGTGCCCGCGACGTTCGAAGGCATCCCCGTGCTCAACAATCAGCGCTCATGGTTCTTCCGATACGCTGACAAGCGAGGGGCTGGAGACATTGATGCCTTGTGGCGCGTCTTTGCTGCGGCGCAAGCGCTGGTTGAAGACGATGAGTCGGACACGCGCAACGAGTTCATTGAGGCCTATGACGCGGCCACCCAGGTCTGGGGTGTGGCGTGGAATCTGTCTACCGGCTTGTATTGGGCTGCTCCATGGGAGTTTGCAACGTTGGACAGCCAGTCGCGGCACTACATTCAGAAGCGCCTTGGCATGACGATAGCGACGCCTGGGCCACAAGCGCCTTGCGACGCGGCCACGTATTTGCAACTTGCCGACGACTTGCACACGCGGTTTGCGGAAGACGACTACCCTGTGCACAGCTTCCCAGAGTTGTCGCTGGCCTCTTGGCAGTTCAAGGATGCAACGCCTGCTCCGCCGGGGGGCGATGTCTTGCCTGGTATGCCCAACGATGACTCCGGCGACGAGGTTGCTGCCCAGGTCGTCCAGCCGCAGGCGCCCATCGTTCCGTACACGCTTGACGACATCATTCATGAAGGCTGTTTCCTGGCTGGGGCAGAGCTTGAACTGCTGCTTGATCGGCTGCGCACCAAGAAAAACCTTATCTTGCAGGGGCCGCCCGGCACCGGAAAAACCTGGCTGGCCAAGCGATTGGCTTTTGCGTTGATGGGGCAAAAGGACGAGAGCAAGCTCAGAGCCGTCCAGTTTCATCCGAATCTCTCGTATGAAGACTTTGTGCGCGGTTGGAGGCCCACAGGCGAGGGAAAGCTGTCACTGGCCGATGGCGTCTTCATGGAGGTCATCAAGGCTGCGAGCAAGGAGCCCTCTGCCAAGTTCGTCGTCGTCATCGAGGAGATCAACCGTGGCAATCCGGCCCAGGTATTCGGTGAGTTGCTGACATTGCTGGAGGCTGGAAAGCGCACCCCCAGAGAAGCGCTGGAGCTGTGCTACCCAGATGCTGACGGGGTGCGTCGGCCTGTTCACATTCCCGAGAACCTTCATGTGATCGGCACCATGAACATTGCCGATCGGTCTTTGGCGCTTGTTGATCTTGCGTTGCGTCGCCGCTTTGCCTTCGTTGGCCTTGAGCCTCGCCTCGGCCCGGCGTGGCGGAAATGGGTGGTCACGGCATGTGGTGTTGACGAAGCGCTCGCTTCAGACATCGAGCGGCGCCTTGCAGAACTGAACGAACAGATCGCAGCAGATACACGTCTCGGCAAGCAGTTTCGGATCGGCCACAGCTACGTCACGCCTGTGCATCGATTGGATGTCGGTAGTACCCAGAGATGGTTTCAGCAAGTCGTGGAAACGGAGATCAGTCCTCTGCTGGAAGAGTATTGGTTTGATTCCCCCGAGGATGCACGTCAGGCCGCGTCACGTTTGTTGCAAGGCTGGTGATGAGTGCCCTCGTTCCGTCAGTGGCGGCTGCATCGGAAAGCACGCCCGGGTTCGTAGGGCGCATTCCGGTCCGTAACCTCTGGCTGCTGATGCTCTATGCGTCAGACCTTTTTCGCGCAGGTGGCATCGCCAACGCTGACGTCGAGGAAAGCCCAGATGAACTGCCCGATCTGGTGGCAGAGCTTCTGGCCCGTGCGGTCGAGACTCGGCTGCGTCGTCAGTTGAGCCAGGGCTATCGGCACCAAGAGGAATGGCTCAGCCGAGTGCGTGGGCGCATCGATGTGCTGGCCACTGAACGGCGCCAATTGCTGGATCGCGGTCTGGTCGCCTGTCGCTACACCGAACTCACCATCGACACGCCACGCAATCGCTTTGTCCGGGCGGCATTGGAGTCAGTTGCCCGCTTGGTCAAGAGAAGAACCCTTGCCCATCGGTGTCGATGCCTCGCAGGTGCGATGAGAGCCCGGGGTGTCTCGGGCCAACCGCCAACTCGCGCCCAAATGAGCGCAGATCGTTTCGGGCGGCATGACGCTGACGATCAGTTCATGGTGGCCGCGTCCAAACTCGCTTTTGACTTGGCGCTACCCACAGAGTCTGCGGGTGGGTATGTGCTGGCGATGCCAGACAGGGAGGAGGCCTGGGTTCGCCGCCTCTTTGAACGTGCCGTCGGGGGGCTCTATTTCGTGGCGTTAAGGGCGCTTGGGTGGCATGTGCGCTGCGGCACCACTCTACAGTGGCAAATCTCGGCACAGACCGCCGGTATGGACAGCATCTTGCCCACCATGAGAACTGATGTGGTGCTCGACCACGCCAACTCAGGGCGGCGGATTGTCATCGACACCAAGTTCACCTCCATCGTCACGACGGGGTGGTATCGAGATCAAAGCTTGCGCAGTGGCTACCTCTATCAAATGTATGCCTATCTCCGATCACAGATCGGTTGCGGCGACCCACTGGCAGACGCGGCAAGCGGCCTGCTGTTGCATCCCTCTGTGGGGCAAACGATGGACGAGACGGTGGTCATCCAGGGGCATGCGATCCGGTTTGCGACCGTGGATCTGACGGCAAAGCCGGTAGAAATTCGGGCCCAGCTGTTACGGTACTTTGTGCCGATTGATTGATGCTCCTTTCCACGGGCACCGGTCAAATGTTGTCGTCATGGCCGAGCTGTCTTCTCGGGGGCGTTGCTGCCTCACTGCACCTGGGCGATCTTTTGAACCTGTTCCCACTTGGCCAACTCGGCTTCGATGATCCGGGTCGTGTGCTGGGGGGTGCTCGCATAGGCATCGGCGCCTTGTCTTTGCAGCGTCTGGCGCACTTCGCCCATCTTGGCGATCTCCTGCATGGCCTTGGAGAGCCGTTCCACGATGGCGGCTGGCGTGGCCTTGGGGGCAAGCAGTCCGTAGTAGGTCGTGACCTCGAAATCCGCGAAGCCGGACTCCCTGAGCGTCGGGACCTCGGGCAGCATGTCGCTGCGCCTGGCGCTGGTCAGGGCCAGGATACGCAGCTTGCTGCCGCCGATCTGCGTGGCCAGGGCCGGCAGCGTCTCGAACACCAGGTCGATCTGGCCCCCTAGCAGGTCGGCGACGGCAGGTGCGCTTCCCTTGTAGGGGATGTGCATCAGTTTCATGCCGGCCGCCTGCTGGAAGTATTCCCCTGTCATGTGCTGGGTGGACCCATTGCCGGCTGAACCGTAGGTCAGGCTTTTGCCGCCCGCCTTGCCGAGCCTGACCAGTTCGGCCACGGAGTGGGCGGGCAGGTCGCCGCGCACGGCAATCGCCAGGGGGACCGAACTGCCCATGGAGACGCCGGTTAACGCCGTCATCAGGTCGTAGGGAGGCTTTTGCGTGGGAATGACCGCATGGATTGTCAGGCTGCCGATGGCACCGAACAGCAGGCTGTAGCCGTCCCCGGCGCTGTTTGCAACGGCCGTTGCACCGATCTCGCCTCCGGCACCCGCACGGTTTTCGATGACGAAAGGCTGGCCCAGCAACTGTCCCAGGTGCTGCGCATAGACGCGCGCCGTGATGTCGGTCGCGCCGCCCGGAGGGTAGGGCGTGATGACGCGCACGGGCTTTGCAGGCCATGGCTGTGCGAGCAGCGGTCCCGAGCAGGCCATGCCTGCCATGCCCGCCAGGATTTGGCGTCTTTGGATCATCTTTTGTCTCCTTTGCCCTTGAGGCTGGTTGGTATTTCGACCAGTGCCAATCTGAAGATGGCTCCTGATATCCTAAATATTAGGATTGATATCTCATAATTTGTTGACATCATGGATGTCGCTGATAGGATTTGTCAACGCGGGAGGGGTTGGGCATATCCCCCGTTCCGCCCTTCGTTTCTGGAGACGACATGAGCCATCGACTGCCGCTGGACGGCATCAAAGTGATCGAGATCTGCAACGTTGCTGCGGGACCCTTTTGTGGAATGCTGCTGGCGGACCTGGGGGCCGAGCTGATCAAGGTGGAGAACCCGCAAGGAGGTGACACCCTGCGCAGCTGGCCCCCCATCAACGACGGCTACAGCGAGAACTTCGCCTCGCTCAACCGCAACAAGAAATCGGTCACCCTCGACCTCAAGGAGGCCGGCGATGCGCAGCTGCTGCGCGAGCTGGTCCGGGGCGCCGACGTGCTCATCGAGAACAACCGCCCCGGTGTCATGGAGCGCCTGGGCCTGGGCTACAAGGACCTGCAGTTCCTGAACCGGCGCCTGGTCTACTGCTCCATCTCGGCCTACGGGCAGTCCGGGCCGCGGTCCGCGGAAGGCGGGTTCGATCTCACCGTCCAGGCCATGAGCGGCATCATGAGCATCACGGGGGAAGAGGGTGGCGCGCCCGTGAAGTGCGGCGTGCCGCTGGCCGACTTCTCGGCAGGCCTGTATGCCGCCTTCTCCATCGCGGCGGCATTGCGCGCAGCGCAGGCCAGCGGGCGGGGCGTGCACCTGGATGTGCCGATGCTGGGCGCCACGCTGGGCATTGCGGCGTTGCAGACATCGGAATATTTCGGCAGCGGTCGCGATCCACGCGCGCTGGGCTCGGCCCATCCGCGCAACGCGCCCTATCGCGTCTTTCGCTCGTCCGACGGCTACTTCGGCATGGCTGCCGGCAACAACGCGCTGTGGCGCTCGGTCTGCGAGGTGGTCGGCCGGATGGCGCTGCTGGACGATGCCCGTTTCCTGACACCGGTTCTGCGTGCCCAGCACCAGGATGCGCTGCTGGAGATTCTCGAGGAGGAGTTCGTGCGCGCCGACACGGCCACCTGGCTGCAGCGCTTTCGCGACGCGGGGGTGCCCTGCGCGCCCATCAACAGGTACTCGCAGGTGCTCGCTGATCCGCAGGTCGAGCACATGCAGTGGGTGCAGCCGCTGGAGTTGCCCAACGGCGTGATGACCAGGACCTTTGTATCGCCGGTCCGCTTCGATGACCGCACGCTGGCGGTGCGCATGCGTCCGCCCGCGCTGGGCGAGCACAACGAGCAGGTGCTGGGACCGCTGCGCGATAGCGCGAAGGGGGGCGCATGAGCCGCGTGCTGGACATCCAGGTCAACGGCCAGCGCTGGACGTTCACGCTGAACCGCCCCGAGAAATTGAACGCGCTCAATGCAGAGCTGGTGGAGGCCCTGCTGCAAGGGGTGCACCAGGCCGACACCAAGGGCGCCCGCCTCCTGGTCTTTCGTGGCGCCGGCAAGGGCTTTTGTGCCGGCTTCGACCTGTCGGACCTGGAGGCGCAAAGCGAAGGGGATCTGGTCCTGCGCTTCATCCGCATCGAACAGCTGCTTCAGGCGGTTGCATCGTCCCCCGCATACACCCTGGCACTTGCGCACGGCAAGGTGTTCGGCGCAGGCGTCGATCTGTTCGCTGTGTGCCGGCGCCGTGTCGCCAGCGCCGACAGCCTGTTCCGCATGCCCGGCCTGAAGTTCGGCCTGGTGCTCGGAACCCGGCGCTTCGCCGACCTGGTGGGGCCGCAGAAGGCCTTGGAGATCCTTGGCGCAAGCCGTCCGTTTTCCACGCAAGAGGCCCTGGGGATGGGCTTCGTCCAGCAGGTACTCGCCCAGGAGGATTGGGCGGGCGTGGAGCAGGCGTGCGAAGCGCTTTCTGGGGAACTCGAGGACGAGGCCCGGGCCTCGCTTTATCGCGCGCTCGATACGGTACAGGCGGATACGGACCTGGCGCATCTGGTGCGTTCCGCCGCGCGGCCCGGGCTGAAGGACCGGCTGCGCAAGTATCTGGGCCAGTAGCCAGGCCATCTTGCACAAGGACCATCCCATGCCTTCCGGATTCGTTGGAAAAAACAAATGCGTTCCACTGCAGGAACTCGTCGCGCGTGTCCCGGACGGGGCGTCCCTGGCCATCGGAGGGAGCTTTCTCCACCGTGGCCCGTTCGCCTTCGTGCGCGAGCTGATTCGCCAGGGCAGGACCGGCCTGGAAATCATCAAGCAGTCTCCCGGCTACGACATCGACATTCTTTGCCGGGCCGGGGCCGTCAGAAAGCTGCGTGCCGGCATCGTCGCGATGGAGGGGAACTTCGGCCTGGCGCCCTGGTACCGCCGGGCCATCGAGCGCCAGGAAGTCGAGCTCGAAGAGCATGCCTGCGCGAGCCTGACCGCCGGGCTGCGCGCAGCGGCCTACGGCATCCCCTTCCAGCCTTGCGCGGGCCTGCACGGAAGCGACCTGCCCGCCTTGAACGGCTGGGTGAGCCTGCCGGACCCTTACTCGAACGCCGCTCCGGTGTACGCCATCCCCGCCATCCAGCCGGACTATGCGGTGCTGCTGGCCTCGGAGGTCGACCTGCAGGGAAATGTGCGCATCGCGGGAACACCGCACTGGGACCGCATCATGAGCCGTGCCGCGCGCAGCGTGCTGGTGGTGGCGGAAAAGCTGGTGGACACGCAGGTATTCAAGGACAACCCGGAGTCGACGGTCGTGCCGTACTTCATGGTCGAGGCCTTCTGCCTGGTGCCTGGAGGGGCCTGGCCCGGCTCATGCTGGCCCAGCTATCCGATCGATTACCCCGCGGTCGAAAGCTATCTGGCCGAGGGCGCCGAGGCCCTGGCCGCGCACCTGGCGGCAGCGCCCGAGGCCGCAACGCAGGAGAAGGCACGATGAGCACGAACTGGTCCGGTTTCTCATACATCGCCATCAACCTGGCCCGGTTCATCCGGCCCGGCGAGATCACGTTCAGCGGCGTCAATTCGACCTTGCCCATGCTGGCCTGCCTGCTGGCCAAAAAGACGCTGGATGAGGACTTCATCTACATCAACGTCGCGGGCGGCGTGGACCCCGAGCCGTCCTGCGTTCCGCTGTCGAGCTCGGACCCCGTGCTCGCGCAGCACAGCGCGTCCATCTTCGCGAACGAGGACTTCTACGACCTGTGCTGCCGTGGTCGCATGGATCTGACGTTCCTCGGCGCGGCGCAGATCGACGGCGAGGGATGCGCCAACAACTCGGCGATCGGCGACTGGCACCGGCCCAAGGTGCGCCTTCCCGGCGGGGGCGGGGGCGCCGTCATGCTTCCCACCGCCTTGCGCGCGTGCACCTGGCGCACCGAGCATTCGACCCGCACCCTCGTGAAGAAGCTCGACTTCCGCACCTCATGGGGGGGATTCCATGGCGTGGTCACCCCGATCGCGACCTTCATCAAGCGCGACGGCCGCCTGGCGCTGGATTCCTGGCACCCGCAGTCGTCCCTCGAAGAAGTGCGCGAGCGCACGGGTTTCGAATTCGACGCCAGCACCGCGCATCCCACCGATCTGCCGACGCAGCGCGAGCTCCAGGCGCTGGCCTCGCTGGACCCTGACGGGCAGTTCGAGCGCGATGCCCGAGTGAGCCTGCGCTGAGCCACGTCGCACAGGAGCTGCCCATGACCGCTGCCTTCGAATCCCTGGTCTCGGCCTTCCACCTGCGGTGGCCGTCGCCCGGGCGGGCCGCAATGCCCGCCCTGGTGACGCAGGATGAGGTCCTGAGCTACGGCGCCCTGGCCGCGCGCGTGGGGGTGCTGGCCGGCGGCCTGCGGGCTGCCGGAATACGCACAGGCGACCGCGTGGCCATCGCCGTGCCGCGGTCGATGGACCTGGCTTGCGCACTGCTGGCGACCCTGGCGGCCGGCGCCTGCCCCTGCGTGCTGGAACCCGGGCTTGGCCCCGAGGAGACCGCGCGGCGTTTCGCGGCGACGGGCATGACCTGGCTGCTGCATGACCGGACCCACCAGGACGACCCCGGTCTGGCGGCCGTGGCCGAGGTGCGGCGCATTGCATTCGAGGGCCTTGCGGCGGATGCGCAGCCGTACTGGGCCCATGCATTGCAGCCCGGGGACTGTGCCTACCTGCTGTTCACCTCCGGAAGCAGCGGCAGGCCCAAGGGTGTGCTGCAAAGCCATCTCGGACTTCGCGTCAACGCGGATGGCATTGTCGGGCGCACGGGGCTGGGCCCGCAGGACAGGTTGCTGCACACCATGCCGCTGCACCACACCAATGGCGTCAACAACCAGTTGCTGGCGCCCTTGCTGGCGGGCGCGGCCGTCGTGCTGGCGGAGCGCTTCAAGGCGCAGGACATGCCCGCCCTGATGGCGCAGCACCGGCCGACCGTGATCACCGGGGTGCCGACGATGTACTCGCGCATGCTCGCGTTCGAGTTCCCGCCGGCTTCGCTGGCCGCCTTGCGCATGGCGCGCTGCGGTTCGGCCCCCATCACGGAGGCGCTGCACAGGCGGGTCGAGAAAAAGCTGGGCGTGCCCCTGGTCGTGTCCTACGGACTCTCGGAGGCGACCTGCACCTCCGCGATGAATCCGCCGCATGCGCGCAGGGTGGGCTCCGTGGGCACCGTGCTGCCAGGGCAGCGGGTCTTTCTTGCCGGCCGGGATGGCGCCGAAATCGACAATCCCCTGCAGGAGGGGGAAATCTGCATCAGCGGTCCCAGCCTCATGCTGGGCTATCTCGAAGAAGGGGCTGCAGGCAGGCCCGCCGAACCCGGGCCGGTGCTGCGCACCGGAGACCTGGGGCGCTTCGATGCCCAGGGGTATCTGTACATCACCGGGCGCATCAAGGACGTGATCATCCGCGGCGGCGAGAACCTGTCGCCGAACCTCATCGAAGGCGTGCTCGCGAAGGTGCCGGGTGTGCGTGCATGCTGCGTCGTCGGCCGGCCCGATGCCGACCTGGGCGAGGTCCCCTGCGCCTTTGTCGTGAGAACCGCCGACGGGCCGGGACGCGCGCTGACGCAGCAGCAACTTGCCGCAGCGGTGCTGGGCGAACTTTCGCGGGTCCATGTGCCCGTCGCCTACTACTACGTTGATGCCCTTCCGGAAAACTCCGTCGGCAAGGTGGACAGAAAGATCCTCAAGGCCGCGCTGGCCTGACTCATACCGCCAGGCCGTCAGGCAGGAGGGGTTGCAGGACTTCGACGTCCTGGTGATAGGGCTCGAAGGTTGCCCAGATCATGTCCGCCACGCAGGCGGCCATGTCATGGCAGGGGCTCATATTGTCGGCATGTATGGCCAGGATGTTGTCGCTGTTCCATCCGCCCAGGTGGCTCGTCAGGCCCGCATCGGGAATCTTCTGCAGACTGACCCACCATGCGTGCGTGTGGCGGTCCGGGCTCCGCAGCTTGCTTTCCAGCGCCGCTGATGGCCGCGGCTCGGGTCGGTTGAGGTCCACACATGCGGGGCGGCGCCATCCCACGAAGCCTGGCTTGACGAAGTAGATCTCGGCCACGCAGCGATAGCCCCAGCGCTCGACCGGGTGCCTGGGAAGCAGGCCCAGCAGGCCGAGGTGGCCGGGGGCTTCGGAGGACGTGCCAACGGTCCAGTGCGCGGCAAGCTCGGGCCGCTTTTCCAGCCGTGCCTGCAAGGCCGCCAGCAGATGTTCCCGGAACTGCTGCTTGATCTGCTCCTGCAAAGCACCCAGGTGGTCCTGCAGGTCCAGCGCGACGGCCAGCCGGGCAGGGTCCTTCAGCAGTTCGGTGATGAGGGGATTCAATGTGGGCATGTGCTGTTGTGGTCCTTGTCCCATGCGCCTGCACAGCGCGATGTACTGCCGGGTGGTGTCGATCAAGGGCCCGGCCGTGTGCGGTCCTCGCCGCAGGCCTTCCGTGAGGATGCAGGCCAGGTCTGCATAGCCCATGCGCACCACGCGATCGCCTGGCGCGGCCGAGGTGCCGTGCCTGCCCTGCGGCGTCAGAAAGACCAGCATCAGCCTGTCTTGCGGCCTGCCCAATCGCCGCAGCCAGCGCCAGTAGCGCTCCAGTTGCCGATCCTGCTCCCCATGGCGGACCTTGTTTTCGATCGCGATCGTGGTGCCATCGCCCAGGGCGATGACAAGGTCGATGCGGCCATCGCCCGCGGTGTCCAGTTCGACGGCAATGCGCGTGGCCGACAGGTCGTCCGGCACGCCATGCTTCAGCCCGAGCCTGGCCAGGAAGGGGCGCAGAAAGCGTTCGCCCTGGTCATGGCGGGCATGGGGGTCGAGCAGGTAGCCGATGAAGCGGGAGTGGTAGATCTCCTTGTGGGCCAGGCCCAGCGCATCGAACACATTGTGGCGTTCGGCGGTCAGCCTGCGTTGCAGCCGCCGCCTCTGCCGGTCGCCCCGGATGTCCGGGTGATCCAGCAACTGGCTGATCTGCTGCCATTGGGCGTTCAGTGCGGAGTCGCTGGACGGCTGGCACCCGGGTTGTTCCCCGGGGCGTGCCACGGTGCAGTGGCGGGAGTTCGACGGCATGGCTGCGGCTTGTGGTGGAAGTCCGCACTATAGGGGCAGGATGCGCCGCGTTCGGCAAAGCCGCAGGCCATCGCCCGACGTCCTGCCACCAGGCCGTAGTGCCTGCCGCCGTGGTGTTCCGTGAAACAAGCCGGTTCACCGGGGCATGCCGTCAAACCGGTACAGCGCCTGCGGGTTGTGCACCAGCAACTGCTCCAGATGCAGTGCGTCCGGCGCGATGCCGGCGAGCGCGTCCACGAGCACGCCGTCATCCGGGATGTGGGTGTGGTGGGGATGCGGCCAATCGGTGCCCCAGAGGCAGCGCTCCGGAAAGCGCCGGACCAGCGTGCGCGCCAGCGCCACGCCCTGGCGGTAGCGCTGCGCTGCAGGGGCGCTGCCAGCTCGTGCACCAGATCGCTTTCGAAATGCACCTGCAGGTGCATGCCTGCCGCGGCCAGCCGGGGCGTCAATGCCAGCACCTGCGCCACGTCCACGCTGCCGGCGATGTGGCGCATGAAGTTGAAGCGCACGCCCCGACGGGGGACGGGGCTGCGCCAGGTAGGTGCGCTTGGGCTGGGTGGGGCAGGCGGTGGCGTTGGACATATCGTTTGGGTGCAAAGTGCAAAGTCCTGCGTTCAGTGCGAGATGTTCAGCGCCACGAGAAAGCGCGACACCCTGTTGCATGCCGCCCCGTGGCCCCGAGCTCGACCACGCCCTGCGGGCCGTGGCGCGCATTGAGGCGGTCCATCAGTTCCGCGGGCACCTTGACGTCGCGCGCCGAGGTCGCCGTGCGGTAGCGCCTTGCCGTCCCCGGCGCCGGCCTGGGCGCACGCCGGCAGGCATGCCTGGGCGCAGGCCGCATGGTAATCTCGCCGCGCCTGCCTGAACCGATCCCCGCCCAGCCCCATGCCACGCGCCCGCCTCTCCAAGACCTCTGCCCCGGTGGAGCCGACCCCCGCCCCGTCCGTGCAAGGCGCCGTCGACACTTCCTACCTGCGCACCCTCGTGGGCTACAACGCGCGCCGGGCGGCGCTGTCCATCATCGAAGTCTTCGTGGAGCGCATGGGCGTCTATGAGCTCAAGGTGGTGGAGTTCTCCGTGCTGTGCCTGGTGGCGCACAACCCCGGCGTCACCTCGCGCCAGCTGTGTGCGGCGCTGGACGTGATGCCGCCGAACCTCGTCGGCCTGGTGGCCACGCTGGAGCGGCGCGGCCTGCTGGAGCGCCGGCCGCATCCCAGCGACGGGCGCGCCGTCGGCCTGCACCTGACGGACGAGGGCGCCGAGCTGACCGCCCGCGCCGAGCACACGGCCCGGGATCTGGAGATCGATGCCACGGCCCGCCTGACCGCCGCCGAGCGCCAGACGCTGATCCGCCTGCTGCAAAAGATCTACGACTGAGCCGCCGCCCCGGCCCGGTCCAGCCCGAGCAGGCGCACGGCATTGCCCTTGAGGATGCCCGGCATGACTTCGGGCTTGAAGCCCGCCTCCTGGAAATCCTTCATCCAGCGCTCGGGCGTGATCAGCGGGTAGTCGCTGCCGAACAGCACGCGGTCCTTGAGCAGCGTGTTGGCGTACTGCACGAGCTGGCGGGGGAAATACCTGGGGCTCCAGCCCGACAGGTCGATCCACACATTGGGCTTGTGCGTGGCCACCGACAGGGCCTCGTCCTGCCATGGAAAGCTGGGGTGGGCCATGACGATCTGCATGTCCGGGAAATCGATGGCCACATCGTCCAGGTGCATGGGGTTGCTGTAGGACAGCCGCAGTCCGCCGCCGCAGCGCATGCCGCTGCCGATGCCGCTGTGGCCCGTGTGGAAGATGGCGGGCAGGCCATGCTCGGCGATCACCTCGTACAGCGGCCAGGCCATGCGGTCGTAGGGGTGGTAGCCCTGCACCGTGGGGTGGAACTTGAAACCCCGGATGCCTTCTTGCTCGATCAGCCGGCGCGCCTCGCGTGCGCCCATGCGGCCCTTGTGCGGGTCGATGCTGGCGAAGGCGACCATCATGTCGCTGTTGGCGCGCGCGGCCTCGGCGATCTCCTCGTTGGGGATGCGGCGCCGGCCCAGCTGCGACTCGCTGTCCACCGTGAACATCACCAGGCCCATGTTCTGCGCGCGGTAGTAGGCCACCGTCTCGGCGATGGTGGGGCGGCGGCCGTTCTTGAAGTACTTGTCGGCGGCGCGGTCGTACTCCTCGCCGTAGTTGTCGAACGGGTTCCAGCAGCTCACCTCGGCATGCGTGTGGATGTCGATGGCAATCAGTTTCTCGTGGTCCATGTCTGTCTCCTGTGCCGCCTCGTGGTGCGCCCCGGACCCGGGGAAGTACCAATAAGAATTGTGGATGGGTGGCTTGAATTGGTTATTGAATATAACCAAAATCGCGGCCATCAGAAAGCGTTGCATGCCACCGGAAAGGCGTGTGGGCACTGAGGCTGTTCGACCACCATCCGAGGAGACAAGCGTGGGCAAAAAGATCCAGAACACCGGGGGCCGCGCGCTGTGCGGCCCGCTTGCCGCAGCGTCCACGGCGCTGCTGCTGGCCGCCTGCGGCGGCTCGCACGACGGCATCGTGCAACTGTCCGAGGCCCGGCCCGCCAGCCTGCTGTCGTGCACCGACCTGGCTGGCAAGATCCGCTTTCCCGACACCCGCATCACGGCTGCCGAGACCGTGGCCGCCGGCACGCTGACGGTGGCGGGCAAGCCGGTGGCCGAGCACTGCCGCGTGACGGGCCGCATGCTCGAGCGCGTGGGCCCCGTCGATGGCCAAAGCTATGCCATCGGCTTCGAGATGCGCATGCCGCGCGACTGGAACGGGCGCTTCTTCTACCAGGCCAATGGCGGGCTGGACGGCGTGGTCAGCACGGCCGTGGGCGCGCTGGGCGGCGGTCCCCTGAGCCATGCGCTGCACATGGGCTTTGCCGTGCTCAGCTCCGACGCCGGCCATGCGGGCAGCCTGGGCCCGCTGTTTGGCCTGGACCCGCAGGCGCGCCTGGACTATGGCTACCAGGCCGTGGGCAAGCTCACGCCGATGGCGCGCAGCGCCATCCAGGCCGCCTATGGCAAGGCGCCGGACCGCTCCTACCTGGGCGGCTGCTCCAACGGCGGGCGCCATGCCATGGTGGCCGCCGCACGCTACGCCGACCAGTACGACGGCATCATCGCCGGCAACCCCGGCACGCGGCTGCCGCTGGCGGCCATCGCCAACATCGCGGGTGCCCAGGCCTATGCCAGGCTGGCCACCACGCCCGACGACCTGGGCACGGCCTTCACCCAGGCCGAGCGCCGCCTCGTGAGCCAGGCCGTGCTGGGCAAGTGCGATGCGCTGGACGGCGCCACCGACGGCATGGTCCAGGACGGCGCGGCCTGCCAGGCCGCCTTCGATCTGGCCCGCGACGTGCCTGCTTGCAGCGGCGGACGCGACGGCAGCTGCCTGAGCGCGGAGCAAAAGACCACCATCGCGGGCCTGTTCAAGGGCGCCACCGATAGCAGCGGCAAGCGCATCTACAGCAGCTTCCCCTACGACGCCGGGCTGGACACGGCGGGCTGGGCGGGCTGGAAGTTTTCCAACCCCATCAGCCGCGACGCGGGCGCCGTGGCCTTCATCTGGCAGACGCCGCCGGAAAGCGCGGCCAGCTTCAACGACCGGCTCTTCGCGCTCAACACCAGCGTGGACGGCATGCTCGCGCGCATCCAGGCCACCAACGCCACCTACACGCAAAGCGGCCTGTCCCTGATGGTGCCGCCCGACTACGGCAGCCTGCCGGTGCTGCGCGGGCGCGGCGCCAAGCTCATGGTCTACCACGGCACGGCCGACCCCATCTTCTCCAGCGACGACAGCGTGCAGTGGTATGAGCAACTGCGCCGCAACCATGGCGATGCCGCCGACTTCGCGCGCCTGTACCTGGTGCCCGGCATGAACCACTGCAGCGGCGGCCCGGCCACCGAGCAGTTCGACATGCTCACGCCGCTGGTGGCCTGGGTGGAGAAGGGCCAGGCGCCCGACCGCGTCATCGCCAGCGTACGCGGCGCCGGCAATGCGGGCGGCGCCAACGCCGACCTGCCCGCCGGCTGGCCGGCCACCCGCACGCGACCGCTGTGCCCCCATCCGCAGGTGGCCCGCTACAACGGCAGCGGCGACCCGGAAAGCGCCGCCAGCTACAGCTGCCGCTGAGCGGCCGCTTCACCACGGCGGGCAGGCCGCCCGCCGGCTCCTTTCCCAAGACGACCCACAACCCTGCCAGATCCCCGCATGGCAGGGCGGTGCCTTGCCGCGCCCAAAAAAAGCAGACACCGCCCGAGACGCGGCCACGACTTTCCAAACCAGAGGAGACATCCCCATGAAAAAGACCCTTTCCCCCATCGCCCTGGCGGCCGGCGCGCTGCTGGCCCTGACCGCGGGCGGCGCCTCGGCGCAGTCCGGCTCCAGCGTGACGCTCTACGGCATCGTCGATGTGGGGGTCGAGCACCTGAACAACGTGGGCGCCAGTGGCAGCGGCCTGAGCCGCATGCCCTCGACCACCAGCCTCATTCCTTCGCGCTGGGGCCTGCGCGGCAGCGAGGAGCTGGGTGGCGGCCTCAAGGCCATCTACACGCTGGAGGCCGGCTTCGCGCCCGACCAGGGCACGCCCAACCAGGGCGGACGCGCCTTCGGCCGCCAAAGCTGGGTGGGCCTGGGCGGCAACTGGGGCAGCGTCACGCTGGGCCGCCAAAACTCCATGCTGTTCTGGTCGCTGCTGGACTCCGACGTGATCGGCCCGGCCGTCTTCGCCATGGGCTCGCTCGATGCCTATATTCCCAACTCGCGCGCCGACAACATGCTGGCCTGGCGCGGCAACTTCGGCGGCCTGGCGCTGGGCGTGGGCTACAGCTTCGGGCGCGATGCCGTCAACGCCGGCCCCAGCCCGGCCGGCACCAACTGCCCCGGCGAGAGCGGCTCGGACAAGCAGGCCTGCCGCCAGTGGTCGCTGTACGCCAAGTACGACACGCCGGCCTGGGGCGTGGCCCTGGGCTACGAGCAGCAAAACGGCCGCACGCCGGCATCGGCCACCGACCCCGTGTTCGGCGGCATGACCTCCAGCGCCAAGCAGGACGAGCGCCTGCACCTGGGCGGCTACGTCAAGCTGGCCGGCGTGAAGATCGGCGGCGGCCTGCTGCGCCGCGACAACGATGGCGACGCCGTCAAGCCGCGCAGCAACCTCTGGTACCTGGGCGCCTCCTATCCGGTGACCGAGGCCCTGGTGCTCGAAGGCCAGTGGCTGACGCTGCGCTACCGCGGCGTCTCCGACTACGACTCCGACATGCTGGTGGCGCGCGCCGTCTACAACCTGTCCAAGCGCACCGCCGTCTACACGCAGATCGGCCACATCCGCAACGACCGCCTGGCCACCGTCTCCGTCAGCGGCGGCGCACCGGGCAGCAACACCGCGCCGGGCCGCTCGCAGACCGGCATCAACGTCGGCATCCGCCACAGCTTCTGACACACCACCTCTTTTCACCAGGAGACAAGCATGTCTATGCATCGCCGTCATTTCATCCAGGCCCTGGGCAGCACTGCCGCCCTGGGCTCGCTGGCCCCGCTGCAGGCCCTGGCCCAGGCGCTGGACCAGGTCAAGATCATGTACGGCTTTCCCGCCGGCAGCTCAGGCGACAGCGTGGCGCGCCGCGTGGCCGAGCGGCTGGCCGGCACGGCCTACAGCAAGGGGCAGGGCATCGTGGAGAACAAGCCCGGCGCGGGCGGCCGCATCGCCGTGGAGGCGCTGAAGAACTCGCCGCCCAACGGATCGGTGCTGGCGCTGGCGCCCGTGTCGGCCTTCTCGGTCTACCCCCACATCTACCCGAAGCTGGCCTACAGGCCGGAGGACGTCACCCCCGTCTCCATCGGCGCCGTCATCTACCACGGCCTGGCCGTCGGGCCGGCCGTGCCGCCCGAGGTCAAGACGCTCAAGGACTTCCTGGCCTGGGCCAAGGCCAACCCCGACAAGGCCAGCTTCGGCTCGCCGGGCGCCGGCTCCATGCCGCACCTGCTGGGCGCGCTGCTGGGCCTGCGCTCGGGCGTGGAGCTCAAGCATGCGCCCTACCGGGGCACGGTGCCCAGCATCACCGACCTGGTGGGCGGCCAGATCGCGGCCACCGTCAACCCCAGCGGCGACTACCTGCAGTACCTGAAGGCCGGCCGCCTGCGCGTGCTGGCGACATCGGGCAAGAAGCGCTCTCCCTTCCTGCCCGACGTGCCGACCTTCACCGAACTGGGCTTTCCCGACGTCACGGTCGAGGAATGGTTCGGCTTCTACGCCCCCGCCAGGACGCCGGCCGCGACCATCGCCAATGCCAACGCGGCCATCACGGCCGCGCTCAAGGACAAGGCCGTGATCGACGGGCTGGCGGCCCTGGGCCTGCTGGCGCGCGGCAGCACGCAGCAGGAAATGCTGGCCGACCAGCAGGCCGAGTTCGAGCGCTGGAGCGGACTGGTCAAGCAGATCGGCTTCACCGGCGAGTCCTGAGGCGGGGCGGGCCGCACGGGGCCCAGGGCAGGCAGCGGCGTGGCCGGGGGGCGGCGGGCTGAGGGGCCATGCCCAGGCCCGTGCCCGCAGCCCCGATAATCGCGCTCTATTCCCCCCACCGACCTGCTGCCGCTCTACGTGCCCCAAGCCTCCGCCATTGCGATCGCCGCCTCTCCCATCCACGCAGAACTCGTGGCCGTGCTGGCCGCCGTGACCCAGGGCACGCCGCGCGTGCTGACCACGGCGGACGGGCAACTGCTGCCGGCCGGCCCCTTCGGCGTCGGCCACCGCTCGCTGCAGGCGGGCCTGCGCGACTGGGTCGAGGCGCAGACCCACCATCCGCTGGGCTACATGGAGCAGCTCTACACCTTCGCCGACAGCGACCGCCGGGACGCCAGCGGCGCGCGCGTGATCTCGGTCAGCTACCTGGGCCTGACGCGCGAATCCGCCGACCGCAGCGCCGGCCAGGCCGTCTGGCACGACTGGTACCGCTACTTCCCGTGGGAGGACTGGCGCAGCGGCGAGCCCGCGCTGCTGCGCGCCCAGATCGCTCCGCGCCTGCATGCCTGGATGGCCGAGGCGCGCGGCGCCCAGCGCGCGCTGCGGCGCCAGCGCGCCGACATCGCCTTCGGCCTGGACGGCGGTGCCTGGAACGAGGACATGGTGCTGCAGCGCTATGAACTGCTGTACGAAGCCGGCCTGGTGCAGGAGGCTGCCCACCGCGTCCATGGCGCGGCCGCCATGCTGCCTGGCGTGGCCATGCGCCACGACCACCGCCGCATCCTGGCCACGGGCATGGCGCGCCTGCGCGCCAAGATCAAGTACCGGCCCGTGGTCTTCGAGCTGATGCCGCCCGAGTTCACGCTGCTGCAGCTGCAGCAGACCGTGGAGGCCCTGGCCGGCCGCGGCCTGCACAAGCAGAACTTCCGCCGCCTGATCGAGCAGCAGGACCTGGTCGAGGAAACCGGCCAGCTCACGGCCGGCACGGCGGGGCGCCCCGCCAAGCTGTTCCGTTTCCGCAGCGACGTGCTGCTCGAACGCGCCATCTCGGGCAGCAAGCTGCCGCTGGCGCGCAGCGACTGACGCAGCGCCCCGGGCCGGCCGCCCGGCGCATCGTGACAGTGGCTTGACAGGATTTATGCTCGTATCTAGCATAAATACCCTGCTCCGGCCGATTGCCGGGCATCCGAATTTTTTTGGACAAAATATACTCAAAATGAGCATTAATTCTGCCAGCGCCGTCAGTGCCCGCCTGCCCGTGCCGCCCCTGCCCGATCTGATGCTGGAGCCGCTGGTGCGCTCCGCGCTGCTCGAAGACCTGGGCCGCGCGGGCGACCTGACCACCGATGCCATCGTCCCCGCCGACGCCCAGGCCGAACTGCGCCTGGTGGCGCGCCAGGAGGGCGTGCTCGCAGGGCTGGACCTGGCGCGGCTGGCGTTTCGCGCGCTGGATGCGCAGTCGCGTTTCGAGGCGCTGCTGGCCGATGGCAGCGAACTGGCGGCGGGCCGGGAGATCGCGCGCATCCAGGGCAGCGCGCGTGCCATCCTCACGGCCGAGCGCGTGGCGCTCAACTACCTGTGCCACCTCAGTGGCGTGGCCACGGCCACGGCATCCATCGCCCGCGCGATCGCCGGCACCGGCGCGCGCGTGACCTGCACGCGCAAGACCATGCCCGGGCTGCGCGCGCTGCAGAAGTACGCGGTGCGCGTGGGCGGGGGCAGCAACCACCGCTTCGGCCTGGACGATGCCGTGCTGATCAAGGACAACCACATCGCGCTGGCCGGCGGCGTGGCCGAGGCGCTGGCCCGTGCGCGCGCCGGCGTGGGCCACATGGTGCAGATCCAGCTGGAGGTGGACACGCTGGAGCAGCTGGAGGTGGCGCTGTCGCTGGGCGTGGAGGTGGTGCTGCTGGACAACATGGACCTGGACACGCTGCGCACGGCCGTGTCCATGGCGCGCGGCCGCGCGGTGACCGAGGCCTCGGGCCGCATCACCCCCGAGACCGCGCGCGCCGTGGCCGAGACCGGCGTGGACCAGATCGCCGTGGGCTGGATCACCCACAGCGCGCGCGTCCTGGATATCGGCCTCGACGCCTGAGGCATCGGACATGGCATTCGCTCTGCGCAGGCGGGGACTGTGGACGCTGGCGGCCTGCGCGCTGCTGGCCGGCGCATCGGGCCTGTGGCTGGCCGCGCCCGGCAAGGCGGCAGGCCGCTTCGAGCGGCCCATCACCATCGTCGTGGCCTTTCCGCCGGGCGGCGGCACGGACCTGCTGGCGCGGCGCCTGGGCGAGCAGCTGCAGCAGCGCCTGGGCCAGAGCGTGGTGGTGGACAACCGTCCCGGCGCCAGCGGCAACATCGGCGCCCATGCCGTGGCGCAGGCCGCGCCCGACGGCGGCACGCTGCTCATGGCCAACAGCTCCTTCGCCATCAACCCCGGCGTCTACGAGCGCCTGGACTTCGACCCGCGCAAGGACTTCACGGCGGTGTTCAATGCGGGCTACATCGCCTCGGTGCTGGTGGTGCCGGCCGATGGGCCGCTGCACAGCCTGGAGGATGCGCTGTCGCAGGCCACACGGCAGCAGCCGCTACTGTTCGCCTCCTGCGGCAATGGCACGCCCCAGCACCTGGCCGGCGAGATGCTGGCCCGGCAGGCGCAGCGCTTCGTCCAGCACGTGCCCTACAAGGGCTGCGGCCCGGCCGCCATGGCGGTGGCGTCGGGCCAGGTGCCGGCGGGCATGGTCACGGCCAGCAGCGCTTCGGCCCTGATCGCGGCAGGCCGGGTGCGGGCCCTGGCAGTCACCGCGCCGCAGCGCCTGCCCCAGCTCGCCGGCGTGCCCACGGTGGCCGAGCGCGGGCTGCCGGGCTTTGCCGTGGAGCAGTGGCATGGCCTGCTGGCGCCGGCCGCCACGCCGCGCGCCCTCATCGATGCGCTGCACGGCGCGCTGGAGCAGGCCCTGCACGACCCTGCGCTGCGCGCCTTCCTGCGCGAGCAGGGCTACACGCAAGCCCGCCAGTCGCCGCAGCAGTTCCAGGCGCTGATCGATGCCGACATCGCGCGCTATGCGGCCGTGACCCAGGCCCTGGGGCTGCGCGCCGACTGACCGCCCTCAGGCGGCCGGGCGGTGCCCGGGCTGCTGGAACAGTTCGCAGACCAGCTCGCGCAGCCAGCGCTTGGCCGGCTCCTGCTCGAAGCGCCAGCTCCAGTGCAGCGAGACGTCGAAGCGGTGCTGGGGCAGGTCGGCGTCGCGCACGGTATGGCCGTAGCCGACGAAGCCCCGGGCGATCTCGGCGGGCATGACCACGGCCAGGTCGGTCTTGACGACGATGGAGGGCACGGCCATGAAATGCGCGGCCGACAGGCGGATGCGGTCCTGCAGCTGCAGCGCCTGCAGGATGCGCAGCGTCTCCGCGTGCGAGCGCACGGCCACATAGTCCAGAAGGCGCAGCGTCTGCGGTGACAGCGGCGCATCGGCGGGCAGGGCGCGCAGCGCCGGATGGCCTTCGCGCAGCAGCACGGCATAGTGGTCGGACAGCAGCACGGTCTGCCGGGTGCGCGTATTGCCCGGCAGAAAGCCGATGGCGATGTCCAGCGCGCCCCGGTCCAGCGCGTCGGAGATCTCGCCCATGGGCATGGGCAGGGTCTCCAGCTGCACATGGGGCGCGCGCTGGCGCAGGGCCTGCATCAGCGGCGGCAGGAAGCGCGCCTCGCCGATGTCGCTCAGGTGGATGCGAAAGCGCTGGCGCGCCTGCAGCGGCTCGAAGCTCTGGGCCTCGGACATGGCGACTTCCAGCGTCTCCAGCGCCTGGCGCACGGCCTGCGCCAGGCGCTCGGCGCGCGGCGTGGGGCGCACGCCGGCATGCACGCGCTCGAACAGCGGATTGCCCAGCAGCAGGCGCAGCCGCGTCACGGCCTGGCTGGCGGCTGGCTGGGACAGGCCCAGCTCCTCGGCCGCACGGCTGACGCTGCGGTGGCGGTAGACGGCGTCGAAGACGCGCAGCAGATTGAGATCCAGGGATTTGATATCCATCGGACGAATATCTCTTAGATGATTTATTAGATTGCTGGAAATTATCAAGGCTTGCACCATGGGGGCTGAGTTCCGGCCCATGCCCGGCCCCCGTCCCTCAGGAGATCGCTCTTGCAAGCCCCCACCACCGTCCGGCCCGACGAGGCCGCCAAGACCCCGGCATCCGCCCCTGCCCACACCGTGCGCCATGCGGTGATCGCCATGCTGCGCGAACTGGGCATGACGCGCATCTTCGGCAACCCCGGCTCCACCGAACTGCCGCTGTTCCGCGACTATCCCGAGGATTTCTCGTACGTGCTGGGCCTGCAGGAGGCCGTGGTCGTGGGCATGGCCGACGGCCATGCCCAGGCCACGCGCAACGCCAGCTTCGTGAACCTGCATTCGGCCGCCGGCGTGGGCCATGCCATGGCCAACATCTTCACGGCCTTCAAGAACCGCACGCCCATGGTGATCACGGCGGGCCAGCAGGCGCGTTCGCTGCTGCAGTTCGACCCCTTCCTGCACTCCAGCCAGGCGGCCGAGCTGCCCAAGCCCTACGTGAAGTGGAGCTGCGAGCCCGCACGCGCCGAGGACGTGCCCCAGGCCCTGGCGCGTGCCTACTACATCGCCATGCAGGAGCCGCGCGGCCCCGTGCTGGTGTCGATTCCCGCCGATGACTGGGACAGGCCCGCCGACCCCGTCACGCTGCGCCATGTGGGCTTCGAGACCCGCCCCGATCCGCGCACGCTGGCCCTGATCGGCGAGGCCCTGGAGGGCGCGCGCGCCCCGGCCCTGGTGGTGGGCGCGGCCGTGGACCGCGGCCAGGCCTGGGACGCCGTGGTGGCGCTGGCCGAGCGCCACCAGGCACGCGTCTTCGTGGCGCCCATGAGCGGGCGCTGCAGCTTTCCCGAGGACCATCCGCTGTTCGCCGGCTTCCTGCCGGCCATGCGCGAGCGCATCGTGCAACTGCTGTCCGGCCACGACGTGGTCTTCGCCGTGGGCGCGGCGGCCTTCACCTACCACGTGGAGGGCGAGGGCCCCCACATTCCCGAGGGGAGCTCGCTCTACCAGCTGATCGAGGACCCGGCCATCGCCGCCTGGGCGCCCGTGGGCACGGCCGCCGTGGGCAACATCCGCATGGGCGTGGAAGAGCTGCTGCAGCGCCCGGCCCTGGCGCGGCGCGCGGCACCGGAGCGCAAGCCTGCGGCGCCCGTGCCGGCCGCGCCGGCCGCGGGCGAGCGCATGTCCGTGGCCTTCGCCATGCACACGCTGGCCCAGGTGCGCGACCGCCACAGCATCGTCGTGGAGGAGGCGCCCAGCTCGCGCCCCACCATCCAGGCCCACCTGCCCATCTTCCATTCGGGCACCTTCTACACCATGTGCAGCGGCGGCCTGGGCCACAGCATGCCGGCCGCCGTGGGCGTGGCGCTGGCCCGGCCCGAGGCCAAGGTCGTGGCCGTCATCGGCGACGGCTCGGCCATGTACGCCATCCAGGCCCTGTGGAGCGCGGCCCAGCTGCGCCTTCCCATCACCTTCGTGATCCTCAAGAACCGCCGCTACGCGGCGCTGCAGGACTTCGCCCACGTCTTCGGCTACCGCGAGGGCGAGAAGGTCGAAGGCACGGAGCTGCCCGACATCGACTTCGTGGCGCTGGCGCGCGGCCAGGGCTGCGACGGCGTGCATGTCGAGGAGGCCGGCCAGCTGGCCGACGTGCTGGCCCGCGCGCTGGCCCATCCCAGGCCCATCGTGGTCGAGGTCGAAGTCGCCTGAAGCCTTTCCATTTTTTCCACCAAGACGAGGAGATAAGAACATGTCCGACAAGACCATCCAGCGCAGGGGCCTGCTGGGCGCGCTGGCCTTGGCCGGCGCGCTCGCCTGCGCGCCTGCCCTGGCCCAGTCCAAGTGGCCCGAGCGTCCCGTGCGCCTGGTCGTGAACTTCGCGCCCGGCGGCGCGGCCGACGTGCTGGCGCGCGCCATCACGCCCACCATGTCCCAGGTGCTGGGCCAGTCGGTGGTGGTGGACAACAAGCCCGGCGCGGGCGGCAACATCGGCATCAGCGAGGTCGTGCGCGCGCCCAAGGACGGCTACACGCTGCTGCTGAGCTCGGGCGGCGCCATCACCATCAACCCGATGATCTACAGCAAGCTGGCCTTCAATCCCGAAAAGGACCTGACTCCCGTCGGGGCGGTGGCGCGCGTGCATGTGTTCCTGGAGACCAATCCCGCCGTGCCCGCCGCCAATGTGGGCGACTTCATCAAGCACCTGAAGGCCAACCCCGGCAAGCTGTCCTATGGCTCGCCGGGCCAGGGCAGCTCGCCCCACCTGGCCGGCGAGATGTTCAAGCGCATGGCCGGCGTCGATGCCGTGCACGCCCCCTACAAGGGCGCGGGCCCGGCGCTCAGCGACGTGCTCAGCGGCCAGCTGCAGTTCTGGTTCGACCCGGGCCCGGGCCTCAAGCAGGTGGAGGCGGGCAAGCTGCGCCTGCTGGCCATCGGCAGCCCGCAGCGCTCGCCCCAGTACCCCAACGTGCCCACGCTGGCCGAAAGCGGCCTGCCGGGCTTCGATGCCGACACATTGTTCGGCCTCTACGCGCCGGCCGGCACGCCCGAGTCCGTGATCGAGGCCGTGCGCGGCGCGCTGGCCAAGGCGCTGGAGCAAAAGAACGTGAACGACGTCATCCTCACGCTGGGCGCCACGCCCGCGCCCATGAGCCGCAAGGCCTTCATCGACCACCATGCGACCGAGCGCGAGCGCTTCGGCGATCTGGTCAAGGCCATCGGGCTGAAGGTGGATTGAGGTCCCGCGACGGGTGACAAGCCTTGGACAAGCCGCCAGCCCTGCGCTGGCGGCTTTCTTGATGCATGGCCCAAGACGATGAAAGCCTATGGAAATCCAGGCGGCGCCTATGAGTGGGCCGCTTGGATATTGGCCAGAAGGATTCTGGAAATCTCCTGCCCTGTCTGCCTGCGGATGGCGCTCCCATAGTTCTGCGCATGCGCACAAAACAGCGATGCCTGCTCCGAGACTCGGGAGAGGATGTCCACGACTTCTGCCTTCTTGACGCCGGCCTCCTTGCCGAGCTGCTGCAGATGCGTCAATCGGATGACCGAAGCTTCGCCTGCGATATCCATCTGGTGCAAACCTCCCGGTCCTCGGTTGAACGTCACGTCATAGACAGGGGCCAGTTTCCAGTGCCCGTCCTTTCCCATTCGGAAGGAGAAATTCTTGCCGTGGTCGTCCCGGTTGTTGAAGATCACATTGAAAACTGCACGTTCAAAGGCCTTTTTCACCTCTCTTGCATCCTTGGTCAGGAATCGCGTGGCCTGGATCAGTGCGATGTAGTCAAGGGAGCCGGGCACGCGAAAATCAGCACCCAGCAATGCCGCCAAGGTGTGCACGGGAACGCGATACCTGCCTTCCCGGTCGAAACGCTGGATGCCGAAGGCGGCGAGTCCATGGCCAAGTTCCAGATGGAGCGTGGGGGGCACCTCCAGTCCGCAGGCACGGGCAGACCTGGCGTACAGGTCCTCAAGGGCGCAGACTTCGGGATGTTCGTTCATGGCTGGAAACTTCACCAGCCAGGGTGACGCCCCTGGCATGGGGACCGTGCTCGCGCGGTGTGTCTCATGGTCCAGATGGACCAGGGCCTTGGGCCGGGCTCCATGGGGCGAGCCCCCGACCAGGGCCAGTTGCGCCAGCAGCGCCGTGTCCTTGTCCTCAAGCACTCGCTGCACTTCCCGGGCCAGCATCTGCATGGGAATATCTGCGGGGTCCTGCTGCATGGCGGGGTCTGCGGGGGCAAATGTCATGGCCCCCATGGCGGAATCTCCCACATGGGCCAATCGGTCCAGCGCAGAAATCCGTGCAGGCTCCAGACCGCGCTGGCGGAATATCCTGTCCATCAGAAGCAGGCCCCAGCCATCCGGCAAGGCGTCGTAGACAGGGCCTGGCAAGCCGGACTGATGCCTTGGTAGCGAATGGGAGAAATCCCGCCCTTTTATCAAAGGGAAAAGATAGGGCGATAGCTCCAGTCCCCTGGAAAACGCCGCATCGGTATATTCAAAAATGATCGGGCTTCTGGCATCCAGCGAAGCAAGAGTCGCCCAGTGAAATTTTTCACCCCAGCCTTCATAAAAGACGTTGATCTTATGAACCACGGGAAGCTTTCGAAGTGCGCACCCGCTGAGGCAGGTCCGAGATCTTTTCAAGATCCTCGATGGTGCGCGGTCGATAGACAAACAGGTCTTCCAGCTGCACGGCCAGACCCAGTACCTGGACAACGGCAATCACGGTCTCGAATGCGACGTTCTTGCCAGCCTCCATGTTGACGATGGTGGCCTTGGAGACGCCGACGCGGCTGGCCAGTTCCGCCTGTGTGAATTTCTGGGCGATGCGGTGCTTTCGCAGCCTGGACGATAGCTCCGCTGCGATCTGGGAAGGAGAGCACAAGCCAAGAATCATTATTTTTATCTTTAAGTAGAAAATTTCAACTCAAATAAAAAAATTCTAGTCTTTATTTGAGTTCTCGTCAATTCTGGGAATTTTTAAGAACAAATATTTTCATCCTTATTGTCTGAATTTCCGTTCAAGAGCAAAGATTTTTCTTCATAGCCGTTTTCAGAACCGTGGTCTGCCCACTGAAGCACTCATGCAGTGCCCGACGGTCGAGGCCGTGCGCGGCGCCGTGGCCAAGGCGCTGGAGCAAAAGAACGTGAACGACGTCATCCTCACGCTGGGCGCCACGCCCGTGCCCATGAGCCGCAAGGCCTTCATCGACCACCATGCGACCGAGCGCGAGCGCTTCGGCGATCTGGTCAAGGCCATCGGACTGAAGGTGGATTGAGGTCCCGCGACGGGTGACAAGCCTTGGACAAGCCGCCAGCCCTGCGCTGGCGGCTTTTTTGTTTGCGGACCACGCGCGGATCCATGGCAAAACCTATACCAAGGTATAGGCGGGGTCCACCAATCGCCAGGTCAGCCTTCCCAACAAAGGCTGGCCGGTGCCCGTGGCGCCTTTGATAATTCCGGTCACATATTGCACTGCACCAATCAAGGCTCCCGTCCAGCGCGGGGACTCCGCCATCGACACGCAAAGGAGTGCTCCCATGGACCCCGATCCCGATCCCGCCAGGCGCTGTTGGCGCCGCCTTTCCCCTCTTCTTTTTGCTGATCTGCCCGGCCCCGGGCGGAGGCCTGTGATCGCCTGAACGGGCGAAAGGTCTCCGCGCGCCATGGGCACCCGGAGACCCCAGGATGAATCCAACTCTGCCTTCCGGCCGTCGCCCGCGCCGGTCCTTGATGCTGGCCGCATGGCCATTCGGCGGACTGCTGATCGGCGTGGCCATGGCGGCCTGCAACGGCTCCACCGAGTCCAAGGCCGATGCATCGGCGACCCCTGCCGCGCCGTCCACCCATGCGCCCCAGCCGGCTCCCGTGCGCCGCGACGGCAATCTGATCGTGGTGCCCGAAGGCTCGCCGCTGCGCGGGCGGATGCAGGTCGCCGAGGTCGCGCTGCAGCCGCTGCAGACGCGGCTGTCGGCGCCGGCCACCATCGAGGCCGAGCCCGAGAAGCTGGTGCGCATCACCCCGCCCGTGGCGGGGCGGCTGGTGCAGCTGCACCGCCAGCTCGGCGACGCGGTGCGCGCCGGCGATGCGCTGATCACCATGGACTCGTCCGAGATTTCGGGGGTGCGCGCCGAGCATGCCAAGGCCCAGGCGGCGCTGGTGCATGCGCGCCAGGAGTACGAGCGCCAGAAGCTGCTGTTCGATGCCGACATCGCGGCGCGCAAGGACTACGAGGCCGCGCAGCAGGCGCTGGCCATGGCCGGCGCCGATGCGCGCGCCACCGCGGACCATCTGGGCCAGCTGGGCGCGGCGGTGCAGGCCAGCGCGCGCGGCAGCTATGTGGTCAGGTCGCCCATCAGCGGCCGCGTGGTCGAGATGGCGGGCTCGCAGGGCGGCTACTGGAACGATGTCAACGCCTCGGTGATGACCGTGGCCGACCTGCGCAAGGTCTGGCTCAGCGCCAGCGTGAGCGAGCGCGACCTGGCCCAGGTGGACGTGGGCCAGCAGGCCCATATCGCGCTGGCCGCCTATCCCGGCCTGCAGCTGCAGGGCCGGGTGCAGTACGTGGGCGAGCTGGTGGACACGGCCACGCGCAGCGTCAAGGTGCGCGTGGCGGTGGACAACCCCGAGGGGCGGCTGCGCCCCGGCATGTTCGCGCGCGTGGGTTTTGACGGTCCGGCCCGGCAGGCCGTGATGGTGCCGGTGTCGGCGCTGCTGCAAGGCCAGGTCAGCACCCGCGTCTTCGTGGACAAGGGCGGCTGGCGCTTCGAGCCGCGCGACGTGCAGGTCGGCGTGCAGCAGGATGGCCGCGCGGAAATCCTCTCGGGCCTTTCGGCCGGCGAGCGCGTGGTGGTCGACGGTGGAGTGCTGCTGCAATGATCGAACGCCTCGTCAACCTCTGCTTCGCACGCCGCGGCGTGGTGTGGCTGGTCTTTTTCTTCGCGGCCCTGTATGGCGTGTTCAGCTGGAAGCAACTGCCGCTGGAGGCCTATCCCGACATCGCCGACGTGACCTCGCAGATCGTCACCCAGGTGCCGGGCCTGGCGGCCGAGGAAATCGAGCAGCAGATCACCATCCCGCTGGAGCGCGCCCTGCTGGCCACGCCCGGCATGCATGTGCTGCGCTCGCGCAGCCTGTTCGCGCTGTCGCTGATCACCGTGGTCTTCGAGGACGGCGTGGACGGCTACTGGGCGCGCCAGCGCCTGAAGGAGCGCATCGACGAGGTCACGCTGCCCTATGGCGCGCGCGCCGGGCTCGACCCCTACAGCTCGCCCACGGGCGAGGTCTACCGCTACACGCTGGAGAGCCCCGTGCGCAGCCTGCGCGAGCTGTCCGAGCTGCAGCAGTGGGTGGTGATCCCGCGCCTGAAGAAGGCGCAGTCCGTGGTGGACGTGACCAACTTCGGCGGGCTGACCACGCAGTTCATGCTCGAACTCGACCCGGCGCGGCTGCTGCAGTACGGGCTGGCGCTGTCCCAGGTGATCGAGGCCATCAACGCCAACAATGCCAGCGGCGGCGGCAGCGTCCTCGACCGCGGCGATGTCTCCTATGTGGTGCGCGGCGTCGGCCTGCTCGGTTCGCTGGACGACATGGGCAACGTCGTCGTCAAGACCACGGACAGCGGCACGCCCGTGCTGGTCAGGGACCTGGGGCGGCTGACCTACGGCAACGTGGAGCGGCGCGGCATCCTGGGCAAGGACGGCAACTCCGACACCCTCCAGGGCATCGTGCTGCTGCTCAAGGGCTCCAATCCTTCCCAGGCGCTGGAAGGCATCCATGCGGCCGTGGAGGAGCTCAACGGCAAGCTGCTGCCCCCCGACGTCAAGGTCGTGCCCTACCTGGACCGCACCACGCTGATCGAGCGCACCACGCACACCGTGGGCAAGACCCTGGCCGAAGGCCTGATCGTCGTGACCCTGGTGCTGCTGGTCTTCCTGGGCAGCCCGCGCGCCGCGCTGATCGTGGCGCTGACCATTCCCATGGCGCTGCTGCTGGCCTTCATCTTCATGCACCACGCGAAGATCCCAGCCAACCTGCTGTCGCTGGGCGCCATCGACTTCGGCATCCTGGTGGATGGCGCCGTGGTCGTGGTCGAGAACATCCTGCGCCGCCGCGAGGCCGACGAGCAGCGGCCCCTGACGCCCAGGGACGCCATCGCCGCCACGCTGCAGGTGGCGCGCCCCATCTTCTTCGGCATGTGCGTGATCGCGGCCGCCTATCTGCCGCTGTTCGCCTTCGAGCGCATCGAGTACAAGCTGTTCTCGCCCATGGCCAGCGCCGTGGGCGCCGCCCTGGTGGGCGCGCTGGCCGTGGCCCTGCTGCTGACGCCGGCCCTGGCCTGGCTGGCCTTCCGCCGGCCGCGCAGGATCTTCCACAACCCCGTGCTGCACCGCCTGGGCGTGGGCTACGACCGCTTCCTGGGCGCGGCCGTGGGGCGCGTGCGCTGGCTGGCGGCCGCCGTGGCGGCCTCGCTGCTGGCGCTGGGCGTGCTCGCGGGCACCATGGGCCGCGACTTCCTGCCCTACCTGGACGAGGGCTCCATCTGGCTGCAGGTACAGATGCCGCCCGGCATCACGCTGGACAAGGCGCGCGAGATGGCGGACGCGCTGCGCGCCGCCGCGCTGGAGTTTCCCGAGGTCTCCTACATCGTCACCCAGACCGGGCGCAACGATGACGGCACGGACTACTGGACGCCGTCCCACATCGAGGCCAGCGTGGGCCTGCACCCCTATGGCGAATGGACGTCGGGCCTGACCAAGCAGCAGCTGATCGCGAAGATGGCCGCGCGCTTCGACCAGTTGCCCGGCTATTCCGTGGGCTTCATGCAGCCCATGATCGACGGCGTGCAGGACAAGCTGTCGGGCGCGCACAGCGACCTGACCGTGAAGGTCTTCGGCCAGGACCTGGCCGAGGACCGGCGCGTGGCCGACGCGCTGGTGGCGCTGTTGGAGAAGGTGCCCGGCGCGGCCGACGTGGCCGTGGACGTGGAGCCGCCGCTGCCCAACCTGCGCATCGCGCTGGACCGCGCGGCCGCGGCCCGCTATGGCATCAATGCCTCCGACGTGGCCCAGCTGATCTCCACGGGCGTGGGCGGCGCCTCCATCGGCCAGCTGTATGTGGGCGAGCGCAGCTACGACATGGCCGTGCGCTTCACGCCCGACACGCGCGGCAGCCCCGAGGCCATCGGCGCGCTGCGCCTGTCGGCGGCCAACGGCGCCCAGGTGCCGCTGGCCGACGTGGCGCGCATCACCACCACGGTGGGCCAGAGCGTCATCGTGCGCGAGGGCGGCGAGCGCCACATCCTGGTCAAGCTCAACGTGCGCGGCCGCGACCTGGCGGGCTTTCTCAAGGATGCGCACGCCGCCATCGACGGGCAGCTCGACTACGACCGCCAGAAGCTGCACATCGAGTGGGGCGGCCAGTTCGAGAACCTGCAGCGCGCCGAGGCGCGGCTGCTGATGATCCTGCCGCTGACGCTGGGCATCATGCTGGTGCTGCTGTTCGGCGAGTTCGGCAACCTGCGCCAGCCGCTGCTGGTGCTGGGCGTGGTGCCGCTGGCCATGATCGGCGGCTTCGCGGGCCTGCACCTGCGCGGCATGACGCTCAACGTCTCCAGCGCCGTGGGCTTCATCGCATTGTTCGGCGTGGCCGTGCTGTCCGGCGTGCTCATGGTCTCGCAGATCAACCGGCTGCGCCGCGAAGAGGGGCTGGGCTTGCGCGAGGCCGTGCTCGAAGGCGCCTCCAGCCGCATGCGGCCCGTGCTGATGACGGCCACCGTCGCGGCCTTCGGCCTCACGCCGGCCATGC
>JBHIXF010000006.1:0-129573 GCA_041984925.1 Comamonas sp.
TGCATAACACGCTCTAGAGAAGGCATTCGCAGGCAGCCATCAGCACAGGTGCAACGCATTGCTGCACGCCATGCAGCAATGCAGGCCGTCAAAAGTCCTGCCGCAGTCCGACCTCGAAGGCCGTCGAAGACCGCCCGCCAAAGTAGTTGGCCGCCGCAGGCGAGCCGCTGACGGCGGGGCCGCCCGCGACGGCGAAGGCCACGCCGCCCCGGTTGGAGATGCGTGCCGCATGCACGTACAGCGCCGTGCGCCGCGACAGCGAATAGACATAGCCCAGGCCCAGCAGGTCCGCGTCATTGGCGCTTTGCGCGGCCGTGGCGCCGGTCTGGTCGGCCTTCACGTAGCTGAGCTTGAGCACGCCGGGGCCGGCGGGGATGCTGGCGCCCACCAGGGTGTTGACCGTGCGGTCGGCGCCGTGGATCCAGCGGCGCTGCGCCAGGCTGGCCTTGAGCCAGCCGAAGTCGTAGGAGACGCCGTAGCTCTGGTCCTTGAAATGCGTGCCGCTGGCGGTGTTGCGCGTGGTCAGCTGCGCGGCGGCGAGGTTCCAGCCCGCGCCCGCCCAGCCCAGCCGAAAGCCCGTGGCGCGCGTGAAGCCGGCCGCCGTCGTGCCCTTTTCGCCCGCCGTGGCGATCAGGCTGCCCTGGAACCCGCCCAGTCCCGAAGGCAGGAAGTACTCCAGCGCGTTGCTGACGCGCAGCGTGGGATTGGCCGACTGGGATTCCGGCGCCGTGCCGAAGGCCTGCCCCAGCGCCCGCGACGCGGTGAAGGAGCGGAAGCTGTTGGCGCCCGCGATGCCCAGCGTGGCGAAGGGATCGAAGCCGCTCCACACCAGGTGGGTGGGCACCCAGTCGCGGCCCAGCCGCAGCTCGCCCCATTGCCGCGACGCCAGGCTGACCGTGGAGCGGCGGTCCCAGAACGGGCCGCTGGCGCCCATGGCGCCCGTGTCGGCGAGGAGGGTGCCATCCAGGTAGAAGCCGGCGCTCAGCCCCGCGCCCAGGTCTTCCTGGCCGCGCAGCACCAGCTTGCTCGTGGAGTTGGCCCCGCTGGCCAGCGATGTGGTCGAGCCCAGGCCCTGGTTGTGCACCTGCCGCACGCTCAGATCGACCGTGCCGGACAGCGTGACCGAGGACTGCGCTCCCGCATGCAGGGCCGCAAGCCCCAGCGAGCCGGCCACCATGTGGCGCATCAATGCATTCATGTTGTCTCCTCTTTTGTGTTGTCTGCGGTGCGCGGGCGGCGCGCTCCGCTATTCGGGCTTGAAGCCCGCGTTTTTGAGCAGCTCGGCGCTCTGGGCCACATCGGCCGCGATGAAGCGCTTGAACTGCTCGGGGGTTTCGGTGACCGGATCGATGCCCAGGCTGGCGAAGGCGCCCGACTTCGCCAGCTCCGCGACGGCGGCGTTGGCGGCTTCGTTGAGCCGGCGCACGCGATCGGCCGGCGTGTCGCGCGGCGCCCACAGGCCGTACCAGGAGACGTAGGCAAACCGGGGCAGCCCGCTTTCCTGCAGGGTGGGCACCTCGGGCGCCAGCGGACTGCGCTTGCCGGAGGTGATGGCAATCGGCTTGACCTTGCCCGCCTTGGCCAGCGGCAGCACCGAGATCATCGAATCCAGCAGCAGATCGACATGGCCGCCGCCCACGTCGACCAGGGCCGGCTGCGTGCCCTTGTAGGGCACGTATTCGAGCTGCATGCGGCCCTGCTGCGCCAGCATCAGCGTGGCCAGGTGGCTGGGCGCGCCCACCGCGGGGATGGCCGCCGTCCAGGTGTTCTTGGCGCCCAGCGTGGCCTCGCCCAGGAGGGCATCGACCGTGCAGGCCACACCCGCCAGCGCATAGCGGGCACGCACGGTGGGCTCGCCCAGGAAGGAGCGCAGGATGGGGCCCGGGTCGGCCAGGCCGCTGGTCTCGATGAGCACGCGGCGCGGTGCGCCCTCGGCACGCTGCGCCAGGCGCTGCAGCGCGCCCACCAGGTCGCCGCGCACGCTGCAGCACAGGCAGCCGTTGGCCAGCAGCACGGTGTCCTCGCTGGCGAAGCTGACCAGCGCCTGGTCGATGCCCGTGGCGCCGAACTCGTTGATGATGACGGCCGTGCCGTCCAGGTCGGGCAGGGCCAGCAGCAGGTTGAGCAGGCTGGTCTTGCCGCTGCCCAGAAAGCCCGTGAGCACGGTCACCGGGATGCGCGGCAGCGCATCATCCGGCAGGGCCAGCAGGGCCGAGAAATGGCCGCTCATGCCCCACCCCCATGGACTTCGGCGAACGAGCGCAGCGTGCGCTCCAGCCGCGCCAGCGCCCACTGCGCCACGGCCGGCGGCACCGCGTCCGAGCCCAGCGCGTCGAGCAGGTCGCGCAGCGGCTGGCCGCCCGGCGCCAGATCGCTGCGGGCACGGAACCATTGCGCCACCTCGGGCTGTTCGCAGCGCTCGCCCCCGTCCTGCAGGTAGTCGACGATGTCCAGCTCGAAATCCTCCAGCCGCAGGCTGATGCCGCCCGCGCCGCAGGCGCAGGCACCGCCCAGGGCGACATGGCGCAGGGCCAGGCCGCACCAGAGGTCCCACAGCAGGGCCGCCTGCTGTGCCGTTGCCAGGGCCATGGCCGTGCTCACTGCCCGTCCCAGGCCACGGCGGAGGCCGCACCGGTTGCACCGGATGCACCGGGCTCGCGGGCGGCGCTGCGCAGCGCCTGCGTGCCTTCGTGGTCCACCTGGCCCCGCGCATCCAGGGCCACGCGGTAGACCTCGCGCGCCACCCGGGCGCTCACATAGCCTTCGCGTACGTCCTCGGCCACCTTGTCCAGGTCGCGCGCCAGCGGGTCGCCGAAGCCGCCTCCGCCGCCGGAGAGCATCTTGTAGGCATCGCCGCGCTCCAGCCGCACGTTGAAGATCTTGGCGTTGGCATGGTCGGTCTTCCACTCGCCCTTGTGGCGCACGGCCAGGCCGTTGCCCATGGCGTCGCCCCCGCCCTCCAGCCCCCAGGGCTTGCAGTGCACGCGGTCGATGCGCGTGGTGACGGTGAAGGGCGACAGCGCCTGCACCACCATCTCCGCGCCCAGGCCGCCACGGAACTGGCCCGCGCCGGCCGAGTCCTGGCGGATCTCGTACTTCTCCACCAGCACCGGGTACTTGGCTTCGAGCTGCTCGGTGGGGCTGTTGTGGGTGTCGCCGTCGTTGATGCAGACGGTGACGGAGACGCCGTCCTCGCGGCTCTTGGCGCCCCAGCCGCCGCCCAGCGGGCCGATGCCGACGATGAACAGCCGCCCGTCCTCGGGCGAGATGCCGTGGATGTTGGGGAACACCAGGTCGGCATGGTGGCCCGCGATGGAGCGGTCGGGAATGGCCGGCGCCAGGGCCTTGAAGATGTTGTCGATGACCGTCATGGGGAAGGTCATCCACACCCGCATGGGATAGGGCCGCTCGGCGCTGATCACCGTGCCCATGGGCATGATGACCTTCAGCGGCCGGAAACTGCCGTCGTTGACCGGGTAGTCGGTCGGCGTCGTGAGGCATTTGTAGGCGACCTGGGCGCAGGCGATGCCGGTGGTGAAGCCGCTGTTGTAGAAGCCGCGCACCTGTTTCGACACGTCCGACAGGTCCACCGTCATCTCGTCGCCCTGCACCGTGACCTTGACGCGGATGGGAATGCGCTTGCCGATCTCCAGGCCGTCGTCGTCCATGAAGGACTCGGCCTCGTACACGCCATCGGGGATGGACAGCGTGTTCTTGCGCGCCACCGCCTCGCTGGCGTCCATGATCTGGGCGATGGCGCCGTTGACCGCGCCCGCGCCGTAGCGCTGCAGCAGCTCCACATAGCGGCGCTCGCCCGTGGTGATGGCCGTGATCTGGGCGCGCAGGTCGCCCAGGGCGCGCTCGGCCAGGCGCACGTTCATGGCGATGATGTCGATCAGGTCCTGGTTGACCACGCCCTGGCGCTGGTACTTCATGATGGGGATCTGTATCCCCTCGCTGAAGATGTCCGTCGTCACATTGCCCAGCGTGCCGCCCACGTCCAGCCAGTGGGCCATGCAGCAGGTGAAGCCTTCGAGCCGGCCTTCATGGAACACCGGCATGGTGAAGGTGAAGTGGTTCAGGTGGCTGCCCGTGGTGTAGGCGTCGTTGGTGACCAGGATGTCGCCGGGCAGGATGTTGTCGTAGCCGAAATGGCGGATCTTGGCCTTGACGGTCTCGGACATGCCCCGGATGAACATGGGCAGGCCCAGGCCGATGGAGACCGTGTCCCCTTCCTTGGTGAACAGGCCGACCGTGAAGTCCAGCGCCTCGTAGATGATGAGGTTGTAGGCCGTGCGCGTCAGGTTGGTCTTCATCTCCTCGGTGACGGCGTACAGGCCGTTGCGGATGATTTCCACGGTGACCGGATCGACGGTCTTCGGTTCGGTGATGGCATTCATTGGCGGTCGCTCCCGATGTCGATTTGCAGGTTGCCCAATTCGTCCACGCGCAGCCGGTCGCCGGGCTGCACGACGGTGGTGGAGGCGTGCTCCTCGATGAGTGCCGGGCCGGCGATCTCGTTGCCCGAGAGCAGCCGGTCACGGATGTAGACCGGCGTGTCAGCCCAGCCTGTGCTGCGGAAGTACACGGGCTTGGTGGCGCGCACCGCCAGCGTGTCGGGCGCCGCCGTGCCCCTTTCCACGCTGTGCCTGGGCGGCTTCTTCATGGTGCCCAGCACGGTCACGCGCAGGCTGACCAGGTCGGCCGGCTCCTGGGGCGCCGAGGTGCCGTAGCGCACCTTGTGCAGCTCGTCGAACTGGCGCTTGATGGCCGAGCGGTCGCGGCCCTCGAAGAAGGCCATGGGCAGGTCCACGGTCACCGCATGCTCCTGGCCCACGTAGCGCATGTCGGCCGCGCGCTCGATGACCACGCCCTCGGGCCGCACGCCGGACTGCGCCAGCGCCGCGCGCCCCTCGTCCTCCATGCGCTGGTAGGCGGCCTCGATCTCCTCGAAGGACACGTCGCCCAGCTTGCGGAACACCGAACGCACATAGTCGTAGCGCAGGTCGGAGAACAGCATTCCGTAGGCCGAGAAATAGCCGGGCGCATAGGGAATCAGCACCTTGCGGATGCCGATCTCGCGCGCGATCGCCGAGGCATGCAGCGGCCCCGCGCCGCCGTACACGACCATGGTGAAGCTGCCCGCATCGAGCCCGCGCTCGGTGGTCACGGCCTTGACCGCGTGCGACATCTGCGTCACCGCGATGCGCAGGATGCCGTCGGCCGCCTCGGTGGCATCCAGGCCCAGCGGGGCCGCCACGCGCTGCTCCATCTGGCGCTGGCAGGCATCCATGTCCAGGCGCAGCTCGCCGCCCAGGAAATGCTCGGCGTCCAGCCGGCCCAGCACCAGGTTGGCATCGGTCACCGTGGGCTCCGTGCCGCCGCGGCCGTAGGCCACGGGGCCGGGAATGGAGCCCGCGCTCTGCGGTCCCACGCGCAGCGCATTGCCGGTCTCCACGCGGGCGATGGAGCCGCCGCCCGTGCCCACCTCGTGGATGTCCATCATGGGAATCTGGATGGGCAGGGCGCGCTCGTAGCCGCCGATCAGCGCCGAGCCCGTGGTCAGCGGCCGGCCTTCGCTGATCACGCCGGCCTTGGCCGTGGTGCCGCCCATGTCGAAGGCGATGGCGTCGCCCATGCCCAGCTGCGCGCAGATGGCCTGGGCACCGATCACGCCGGCGGCCGGCCCCGATTCGAGCATGCGCACGCAGCCGACCTTGGCATGCTCGACCGGGAACAGCCCGCCCGTGGACTGCACGATGTAGAAGTCGCCGTCGAAGCCCTTGCCGCCCAGGTGCTCCTCCAGCTGGCCCAGGTACCGGGACACGCGCGGGCCCACGTAGGCATTGGCCACGGCGGTGGAGACGCGCTCGAACTCGCGGTACTCCTGCGACAGCTCGTGCGAGGCGCAGACGAAGGCGCCCGGCATCTCCTCCTGCAGGATCTGCTTGACGCGCTGCTCGTGCGCCGGGTTGCGGTAGGAGTGCAGCAGCAGCACGGCCACGGCCTCCACGCCCTGCCCCTTGAGCTCGCGCGCCAGCTCGCGCACGGCCGCCTCGTCCAGCGGCTTGTGCAGGCTGCCGTCGGCGCGCAGGCGCTCGGACACCTCGTGGCGCAGCGAGCGCCGCACCAGCGGCTGGTGCTTGTTGAAGAACAGGTTGTAGGCATCGGGCCGGTTCACGCGGCCGATCTCGTAGATGTCGCGAAAGCCCTCGGTGATCAGCAGCGCCGTGTGGGCGCCGTTGCGCTCCAGCAGCGTGTTGATGGCAATCGTCGAGCCATGCAGGAACAGCTGGCCGTCGCGCCAGTCGATGCCGGCGCTGTCGATGGTGGCCTGGATGCCGTTGACCAGCTCGCCATGCGTGGACAGGGCCTTGCCGAACAGCAATTGGCCACTGGCCTCGTCGAAGGCGGCCATGTCGGTGAAGGTGCCGCCGATGTCGACGGCAATGCGCAGCCGGGGGCGCTGCGCGGAAGTGGCGTTGTTTTCCATGGGGTTTGTCTCCGTCGTATCGGCCATCAGGCGGCTGCGGAATCAGTTCCGATGCGGTTGCGCAAGACGCCGAGGCCGGTGATTTCCACCTCCACCACATCGCCATGCTTCATGTACAGCGGCGGCTCGCGGCGGTCGCCGACGCCGCCGGGCGTGCCCGTGGCGATCACGTCGCCGGGCGACAGCGGCGTGAAGCGCGAGACATAGGCCACGATGGTCGGGATGTCGAAGATCAGGTCGGACAGGCGGGCCTGCTGCATGACGCTGCCGTTCAGGCGCGTCTGCAGGACCAGGCTGCCCACGTCGGGCACCTCGTCGCGCGTGACCAGCCAGGGGCCGAAGGGCGCGGTGCCGGGAAAGTTCTTGCCGGGCGTGAACTGGTGCGTGTGGCGCTGCCAGTCGCGCACGCTCACGTCGTTGAAGCAGGCGTAGCCGGCGATGTGGCCGAAGGCATCTTCCCTGGCGATGTGGCGCCCGCCCTTGCCGATGACGAAGGCCAGCTCGCCCTCCCAGTCGAAGCGCTCCGAGAACGCGGGGCGCAGCACCTCGTCGCCATCGGCGGCCAGGCTGTCGTTGAAGCGCAGGAACAGCGACGGGTACTCGCTGTCGGCACGCTTGGTTTCCGCCACGTGGGTCTTGTAGTTCAGGCCCACGCAGATCAGCTTGCCGGGGGCGGGGATCACGGGCAGGGCGCGGGTCTGCGCGGCGGCGATGGACACGCCCCCCTGCTGCAGGGCCTGCGCCAGCGCATCCAGCGCCTGGGCGCGCAGCACGCTGGCCAGGTCGGGGTGGCGGGCGAGGAATTCAGCCGGCGGCTGCAGGTAGCTGCCGTCCTGGACCAGCCCGTAGCTGGGCTGTCCGGCATGGATGAAGCTGGCGAGTTTCAACGGTCTTTCCTTGTCGCAAGTTCTGGGAAACTGCCAGCGAAGCGCCGCTGGCAAGGGACAAGGTCCACTGTAGGAATCGCGTCGATATCTGCATAGATAGAATTTTCCGTTTTCAGGATTGCCACGAAAGGCATATCTCAACCGGGTATCCACCATGCATCTCCCCAGCGTCAAGCTGTTCCTCGAAGTCGCCGAGGCCGGCAGCATCAGCAAGGTCGCCACGCGGCGCCACACCGTGCAGTCGCACATCAGCCGGCAGATCAGCGAGTTCGAGTCGGCCCTGGGCGGGGCCCTGTTCCGGCGCACGGGCCGGGGCGTCACGCTGACGCCGCTGGGCCTGCGCGCGGCGGCCCGGCTGCGCGGCTGGCTGCAGGAGACCGAGCAATTGCAGGAGACGCTGCGCGCCGAGGCGGGTCAGCTGTGGGGCGAGGTGCGCCTGGGCATCGTGCCCTCGGCCGCGCACCCGCTGATGACCCATCTGTTCGGCTGGCTGCAGCGCGAGCACCCGGGCATCCGCCTGAACATCACCGAGGCCCAGGGCACGGAGCTCGATGCCCTGCTGGACAGCGGCGCCGTGGACATCGCCATCCTGTTCCGCTTCGCGCGCCCGAGCGGCGGCGACGAGCGCCTGCTGAGCACGGCGCACAGCTATCTGGTGTCGCGCCCCGGTGACCCGCTGACACGCGCGCCCACGCTGGAGTTCGCCCGTCTCGACGGCCTGCCGCTGGTGCTGCCGCGCCGCCCCAGCCACTGGCGCGACGCGCTCGACGATGCGGCGCACGGCCACGGCTTTCGCCTCATCGCCGCCGCCGAGGCCGATTCGCTGACCGTGCAAAAGGAACTGGTCGCCCATGCGAGCGGCCTGTACTCGGTGATCGGCCCCTACTCCATCGACGCCGAACTGCGCCAGGGCCGGCTGCAGGCCAGCCGGCTGGTCAACCCCGTCCTGGTGCGCCATGTGGCGCTGGCCCTGCCCAAGCACGGCAAGCTCACCCAGGCCTGCCGCGTGGTGGGCGATGCCATCGAGGCGTTGACGCAGTCCTGGGGCGGGCAGCTGATGCCCGGCGCCCTGAGCGCAGGCGCCTGATCAATAGCCCCGCGCCATGTCCACGGCCTGCGGCATCTGCCCGGTCGCACGCCAGCGGCGGATGTTGCCCGCCACGATGGCCGAGGCGGTGGCGCGGTCGGTCGGCGCCGAGATGTGGGGCAGCACGGTGACGGCCGGATGCGTCCATTGCCAGGCGGACTCGGGCAGCGGCTCCTGCGCGAACACGTCGAGCACGGCATGCTCCAGATGGCCGCTGTCCAGCGCCGCGCGCAGGGCCGCGTCATCGACGATGGGTCCGCGCGCGAAGTTGATCAGCGAGGCGCCGGCGGGCAGGCCGGCAAGCGCCTGCGCGCCGACGATGCCCTGCGTCTGCGGCGTCAGCGGCAGCAGGCAGACCAGGATGTCGGTGCGCGCCAGCATGGCCTGCAGCTCATCGCCGCCCGCATGGCAGTGCACGCCCGGCAATTGCTTGCGCGTGCGGCTCCAGCCGCGCACCTGGAAGCCCGCGCCCAGCAGCCGCTGCGCAGCCGCCTCGCCCAGGGCGCCCAGGCCCAGCAGGGATACCGTGCGGTCCCGGGCATGCACGCCGTCATGCGCCAGCCATTGCCGCGCGGCCTGCTGGCGCGCATAGCGCGGCATGCCGCGGTGCAGGTACAGCGTCCAGGCCAGCACGGCCTCGGCCATGGTGTCGGCCAGTTGCGGGTCCACCAGGCGCACGATGGGCAGGCCGCTGCCGCCCAGGTCGCCGACCAGGCGCTCCACGCCGGCCCAGACGCTGTGCACCCAGCGCAGGTGGGGCAGCGTGCGCAGCTCGGCGGGCTGCGGGTTGGCGACGATGGCCACCTCGCAGGCCGCGCGCTGTGCCGCATCCAGCGTGTCCAGCGCCACCACGCGCTCGGCGGGCATGGCCTGCTGCAGCGCGGCGATCCAGGCCTGGGCCTGGGGATAGCCGGGCGCGCAGACAAAGGGCAGCATGGACTGCGCGCCGCTCATTTCGCGAAGACCTTGTCCAGGTCGGCAAAGCCCTTGACCTCGATGGGATTGCCGCTGGGATCGCGGAAGAACATGGTCGCCTGCTCGCCGGGCTCGCCCTCGAAGCGCAGGCTGGGGGGGATCACGAAGTCGACCGACTGGCCCTGCAGCCGCTCGGCCAGGGCCTTCCAGTCGGACAGGGCCATCACCAGGCCCAGGTGGGGCATGGGCACCATGTGCTCGCCGACGCGGCCCGTGTTGGTGACCGCGAAAGGCTCGCCCAGGTGCAGCGAGATCTGGTGGCCGAAGAAGTCGAAGTCCACCCAGGTGTCGGTGCTGCGGCCTTCCTGGCAGCCGAGCAGGCCGCCGTAGAAGGCGCGCGATGCGTCGAGGTCGCGGACGTGGTAGGCAAGGTGAAAGCTGGTGCGCATGGTTTTTTCTCCTGTGAGGGACGGATGCGCGGGCCGGGGCCCGCCGTGGGTGGCGCGAGCCTAGCAGAGGCTTTTCGAAAGTGATAGCGTTGATTTCTTTGCATTCCCAAAGGAAAGCTTTTGGAGACACGCTACCTGAAAAGCCTGATCGCCGTGGTGGACAGCGGCTCCATCGCCGATGCGGCGCGCCTGGAGCACCTGACGGCCGCCGCCGTGGGCCAGCGCGTGCAGGCGCTGGAGCGCGAGCTGGGCTTTGCCCTGCTGTCGCGCAGCGGCCATGCGGCCCGGCCCACCCAGGCCTGCATCGCCCTGCTGCCGCGCGCGCGGCGCCTGGTGCGCGAGGCCACGCTGCTGGCCGGCGACGCCAGCGCCGACGGGCTGGGCGGCACGCTGCGCATCGGCGCGATCTCGACCGCCCTCACGGGCATGCTGCCGGCCGCGCTGCGCAAGCTCACGCAGGCGGCGCCGCAGTGCCGGCCCGTCATCGTGCCCGGCACGTCGCGCGCGCTGTTCCAGATGCTGCAGGCCGGCGAGCTCGATGCCGCCATCATCGTGGCGCCCGCCTTCGCACTGCCGCGTGCGCTGCGCGCCGTGCCGCTGCGCAGCGAACCGCTGGTGCTGCTGGCCCCGCCCGATGCGCGCGGCAGGCCGCACACGCTGCTGCGCAGCCTGCCCTACATCCGCTACGACCCCGATGCCTGGGGCGGGCGCCATGCTGCGCGCTGGCTGGCCGACCAGGGGCTGGAGCCCGCCGTGCTGTGCGACCTCGATGCGCTGGAGGCCATCGCCATGCTGGCGGCCGACGGCATGGGCGTGGGCCTGGTGCCGCGCTGGGCGGGGCTGGAGCGCTTTGCGGGCGACTGCCGCATGCTGCCCATCGCGGGCGCGGCCTATGAGCGCGCCATCGTGCTGGTGGCCAGCGCCGAGCCCGAGCTGCCGCGCATGGCCGCGCTGCTGGAGGCGGCCCTGGCCTGACGGTGGCGGCGCGCGCCGCCTGCGGCTGCTCAGCCGCGGCCCACGAAGGGCATCTTGGTGGCCATGACGGTGTGGAACAGCACATTGGCCTCCAGCGGCAGATTGGCCATGTACAGCACGGACTGGCCGACGACGGCCGCATCGATCAGCGGCTCCACGGCCAGCTCGCCATTGGCCTGGGGCACGCCCTGCGCCATGCGCGATGCGAGGTCGGTCATGGCGTTGCCCACGTCGATCTGGCCTACGGCGATGTCGTAGGGACGGCCATCGAGCGCTGCCGTCTTGGTCAGGCCCATGACGGCATGCTTGGTCGCCGTGTAGGCGGCGGAGTTGGGCCGGGGCGCATGGGCCGAGATGGAGCCGTTGTTGATGATGCGTCCGCCGCGCGGGCTCTGGTCGCGCATCACGCGGAAGGCCTGCTGCAGGCAGTAGAACATGCCGTTGAGGTTGACATCGACGACCTCGCGCCATTGCTCGGGCGTCCAGTCGATGAAGAAGCCCGGCGGATTGCCGCGGCCCGCGTTGTTGAACAGCAGGTCCACGCGCCCGAAGCGCGCCACCGCCTGATCGAACAGCGCGCGCACGGCCTGCGGATCGCTGACGTCGGTGGGCACGCTCAGAACCCGCTCGCCCGCGCCATGCAGCTGCTGCGCCTCATCGCGCACCTGCTGCAGCAAGGCCGCCCTGCGCCCTGCCAGCACCACCCGGTAGCCATCGGCCACCAGGGCCAGGGCGACCGCCTTGCCGATGCCGGAACCCGCACCCGTGATGACCGCGGCTTTGCTCGAAACCATGTCTGCCTCTCCTGTGGAATAGGGAGCCTGCCGGCAACGCCGGCATCGCCCCCTCATGTTGCATCTCAAAACCGGCGAAACCAAGGAGCATACCGGCGTGGCAGGCGCTGCATCGGCAGGCCCGTCCATGCGGCCGTCCGAAAACGACATCCTTGTGAAAGGCGGCACTACCGCACGAAGGCAAAGGTTGTAATTGATAGTTCATTCTTGATTTGTCCAATGGATCCAGTCCCTCGCGGCCGCCCCCCATCGGCCGGCCCCCGGTAGGCCGGCCCCCGGTAGGCCGACCCCGTCTTCGGAGAGGTCCGGGCCGCGAGGCCTTTTCCATTTCGACCCCTACAGTGAACAGCATGAAACGACCACTCTTCGCCATCGCCGCCCTGACCATGGCGGCAAATGCCATGGCGCAAAGCTCCAGCGTGACCCTCTTCGGCGTGGCTGATGTGTCGGTCGCGCGCATCTCGACACCCGGCAAAGGCGTTTCGGGCCTGGCGACGGGCGGCAACTCCAGCAGCCGCCTCGGCCTGCGGGGCACGGAAGACCTGGGTGGCGGCCTGAAGGCAGGCTTCTGGCTCGAAGGCAGCCTGGGCATGGATGACGGCACCGCTTCCGGCCTCAAGTTCGACCGCCGCTCCACCGTGAGCCTGCAGGGCGGTTTCGGCGAACTGCGCCTGGGCCGCGACAAGACCCCGGCCTACCAGAACCTGGAAAGCTTTCACGCCTTTGGCGATACCGGCATGGGCGCCATCAGCGGCCACAGCCTGATCAGCGGCTCCGCCGCCGGCACACCCGAAGGCTCCAACCCCAAGCGCTACTCCAACGGCATCAGCTACCTGCTGCCCAAGCTTGGCGGCCTCTACGGCCAGGTCACCCACAGCTTCGGCGAGCAGTCCTCCAGCAGCAGCCTGGGCAGCAGCACCGGCGCACGGCTGGGCTATGCCGCCGGCCCGCTGGACCTGGCCGCCGCATACGGCATCGTGCGCGGCGGCACGGCCACCGCCGGCGTGGACTACAAGACCTTCAACCTGGGCGCGTCCTACAAGTGGGGCGGGTTCACGCCCATGCTGCTGGTGGCCTCCGAGCGCGGCAACAACAAGCGCATCGACCTGTACAGCGTGGGCATGAAGCTGGCGCTGGGCCAGGGCGAACTGCGCGCGGCCTACACGCTCTACAAGGACAAGAAGCAGGACGATGCCGACGCCCAGCGCCTGGCGCTGGGCTACGGCTACAGGCTGTCCAAGCGCACGGAAATCTATGCTGCCGTGGCGCGCATGGCCAATGACACCAAGGCCGCACGCAAGTTCGGCTCGTCGCTGAGCCCCACGCCCGGCACGGGCCAGAACCTCACGGGCTACGAGATCGGCCTGCGCCACAATTTCTAAGGCAGGCAGGGCATGCGCGGCGCAGCGCAGGGCCCGCCGGCCGGCCTGGCACTCCGGGTGGGGAAGCTTCCAGGCCTTTGCAACCCCGCATCCGCGGGGTTTTTCTTGGGCAGGCAGGTGCGCGCGCCTAGACCGTGATCGTGCCGGTCAGGTAGCGTGCGCAGTGGCCGGCGACCTCCACGCTCGACTCCGCCACCTTGCAAAACAGCGTGCCCGTGCGGCGCGATGCCTGGTGGCCGACCAGGCTGCTGCGGCCGGTGCGGCCCGCCCAGTAGGGCGCCAGCGCCGCGTGGATGGAGCCGGTGACGGGGTCTTCCTCTCCACCGTTGGCAGGCCAGAAGTAGCGGCTGACGAAGTCATAGGGCGCGCCGGCATCGGCAGGCGCCGTCACGACCACGTCCAGCGGACCCAGGGACTTCAGGCGTTCCAGGTCCGGCCGGACCGCGCGCACCTGCGCTTCGCCGTCATAGACGGCCACATAGGCCTGCTGGTTCACGAGGTAGGCCGAGGGCGCGGGCACCAGGCCTTCGCGCAGCGCCACGGGCACGTCCTGCAGCGGCTGTGCGTCGCGGCGCGGGAACGTCATGGCGATGCGTCCGCCGTCCTCCCGCTCGGCCGTGACGTTGCCGACGGCAGCCGCCCAGAACGTGACGCGGCGCAGGCCGGGATCGGCCTCGAAGAGGACAAAGGCGCTGGCCAGCGTGGCATGGCCGCAGAAGGCAATTTCCGTGAGCGGGGAGAACCAGCGGATCTCGAAGGCATTGCGCTCGGCACTCCACACCAGGAACGAGGTCTCGGACAGGTTGTTCTCGGCGGCGATGGCCTGCAGCAGCGTGTCGGCAAGCCAGGCGTCCAGCGGGACCACGGCGGCCTGGTTGCCCTTGAATCGTTCCGAGGTGAATGCGTCGATGACGTGGATGGGAAGTTGCATGGCGGGCAGGCCTGGTCGGCCGATTTCCTCTATGGTCAATGGCGGTTGCATGCGGACGCCGGGGCATCCGCCCCTGGCGCCCAGGCCGGCCATTGTAGGTTCGCGGCCGGCGTCCGTTGGGCCGGCCCGACTTCCGAGGCTGCCCCTTTCTCAATGCCGCTGCCCAACTGGGCTCTTGCGGCCGTGAATCCTGGCAACGGTACGCCGGCACCAGCAGGACATGGCGTGCGTGCGGGACTGCTTATCGACGAGCGCTGCGCCGACGTGCAGACGCACCACACATCCCTTCCTGCCACCCCACCTCTTGAAACCTGGCGGAATTGCCTTATTATTAGCACTCGTTGGGCATGAGTGCTAACAGCCTCGCCCGCACTGCTTCGGAACGCCGGCCCCCGGGCCGGCAAGTCTTTGTTTCAACTTTGTTGATGATTTAGGAGTTGTTATGAACCTGCGTCCCCTGCACGATCGCGTGATCGTCAAGCGCCTCGAGAACGAAACCAAGACGGCTTCGGGCATCGTGATCCCCGACAACGCCACCGAGAAGCCTGACCAGGGCGAAGTGCTGGCCGTGGGCCCCGGCAAGAAGAACGACAAGGGCGAGCTGATCGCCCTGAACGTGAAGGTCGGCGACCGCGTTCTGTTCGGCAAGTACAGCGGCCAGACCGTCAAGGTCAACGGCGACGAACTGCTGGTGATGAAGGAAGACGACCTGTTCGCAGTCGTCGAAAAGTAATCCCTTCCCCCGCACTCTCATACTGAATCCGGAGAATTGAAATGGCAGCAAAAGACGTAGTTTTCGGCGGCGAAGCACGCGCCCGCATGGTTGAAGGCGTGAACATCCTGGCCAACGCGGTCAAGGTCACCCTGGGCCCCAAGGGCCGCAACGTGGTGCTGGAGCGCTCCTTCGGCGCCCCCACCGTGACCAAGGACGGCGTGTCGGTCGCCAAGGAAGTGGAACTCAAGGACAAGCTGCAGAACATGGGCGCCCAGCTCGTGAAGGAAGTGGCCTCCAAGACCAACGATATCGCCGGTGACGGCACGACCACCGCCACCGTGCTGGCACAGGCCATCGTCCGCGAAGGCACCAAGTACGTGGCCGCCGGCCTGAACCCCATGGACCTCAAGCGCGGCATCGACAAGGCTGTCGCCGCCCTGGTGGAAGAGCTGAAGAAGCAGTCGAAGGCCACCACCACCTCCAAGGAAATCGCCCAGGTCGGCTCGATCTCCGCCAACTCCGACGAATCCGTGGGCAGCATCATTGCCGAAGCCATGGACAAGGTCGGCAAGGAAGGCGTGATCACCGTTGAAGAAGGCAAGTCGCTGGCCAACGAACTCGACGTCGTCGAGGGCATGCAGTTCGACCGCGGCTACCTGTCGCCCTACTTCATCAACAACCCCGAAAAGCAGGTCGCCCTGCTGGACAACCCCTTCGTGCTGCTGTTCGACAAGAAGATCAGCAACATCCGCGACCTGCTGCCCACGCTGGAAGCCGTGGCCAAGGCCGGCCGTCCCCTGCTGATCATTGCAGAAGACGTCGAAGGCGAAGCCCTGGCGACGCTGGTGGTCAACACCATCCGCGGCATCCTGAAGGTCGTGGCCGTCAAGGCGCCCGGCTTCGGCGACCGCCGCAAGGCCATGCTGGAAGACATCGCCATCCTGACCGGCGGCAAGGTCATCGCTGAAGAAGTGGGCCTGGCGCTGGACAAGGTGACGCTGGAAGACCTGGGCCAGGCTGCCCGCGTCGAGATCGGCAAGGAAAACACCACCATCATCGACGGTGCTGGCAAGGCTGACGAAATCGAAGCCCGCGTCAAGCAGATCCGCATCCAGATCGAGGAAGCCACCAGCGACTACGACCGCGAAAAGCTGCAAGAGCGCGTGGCCAAGCTGGCCGGCGGCGTGGCCGTGATCAAGGTCGGCGCTGCCACCGAAGTCGAGATGAAGGAAAAGAAGGCCCGCGTCGAAGACGCCCTGCACGCCACCCGCGCTGCAGTGGAAGAAGGCATCGTGGCCGGCGGTGGCGTGGCCCTGCTGCGCGCCAAGCAGGCCGTGGGCGAGCTGTCCACCGGCAATGCCGAGCAGGACGCCGGCATCAAGCTGATCCTGAAGGCTGTCGAGGCTCCGCTGCGCGAGATCGTGGCCAACGCCGGTGGCGAGCCCTCCGTGGTGGTCAACGCCGTGCTCAACGGCAAGGGCAACTACGGCTTCAACGCCGCCAACGACACCTACGGCGACATGCTGGAAATGGGTATCCTGGACCCGACCAAGGTGACCCGCACGGCCCTGCAGAACGCCGCTTCCGTGGCTTCGCTGCTGCTGACGACCGAAGCGATGATCGCCGAGTCGCCCAAGACCGAGGCAGCCCCCGCCATGCCCGACATGGGCGGCATGGGTGGCATGGGCGGCATGGGCATGTAATTGCCCGCCGCGCAGCCGGGAGTGCCTTGCGGCCTCCCGGTGTGCCCTGCAAGACAAAGGCCGCCTTCGGGCGGCCTTTTGCTTTGGGATTTCGGCTGTTTCAGCCGATGGCCTGTCCCCAGGCCCGCGCCAGGCGCGCCACCGCCTCGGTGATCTGGGGCACCGTGGGCGCCGCGTACGACAGGCGCATGCACAGGCCGGCCTGCTGCTGCGCATCGGCCGGGAAGAAGGCCTTGCCCGGCACGTACAGCACGCCCTGCTCCACGGCCGCCGTGAACAGCGCGCGTGCCAGGGACTCGGGCCCGCCGCCATGCGATTGCGGTGGCAGCAGCTGCGCCCAGACAAACATGCCGCCCGCGGGCCGCACGAAGCGGATCTGCCCGCCCAGGGCCGATGCCAGGCCCGAGCACAGCGCGTCCATGCGCGCCGCGTACTCGGCGCAGGCCTGGGAAAGCCGGGGCGCATAGCGGCCCGAGCGCAGGTAGTGGGCCGCGATCAGTTGCGCCAGCGGCGAGGTGCACAGGTCGGCCGTCTGCTTGGCGATGGTGCAGCGGCGCAGCAGCTGGGCGTCGGCCAGCATCCAGCCGATGCGCAGCGCCGGGGCCACGGTCTTGGACAGGCTGGACAGGTAGACCACCGGGTTGGCCGCCGCGCCGCATTGCGCAAGCCCTGTCTCGTAGATCGACGGTTCGCGCTGGCCGCCGAAGCGCAGCTCGCCATAGGGGTCGTCCTCGACGATGGCGAAGCCGTATTGCCGTGCCAGCGCCACCAGGGACGCACGGCGCGCCGCCGGCAGCAGCGTGCCGCCCGGGTTGGAGAAGTTGGGCACCGTGTAGAGCAGCTTGGGCCGGCGCGCCTGCGGCCATTGGGCCAGCAGCCGGGCCAGGGCCTCGGTGTCCAGGCCCTGGTCATCCGTGGGCACGGCCACGGCCTGGGCCTGCGCCAGCTTGAGCGTCTGCAGCGTGGCCGGATAGGCGGGCACCTCGACCAGCACCGGGTCGCCCGGCTCGACCAGCACCTTGACCAGCAGGTCGAAGGCCTGTTGCGAACCCGTGGTCACGATCATGTCGGCCGGCGAACAGGCGATGCCGCGCGTGGCGCACAGCGCGGCCAGCGCCTCGCGCAGCGGCAGCTGGCCTTCGCTGGCGCCGTATTGCAGGCTGGCGGCCGCGTCCTGCTGCAGCGCGGCCATGGCGGCCTGCTGCAGGCCTTCGGCGTCGAACAGGCTGGGCGACGGGTAGCCGCCCGCCAGCGACAGCATGCCGGGGCGGCTCAGATAGGGGAACAGCTCGCGGATCGGCGAGCCTTCGGGCTGGGCGAACAGCGGGTTGAACAGGTGGGCGGTGGGCGAGGTGACGCCCTGGTCTGCGGTGCTCATGGAAGCCTCTTGCAAAAAAAAGGGCGCATGCACCGGCAGAAGGCCTGCGCATGCGCCCGGGGGGGCGGAAAGGATGCGGCCGGGTGCTCAGGCAGCCGTTCGGGCGGCCTGGGCGCGCAGCGCGCTGCGCAACTGGTCGATGGAGCGCTGCTGGGCCTGTTCGTACAGCGCGATCTCGTCATGCACGCGCGCGCCCAGGTCGGCCTCGAAGGCCTGCTGGGCGGCATTGGCCGCGTACTTCTTCTGTTCCTCGCCGCCCAGGTTGGACTGGAAGATGCCGGCCGCGCTCACGGGCAGGAAGTCCTCGTAGATGATGGGTTCGGCATGCGCCAGGCCGCGGCTGACCAGGGCATCGAGGTCGGAGGCGGCGGCCGCCGCCGCTTCGCCGCCGGCCAGGGCCGCGCCCGCTTCGCTCAGGGCGAAGCGGTAGAAGGCCAGGTCCTCGCGGCGCAGCTGTTCGTGGGTATCGGGAAAGGCTTCGAAGGCCTTGGCCAGGCGGCTGCCGTAGTCGGGCGCGGCGCTGCCGGCGCTGCCCATGTCGCGGACCTGGGCCAGCAACTGGTCGTAGAGCGCGCGGCCCTTGCGCGTCAGCGCCACGCCGCGCTGCTCGATCTCGCCGAAGCGCGCGGTGTGGGAGCCGCCGCCTGCGGCATCGCCCGCGAAGCGCACGGTTTCCTTGAGCGCCTTGAAGCTGGTCTGGCGCAGCAGGATGGGGCAGGCGCGGCGCGGCGGGCCCTCGACCACGTCCTTGGCGTCCATGCCGCGCGCGGGCATGGCGGCCTGGGCGGCATCGATGTCCAGCGTGCGCGGGGTCAGGTGGTTGATGTGCGGGCCCTTGAAGCAGACCACGTCGGCGATCAGGCGGTGGGCCTTGTGCAGGGCCTCGTAGGTGGCCGCATCCACGGTGGACTCGCTGTGCCAGCGGAAGGTCTCCAGCGCCTCGCGCACGAACTCGTCGGCCTCGGCATCGTCCAGGCCGCCGGCCGCCTCGGCCTGGGCGATCAGCGCCAGCGCGCGTTCGGTGAAGATGCCGCGGCGCGCCAGGATGGCGCCCGCCTGGGCGCGCAGCGCCTCGTCGGCGATCAGGTCCAGGCGCAGCAGCGAGGTGAAGACGCGGAAGGGATTGGCCAGCAGCGCCGCATCGGCGACGGGGCGGAAGGCCGTGGAATGCACCGGCACGCCGGCCACCGACAGGTCGTAGTAGCCCACGGGCTCCATGCCCATGACGGCGAACAGGCGGCGCAGCATGGACAGCTCGGCGGCCGTGCCCACGCGGATGGCGCCATGGCGCTCCACGCCCAGGCGGGCCAGTTCGCCCGCGCGCTCCATCTGCGCGCGCATGGCGGGATCCGCCTGCAGCGTGCGCTCATTGATGTCGGCCACGAGCTCGATCAGCGTGCCGTACTGCGGCACCTCCTTGCGGTACATCTCGGACATGGCGCGCGAGAAGCGCGCGCGGATCTCGTCGCAGGGAACGAAGGTGCTGGAAGGCGTAGCGGACATGGTGCAGTGTGGGATGGGGTTGGGCCGCCGGCGCGCCGGGCGGCAGGGAGGATTCCTGGCACGCATGCTAGGCCTGCGCCTTGAGCCGGGTCAAACGATAATCAGGCCCATAGGTCATTCCCAAACAGAATGCCCCCACCCACGATTGCCCCTGCCCGCCATGCTGCTGTCCCGCCGATTCCTGCCCCCCATGTCCCTGCTGTGCGCCTTCGAGGCGGCGGCCCGGCACCAGAGCTTCACGGCGGCCGCGGCCGAGCTGCACCTGACGCAAAGCGCCGTGAGCCGCCAGATCCGCGCGCTGGAGGAACGGCTGGAGGCCGAACTCTTCGTGCGCGAGCGCCAGACCGTGCGCCTGAGCCCGGCAGGCCAGGCCTATGCGCAGGAGATCCGCGGCGCGCTGATGCGCATCTCCACCGCCACGCTGGGCTTTCGCGCCAATCCGCGCGGCGGCAGCCTGAACCTGGCCATCCTGCCCACCTTCGGCACGCGCTGGCTGGCGCCGCGCCTGCCGCAGTTCTTCAGCGCCCACCCGGGCATCACCATCAACCTCACCACGCGGCTGTCGCAGTTCGACTTCCAGCTCGAAGCCGTGGACGCCGCCATCCACTTCGGCCTGCCGCACTGGCCCGGCGCCGAGCTGGCCTTTCTGATGAGCGAGACCGTGGTGCCCGCCTGCAGCCCCGCGCTGGCCGCCCAGCATGGCTTCTTCCAGCCCCGGGACCTGCTGCGCGCCCCGCTGCTGCACCTAGCCTCGCGCCCCGACGCCTGGCAGCGCTGGCTGTCGGAGCACCAGGTGTCACTGCTCGAAGGCCAGGGCATGCTGTTCGACCAGTTCGCCACCGCCGCGCAGGCCGCCATCGCGGGCGTGGGCGTGGCCCTGCTGCCGCGCTTCCTGATCGAGCGAGAACTCGCCCAGGGCGACCTGGTGCGCGCCCTGCCCCACCTGCCCGAGATGGAAAGCGCCGAGCGCTACTACCTGGCCTGGCCCACCAGCCGGGGCAACTACCCGCCGCTGCAAAGCTTCAGGGACTGGCTGCAGCAGGCGGCCCAGGACTTCATGCAAGGCAGCGCGCAAGGCCAGTGATCCGCCAGCAACAAAAAGGCTGCAGGGGCCCCACCCAGGGCGAGGGCCATCCCCAGCGGCCACCGCCTCCGTGACGCGAAGGCCCCGATGCCGGGGGCGCAGCGCATCCCTGCCTGTCGCCTCCCCGGGAAAGCCCCAGCCCGAGCCGCCGTTTTAGCTATTTCCAATCGATCATCAATTTACGTACACTGAATCACATTCAGTACACGTAATATCCGGACGCTTCGCCCGGCCCCCACGGAGAACGGCAGATGAAGGAGCACGATGGTCTTTTGCCATGGCGGCAACTGCACGGCTTTGCGCTGCGCCCGTGGGCCAGCCCGCCGCTGCACTGCGCAGCCAGGCCGTCGTGTCGCTCGGCGCAACCCGCCAGCCTGGCCGCACTCGGCGACTTCCATGGCCCATCCAGGCGCACCACGATACTCGACGCCGCTCCGCCGGGACGGGCTTTCCCCTCTGACAGGAAGATGCCATGACCGACATTCGACAAGGCATGGACGCCGCACCGATGGGCGCGTTCCGCTGGACCGCCATTGGCGTGTGCATGCTGCTGAACATGATCGACGGTTTTGACGTGCTCGTGATGGCCTTCACGGCCTCGGCCGTATCGGCCGAATGGGCGCTGACGGGGTCGCAGCTGGGCGTGCTGCTCAGCGCCGGCCTGTTTGGCATGGCCGCTGGCTCGCTGTTCGTCGCCCCGTGGGCCGACAAGGTGGGCCGCAGGCCCGTCACGCTCGGATGCCTGCTGCTGAGCGGCACCACCATGCTGCTGGCAGCCGGTGCGCGAACCTCCGTGGAACTGGCGGCCATGCGCGCGCTGACGGGCGTCGGCATCGGAGGAATACTGGCGTGCAGCAACGTGATCGCCAGCGAGTACGCCTGCGCCCGCTGGCGCAGCCTTGCGGTGAGCCTGCAGTCCACAGGCTATGCGCTGGGCGCCACGGTGGGTGGCATGATCGCCGTGTGGCTGCTTGCCGCACATGGCTGGCGGTCGGTCTTCCTGTTTGGCGGCATTGCCACGCTCGCCACCATCCCCGCCGTCCTGTGGCGGCTGCCGGAGTCGCTGGATTTCCTGCTGACACGGCAACCGGCCCGCGCGCTCGAGCGCATCAACGCACTGGCACGGCGCTGCCGCCTGCCGGACATTGCCGCACTGCCGACGCTCAGGCCGCAGGCCAGCACGCGTGCCGGCGTGCGCACGCTGCTCACGCCGCAGCTGCAACGCCCCACGCTGCTGGTCTGGCTCTCGTTTTTCCTGGTCCTGTTCGGCTTTCACTTCGTGATGAGCTGGACGCCCAAGCTGCTGGTCGCGTCAGGCATGACACAGCAGCAGGGCGTCAGCAGCGGTGTGTTGCTGAGCGTGGGCGGCATCGTGGGAACGGTGCTGCTGGGGGCCCTGTCGGCGCGTTTCGCGGTGAACCGCGTGCTGGCGGTATTCATGGTCGTGACGGCCGGGCTGCTGAGCGTCTTCGTCATGCAGGCCGCCAACCCCGGCATGGCCTTCTTGCTCGCGTTCTGCATCGGCATCTTCCTCAATGCCTGCGTCGCCGGCCTGTTCGTGATCGCCCCCCTCGTATACGACACTTCGGTACGGGTCACCGGCGTCGGCTGGGGCATAGGCATCGGCCGCATCGGCTCCATCCTGTCGCCGCTGGTGGCCGGCGTGCTCATCGACAAGGGCCTGCAGCCCGTGCAGCTTTATGCCGGCTTCGGCATGGCCTTCGTGCTCGCGGCCGTGGTGGTGCTGCTGCACCGGATCCGCGGCCCGCGCGGGACATCGCTCCCGCAGGCGGGCGACACTGCCACGGCCAGCCGTTGAACACCCGTCGATGCTCCCCTCCAATGAAAGCCGTCCCATGACAGACAACCATGCCCTGACTGCCACGCTGGCGCGGCGCCGCCAGGAGGTGCGCGCCAGCGTGTCGCCCGAGGAATGGGCGCTGCGCGTCGAACTGGCCGCCTGCTACCGGCTCATCGCGCGCTTCAGGATGACCGACTGGATCTACAACCACATCTCCTCGCGCGTCCCGGGGCCCCACGACCACTACCTCATCAATCCGTTCGGGCTGCTGTACGAGGAGGTCAGTGCCTCCAACCTCGTGAAGGTCGATGCCCAGGGCCATCTTGCCGAAGAGACGGACCTCGACGTGAATCCGGCCGCCTTCGTCATCCACGGCGCCATCCACCAGGCCCGGGCCGACGTCGGCTGCGTGCTGCATACGCACACGGCGGCAGGCATCGCGGTAGCGGCCCAGGCGCAGGGGCTGATGCCGATCTCGCAGCACGCGCTCAAATTCCATGGCGACGTCGCCTACCACGACTTCGAGGGCATCGCACTCGACCATGCCGAGCAGCAGCGGCTCGTGGCCGACCTGGGCCACCGCAACGTGCTGATCCTGCGCAACCACGGGCTGCTGACCCTGGGTGCCACCGTGCCCGAAGCCTTTGACCGCATGTACTTCCTGGAACGCTCCTGCCAGATCCAGATTGCCGCCACCAGCGCAGGCATGCCGCTGGTCCACCCGTCCAGCGCCATCTGCGAGCGTACCGCCGCGCAGTACGCAGGCTCGGGCAGCTATATCCGGGGCCGCGACTGGCAAGCCCTGATCCGCCTGCTGGACCGCGAGCAGCCCGACTACCGGACCTAGCAGGCTAGCAGGCGATCAGGTCCTCCAGCGCCGCCACCGGCAGTTGCCCGGCCAGCCCAATGGCCACGATGGCCGGCCCCGCATCCGGCGCCGTCGTGGCGCGCAGCCTGCCGCCGCGTCCTGCGAACTGCAGTTCGACCCACTGCGCAGGCCCCGTGCGCAACACGCCTTTGAGCCGCAGCACGCCCGGTGGCACGGCCTCCAGCCAGCGGCGCAGAGCAGGCTCGGACAGCACGCCGGCCGGCTGGCTGGACCAGGTCTCGAACTGCTGGCCGTGCGTGCGACCCGGTGCTCTGGCTTCCCACGACACGCCCCTCTTGCCCCGCAGCAGGGCTGCACCGCTGAGCAAGGGCACGGGCACCCGGGCCTGCTGTGTCTCGCAGCACCGCGCGGCGGGCGCGTGGGCCTGAATCCAGCCATGCACGCGCGCCAGATCCTCACCGCTGACCAGGTCGGTCTTGTTGACCAGGACCAGGTCGGCCCTGGCCACCTGGCGCTGCAGCGTGTCGGCCAGCAGCGGATCGGCGGCCTGGGCCGGCAGGGCCCCCGCATCGACCAGCACGACCACGCCGTCCAGCGCCAGGCCCGGGTCGGCCAGGCCCAGCTGGGCGATGCGCCAGGGGTCGGACACGCCGCTGGCCTCGACCACCACGGCGTCGAAGCGCTCGCGCTGGCGCAGCACCGTGATCAGCGCCATCGAAAGGTCATCGCCGATCTGGCAGCAGACGCAGCCATTGGCCAGCGCGATGGTGTCGCCGCCATGGCTTTCGATCAGCCCCGCATCGATGTGGAGCGCGCCGAAGTCGTTGACCAGCACCGCCAGCCGCTGGCCGCCGGCATGGCGCAGCCAGTGGTTGAGCAAGGTGGTCTTGCCGGCGCCCAGAAAGCCCCCGATGACCGTGAACGGCAGGCGGTCCCGCACCGTCATGCCGCCTGGAACACGCGGCCGGACAGCACCGTGCCCCAGACCCTGAGGTCCTTGAGCACCAGGGGGTCCAGGGACAGGGGGTCATCCTCCAGCACGCAGAAGTCGGCCCGCTTGCCGCATTCGATGCTGCCGATCTCGTGGTCCATCTTCAGCGTCCAGGCCGCGCCCAGCGTGACGGCATGCAGGGCCTGGGCCACGGTCAGGCGCTCGGACTCGCCCAGCACGCGGCCCTGGGGCGTGCGCCGGTGCACGGCGCACCAGGCGGTGAACAGCGGGCCCAGCGGCGTGACGGGCGCGTCCGAATGGATGGCCAGCGGCACGCCGGCCGCCAGCGCGCTGGCGCAGGCATCGAGCCGCATGGCCCGGTCGGGGCCCATGGTCATCTCGTAGTGCTGGTCGCCCCAGTACCAGAGGTGGTTGGCGAACAGGTTGGCGCACAGGCCCAGCGCCGCCATGCGGCGAAACAGCGGCGCGTCGATCATCTGGCCATGCTGCAGGGTGTGGCGGTGGTCGGGCCGGGGGGCGCGCGACAGCACGCGGGCGATGGCATCGATCGCCACCTCGCTGGCCTCGTCGCCATTGGTGTGGGTGTGGATGAGCAGGCCGGCGCGGTGGTAGGTCTCGAAGTCGGCCTCGTACTGCGCGGGCGCCATGACCCAGATGCCGTTGGGCGCGCCGTTGTAGTGGCCGGGCCAGCGCAGCCGCGCCGAAAAGCCCTGGATGGAGCCGTCCAGCATCATCTTGACCAGGCCGTAGCGCAGCCGGTCGGTGTTGCGCGCCATCAGCGCGCGCACATGCTCGGCGCCGGCCTGGGCCCCATGCGTGCCGTGGAAGGCCTGGAAGGCGGGCAGGATGCGGATGGGCACCTGGTCGTCGGCCAGCGCGGCCTCCAGCACGCCGCAGTCCTGCGCGGTGAGCTTGTTGACCAGGTCGGTGGCCGTGGTCACGCCCTGGCGGCAGGCCAGGCGCGCGAAGGAGCGCACGCCGTCCTCGGTCATGGGCGCCAGCAGGCCGGCATCGCCGACCTTGCGCAGCACCAGGAACATGGCGGCCGGCTCCTGCAGCTCGCCCGTGGGTTCGCCGGCGCGCGCGTGGCCGTCCGGGAAGCGCACCACGCCCTCGACCTCATTGTCGCGCGTGATCCCGGCCAGGCGCAGCATGGCGCTGTTGACGTTCATCAGGTGGCCGTTGGCATGGGAGATCACGATGGGCCGCGTGGCGCTGGCGCGGTCCAGGTGCTCCACCGTCATGCGCTCGCCGCCGAAGTAGATGGGATCGAACCCCCAGGCGATCAGCGGCTGGCCGGCGGGCAGGCCCTGGCCATCCATGCGCGCGGCCCCTTCGGCAAGGCGGTCCACCACGGCCTGCATGCAGCGCAGGCCGGGCCAGAGCTTGCCGTCGGGGTCGCGCCGGTCGAACCAGCCCGTGTACATCCACTCCCACATGCTGCCTTCCCTGAGGTGGCAATGGCCTTCGACCAGGCCGGGCAGCAGCACCTGGTCCGCGAAGCGTTCGTCGATGCGGCACCCGCCCCAGGCCGTGCAGCGCGCGAGGTCCCCGACCGCGAGGATGCGCCCGTCGCGCACAGCCACATGCGTGGCCTCGGGCTGCATGGGATTCATGGTGATGATCTTGCGGGCGGCGTAGACGGTGATGGACATGGGCAGCAAGCTCCTCGTTCAGAAAGACAGCGGCGCGCGCGGCGCGCCATCGGCCGCGTCCACGCGGATGCAGCGCACCCAGTGGCCCGGCGCGGCCTCGCGCAGCGGCGGCGCCTGGGCCGCGCAGGCGGGCACGGCCACGGGGCAGCGGCCCGCGAAGCGGCAGCCGGCCGGCGGATCGATGGGGCTGGGCGGATCGCCCGCCAGCCGTATGCGCCGCGCCGCGCGCTCGCGCCCGCCGCGCACCGTGGGCACGGCCGACATCAGCGCCACGCTGTAGGGGTGCAGCGGCCGTGCGAAGAAGGCCTGGCGCGGCGCGCGCTCCACGATCTGGCCCAGGTACATGACGGCGATGTCGTCGCAGATGTGCTCGACCACGGCCATGTCGTGCGAGATGAACAGATAGCTCAGCCCCAGCTCGCGCTGCAGCCGCGCCAGCAGGTTGAGGATCTGGGCGCGGATGGCGATGTCCAGCGCCGACACGGGTTCGTCGCAGACCACCAGCTCGGGCCGCGTGGCCAGGGCGCGGGCGATGTTGATGCGCTGGCGCTGCCCGCCCGAGAACTGGTGCGGGAACAGCTGGCGCTGCTCGGGCCGCAGGCCCACCTGGCCGAACAGCTCGGCCACGCGCGCCTCGCGCTCGGCCGGCGCGCCCACGCCCATCAGGTCCAGCGGCGCGCGCACCGCATCGCCCGCGCGCTGGCGCGGGTTCAGCGAGGAGAACGGGTCCTGGAACACGATCTGCATGCGCCGGCGCGCCTGGCGCAGGGCCTCGCCGGACAGCGCGGCCAGGTCGGTGCCGCCCAGCTGCATGCGGCCCGCCGTCACGGGCGCCAGCCGCATCACGGCCAGCGCCGTCGTGGTCTTGCCCGAGCCCGACTCGCCCACCAGCGCCAGCGTGCTGCCGCGCCGCAGGCTGAAGGAGACGCCGTCCACGGCCCTGACCACCTCGGGCGGGCGGAACAGGCCCTTGCCCGGACGCGGGAAGTGGACCTGCAGGTCGTCCACCTGCAAAAGGGTGTCGTCGATTCTTGCGTTCATGCCAGCGCCTCCGTGCCGGTGCGCTCTGCGTGCCCGGCGGGTGCGGTGGCATGCAGCCAGCAGGCCACGCCATGGCCGGCCTCGCCCAGCGCGATCAGCGGCGGCACCTCGTGCGCGCAGCGCGGCCGGGCTTCGCGGCAGCGCGTGCGAAAGGCACAGCCGCTGCCCAGCTCCCAGACCGAGGGCACGACGCCGGGGATCTCGGGCAGCTCGTGCCGCGCGGGCGACCGGCTGCTGCCCAGCTCGGGCAGGCAGGCGATCAGGCCGCGCGTGTAGGGGTGGGCCGGGGCCGACAGCACCTGCCCGCAGCTTCCCTGCTCGATCACGCGGCCCGCGTACATGACCATGACGCGGTCGGCCATCTCGGCCACGGCGCCCATGTCGTGCGTGATCAGCACGATGGCCGTGCCCTTGTCGCGCTGCAGTTCGCGCAGCAGGTCGAAGATCTGGGCCTGCACGGTCACGTCCAGCGCCGTGGTGGGCTCGTCGGCGATCAGGATGTCGGGCCGGCAGGCCAGGGCCATGGCGATCATCACGCGCTGGCGCATGCCGCCCGACAGCTGGTGCGGGTACTCGTGCGCGCGCCGCTCGGGCGCCGGGATGCCCACCTGCCGCAGCATCTCGACCGCGCGCGCATGCGCTGCCGCCGCGTCCAGCCCCGCGTGCAGGCGCAGCGATTCGGCGATCTGCGCGCCCACGGTGAACACGGGGTTCAGCGAGGTCATGGGTTCCTGGAAGATCATGGAGATGCGGTTGCCGCGCACCTGGCGCATGCGCGCCGCGCTGGCGGCCAGCAGGTCCTCGCCCGACAGGCGCACCTGCCCGCCCGCGATGCGGCCCGGCGGCGAGGGGATGAGGCGCAGCAGCGCCAGCGCCGTCATGCTCTTGCCGCAGCCGGACTCGCCGACCACGCACAGCGTCTCGCCCGCGCGCAGCTCGAAATCCACGCCGTTGAGCACCATGGCCTGGCCGCGGCGGCCCTCGAAGGCCACGCGCAGGCCGCTGACCTGCAGCAGGGGAGTGTGGGTGGTGGAGTCCATCAGCGCTCCCTGAGCTTGGGGTTGAGTGCGTCGTTGAGGCCGTCGCCGATCAGGCTGACGGCCAGCACGGTGACGAAGATGGCCGCGCCCGGAAAGGCCACGGCCCACCAGCACGACAGCAGGTACTGGCGCGCCGATCCGATCATCAGGCCCCAGCTCATCTGGTTGGGGTCGCCCAGGCCCAGGAAGGACAGCCCGGCCTCGAACAGGATGGCCGCGCCCACGGCCAGCGTGGCCGAGACCACCAGCGGCGGCAGCGCATTGGGCAGGATCACCTTCCAGAGGATGCGGCCGTGGCGCGCGCCGATGGCACGTTCGGCGCGCACGAATTCCAGCTGGCGGATGCGCAGGAACTCGGCGCGCGTGAGCCGCGCCGTGGCCGGCCAGCTGACGCTGCCGATGGCCAGCGTGACCGTGGCCAGCGAGGGCGAGAACAGCGTGACCACCACCATGGCGAACAGCAGCGCCGGCAGCACCTGGAAGAACTCGGTCACGCGCATCAGCAGCGCATCGGCACGGCCGCCGTAGTAGCCGGCCAGCGCGCCCAGCGTCACGCCGATGCACACCGACAGCAGGGCCGCGAAGGCCCCCACCATCAGCGTGGCCCGGCCGCCGTGGACGATGCCCGTGAGCACGTCGCGCCCCATCTGGTCGCTGCCCAGCCAGGCCTCGGCGCTGAACGGCGGGGTCTGGGGCATGGTGCGGATCTCGAACGGGTCCGCCGGATAAAGCCAGGGGCCGGCGATGGCCACCACGAGCACGGCGAGCAGCATGGCCATGCCGGCGATGGCCGAGGGGTTGCGCAGGAACATGCGCAGGGCCTCGCGGGCCGGGTGTTCACCCGGGGCCGGCAGGGGCACGGGCGGCTGCGGCGTGGAAAGCGGTGGGGCGATGGCATTCATGGGTTTCAGGCCGCCTTGATGCGGGGATCGATGAGCCGGTAGCACAGGTCGGTGACGAGGTTCATCACGACCACGACGATGGCGGAGAACAGCAGCACGCCCAGGATGGTCGGATAGTCGCGCCGCAGCACCGAGTCGAAGGCCAGCCGGCCCAGGCCCGGCCAGTTGAAGACCGTCTCCACGATGATGGCGCCGGCCATGACATTGCCGAACTGCAGGCCCAGCATGGTGACCACGGGCAGCAGCGCGTTGCGCAGCGCATGGCGGTAGAGCACGGCCTGTTCGGCCAGGCCCTTGGCGCGCGCCGTGCGGATGTAGTCCGCCCCCAGCACGTCCAGCATGGACGAGCGCGACAGCCGGCTGTACTGCGCCAGGTAGACCAGGGCCAGCGTCAGCGCGGGCAGCACCAGGTGATGCGCCACGTCCAGCACATCGGCCAGCCCGCCGCCGCCCGCCGCATCGGCCGAACGCATGCCCGACACCGGCAGGATGGGCCACCAGGAGGCGAACACCAGCACCAGCAGCATGCCGGTCCAGAACACCGGCGCGGCGAAGCCCACCAGGGACAGCACGGTGATGCACTGCGACAGCAGGCCGTTGGGCCGGCGCGAGGACAGCACCCCGAGCAGGGTGCCCGCCAGAAAGGCCGCGAGCACGGCGGCCAGCACCAGCAGCAGCGTGGCCGGCACGCGCTCGGCGATCATCTGGGCCACGGGCAGGTTGAAGAAGTAGGAGTGGCCGAGGTCGCCGCTGGCCACGCGGGCCAGGTAGATGCCCAGCTGCACGGGCAGCGGACGGTCCAGCCCGTAGCGCTGGCGCAGCTCGGCCATGAGTTCGGGGTCCATGCCGCCGCTGGCGCCCGCGATGGTCTCCACCGGGTCGCCGGGCGCCGCATGCACCAGCAGGAAGTTCAGCACCACCACGGCCAGCACCAGCGCCAGGCCCTGCAGCAGGCGCTTCAGGAGTGTGCGGAGAAATGCCATGCGTCTTGCCTCCGGCGCCCTACTTGAGGAACACCTCGTCGTAGGGCGACACCGGCCCCCAGATCGTGGCCGGCACATTGCCCACGTTCTTGCGCGCGGCCGTGTGGTAGGGCGAGTTGTTGATGAAGATGATGGGCAGCTCGTCCGTCACGGTCTTCTGGAACGCGGCATAGAGCTTCTTGCGTTCTGCCGCGTCCAGCGTGGCGCCGGCGGTGTTCAGCAGCTCGTCCACCCGGGGGTTGCGGTAGGACTGGGTGTTGGTCCAGACCACGGGCTGGATGTTGGTGGACAGGTAGGTGCGGTGCACGCCGATGACCGGGTCGCCCCAGTTGAAGACGATGTCCATGGACAGGTCGAAGTCGTGCGTGGCCAGCCGCCGCGCCCAGGCCGGGAAATCGGCCGAGGCGCGCACCTCGACCGCGATGCCGACCTTCTTGAGCTGGGCGCGCACGTACTCGGCCACGTTCTTTTGCTGCTCGTCCGTGCCGGGCAGGTAGTCGATGCTGATCTTGAAGCGCTCGCCGTTGGCGCCGGGCTTGAGGCCGGCCTCGTCCAGCAGGGCCGCCGATTTCTTGAGGTCCAGCGGATAGCGCACCAGGTCGGCCGAGGCAAAGGGGCTGGCGGCCACGATGGGGCCGTCGGCCACGGTGGCAAAGCCGCCCATCAGCGCCTTGGTGATGAAGTTCTTGTCGATGGCATGGGCGATGGCCTTGCGCACGCGCACATCGTCCAGCGGCTTCCTGGCGGTGTTGATGGCCAGCCAGTTGAGCGAGCCTATGCCTTCGAAGCCCTTGCGGGTCAGCGTGATCTGGGGGTTGCCGGCCAGGCGCCTGAGATCCATGGACAGCGACACATAGGGCACCATCTGCACGTCGCCCCGCTCCAGGCTCAGCAGCAGGCTGGAGGAGTCGGGAACGATGTGGAAGACCAGCTTGTCCAGATACGGCCGCCCGGGCAGGAAGAATTTGTCGAAGCGCTCCATCACGATGCGCTGGCCCGCGCGGAATTCGGTCAGCCGGAAGGGGCCCGAGCCCACCACCTCGGCGCTGTTGCGCGCATGGGTCTTGAGGTCGGCGCCATCGCCATAGATGTGCCTGGGCAGTATGGGCGCCAGCGCCGGGCTCATGGCCAGCAGGATGGCCGGGTGCGGCGCGCTCATGCGGATGATGGCCGTATGCGGGTCGGGCGTGTCCACCTTCTCGACCGGGGCCAGCATGGCCTGGAACGGGTGGTTGGCCTTGATGGCCATGATGGAGAACGCCACGTCGGCCGAGGTGATGGGCTGGCCGTCGTGGAACACGGCGTTCCTTCGCAGGTTCAGGGTCAGCGACCGGCCGTCCTCGGCCAGCTTCCAGGACTCGGCCAGGTAGGGCTGGGGCTTCCACTGGTCATCGAAGCGCAGCGGGCTGGCGAACAGCTGGGTGGAGGGCATGGCCGTGGCGATGCCCGACTGCACGGCACCATTGAGGTGCCGCGGCACCTGGGTGCTGCCCACGACCAGGGTGCCGCCGCGCCGGGGCTCCTGCGCTTGCAGCGGCGTGGCCGCCAGGGCCGCAAGCGCGCCGGCCAGGGCCAGGGCGCCCAGGGCGCGGTATCGGAGCGTGGTGCGGAAAGTGGTGCGGAACATGGCCCCTCCCTCGTTGGATCGCAGGGCCGCGCCGATCGCGGCCTGCAATCCAGAATACGCACCCAGGGCCGGGGCGGCGGGGGCCACAGCCGCCCCAACGTAGGAGCCAGAGGCCCGGTATTTACCCGCGCCATCGGGCCGAAGCCTTTACTTGGCCGCGGGCGCAACGCAACATGGCCCGAGCCCCGAGCCCGCCCCGCTTGCCTGTTCCGCCATGTCCGTTCCTGCCCCGCCCGAACCGCGCAGCCAACCGCGCAACCAATGGGACCGCCTTTTCGCGCTGCCACAGCGGCCCGACCTTCCCCTGAAGGACCGGCTGCGCCAGGCGCTGGTCCAGCCCATCCTCGAGGGCCGGCTGCCACCCGGCGCGCCCATGCCGCCTTCACGCGAACTGTCGCGCCTGCTGGCGCTGTCGCGCAATACCGTGACCGCCGTCTACGAACAGCTGATCCACGAGGGCTTTTTGCAGGCCCGGCCACGCAGCGGCGTTTTCGTGGCGCCCGATTCGCGCCTGGCCGGCGTGGACGGCGGCCCGCCGCCGCCGGCTGCCGCCCATGGGACGCCCCTGCCCGACTGGCATGCGCGCGTGCTGCGCTCGCTCACGGACCGGCACACGCTGTCCAAGCCCGAGCGGTGGAGCGGGTACCCCTACCCGTTCGTCTACGGCATGCACGACCCCGCGCTGTTCCCCACCGAGGGCTTTCGCGACTGCTGCATGCGCAGCCTGGCGCGCGCCCAGATGCCGCAGTGGACGCCGGACTTCGAGACCGACGACGTGCCCGACCTGATCGAGCAGATCCGCCTGCGGCTGCTGCCGCGGCGCGGCGTGTTCGCGCTGCGCGAGGAAATCCTGGTCACCGTGGGCGCCCAGCAGGCCTTCTACCTGCTGGCCGATGCGCTGCTGGACCCGTCGCGGCGCCTGGGCTTCGAGGAGCCCGGCCATCCGCATGCGCGCAATACCTTCTCGCTGCGCCGTCCGCGCTGGGTGCCCGTGGCCGTGGACGGGGAAGGCGTGGTGGTGGACGGCCTGCCGCCCCTGGACTACCTGTTCGTCACCCCGTCGCACCAGAGCCCGACCACGGTGACGCTGAGCCTGCGGCGGCGCGAGCGGCTGCTGCGCCGCGCGGAGCAGGACGATTTCGTGATCATCGAGGACGACTACGAGGCCGAGAACCTCTACCAGGGCACGCCCATGCCCGCGCTCAAGAGCCTGGACCGGGGCGGGCGCGTGGTCTACGTGGGTTCGCTGTCCAAGAGCCTGTCGCCCGCGCTGCGGCTGGGCTACATCGTCGCGCCGCGCGCGCTCATCGACGAGCTGCGCGTGCTGCGCCACGCCATGGTGCGCCATCCCAGCGCCTTCCTTCAGCACGCCTATGCGCTGTTCCTGTCGCTGGGCCACCACGAGGCCCACGCGCGGCGCGTGAACCAGGCCATGCAGGAGCGCGTGGCCCGGGCCGCGCAGGCGCTGGCACGGCACATGCCGGACTTCGGCTTCGCGCTGCCGCAGGGAGGCGCGTCGATGTGGGTGCGCGCGCCGCAGTGGCTGGACGCCGATGCGCTGGCGGCCACGGCCCGGCGCCACGGCGTGCTGATCGAGCCGGGCAGCGCGTTCTTCGCCACGCCGGCCACGCCCTGCCCCTTCTTCAGGCTGCGCCTGTCATCGATCGCCGCCGACCGCATCGACGCCGGCATCGCGGCCCTGTCGCTGGCGGTGGACGAGCTGGCGCAGTCCCTGGGCGTACGGCGCGCAACGGGCGCAGGCCCGGGCCGGCATCAGCTGGCGTAGGACTCCAGCGGCTTGTCGTTGGGCTTTTGCAGCAGCTGCTTGAGCATGTCGCTCATGGGCAGGTTCAACGGTGCATTCTTGGGCGGAATGGGCTGCATGAACCACTTGTCGTAGATCTTGGCCACTTCGCCCGAGGCCATCATGCGCACCAGCACGTCGTCCACGGCCTTCTTGAAGGCGGGATCGTCCTTGCGGAACAGGATGGCGATGGGCTCGGAGCCCAGCACCTCGCCCACGATCTTGTAGCCCGCGGGGTTCTTGGAGTTGGCGATCACGCCGGCCAGCAGGTTGTCGTCGAGCACGAAGGCGTCGGCGCGGCCGGATTCCAGCATCAGAAAGCTCTCGAAGTGGTCCTTGCCCAGCGAGGTCGGCAGGTTCACGCCCTGCTCGCGGCCGTACTTGCGCAGCAGCTGCACGGCCGTGGTGCCGGCCGAGGCCGCCACGGGCTTGCCGTCGAGCTGCTTGAACGAGGTGATGCCCGAGTCCGCGCGCACGGCCATGCGCACCTGGCTCACATAGGTGGTCATGGCGAAGGCCACCTGCTTTTGGCGCGCGAGGTTGTTGGTGGTGGGGCCGCAGCCGATGTCCACGGTGCCGTTCTGCACCAGGGGCATGGTGTTCTGCGAGGTCAGGGCCATGTACTCGATCTTGGCCTTGGGCACGATCTGGGCCAGCACCTTCTCGCACAGCTCGACGTGGTAGCCGACGAATTTCTGGGTGGTGCCGTAGGCATAGGCCATGGGCGCGGAGCTTTCGCGCACGCCCATCACCACCTTGCCCGTGCTCTGGATCTTGTCCAGCGTGCCGGCCGGCTCCTGCGCATGGGCAGCACCGGATGCCGCCACCAGACATGCCATCGCCACATGGGCCAGTACGAATCGCATCGAGGGTCTCCTTGGAATATGTTGCCGATCCGGAGCCTGCCATCCGCAGGCTCCCGGCCCGGGCGTCCATCGCCGGATGCCATGCATCCGGAAAATGGCCGCGTCAAGCCGCTTGCGTCAACTATCGAGCAATATGCGCGGGCTGCATAACGATGAAATGGAAGAAGGTCATGCCTGTGTCACATGACCCTGCACTGCACAGGTGCGCCGCGCCTATTGCGCAGGCCCGGCGGCCCCGGCCACGAGCCGGTGCATCAGCGCCCGGGTGGAGGCGTCCACCCCCTGCCAGTCGCCGCTGTCCTGGCGCGCGTGCAGCTGGCGCGCAAGGTGCTTGCCCAGCTCCACGCCCCACTGGTCGAAGCTGTTGATGCCCCAGACCGCGCCGGCCGTGAAGACGCGGTGCTCGTACAGCGCGATCAGCGCGCCCAGCGAGGCCGGGTCGAGCTGCTGCAGCAGCAGGAAGCTGCTGGGGCGGTTGCCTTCGCAGTGGCGCTCGGCGCCCTCGCCATGGCGGCCTTCCATCAGCGCCTGGGCCTGTGCGATGGCGTTGACGACCAGGCTCTGGTGGTGCGCGCCCAGGTATTTGCCGCCGTCGCGCAGCGCGATGAACTCCACGGGGATCACGTCCTGGCCCTGATGCAGCATCTGGAAGAAGGCATGCTGGCCATTGGTGCCCGGCTCGCCCCAGATCACGGGCGCCGTGCGCACGGCCAATGCCTGGCCGTCGCGCGTCACGCCCTTGCCATTGCTCTCCATCTCCAGCTGCTGCAGATAGGCCGTCAGGCGCCGCAGGCCATGGCTGTAGGGCGCGATGCAGCGGCTGGAGAAGCCGCAGAAATCGCGGTACCAGACGTCCAGCAGGCCCAGGCGCAGCGGCAGGTTGGCCTGCGCAGGCGCCGAAAAGAAATGGGCGTCCATGGCATGGGCACCGGCCAGCAGCGCGCGGAACTGCACGGAGCCGATGGCGATGGCCACGGGCAGCCCGATGGCCGACCACAGCGAAAAGCGCCCGCCCACCCAGTCCCAGAAACCCAGGGTGCGGCGGATGCCGAACTCGGCCGCGGCCTGCACATTGGTGGTCAGCGCGACGAAATGGCGGTCGATGGAGCATTCGGCGCCGGGGTCTTCGCTGCCGCCCTGCTCCAGGAACCAGCGCCGCGCCGAGCGCGCGTTGAGCATGGTCTCGGCCGTGGTGAAGGACTTGGACGCGATCAGGAACAGCGTGCTGCACGGGCGCACGCGGCGCAGCACATGGCCCAGCTCATGGCCATCGACATTGGAGACGAAGTGGAAGTTCTTGCCCGCATCGACCCAGTCCTCCAGCGCATTGACCACCACCTCGGGCCCCAGGTGGGAGCCGCCGATGCCGATGTTGACGATGTCGGTGATGCGCTCGTCGGCGCGCAGCTGCTCGGCCAGCGCCAGCATGGCGTCCAGCGTGTCGTGCACGTCCTGCAGGGCCGAGTGCATGGCGGGCTGCCATTGCTGCACGGTCGCGCATTCGCGCAGCGCGCCGCGGTCGCGGGGCATGCGCAGCAGCCAGTGCATGGCCGCCCGCCCCTCGGTGCTGTTGACGCTTGCGCCGGCCAGCATGGCATCGCGCTGGCCCAGCACGCCGCTTTGCTGCGCCAGCTCGCGCAGCAGGTCCTCGGTCTGTCCGGTCCAGAGGTTCTTGGACAGGTCGGCAAACACGTGGGGGGCCTGCAGGCTCAGGGCATCGAGCCTGCCATCATCGCCAGCGAACGCCTGGCGCAGGTCCAGGTGCCGGATCTGGTCGTGGTAATGGGTCTGCAGCGCGCGCCAGGCCGGCAGGGAGTTACACAGTGGGAGCAAGGTCTGCTTTCAGTCGTTATGCTGCTTGCTGCATCAGCGTTTCCAGCTTGCGCGTATCGGCTGCAAAGGCGCGGATGCCTTCGGCCAGCTTCTCCGTGGCCATGGCATCCTCGTTGAGCGCCAGGCGGAAACCCGCCTCGTCGTAGTGCACGGGGTCCAGCGCCAGGTCGCGCGCCGCCTCCGGGTCCAGCGCACGCGCCACGGGCGCATCGCTGGCGCCCAGCTGCGCCAGCAGCTCGGGGGCGATGGTCAGCAGGTCGCAGCCCGCCAGCGCCAGGATCTGGCCAGTGTTGCGAAAGCTCGCGCCCATGACCTCGGTGGCGATGCCGAAATGCTTGTAGTGCTCGTAGATGGCCTTCACCGAGCGCACGCCGGGATCGTTGGCGCCGGCCATGGCGGCCTCGTCCCACTGGGCGCCGGCCTGCTTCTTGTACCAGTCGTAGATGCGGCCCACGAAGGGCGAGATCAGCTGCACCTTGGCCTGCCCGCAGGCCACGGCCTGGCAGAACGAGAACAGCAGCGTGAGATTGGTGTGGATGCCGCGCAGCTCCAGCTGGCGCGCCGCCTCGATGCCTTCCCAGGTGGAGGCGATCTTGATGAGCACGCGGTCGATGTGCACGCCTTCGGCCTGGTACAGCTCGATCAGGCGCTCGGCGCGCGCCACGGTGGCCGAGGTGTTGAAGGACAGGCGCGCGTCGACTTCGGTGGAGACGCGGCCCGGGATGGTGTTCAGGATCTCGCAGCCGAAGCGCACCAGCATGCGGTCCATGACCTCATCGAGGCCGCGGCCCTTGTACTGGGCCACGGTGGCGCGCATCAGCGGCGCATACTCGGGCTTTTGCACGGCCTTGAGGATCAGCGACGGGTTGGTGGTCGCATCGCGCGGCCGGAACTGGGCGAGCTGGTGGAAGTCGCCGGTATCGGCCACCACGGTCGTGTACTGTCGAAGCGCGTCAAGCTGGTTCATGGCTCATCCTTTGGACATGGTGCGAGGCCCGGCAGGCAGGCCGCACCAGGGGATTGCGGATGTCCCGCAAATCTTCCAAGTGTATGCGCCAGCCCGGTTTCCATCCGTTTCACGAGCGCAGGCGGCGGCCGCGGCTCATGCAAAATGCGCATTGACCTTTCGCGCCCGACGCTTCACAGAACCCTTCCCACCGACTACATGCTGGACCGCATCACCGCCTCGCTGCCCTCGCTTGCTCCCGCCGAACAACGCGTGGCCCGCCTGGTGCTGGCCGACCCCAGGGCCTTCGCGCGGCTGCCCGTGCGCGAGCTGGCCGAGCGCGCCCATGTCAGCAAGCCCACCGTGGTGCGCTTTTGCCGCAGCATGGGCTATGACGGCCTGGCCGACTTCAAGCTCAAGCTGGCCGGCAGCGTCAGCGAAGGCGTGCCCTTCATCCACCGCAGCGTGGACAGCGACGACAAGACCAGCGACGTGATGGTCAAGGTGGTGGACAACGCCGTGGCCGCCTTCCTGCAATACCGCAACGCCGCCAGCACCACGGCCATCGAGCAGGCGGCCCAGGCCATTGCCTCGACCTGGCAGACGGGACGGCGCATCGAGTTCTATGGCGCGGGCAATTCGGGCATCGTGGCCCAGGATGCGCAGCACAAGTTCTTCCGGCTGGGCGTGACCAGCCTGTCCACCAGCGACGGCCACATGCAGGTCATGAGCGCCACGCTGCTGGGGCCCGGCGACTGCGCCGTCATCATCTCCAACTCGGGCCGCACGCGCGACCTCATGGATGCAGCCGACATCGCGCGCAAGAACGGCGCCACCACCATCGCCATCACGGCCAGCGGCTCGCCGCTGGCCTCGGCCTGCCACATCCACCTGGCGGCCGACCACCCCGAGGGCTACGACCGCTACAGCCCCATGGTCTCGCGCCTGCTGCACCTGCTGGTCATCGATGTGCTGGCCACCTGCGTGGCCCTGCGCATCGGCCCCGCGCTGCAGCCCGCGCTGGAGCAGATGAAGAACAACCTGAGGGCCAAGCGCTACACCTGAGCGCCTGGGCTGCGCACGCCCCCGGGCTCAGCCCTGCCAGCGCCGCAGTACCAGCGAGGCGTTGACGCCGCCAAAGCCGAAGCCGTTGACCAGCGCGTGCTCCATGGCCCAGGGCCTGGCTTGGCCTGCGACCAGGTCGAGGCCGGCAGCCAGCGGATCGGGATCGGCGAGATTGAGCGTGGCCGGCGCCATCTGGTCGCGCAGCGCCAGCACCGTGAAGATGGCGGCCACCGCGCCCGCCGCGCCCAGCAGATGGCCGGTTGCCGATTTCGTGGAGCTGATGGCCACGCCGCTGCCCTCGCCGAACAGCGCGCGCATGGCCGCCAGTTCGCCGCGGTCCCCGACGGGCGTGGAGGTGGCATGGGCATTGAGGTATTGCAGTTGGCCCGGAGCCAGCCCCGCCATGGCCAGGGCCTGGGCCATGCTGCGGCGCGCGCCATCGCCGTCCTCCGGCCCGGCCGTGATGTGATAGGCATCTGCCGTGGTGCCATAGCCCACGACTTCGGCCAGCGGCACGGCACCGCGCGCCAGCGCATGGTCCAGGCCTTCCAGCACCAGCGCGCCCGCGCCCTCGCCCATGACGAAGCCGTCGCGTCCCGCATCGAAGGGGCGCGAGGCCGCGTGCGGCTGCTCGTTGTAGCCGGTGGACAAGGCCCTGGCCGCCGCGAACGCGCCCAGGCTCACGCGGTCGATGGCCGCCTCGGCGCCGCCGCACAGCGCCACATCGGCCTCACCCGCACGGACCATGCGCAGGCCGTCGCCCACGGCCTGGACGCTGGCCGCGCAGGCCGTGACGGGCGCGCCCAGCGGGCCCTTGAGCCCATGGCGTATCGAGACATGGCCGGCCGCGAGATTGACCAGAAAGGACGGCACCGTGAAGGGCGACAGGCGCGACACACCCCGGCTGTCCGTGGTGCGCACCGCCTGGGCGATGGCGCCGAAGCCGCCGATGCCGGAGCCGATGACGCACGCCGTGCGCGTGCGCGCCTGCTCATCCGCGGGATGCCATCCGGCCTGCGCCAGCGCCTGGGCTGCCGCATCGAGCGCCAGCGGAATGAAGCGGTCCATCTTGCGCTGGTCCTTGGCCGGGGCCACGGCTTCGATGTCCCAGCCGCCCTCCGGATCCTGCGCCGGATCGGGCACCTGGCCGGCCACCTGCGCCGGCACATCGGGGGCCAGGCCCTCGGGAAGGCGCCGCAGGCCGGAATGCCCGGCCAGCAGCCGGCGCCATGACAGTTCGGCACCGCGCCCCAGGGGGGACACCATGCCCATGCCGGTGATGACGACGCGGCGCGGCTCGCGGGCCGCGCTCATGGCTGCAGCCCCCTGGCGGACAGGCGGCCGCGGCGGCCGCAACGCTTGCAAGCGCTCATAGGATGCTCCCTGGTATGCGGGTGGCCCGCGCAGCCAAGGACTTGCCTGCATGGGCGGGGTTTATGATGATGGCCGCAATCATAAATCCATTTTGATGACGGTCGCAATCATTAGGCACGCCCCATGAAAGTCACCAAGGCGCAAGCCGCGCAAAACCGCCAGCACATCCTCGACGCCGCCGCGCGCCTGTACCGCGAGCACGGGCTGGACGGCGTGGGCGTGGCCGAGGTCACGCGCGGCGCGGGCCTGACCCATGGCGGCCTGTACCGCCACTTCGAATCGAAGGATGCCCTGGTGCGCGAGGCCTGCGCCCGCGCCTTCGACTGGTCCATCGCCCCGCTGGACGGCCAGGAAGGCGCCGATGCGGACAGCCTGGCCGCGCGCGTTCAGGCCTATCTGTCGCCGCAGCACCGCGACAGCCCCGGCGAAGGCTGTCCCGCCGCCGCGCTGGCCGTGGATGTGGCGCGGGCCGGCGGCGATCTGTCGGCCGTGTTTGCCGAAGGGGTGGAGCGCAATATCGCGAGATTTGCGCGCGTGATGGCCGGACTTGACGGCAATCAGGCACCGGACGCCGGTCAACGCGCCCGGTCCATGGCCATGCTCAGCGCCATGGTCGGCGCCCTGGTGCTGGCGCGCGCGACGGCGGCCGCCAACCCTGCCTTGTCCGACGAGATTCTGCAGACGGTGCAGCAGCAGCTGCTGTCCGGCCAGGGCGCGCAGGACTGAGCGCGGCCTGCCCCGCCTACACGTCCTGCGAAGGCAGCGGCATGGCCTGCTCGACCAGGCTGGCATGCAGGGCCGCGCCCAGGGGCAGCACCTCGTCGTTGAAGTCGTAGCGGCTGCTGTGCAGCGGCACGCCGGGCTGCGCGCCCGCGGCCTGCCCCAGGCGCAGGTAGGCGCCGGGCTTGTGCTGCAGCATGAAGGAAAAGTCCTCGGCACCCATGCTGGGCTCCAGGTGGCGGTCCAGGTTCTCGGCGCCGACCAGGGACTCGGCCACATCGGCGGCGAACGCGGCCTCGGCCGGGGAGTTGATCGTCGCGGGATAGATGCGCTCGTAGTGCACCTTGGCCGTGGCCCCCAGCCCCAGCGCCACCGCGCTGCACAGCTCCTGCAGGCGCTGCTCGACACGGTCCTGGACGGCAGGATCGAAGGTGCGCACCGTGCCCACCAGCGTCGCCGTGCCCGGCATCACGCTGAAGGCCCCCAGGTCCCCGGCCTGCACCGCGCACAGGCTGATGACGGCGCTGTCGATGGCGCGCACATTGCGCGAGACGATGCTTTGCACCGCCGTGGTGATGTGGGCCGCCGCCAGCACCACGTCCACCGTCTGGTAGGGATGGGCGCCATGGCCGCCGCGCCCGGTGATCTCGATGGTGATGCGGTCGGCCGCCGCCATCATGGCGCCCATGTTGATGCCGATGGTGCCGGCTCTCATGGCAGGCCAGTTGTGCATGGCATAGACGGCCTGCATCGGAAACCGCTCGAACAGGCCGTCCTGGATCATGGCGCGCGCGCCGCCGCGCCCCTCCTCGGCAGGCTGGAAGACCAGCACGGCCGAGCCGTCGAAGCGCCGCGTGGCCGCGAGGTAGCGGGCCGCGCCCACCAGCATGGCCGTGTGGCCGTCATGCCCGCAGCCGTGCATCAGCCCCTGCTTGCCCGATTTCCAGGGAAATTCGTTGTGCTCGACCATGGGCAGCGCATCCATGTCGGCACGCAGGCCCACCATGGCACCCGAGCTGCGGCCCTGGCCCCGGATCACGGCCACCAGGCCCGTGGTGCCCAGGCCTTCGTGGATTTCATCGACGCCGCACTGCCGCAGCGCCTCCTTGACGCGGGAGGCGGTGAAGCGCTCCTCGAATCCCAGCTCCGGGTGGGCATGCAATTCCCGGCGAAAGGCCGTCAGTTCGGGGTGGTACTCGGCAATATGGGCAAAGGCTCGGCTTCCGGCTTTCCAGCGCTGGGCTTGCATCGGCATGTTCTTTCTGTTCGTTGGCCTGACCACACCTTAACGCAGCCAGGCACCGGCGCGTGCACAGCCGCGGCATGCAAAAAGGCCTCCCGCAGGAGGCCTTGTCGCTGGGCGCAAGCGCTTAGAAGCGATGGCGCAGGCCGACGGTGAAGCCCGTGCGCTTGGTCGCGCCATTGGCGTCGAGCATCACGCCCGAGCCGCCGCTGGTCTTGGTGTGGTCCAGCGCCACATAGGCATCGGTGCGCTTGGAGAAGGCGTAGTCGACCACGGCCACCACGAAATCGGCCTTGCCGTTGAAGGCACCGGTGACCGAGCCGGACTGCTTGGCATGGTAGTAGTGCGCGCCCACGTTGACCTGCGGCGTGAGCTGGTAGCCGAAGCCCATCTTGTACATCTGGCGCTTGTTGGCATCGCCGGCCACGAAGCCGCCATTGGACGAGCCGGTCCAGAACGAGTTGAGGATGGCCTGGTCGAAACCGCCGCCGGCGGACGCTGCCGGGAAGGGATCCTTGCGCTTGTTCAGCCCATAGCCGAGGTTGACGTACCAGGGGCCGACCCGGTAGGAGCCGCCCAACGTCCAGGCATCGACCTTGGTGCCGGCGGGCAGCGTGGTGCCCAGGTAGCCGGCGCCGGCGGAGATGCCGCTTTGCGAATAGCGCAGATAGCCGCCCGCCGTCTTGATGGCGCCGCCGGGCGCCACGCCCGTGCCGACCTTGTCGAAGGTATTGTTTTCGTCGAACGAGTACTGCAGTGCGCCGCGCACGGGACCGAACTCGGCCAGGTACTTGACCATGTTGCTGGCACGCGCGCCCATGGACATGCCGATTTCAGGCTTGTAGGCCTCCATGTAGGGCGAGTAGGGGAAGGAGGCATAGGTGGATGTCACCAGATCGAACAGCATGTTGTACTGCCGGCCCATGGTGATCTGGCCGAAGCTCTTGCTGCGCAGGCCGACCCACGACTGCTGGAAATAGCTGGATGCCGCCTGCTCGCCGGTATCCGCGAGGAAACGGGCCTCGAGGTTGGCGATGGCGGCCAGTCCGCCGCCCAGGTCCTCGGTGATGTTGATGCCCCAGCGGCTCTGGGACATGCCACCGCCGACCATCTGGGTCTTGCCGCTCTTGTTGGCGCCCTCGTTCGTGGTGTGCCGGATGCCGGCATCGACGATGCCGTAAAGCTGGACGCTGCTTTGCTGCGCCATGGCTGCCAGGGGGGCCGCCGCACCCACAACCGCCAGAACCACCGTCTTTTTCACGAATGAAGATTTCATTGTGTTGTCTCTCTCTCTTGTTACCAAATGGTTAGTGGAAATTTCATTCTAGAAATGCTTTTCCCCCGCCGTCATCGTTGGTACAAGCGCAACACAGGTATTTCCCTAGCACAAAACAAAAAGGCCAGTCTCAAAGACTGGCCTTTTTTTTCACATGGCAACCGGCTCACGCCGGCCAGCCATTAGAAAGCGTGGCGGATACCCACTTGCACGCCGGTCTGGCTTTCGCCAGCAGCCACGCTGCCGGTGTACACGCCCTTGGCTTGCAGGCCCAGGGTCGAGCGATCCTTGTTCTTCAGGAAAGCCAGGTTGCCGTACAGGGCGGTGCGCTTGGACAGGTTGTGCACGTAGCCCAGGGTGATGTGGTGAGCCTTGGAGTCGATGGCCTTCTGGTCGTACAGAGCGTACTGCAGCTTGACTTCGCCCACGCCGCCCACGGGAGCGGAAGCGCCCAGCAGGTAGGTGTTGGTCTTGATGTCGCCGCCGACGTTGCGCTTGTAGTTGGTCTGCATCAGCAGGCCGGACAGCTTGGCGGGACCGAAGTTGTAGGCAGCGCCCAGGGTCACTTCGTCACGGTCGGTGGAGATGCCGCCGACAGCAGTCTTTTGCTGGGCCAGGCCCAGGCTGGCGCTCAGGGGGCCGTTGTCATATGCAACGTAGCCACCGACGTAGCGACCGACGTTGTTGGCGGTGCCGGCAGTTTGCTTTTCGTCGAAAGCGTAGCCGAAACCAGCGTTGAAGCCGCCGAAGTTCGGGGTGTAGTAGGACACCAGGTTGTTAGCGCGGATGCCGTTGTCGTCAGCACCTTGGCCGCCGGCCCAGTTGCGGAAGCCCATGTTTTGGCCGATGCCGGTGGCACCGAACATGTCGTACTTCAGAGCACGAGCGAAGGTAGGCACTTGGTCACGGCCCAGGCGCACTTCACCGAAGTTGCCCGACAGGCTCACGGTGGAACGACGCTTGAAGTCCAGGCCGCTGCCGCCGGTGTCACCGAAGACTTCGCCTTCCAGCCAGAAGCCAGCCTTCAGACCACCACCCAGGTCTTCCGTGCCACGCAGGCCCAGACGGCTGGTCGCGTTGCCGCTGGTGCCCAGACCGTACACGCTGTCACCGGCAGCGTTCTTGTTCACGTAGCCAACGCCCGTGTCAACGATACCGAACAGGGTCACGGAGGATTGAGCCATTGCGGCGCCGGAAGCAGCCAGCACTGCCAGGGCAATCAGAGATTTTTTCATTACGAGTTACTCCAAGGTTTAGAAGGGCGCCGGTTGTGAGGAAGAAGAGGCCTGGCCTGGTTCTCCACCGGTTCCCGCGCCAACCTCCTGGTGGGGAAGTTAGGGCCTATTGCACCAGACCACCGCAGACCATGCAAAGCAATTCACCCAAAACAGGGGCCTACCCCCCATTTTTCGTTGCACTGCCGCAACAAACCAGCCGGCCTGCACAATCAGGCGCAACCCCAACACCGGGCCCGTCTTGTTGCGCTCGCACAAGAAGCATGGATATGGGCTTGGTGTACCGTCTGGGATCTGGTTTTCGACGAACTTGAGCTGATCCGACACCGACCATGGACAAAGTACTGACCGCCGCCGATGCGGCCCTTCGCACCCTGTTTGCCAACCCCAGCGCCGCAGAGCGCTCGCCAGCGGACGGCATGGCCGAAGGCCGGTTGACCGAGGAGCAGCGCCGCCTCGCTGGCGCCCTGATGCGCGTCAACCACGTGGGCGAAGTCTGCGCCCAGGCGCTGTACAACGCACAGGCCATGGTGACGCGCGACATGGTGCTGCGCGAGCACCTGCTGGAGGCCGCCCGCGAGGAGACCGACCATCTGGCGTGGACCCGCGAACGCCTGCAGGCCCTGGGCGACCGCCCCAGCCTCCTGAATCCGCTGTGGTTCGCGGGCGCCTTCGCCATCGGCCTGGTGGCGGCCAAGATCAGCGACGCCGCCAGCCTGGGCTTCGTCGTGGAGACGGAAGAGCAGGTCTCCGCCCACCTGGCCAGCCACCTGGACCGGCTGCCCCAGGAGGACCGCGCCTCGCTGGCCGTCGTCGCCCGCATGAAGGATGACGAGGAGCGCCACGCCGCAGCCGCCCGCGAAGCCGGCGCGCTGGAGCTGCCGCCGCCGGCGCGCGCCCTGATGCGCCTGGCCGCCAAGGTCATGACGACCACGGCGCACCGGATCTGACAGCCTGGCCGGCGCCCCGCCAGCCGCAGGCGGCGCCGTCAGGCCTCGACGATGTCGAAGCCCGTGGTGATCTCGGCCGTCTTGCCCAGCATGATGGTGGCCGAGCAGTACTTGTCGTGGCTCATGGCGATCGCGCGCTCCACCGCCGCGGCGGACAGGCCCGTGCCGCTGACGGTGAACTGCATATGTATCTTGGTGAATACCTTGGGATCGGTGTCGGCGCGCTCCGAAGTCAGCTTGACGCTGCAGCCTTTGACGGCGTGGCGTCCCCGCTTGAGTATGAGCACCACGTCATAGGCCGTGCACCCGCCAGCGCCCGCCAGCAGCATCTCCATGGGCCGCGGCGCCTGGTTGCGGCCGCCATTGGCGGGCTGGGCCGCGTCGGGCGCACCGTCCATATTCACCACATGGCCGCTGCCCGTCTCGGCCACGAAGCCCATGCCCGAGCGCATGCCGGTCGTGCCACCGGTCCAACTCACTGTGCATTCCATTGTCGCTTCCTTCTCAAACTGTTGCTATTTTGCATCAACTACACAAAAACCCTGATTTTGTTGCAACGCAGCACTTCACAGGCATACAATGCACCCAAGCGTTATCTGAAGGGTTAACCCGAACATGCTTCAGACGGACTGCAGATTGTGAAGCATCTTTGCACTGCATCGCACCAGTTGTCTCCTCCACCTCCTCTATTGGTGGATTCAGCCCCCGGCCTTACAGCCTGGGGCTTTTTTTTGCCTTCGCCGCCTGCAGCGCCTCCCGGATGCCGCACTGCAGCATGAAGCGCAAGCGCCTATGATGGCCGCCTGACAACGGCAGGCCGCCCGGCCTGCAGCTCCAGCCTTTCGCCGAAGATGAACCACCCCCTGACCCCTGCCGACTACCTGACCAAGATCCTTACTGCGCGCGTGTACGACGTGGCCGTGGAGTCGGACCTGGAGCCTGCCAAGGCACTGAGCCGCCGCCTGCACAACAAGGTGCTGCTCAAGCGCGAGGACCAGCAGCCCGTGTTCAGCTTCAAGCTGCGCGGCGCCTACAACAAGATGGCGCACCTGTCGGCCGAACAGCTGCAAAAGGGCGTGATCTGCGCCTCGGCCGGCAACCATGCCCAGGGCGTTTCGCTGGGCGCGCGCAAGCTCGGCTGCCGCGCCGTGATCGTGATGCCCACGACCACGCCCCAGGTCAAGATCGACGCCGTGCAGGCGCTGGGCGGCGAAGTCGTGCTCGCCGGCGAAAGCTATAGCGACGCCTACAAGCACGCCGTCAAGCTGCAAAAGGAGCAGGGCCTGACCTTCGTGCACCCCTTCGACGACCCCTACGTGATCGCCGGCCAGGGCACGATCGCCATGGAGATGCTGAGCCAGCTGCAGAAGCTGGGCAGCCCGAACCTGGATGCCGTCTTCGTGGCCATCGGCGGCGGCGGCCTGATCTCGGGCGTGGCCAACTACATCAAGGCCGTGCGACCCGACGTCAAGGTGATCGGCGTGCACACCAAGGATTCGGATGCCATGCTGCAGTCCGTGCGCGCCGGCCACCGCGTGGAACTGCCCGATGTGGGCCTGTTCGCCGATGGCACGGCCGTCAAGCTGGTGGGCGAGGAAACCTTCCGTATCGCCCAGGGCCTGGTGGACGATTACGTGGTGGTGGACACCGACGCCGTCTGCGCCGCCATCAAGGACATCTTCGTGGACACGCGCTCCATCGTCGAGCCTTCGGGCGCCCTGGCCGTGGCCGCGATCAAGCAGTACGTCGCCAAGCACAAGACCAAGGGCGAGACCTACGCCGCCATCCTGTGCGGCGCCAACATGAACTTCGACCGCCTGCGCTTCGTCGCCGAGCGCGCCGAGGTGGGCGAGGAGCGCGAGGCCCTGTTCGCCGTGACCATCCCCGAGGAGCGCGGCAGCTTCAAGCGCTTTTGCGAAGTCGTGGGCAAGCTGCCGGGCGGCCCGCGCAACGTGACCGAGTTCAACTACCGCATCAGCCACGAGCGCAAGGCCCATGTGTTCGTGGGCCTGACGACGGCCGCGCGCGGCGAGTCCGAGAAGATCGCCAGGAACTTCGAGAAGCAGGGCTTCGAGGCGCTGGACCTGACCTTCGACGACATGGCCAAGGAACACCTGCGCCACATGGTCGGCGGCCACTCTCCCCTGGCCCAGGAGGAGCGGCTGCTGCGCTTCGTCTTTCCCGAGCGGCCCGGCGCACTGTTCAAGTTCCTGAGCCTGATGGCGCCGACCTGGAACATCTCGCTGTTCCATTACCGCAACCAGGGCGCCGACTATGGCCGCATCCTGGTCGGCATGCAGGTTCCGGCCAAGGATGGCAAGAAGTTCGACGCCTTCCTGAGCAATCTCGGCTATCCCTGGGTCGAGGAAACCGCGAACCCGGCCTACCAGCTGTTCCTGAAGTAAGAGGCAACCGGCCCGGCAGCCATGCAGCCCCTGCGCCATTTCCTGCTGGCCGTCCAGTTCTTCAGCCGCATACCGGTCACGGGGCGGCTTGCGGCCTGGGCCGGCTGGAGCCCGGAGCGGCAGCGCGCCAGTGCCGCCCACCTGCCGGGCGTGGGGTGGCTGGTCGGCCTGGGGGGCGCTGCCGCGCTGGCGGCCACCGCGCTGCTGCTGGCGCCCGGTCCCTGGATGCCGCTGGCGGCAGCCATCTTCAGCACCATGGCCACGCTGTGGCTGACGGGCGGGCTGCACGAGGACGGCCTGGCCGACGTGGCTGACGGACTGGGCGGCCATGTCCCGCGCGAGCGGGCACTGGAGATCATGAAGGACTCGCGGCTGGGCGCCTATGGCGCCATGGCCCTGGCCATGGCCCTGCTGGCCAAGACCGCGCTGCTGGCAGGACTGATCGCGCGCAGCCCCGCGCTGGCCGCCCTGGTGCTGTGCGCCGGCCATGTGCTGTCGCGCATGGCGCCGCTGGCCCTGATGCGCTGCCTGCCCTATGTGAGCCAGGCGGCCACGGCCAAGGCCGCCCATCTGGCCGGCAAGCCGCTGGATGCCAAGGGCCTGGCGGCCGGCGCGCTCTGGTGCGTCCCGGCCGTGGCGCTGCTGTGGTGGCCTGGACTGGATCAGCCCATGCCCGCGCGCCTGGCACTGGCCGCGGGCATGCCGCTGGCGGGCGCCCTGGCGGCGGTGGCCGTCGCGCGCTGGCTCAGGCGCCGCCTGGGCGGCATGACGGGCGACTGCCTGGGCGCGGCCCAGCAGGTCTGCGAGCTGGCCATGTTGCTGGCGGCGGCGGCCGCCATCGCGCGATGGCCGGCCCAGTGAACGGCCCCCGGCTGTGGCTGGTGCGCCACGCCCGGCCGCTGATCGATGCCGGCATCTGCTACGGCAGGCTGGATGTTGCGGCCGATGCGCAGGCCACCGGGCGCGCCGCGCGCCTGCTGCACCAGGCCTTGCCCGCGCACTGCCTGCTGCTGCACTCGCCGCTGCAAAGATGTGTTCAGCTCGCCCGGGCCCTGCAGATGCTCAGGCCCGGCAGCAGCCTGACGGCGGACCCCCGCCTGTCCGAGATGGATTTCGGGCAATGGGAGGGCCGATCCTGGGATGCGATCGGCGCCGCCGCCGTCGGCCGCTGGTCGGCGGACCTGGCGCATTGCGCCCCTGGCGGCGGCGAGCCGCTGTCAGCCATGCTGGAGCGCGTGGACCGCGCCTTGCAGGCCGCCCGCAGACAGTCGCGCGACTGCGGCGACATCGTCTGGATCACGCATGCCGGCGTTGCGCGCTGCGTGCAGTGGCTTGCGGCACACGCGCAGCGGCCGCCTCGCTCCGAACAATGGATCTTCGAGGCACCGCCTCCGGGTGGCTGGATGCAGGTGGCGCTTGCGCCGCCACCGTGAATGCGGTCAGTGCCTGTCAGGCTCGGGCAGCTTCAGCGTGATCGAGGCTGCGCCCTGCAGGCTCGGACCGAGGCGGGCCTCGCGGGCCGACAGCGACTGCAGCACCACGCCGTCTTCGACCATGCTTCCCACGCGGAAGGGCCGGCCCGGCTCGCTGCCCACGGCAATGACGGCAGCCCCCGCTCCACTGTCCCGCCCCGCCAGCACGCCCAGCAGCGCATAGCGCGAAACCACCACGGGCGCGGCGGCCGGCGCGGCACTGGCGACGGGCGCGCCAGCGCCCAGCGTGCGCGCCAGGGCCTGGGCATCGACCTGCACGGGCTCCACGGCCGGCGCAGGCACGGCAAGCGCTGCGGCGCTGCCGGCCAGGCGCAATGCCCAGAAGGCCACCACGCCGGCGGCCACCAGCCAAAGGCCGAATGTGGCTGCCCGGACATGCCAGATCCGGGGCTGGCCGCGGTTCAATGAAAGTGTCACCATCACCCGATTATGATGGAGCGATATGTCCAAATTGCTGCACCGTTTCCCGACTTGCGTTCCACGCCCGCTGCACGCGTCGCGCAGCGCGCTCCATCGCGGCTTCACGCTCATCGAACTGATGGTGGTGCTGGTCATCATCGGCGTGCTTGCAGCCCTGATCGTTCCCAATGTGCTCGATCGCGCGGACGATGCGCGCGTCACGGCGGCACGCACCGACATCACCAACATTTCCCAGGCGCTCAAGCTGTACCGGCTCGACAACCAGCGCTACCCGACTGCCGAACAGGGCCTGCAGGCCCTTGTGGCCAAGCCCACGGCAGGCCCCATCCCGAACAACTGGAAGCCCTATCTGGAAAAGCTGCCCAACGACCCCTGGGGCCGCCCCTACCAGTACCTGAATCCGGGCATCAAGGGCCCCATCGACGTCATGTCCTTCGGCGCCGATGGCCAGTCGGGCGGAGAAGGCAAGGATGCCGATATCGGCAGCTGGCAATGAGGCCGGGGCCGGCAAGGCCCGCGCCGCAGTCTTCGGCAGGCCCGCTTCAACGGCGGGCCTGCGCACTCCTGCACGCGGCCTTGGCCGCGGCAGGCCCGCGACCGGCGGCTTCACGCTTTTGGAACTGCTGGTCGTCGTCGCCATCATGGCCCTGGCGGCAGCGGGCGTCAGCCTTTCGCTGCGCGACAGCGGCCAGTCCCAGCTCGAGCGCGAAGCCGAGCGGCTGGCAGCGCTGCTCGAATCGGCACGCGCACAGGCGCGCGCCAGTGGGGTGCCCGTGCGCTGGCGGCCGCTGCCACAGGGCTTTCGCTTCGAAGGGCTGCCCGCATCGGCCAGGCTGCCGTCCCACTGGCTGCAGCCGGGCGTGCAGGTGCAGCCGGCCACGCCCGTGGCCCTGGGGCCGGAGCCGCTGCTGCCGCCGCAGGCCATCCTGCTGACGCTGCAGGGCTCGTCCAGCCCGCCGCTGCGCGTGGCGACCGACGGCCTGCGCCCCTTCACAGTGCAGGCACTGCCATGAGGCGCGGGGCTCAGGGCCGCCAGCGCGGCTTCACGCTGATCGAGGTGCTCGTGGCCCTGGGCATCGTCGGCATCGCGCTGCTGGCCGGCCTGCAGGCCACCTCGGCCCTGGTGCGCAATGCCGAGCGCCAGTCCCAGGTCCTGCTGGCCCAGCTGTGCGCGCAGAACGAGCTGGTGCGCATGCGCCTGTCGCCGCAGATGCCCCCCGTGGGCGACAGCACCATGGCCTGCGAGCAAGGCGGAATGCAGCTGCAGGTCCAGATCAGCGTGCGCCCCACGCCCAACCCCAGCTTCCGCCGTGTCGATGCCCAGGTCGCCAGCGCGCAGTACCCGGTGCTGCGCGTCTCGACCATCGTGGGCCGCTACTGACATGCGACAGGCCGCCCGCAGAGCCCCGCATCCCGCCCCCGCCGCCAAAGGCGCGGGTGCGGGCGGGTTCACCCTGGTGGAGCTGATGGTGGCCATCGCGCTGCTGGGCCTGCTGGCCCTGATGAGCTGGCGCGGGCTGGACGGCATGGTGCGCTCGCAGGAGGCCACCAAGGCCCGCAGCGAGCAGCAGATGGTCCTGCAGACCGTGCTGGCGCAATGGAATGCCGACCTGGAGGCGCTGATGCCGCTCGAGTACGCACAGGCGGTGGACTGGGATGGCCAGGTGCTGCGCATGACCCGCAAGAGCAGCGCCGCCATCGACGAAGGCGCCCTGGTCGTCGCCTGGGCCCGCCGCCAGGTGGGTGGCCGGTCCCAGTGGCTGCGCTGGCAATCGCCGCCGCTGCGCTCGCGGGCGCAATGGCGGGACGCCTGGACCCAGGCGTCTCAATGGGGGCGCAACCCCTCCGATGACCAGCGCCGCCGCGAAACCGTGCTGCTGCCCCTGGACCTGTGGCGCATCTACTACTTCCGCGAGAACGCCTGGAGCAACCCGCAGTCCAGCGACGGCGGCAGTCCCGCCAAGCCCCCCGTCTCGGGCACGCCGACCGCCGAGCTGCCCAATGTGCCGGACGGCATACGCATAGAGCTCACGCTGCCGGCCGACGGCGCCATCGCCGGCCGGGTCACCGTCGACTGGGTCAACCCCCTGCGCTCCAACACACGCTCATGACCCGCGCCGCCCCTCGTTCTTCCGCAGGACTTGCACCCGCAGGATGCGGCACCGCGCCGCGCCCCATGGCAGGCCGCTGGCCTGCCGCCCTCTTGCGCAGGCAGGGCGGCGTGGCCCTGCTCGCTGCCATGCTGACCGTGACCCTGGTCGCCACGTTCGCCGCCGCTGCGCTGTGGCAGCAGTGGCGCAGCGTGGAGGTCGAAACCGCCGAGCGCAACCGGGTGCAGGCCTCCTGGATCCTGCTGGGGGCGCTCGACTGGTCGCGCGTGGTGCTGGCCGAGGATGCGCGCTCCGACCGCGGCCAGCCCGTGGACCACCTGGCCGAACCCTGGGCCGTGCCGCTGCAGGAAGCCCGCCTTTCCACCTTCCTGGCGGCGCAGAACAACGTCAGCCAGGTCGATGACGGCCTGTCCGACATCCAGGAAGCCTTTCTGTCCGGGCGCATCATCGACCTGCAATCGCGCCTGAACCTGCGCAACCTGCTCAACGCGCCCGACGATCCCCAGACCCTGGCCCCGCTGACACGCCTGCTGGGCCGGCTGGGCCTGCCTGCCGGCTACGCGCAGCAGATCGCCCTGGCGCTGCGCAGCGCGGCCGCCACGGGCGAGGGCGCGCAGCCGCTGATGCCGCGCACCATGGACCAGCTCGGCTGGCTGGGCCTGCCCCCGGAGATGGCCGCACGCCTGCAGCCCTACGTCACACTGCTGCCGGTGCCCACGCCCGTCAACCTCAATACCGCCAGCGCCGAAGTCATCTGGGCCAGTGCCCAGGACCTGTCCTGGTCCCAGGCCAACCAGCTCGTGCAGCAGCGCTCGGCCAGCCCGCTGCGCACCGTGGCCGACGCCTCGCGCCTGCTGGGCCTGCCCAGCCCGCTCAGCGCCACGGCCTTTTCCGTGTTCACCAACTACTTCGAGACATGGGGCCAGCTGCGCCTGGGCGAAGTCGTCGTGCGCGAACGCTCCATGCTTCGCCGCAACGGCATGACCGTCAACACGCTCTGGCGCGAGCGTGGCGGCTTGCCCTCCAACGGCGCAAACCAGGATTTGTCTGAAACCAGGGCCTGGTGACAGACAGTTGACACACTCGGCCCCTACAATGCCCGCTTCCGCCCATGAGCACCTTGATTCTTCATCTGCCCGCGGGGTCCTCGGGTGAATACGCCTACGCGCTCAGCAACGATGGCCAGCGCGTCGACAGCCACGGACTTGCCGCCGCAGCCCTGCTGCCCGATCCCGGCCGCACGGGGCAGGCGGTAGCCGTGGTGCCGCACCAGGCGCTTTCCTGGCATCTGGTGCACCTTCCTCAAGGCATTCCCACCACCGGCAGGCGCAGCCATGCGCGCCTGCGCGCCGTGCTCGATGGCCTGCTCGAAGAACGCCTGCTGGACGACCCCTCCCAGCTGCACCTGGCACTTCAGCCGCAGGCGCAGGCGGGCAGCCCCTGCTGGGTGGCGGCCTGCGACAAGGCCTGGCTGCGCGGGCACCTGCAGGCGCTGGAGGCCGCGGGGCGCAATGTCGGCCGCATCGTTCCCGCCTTCGCGCCGCAACCCATGGCCCGGCTCTGGGCCACGGGCACGCCCGAATCGGCCTGGCTGCTGGCGACGGGGCCGGCCTCGGACGGCGAAGCCCCCGGCTTCCTGGCCTGCCTGCCGCTGGGCAGCGACCGCGCCGACCCTGCCATCGTGGCCGCCGTGCTGCAAAGCCTGCCCGCCGACACGGCCATCCAGGCCGAGCCGGCCCTGGTGCGGATCGCCGAGGGCCTGCATCGCCCCGTACAGCTGGTGACCGAGGCCGAGCACGGCCTGGCCGCCCTGGCCCAGCCCTGGGATCTCGCGCAATTCGAATTCGACCTGGGCGGCCACAGCCGGGCGCGCAGGCGCCTGCTCGACAACTGGCAAAGCTTCTGGCGTGCGCCCCAATGGCGCGCGGCGCGCTGGGGCGCCGCGCTGGCCCTGCTGGCCCAGGTGGCCGGCCTCAATGCCTGGGCCTGGCAGGAAAACCGCGCCATCGCGGCCAAGCAGGCACAGGTGCGCGCCACACTGGCCAGCAGCTTCCCGCAGATCCCCGTCATCGTCGACGCCCCCGTGCAGATGCAGCGCGAAGTGGCTGCGCTGCGGCAGGCCTCGGGCGCACTGACCGCGGGCGACCTCGAACCCATGCTGGCCGCCGCGGCCCAGGCCATGCCTGCGGCCCTGCAGGCCCAGGCGCTGGACTTCCAGGACCGGCAACTGCGCCTGAAGGGCGTGGCCCTGGAGGCCGAGGCCCTGGCCGATGCCCAGCAGCGCCTGGCCGGCAGCGGCCTGCGCCTGCAGCGCGACGGCGCCGACCTGGTGCTCACCCCGGAGACGGCGCCATGAGCACCGCGGCCCTCACCCAAAGGCTGGCCCTGCTGCGTGCACGCTGGGCAGCCCTGGCCCCGCGCGAACAAGCCATGCTGCTGCTGGCCGGCGGCGTGCTCGGACTGGCCCTGCTGTGGTGGCTGGCGCTTGCGCCCGCGCTCAGCAGCCTGCGCAGCGCACCCGAGCGCCATGCGCAGGTGGACCGGCAACTGCGCCAGATGCAGCTGCTGCAGGCCGAGGCCGAGCAGCTGCGCGCCAACGCGCGCCCCGTGGTCGGCGATGCGCGGGCGCTGCTGCAGGCCTCTCTGGCCACCGAACTGGGCGCAGCGGCGCAGCTCAACTGGATCGGCGACCGCGCCCAGATCACGCTCAGGGCGGCACCGGCCGCCGCACTCGCACGCTGGCTGGCGCAGGTGCGCGGCAACACCCATGCCGTGCCCGCCGAGATGAAGCTGGCCCGCAGCAGCGCAGCCACCGCCGACACCATGCGCTGGGACGGCAGCCTGTCCCTGGACCTGCCCGCCGACGCCGCGCGGGCACCCTGAGCCATGCGACGCGCGCCCCGCACCCCGGCACGGCACGGCCTGCAGCGCACACCGCGCGGCTGGGCATTGGCCGGTGCGCTGTGCGGCCTGGCGGGCGCCACGGCGCTATGGGCCCCCGCTGCATGGCTGGCGCGCGGAATCGACGGTGCAACCGGCGGCCAGGTCCAGCTGCAGCAGGCGCGCGGCAGCCTGTGGAACGGATCTGCGCTGCTGGTGCTGACGGGCGGCGCCGACAGCCACGACCGGGCCGCCCTGCCCACGCGGCTGGAGTGGACGCTCAGGCCGCGGCTGGATGGCGCGCGCCTGCAGCTGCGCAGCGAATGCTGCACCACGGCGCCCGTGATCATCGACGTACAGCCGCGCTGGCAAGGCATGGACGTGGCCGTGCACAACAGCGAAACCCAATTGCCGGCGGCCCTGCTCGCCGGCCTGGGCACGCCCTGGAACACCGTGGCACTGCAAGGCCGGCTGCGCCTTGTCACACAGGGCGTGCAACTGCAATGGCAAGCTGGCCGCTGGCGCAGCGAAGGCCTCACGCGGCTGGAGGCGCTGGCGGTGTCGTCGCGGCTTTCGCCGCTGCGCCCGCTGGGCAGCTACCGCCTGGACATCCAGGGTGGCGACAGCCCGCAGCTGCAGCTGAGCACGCTCAGCGGCGACCTGCAGCTCAGCGGCCAGGGCCAGTGGGTGGGACAGCGCCTGCACTTCCGCGGCGAAGCCGCCGCCAGCCCGGAGCGCGAGACCGCGCTGTCCAACTTGCTCAACATTCTGGGACGGCGCCAGGGGCCCCGCTCCATCATCTCTTTCGGTTGACCCATGACTCAGCAGCATCCGACCCCGTTCTGGCGCAACGCCTTGCACGCCATCGCCGCCAGTGCCCTGCTGGCCTGCGCCGGCTCCGCCGCCCATGCCCAGGGGCCGACGCAGCCCCCTCCCAGCCTGCGCCCGGGCGAGCCCGTGACGCTGAACTTCACGGGCGCGGAGATCGAAGCCGTTGCGCGCGCCATCGGCGCCATCACCAACCGCAACGTCGTGGTCGATCCCCGCGTCAAGGGCCAGATCACGCTGCTGACGGACAAGCCCGTGCCGCCCGCCACGGCCTACCAGCAGTTCCTGGCCGCGCTGCGCCTGCAGGGCTTCACCATCGTCGAGTCCGCAGGCCTGTACAAAGTCATTCCTGAAGCCGATGCCAAGCTGCAGTCCAGCGAAGTCGCCATCGGCACGGGCCGCGGCCCCTCGGGCGGCCAGATCATCACGCAGATCTTCAAGCTCAACTACGAGAACGCTGCCAACCTCGTGCCCGTGCTTCGGCCGCTGATCAGCCCCAACAACACCATCAACGTCAATCCTGGCAACAACTCCCTGGTCATCACCGACTATGCGGACAACCTGCAGCGGATCTCGCGCATCGTGGCGACCATGGATGTCTCCAACGCCACCGATGTCGAGATCATCCCGCTGCGCCATGCCGTGGCTGCCGACATGGTGGCCCTGGTCTCGCGCCTGATCGAGGGCGGCACGGCCGGTGCCGGCGCCGGCGGTGCCGCCATGGCGGCCACGGCCAATATCCCGGGCCAGAGCGACAACGCCTTCAAGACCTCGCTGATGGCCGAGCCGCGCAGCAACTCCGTCGTGCTGCGCGCGGCCAACCCCGCGCGCCTGGCCCAGGTGCGCTCGCTGATCGCTCGGCTGGACCAGCCCGCCATGAATGGCGGCGGCGACCAGGGCAACATCCACGTGGTCTACCTGAAGAACGCCGACGCCGTGGCGCTGGCCGCCACGCTGCGCGCGGCCATCGGCGCGCAGGCCACGGCGGCCGGATCGGCCAGCGGCATGCCGGGCGCCTCCATGGGTTCGCAAGCGGGCACCCCCACGGTTCCCGTCTCGCAGCCCGTGCTCTCGCGCGACTCCAGCGGCACGGCCTCCATGGGCATGGGCTCCTCCTCCTCGGGCGGACTGGGCAGCAGCGGCAGCGGCGGCGCATTGGGCGTGGCCCAGCAGCCTTCGACGGGCGGCATGATCCAGGCCGACCCCTCGACCAACTCGCTGATCATCACGGCCCCGCCCCCCATCTACCGCCAGCTGCGCGCCGTGATCGACAAGCTCGACGGCCGCCGCGCCCAGGTGCTGATCGAGAGCCTGATCGTCGAGCTCAAGGACAACCGCCTGGCCCAGTTCGGCGTGCAGTGGCAGGCCATCCTCAGCAACAACGGCAAGGTGCTGGGCAGCATCGGCAACAACTCCAGCGTGGCGGGCGCCAACATCCTGAGCCTGCTGAACGCCTTCAACCCGGACGGCAGCATCAACACCGGCGCGATCACCGGCGACACGGTCAACAGCATGCGCGGCACCAACCTGGGCTTCACGCAGAGCGTGAACGGCAACACCACGCTGGGCTTCCTGGCCAACTTCCTGCAAAACAGCGGCGACGCCAACATCCTGTCCACGCCCAACCTGATGACGCTGGACAACGAGGAGGCGCGCATCATCGTGGGCCAGAACGTGCCCATGGTCACGGGCTCCTATGCCAGCAACTCCACGGGCGGCACCGTCAACCCCTTCACCACGGTCGAACGCAAGGACGTGGGCCTGATGCTGCGCGTGCGCCCGCAGATCAACGAGAACGGCACGGTCAAGCTGGCCGTGTTCCAGGAAGTCTCCTCGGTGGACGAATCCACGCGCAAGGACTCCAACGGCCTGACCACCAACAAGCGCTCCATCGAATCCAATGTGCTGGTCGAGGACGGCAACATCGTGGTGCTCGGCGGCCTGATCGACGACAACTACTCCCAGGCCGAGGACCGCGTGCCGCTGCTGGGCGACATCCCCGTGGTCGGCAACCTGTTCCGCAACACCAACCGCAAGCGCAACAAGACCAACCTGATGGTGTTCCTGCGCCCCGTGGTGATGCGCGACGCGCAGGCCACCAACCAGGTCTCGACCGACCGCTACGAAGCCATCCGCGCCCAGCAGCAAGGCCTGCAGCCCGAGCAGAACATGCTGCTGCGCTCGGTCAACGCCGCGCCCGTGCTGCCCACGCTGCCGCCGAAGCAGAACCCGAACTCCTTCACCAGCCCCGGCAACATCCTCAACGTTCCCGGAGCCAAGCCCGGACTGGTCGACTTCACCCGACCCCAGCCCGCCGAGCCGTCCCCGCAGACGCCGCCCGCGCCCGGAGCGCTCTGAGGAAGGCCGCACCATGCGCTACCCCCTGCCCTACGCGTTTGCGCGCAGCAGCCAGCTGCTGATCGAGGATGACGGCCAGGAGCCGCTGCTGTGGCACGGCCCCTCGCCCGACTGGCAGGCCCTGTCCGAGGTGCAGCGCAGGCACGCCGTGCAGCGCTGGCAGATGCTGGATGCGGGCGCGCTGGCCCACCGCATCAGTGCCGCCTACTCCCAGGGCGAATCCAGCGCGGCCCTGGTCGTCAGCGAGGTCGAATCCGATGCCGACCTCTCGCGCATGATGCAGGAGCTGCCCGCCGTCGAGGACCTGCTGGAGACGGCCGACGACGCGCCCATCATCCGCATGCTCAACGCCCTGCTCACGCAGGCCGCGCGCGACGGCGCCAGCGACATCCACATCGAGCCCTACGAGCGCCACTCCAGCGTGCGCTTTCGCGTGGACGGCGGCCTGCGCGAAGTCGTGCAGCCCAACCGCGCCCTGCACGCGGCCCTGATCTCGCGCCTGAAGATCATGGCGGACCTGGACATCGCCGAAAAGCGCCTGCCCCAGGACGGCCGCATCAGCCTGCGCCTGGGCACGCGCGCCATCGACGTGCGCGTCTCCACCCTGCCCAGCGCCCATGGCGAGCGCGCCGTGCTGCGCCTGCTGGACAAGAGCGAGAGCAAGCTCAGCCTGGAAGCCGTGGGCATGCAGGGCGAGACGCTCAGGCGCTTCACGCACCTGACGGCCCAGCCGCACGGCATCGTGCTGGTCACCGGCCCCACGGGCTCGGGCAAGACCACCACGCTGTACGCGGCGCTGTCGCGCATGGATGCCAGCCACAGCAACATCATGACGGTGGAAGACCCCATCGAGTACGAGCTGGCCGGCGTGGGCCAGACCCAGGTCAATGCCAAGATCGACCTGAGCTTCGCCAAGGCCCTGCGCGCCATCCTGCGCCAGGACCCGGACGTGATCATGATCGGCGAGATCCGCGACTTCGAGACCGCGCAGATCGCCATCCAGGCCTCGCTGACGGGCCACCTGGTGCTGGCCACGCTGCACACCAACGACGCCTCCAGCGCGGTCACGCGCCTGATCGACATGGGAGTGGAGCCCTTTCTTCTGTCATCCTCGCTGCTGGGCGTGCTGGCCCAGCGCCTGGTGCGCAAGATCGACGCCAGCGAGCCCAGCGGCTACCGGGGCCGCACGGGCATCTTCGAGCTGCTGGTGGTGGACGACACCATCCGCGCCCAGATCCACCGCCAGGCCAGCGAGGCCGAAATCCGCGACACGGCCATGGCCGGCGGCATGCGCCTGATGCGCGAGGACGGCGAACGCCTGGTGCGCGAAGGCATCACCACCCCCGAGGAAGTGCTGCGCGTGACCCGGGACTGAGCCGCCTGCCCCTGCGCAGCGCAGGGCATCCCTCTTTGCCACAATGGCCGGCATGCTGGAATCCCTGCGCGCCTGGAGCGCTCCCTATGGCGGCGACCTCTTCCTGTGGGTCGCCACGCTGAGCCTGATCAGCTACATCGCCCTGTGGCGGTTCAAATCCCGCCTGTCCACGGGCCAGTTGCGCCGCACCATCCGCCTGTCGGCGCTGGTGGCGCTGCCGCTGTCCTGGCTGGCCATACAGCAGGGCGAGAACCACCTGGCCGCCGCCATCGTGCCCCTGGTCTGGTGCGTGGTGCTGGGCATCACCTGCGCGCGGGAAATGGCGCGCAGAAACTGAGCGCACGCCCCGCGCAACACCTGCACCGTCCCCACCGTGAACTGGAAGTTGGAACCTGCCATGACATCATTCAATGAAGTCCGCCTGTCCATGCTCGACCTCGTGGCCGTGCGCGAAGGCGGCACCGTGGCCGAGGCCCTGGACATCGCGCTGGCCACGGCCCGCAAGGCCGAGGAACTGGGCTTTGCCCGCTACTGGCTGGCCGAGCACCACAACATGCCCGGCATCGCCAGCTCGGCCACGGCCGTGCTGATCGGCCACATCGCGGGCGGCACCTCGAAGATCCGCGTGGGCTCGGGCGGCATCATGCTGCCCAACCATGCGCCCCTGGTCGTGGCCGAGGCCTTCGGCACGCTGGCCGAGCTGTATCCGGGGCGCATCGACCTGGGCCTGGGCCGCGCGCCCGGCACCGACGGCGCCACCATGCGCGCGCTGCGCCGCGACCGCGTCGAGACCGAGGAAGACTTCCCGCGCGACGTGATGGAGCTGCAGCGCCTGCTGGGGCCGGCCACGCCGGAGCAGAAGCTGGTGGCCACGCCGGGCGCCGGCACCAACGTGCCGATCTGGCTGCTGGGATCGAGCCTGTTCTCGGCCCAGCTGGCCGCGCACCTGGGCCTGCCCTACGCCTTCGCCTCGCACTTCGCGCCGCGCATGCTCTACCAGGCCGTGCAGCTGTACCGCAGCCTGTTCAAGCCCTCCGCCCAGCTCGCCAGGCCCTATGTGATCGTCGGCGCGCCGGTGATCGCCGCCCCCACCGACGAGGAGGCCGAATACCTGGCCAGCAGCACCTACCAGCGCGTGCTGGGCATCCTCACGGGCCGGCGCGGCCTGCTGCCGCGCCCCGTGGAGAACTACGCGGCCCGGCTCGGCGAGCAGGAGCGCCGCGCCATCGGCGAATTCCTGGCCGTGGCCGCCATCGGCGGGCCGGACCAGGTGCGCGCACGCCTGCACAAGCTGCAGGCCGACACCGAGGCCGACGAACTCATCCTGGTCAGCGATGTCCATGACCGCGACCTGCGCCTGCGCTCGCTGGAGATCACGGCCCAGGCCATGGGCCGCTGAGCGGGCCAGGGCATGAGCCGCTCGGCCCGGTTGCTGCAACTGATCGACCTGCTGCGCCGCGCGCGCCTGCCCCAGGCCGGCCCGGTGCTGGCCCGCCAGCTGAACGTGAGCCTGCGCACGCTGTACCGCGACATCGCCACGCTGCGCGAGCAGGGCGCGGCCATCGCGGGCGATCCGGGCGTGGGCTACGAGATGCGGCCCGGCTTCCTGCTGCCGCCGCTGATGTTCACCCCCGACGAACTCGAAGCCCTGCTGCTGGGCGCGCGCTGGGCCAGCCGCCAGGCCGACCCCGAACTGGCCCAGGCCGCCACGGCCGCGCTGGACCGCATCCGCAGCGCGCTGCCGCTGGAGCTGCGCATCGAGGTGGACACCAGCGGCCTGCTGGTGCCGCCCATGTGCCAGGAATCCGCGACCGAGCCCTGGCAGGCCTCGCTGCGCCTGGCCATACGGCGCCAGCACCGCGTGGTGCTGCACTACACCGACGAAAAGGGCCAGCCCACGGAGCGCCGCATCTGGCCGTTTGCCATGGCCTTCTTCGACCAGCGGCGCATCCTCGCGGCCTGGTGCGAGCTGCGCCAGGACTTCCGGCATTTCCGCGCGGACCGCGTGCGCTGCGTGACCGATCTCCAGGAACGCTACCCCGGCAGCCGCAGCGGCCTGATCGAGCGCTGGTCGCAGCAACTGGGCTACAAGGTCCGCTGACACGGCTGCTGACAAAAACTGTCAGCCTATCCTCCTACAGTCACTCCCATGGCCTCTTCGCCATGCCTTGAAAACCAATGGGAGCCTTCATGACCGACACGACCCAGCCCTTGCGCTTTTTCTACCACCCGCAGTCGCGCGCCATCATCACGCGCTGGATGCTGGAGGAATGCGGCGCCCGCTATGAGCCCGTGCGGCTGGAATTCGGCAGCACGATGAAGTCCGCCGACTACCTGGCCATCAACCCCATGGGCAAGGTCCCGGCCCTGGTGCATGGCGATACCGTGATCACCGAACTGCCCGCCACCCTGGCCTACCTGGCCGACATCTTTCCCGAACGGCGCCTGGCCCCGGCCGTGGACAGCCCGCTGCGCGGCAGCTACCAGCGCTGGATGTTCTTCCTGGCAGGCCCCGTCGAAGCCTTGATGACCGCCAAGAAGCAGGGCCACCTGGAGCACCAGACGCCCGAGCAGGCCCTGTCGGCCGGCTATGGCCGCTATGACGATGTGGTGCAGACCCTGCGCCAGGCTGTGGGTGGCCGGCAGTATCTGTGCGGCGACCAGTTCACGGCCGCCGACGTACTCATGGCCAGCTACCTGCGCTGGGGCACGATGATGAAGCTGCTGCCCGCGCTGCCGGAATTCAGCGCCTATGGCCAGCCCCTGCACGAGCGCCCGGCCTCGCTGCGCGCCATCGAACTCAACGAAGCGGATCTGGCGGCGCAACAGGCCTGAGGCCGCGGACAGCCGAACGGACGCGGCGCCGGGCGGCGGCGCCATCCAGGCGTCACCGGCAGCGGCTACCATCGGGGGCTGGACCGCCGGATGGCGCATTACCCCGCCGCCCTCCATTTCCGCCCTTTGCCGCCTTTTCCCGGACCCCGCCGCGCATGCCCGCCTTTTCCTTCGAAGCCCTGGACGCCCAAGGTCAGACCCGCAAGGGCACGATCGAGGCCGACAACGCGCGCGCCGCGCGCAGCCAGCTGCGCGCCCAGTCCCTGGTGCCCATGGCGGTGGAGATCGTCGCCTCCGGCTCGGCCGCCGCCCAGCAGGGGCGTGCTGCGCGCTGGCTGACGCGGCCCGTGCTCGGCAGCACGGCGCTGACCGTGTGGACGCGCCAGCTCGCGGGCCTCGTGGCCTCGGGCCTGCCCATAGAGCGCGCACTGGCCGCACTGGCCGAAGAGGCCGACGATGCGCGCCAGCACCACCTGGTGGCGGAGCTGCGCGCCGAAGTCAACGCAGGCTCCACCTTTGCGCGCGCGCTGTCCCAGCATCCGCGCGAGTTCTCCGACATCTACTGCGCCGTGATCGGCGCGGGCGAATCCAGCGGCAGCCTGGGTCCGGTGCTCGAACGCCTGGCCGACGACCTGGAGGCCCGCCAGGCGCTGCAGTCCAAGCTCATCGCCGCGTCGCTGTATCCGGCCATCGTGACCCTGGTGGCCATCGTCATCGTGCTGTTCCTCGTCAGCTATGTGGTGCCGCAGGTGGCCGGCGTGTTCGCAGGCACCAAGCGCGCCCTGCCCTTTCTCACCGTCGCCATGCTGGCCATCAGCGACTTCGTGCGCAGCTACGGCTGGGCAGCGGCCGGCCTGCTGGCGCTGGGCGCGGTGGCTTTCCGGCTGTCCATGAAAAACCCCCTCCTGCGCGAGCGCTTCGACGCCTCGTGGCTGCGCCTGCCGCTGATCGGGCGCCTGTCGCGCAACTACAATGCGGCGCGCTTCGCCGGCACGCTGGCCATGCTGGCCGGCGCGGGCGTGCCCATTCTCAAGGCCTTGCAGGCTGCGGCCGAGACGCTGGGCAACCGTGCCATGCGCGCCGACGCCATGGACGCGCTGGCCCTGGTGCGCGAAGGCGCGCCGCTGGCCTCGGCCCTGGCGCAGAAAAAGCGCTTTCCAGGCCTGGTCGCCATGTTCGCCCGGCTGGGCGAGCAGACCGGCCAATTGCCGCTGATGCTGCAGCGCGCCGCCAATCAGCTGTCGGCCGAGGTGCAGCGCCGCGCCATGCACATGGCCACCATCCTGGAGCCGCTGCTCATCGTCGCCATGGGCATGGTGGTGGCACTGATCGTGCTGGCCGTGCTCATGCCCATCATCCAGCTCAACCAGTTCGTCAAATAGGAAGGCCGCCGCCATGCCCGTCACGCTCGACGACAAGCTGGTCGTGGCGATCTCCTCGCGCGCACTGTTCGATTTCGAGGAAGAGAACCAGCTGTTCGACCCGCGCAATCCCCAGGCCTACATGCAGCTGCAGTTGGAGCGGCTCGACGTGCCGGCCCGCCCCGGCGTGGCCTTCTCGCTGGTCAAGAAGCTGCTGGCCTTCAACGAGCCGCAGCAGCAGCGCGTGGAGGTCGTCATGCTCTCGCGCAACGACCCGGTCAGCGGCATGCGCATCTTCCGCTCCACGCGGGCGGCCCAGGTGGCGCTGGAACGCGGCGTGTTCACGCAGGGCCGCGCCCCCTTCCAGTACCTGCGGCCACTGGGCGCCCATCTGTTCCTGTCGGCCAATGCCGAGGACGTGACACAGGCGCTGCGCCTGGGCTACCCGGCGGCCCATGTGTTCACCCAGTCCATGCGTGCCAGCGACGCCCATCCCGACGAGGTGCGCATCGCCTTCGACGGCGACGCCGTGCTGTTCTCCGATGAGGCAGAGCGCATCTACCAGAGCCAGGGATTGGCGGCCTTCCAGCGCCACGAGAGCGACAAGGCATCGCAGCCGCTGCCCGACGGCCCGTTCAAGCCCCTGCTGGCCGCGCTGCACCGCCTGCAGCAGGCGGGCGCCGCCGGCATGCACCTGCGCACGGCGCTGGTCACCGCACGCAGCGCGCCGGCGCACGAGCGCGCCATCCAGACGCTGATGAGCTGGAACATCGCCGTGGATGAAGCCATGTTCCTAGGCGGCCTCGAAAAAGGCCCGTTCCTGCGCGAGTTCGAGCCGGATTTCTTCTTCGACGACCAGACCGGCCACGTCAGCTCGGCCGCACTGCACGTGCCCGCAGGCCATGTGAGCAGCGGCATCGCCAACTGCGCCCGCCCCGCACCGCCGCCGCACAAGTAAACAAATGCAAAGAGTCGGTCACCCGACATTGCAAAAGCCCGGGGCGGCCCCATGTGAAGCCCATGCATTTTCCCGCCACGAACCGCCCTGCCCTGCTGCGCCGGCCGCCCCTGCTGCAGGCCGCTGCCGCCGTACTGCTGACCAGCGCCTTCATGTGGCCCATGGCGCGCGCCGAATCGCGCTCCGCAGCGGCCCAGGCCCAGGACGCTGCAGAGCAGGCGCCCCTGACCAAGGGAGAGATCAAGGCCCAGCGCGAATTCAAGATGCTGGACTTCAACAAGGACGGCAAGCTCAGCCGCAGCGAGGTCGCGCTGTTCCCCCGCCTGGCCGCCGCCTTCGACGAGGCGGACACGGACAAGGACGGCTTCGTCTCCTACGAGGAGGTCAAGGCCTTCGCCGTCAAGTACCGCGCCGAGCGCGACAAGGCCAAGGCGCAGGCCGACCCGGCGGCGCCCCAGGGCCAGCCCCCGGCTCCGGGCAGCCGAGCGGACTGACCCGGGCCTGCCGGCTCACAGGCCGCCCGTGCGCTTGACCTTGGGCTCCGAATAGGTCAGCGGCTCGTCGCGCACCTGCATGCGGTTGCGCGCCATGTCGTCGGCCTTGCTGACCTCCTGGGCCTGCTCCACCGCCATGGCGCTGGCGCGCCACATGGACTGGATGAATTCGATGAGCTGCTTGGAAATCGGCTCCTTGGGCGGCTCTTCGACCTCCTGCTTTTGCTTGACCTCCTCGGGCAGCGTCCAGTCGCGGTTCTCCTGATCGACCACGGAAGGCTTTTCCGGATCGCGCACCACCCGGCCTTCGCCGATGCGGTCCGTGGATTCGACGGCGTTGGCGGCATTCACCGGGCGGACGGGGACGGCACCGGAGGCGCCGGTGGAGTAGAGATCGGCGCTCTGGGGGCGCCAGGCAACGGGCGATCGGTCAACAGGTGGAATTGGCATGGCTCGACCCTCTTGTGTGATGTGTCCTGCTGGCGGGAATTTCCCGCCCTCGCCTGCTTATCGGCCCGGGTTGAAAGAACTGAAGAACTTTTTCGGGAAAAATTCCGACTCCCGACCATTTGGCGCCCCACAGCCTTTGCCCGCAAGGGGTGGTCGCTATGGAATCAGAGGAATCGTTCGAGCAGCTTGCGGGAGGTGCGGTCCAGGGCCGTGCTGTCGGGCACGCTGAACTGCACGCCGTCCTGGCTGGTGATCAGCAGATGGGTGCGTCCCGACAGGCGCCGGATGTCCTCTTCGGCCTTCAGCACCAGCTGCGCCGGCCCGCGGTCGGTCTCCACGTCCCAGGTGCTGGGCGTGGAAAAGCCCGAAACCTTGAGGATGCGCTGGATGACGGGCGTGAACTCGCGCACGGCAAGGTCTTCCTCGATCAGCACGCGCGCCAGGGCTGGCAGATGGTCCATGTGGTCCACCCACAGCGCCTCCTTGCCGTCGGCCGCCACCAGGGACAGGCCCTCCAGAGGCGCGGCGATGGGAAAGGCGCGCACGGGCACCACGGCTTCATGGCGCGTGCCGTCCGCCAGGGTCAGCACCAGGCGGCCATGGGCGTTGCGCTCCACGCGCAGGCCGCTCAGATCGGAATGGGGAGCTAGGGACATGGCTTATTCCTCCACGGCGGCCAGGGTCAGGCCGGCGGCCTGTGCATCTTCTTCGGCGCGGCGCGCCTGGGCCTGGTACAGGCGCCAGTAGGCGCCCTGCTTTTCCATGAGTTCGTCGTGGGGGCCCACTTCCACGATCTCGCCCCGGTCCATGACCACCAGGCGATCGGCCTTGCGCAGCGTGGACAGGCGGTGGGCGATGGCGATCGTCGTGCGGCCCTGGACCAGGTTGTCCAGCGCCTTCTGGATCTCCTTCTCGGTCTCGGTGTCCACGGCCGAGGTGGCCTCGTCCAGGATCAGGATGCGCGGATCGATCAGCAGCGCGCGCGCGATGGAGATGCGCTGGCGCTCGCCGCCCGACAGGCCCTGGCCGCGCTCGCCCACCAGGGAGTCGTAGCCGTGCGGCAGGCGCAGGATGAATTCATGGGCATGGGCCGCGCGGGCGGCCGCGACGATCTCCTCGCGCGTGGCGTCCGGCTTGCCGTAGGCGATGTTCTCGGCGATGGTGCCGAAGAACAGGAAGGGCTCCTGCAGCACCAGGCCGATGTTGCTGCGGAAGTCCGAGACCTTCAGGCGGCGGATGTCCACGCCGTCCAGCTGGATCGAGCCCTCGCTGACGTCGTAGAAGCGGCTGATCAGGTTGACCAGGGTGCTCTTGCCCGAGCCGCTGTGGCCCACCAGGCCGATCATTTCACCCGGACGTATCTGCAGATCCAGGTGCTTGATGACGGCACGGCTGCCATAGCGGAAGCTCAGGTTGTCCAGGGTGATCGCACCCTGCACGCGCTGCAGCTTGACCGGGTTGACCGGGTCGGGCACGTTGCTCACGTGGTCGAGGATGTCGAAGATGCGCTTGGCGCCGGCCGCCGCCTTCTGCGTGACCGAGACGATGCGGCTCATCGAGTCCAGCCGGCTGTAGAAGCGGCCGATGTAGGCGATGAAGGCCGTGAGGATACCGACCGTGATCTGGCCGCCGGCCACCAGCCAGATGCCGAAGCCCCAGACCACGAGCAGGCCGATCTCGGTCAGCAGGGTCACCGTGGGCGTGAACAGCGACCAGGTCTTGTTGACCTTGTCGTTGGCCTGCAGGTTGACCAGATTGGCCTGGGCGAAGCGGTCGGCCTCGCGCTTTTCCTGGGCGAAGGCCTTGACCACGCGGATGCCGGGAATGGTGTCGGCCAGCACATTGGTGACCTCGGACCAGACGCGGTCGATCTTCTCGAAGCCCGTGCGCAGGCGGTCGCGCACCAGGTGGATCATCCAGGCGATGAAGGGCAGCGGCACCAGGGTGACCAGGGCCAGCCAGGGATTGATGGAGAACAGGATGACCGAGGTCATCACGATCATCAGCACATCGGTGGCGAAATCCAGCGCGTTCAAGGATAGAAACAGATTGATGCGATCTGTTTCCGCCCCGATGCGCGCCATCAGGTCGCCCGTGCGCTTGCTGCCGTAGTAGTCCAGCGACAGCGTCAGCAGGTGGTTGTAGGTGGTGGTGCGCAGGTCCGAGCCGATGCGCTCGGACACGCGGGCCAGCACGAAGGTGCGCGCCCAGCCCAGCGCCCAGGCCACCAGGGCCGACAGCAGCAGGCCGCCCAGGTAGAGGCCGACGAGGCCCGTGTCGATCTGCTGGCCGTTCTGGAACGGGATCAGGATCTTGTCCACGATGGGAATCGTCAGGTAGGGCGCGACCAGGGTCGCGCCCGTGGACGCCAGCGTCAGCAGAAAGCCCAGCAGCAGCTGGTTCTTGTAGGGCCGTGCGAACCGCCACAGGCGCAGCAGCACCCAGGTGGAGGTCTGCGGCGCCTGCTGGCGCGCGCAGGCCGGGCATTCCTCGGCATCGGGCGGCAGCACGGCCTGGCAGGCCGGGCAGCGGGGGGCATCGTCATCGGCCAGGGAGAACGCCTGCCCGCGCGCCATGCATTCGCGCTGGCGGTCGAACTGCTGCATCAGCGCCAGCACGGACGCCTGATGGCGCAGCGTGAAGCGCCACACCGCCAGGCGCGCATCATGATCGTGCAGCTCCAGGTTGCCGACCCCGCCATGGTCCAGGATGCGCATTCCCCGGCCCACCGAAAGCGCCCACTCACTTATCTCGTGGGTGGCAGGATCACTGGCCAGGATGCGCTGCGAAGTGACGGCGACCCATCCCTCGCCGAAACGCAGATCCGAGGTCAGGTCAACCGGGACGACGGCCAGCACGTTCTCTTGGGAAGCGAGCCTGGCTCGCAGCTCGGCCCCCTGGGGGCCGGCCATAAAGGCCGAAACGTCCACAAAATGGTGTTCTTGCATGTTGAGTTGTTCTTCCCGCCCCTGGCGGTTCCTGGTGTCGCGCGGGCAACCGCGGCTTGGCAACGGACCTGCAGGCCGGCCTGCTGTAGGACCGTGCGTACGGCATATCGTGCTCAACGCGCGAGCCCTGCATTAGGCTGACACGCTTAACATGGTCTTTCTGAGCGCACAATCCTCTCCCATTCTCCGGCGGCCCGCACCTGGACTGCCGTTCACGCTTACCCGCTGACCGACATGGCGAAATTCAAAGATATCCAACTCCTGCGCACCACCTACCTGCGTGGACCCAGCGTCTGGACCTACCGCCCCGTGCTGGAAGTCTGGCTGGATCTGGGCGAGCTGGAGGACTATCCCTCGAACAAGCTGCCCGGTTTCAATGAGCGCCTGACCACCTGGCTGCCCGACCTGGTCGAGCACCATTGCGGCGTGGGCGAGCGCGGCGGCTTCATCCAGCGCCTGGAGGGCGGCACCTGGTGCGGCCATGTGCTGGAGCACATCATCATCGAGCTGCTGAACCTGGCGGGCATGCCGGCCGAATTCGGACAGACGCGTGAGATTTCGCAGCGCGGCGTCTACCGCATGGTCTTTCGCTGCCCCGAGGAGACCGTGGCGCGCACGGCGCTGGCGCACGGCCACCGGCTGATCATGGCCGCCATCAACGACGAGCCCTTCGACCTCAAGGCCGCCATCCAGGCCATCAAGACCGAGATCAACGACCGCTACCTGGGCCCGAGCACGGGCTGCATCGTCGATGCGGCCGGCGAGCGCCGCATTCCCCACATCCGCCTCAATGACGGCAACCTCGTCCAGCTGGGCTATGGCGCGGCGCAGCGCCGCATCTGGACCGCCGAGAGCGACCAGACCAGCGCCATCGCCGAAGGCATCGCCCAGGACAAGGACTTCACCAAGCGCCTGCTGGCCGCCTGCGGCGTGCCCGTGCCCGAAGGCCAGATCGTCAGCAGCCCCGAGCAGGCCTGGGAGGTCGCCCAGGACATCGGCTTCCCGGTCACGGTCAAGCCCTCGGACGGCAACCATGCGCGCGGCGTGACGCTGGACCTGCGCGACGAGGCCGACATCAAGGCCGCCTTCGCGCTGGCCGAGCCCGAAGGCTCCGAAGTCATCGTCGAGCGCTTCATCGACGGCACCGAGCACCGCATCCTGGTCGTGGGCGGCAAGGTGGTCGCGGCCTGCCGCGGCGAGACCGTGAGCGTGGCCGGCAACGGCAAGTCCACCCTGGCCGAGCTGGTGGCCGTGGTCAACCAGGACCCGCGCCGCGGGCCCGAGCAGGAATACCCGCTGGACTGGATCAACCTCGAATCCCCGGCCGTGAAGCTGGAGCTCAAGCGCCAGAACGTCACGCCCGACACCATTCCCGCCCAGGGCGAGAGCGTTCTGCTGCAGCGCAATGGCAACATGGCCATCGACTGCACCGACGAAGTCCATCCGGAAGTCGCCTACATGGCCACGCTGGCCGCCAAGATCGTGGGCCTGGACATCGCCGGCATGGACATGATCCTCAAGGACGTGTCTCAGCCGATGAAGGAGCAAGGCGGCGCCATCCTCGAAGTCAATGCCGGCCCCGGCCTGCTGATGCATCTGAAGCCCACCAGCGGCGCGCCGCGCCCCGTGGGCATGGCCATCGTCGACCATCTGTTCCCGCGTACCGAAGAGGGCACGGGCGCGGGCCGCATTCCCATCGTGGGCATCGCCGGCACGCGCAACAACGGCTTCACGGCCCGCCTCGTGGGCTGGCTGCTGCAACTGTCGGGCAAGCTCACGGGCGTGGCCAGCAGCGAAGGCATGTTCCTGTCCAACCGCCAGACCCAGAAGACCGACACCGCCAACTGGGCCGGCGCCCACCGCCTGCTGACCAACCGACTGGCCCAGGCCGCGGTGATCCAGACCACGGCCCGCTCCATCCTGGAGGAAGGCCTGGCCTATGACCGCTGCCTGGTCGGCGTGGTCACGGACATGGACGGCTTCGAGCAGCTGCCCGACCACGACGTGCACGAACAGTCCCAGATGACCCGCGTGCTGCGCACCCAGATCGACGTGGTGCTGGACGAGGGCGCGGGCGTGCTCAATGCCGACATCGAGCAGGTGGCCGACCTGGCCCGCCTGTGCGACGGCGAGGTGCTGTTCTACTCGATGCAGGCCGACAGCCCCGTGGTCGCCGCCCACCGTGCCGAAGGCGAAGGCCGCGCCGTCTTCGTGCGCGCCAGCCAGGTCATCCTGGCCACGGGCAGCGCCGAGCGCGTGCTGGGCACGCTGGACGCGCTGAGCCTGCCCGGCGGCCAGCGCCCGGACACGCCGGCCCTGCTGGCGGCCATCGCCGCCGCGTGGTCCATGGACATCGCTCCCGACCTGATCGTCGCGGGCATCAAGACCTTCGACTACGCGCCGGCCGCCACCGCTGCCGCCTGAGCCCGACCACACGATGACATGCAGGCGGGCCGCGCGACACGGCCCCGCCCTCCGAAAGAAGACACTATGCAGATCACCCGCATCCGAGCCCTGCGCGGCCCCAACCTCTGGACCCGCAGCACCGCCATCGAGGCCGTTGTGCAATGCGAGCCCGGCGATTGCGACTACTCGGCCCTGTCCGGCTTCGAGGACCGGCTGCGCGCGCGCTTTCCCAAGATCGGCACGCTGCAGCCGCATGGCGCCGACCAGCGCCTGTCGCTGGCCCATGTGCTGGAAGTCGCCGCCCTGTCGCTGCAGGCCCAGGCCGGCTGCCCCGTGACCTTCAGCCGCACGCACGAAACCGTCGAGGCCGGCACCTACCAAGTGGTGGTGGAATACACCGAGGAAGCCGTGGGCCGCCTGGCCATGGAGCAGGCGGGCGAGCTGCTGCAGGCAGCCCTGGCCGACACGCCCTTCGACGCCGACAAGGTCATCGCGCAGCTGCGCGAGCTCGACGAGGACGAGCGCATCGGCCCCTCCACGGGCGCCATCGTCGAAGCGGCCGTGGCGCGCGGCATTCCGTTCCGCCGCCTGACATCGGGCTCGCTGGTGCAGCTGGGCTGGGGCTCCAAGGCGCGCCGCATCCAGGCCGCCGAACTGGACCAGACCAGCGCCGTGGCCGAATCCATCGCCCAGGACAAGGACCTGACCAAGCGCCTGCTGCATGCGGCCGGCGTGCCCGTGCCGCTGGGCCGCCCCGTCAAGGACGTGGAAGACGCCTGGGCCGTGGCCCAGGAGGTCGGCCTGCCCGTCGTGGTCAAGCCCCAGGACGGCAACCAGGGCAAGGGCGTGGTGGTCAACATCACCACGCACGAGCAGCTCAAGGCCGCCTATGCCACGGCCTCGGAATTCGGCGACGAGATCATGGTCGAGCGCTTCCTGCCCGGCCACGACTTCCGCCTGCTCGTGGTCGGCGGCCAGCTGGTCGCGGCCGCGCGCCGCGAGCCCCCCCTGGTGGTGGGCGACGGCCAGCACACCATCCGCGAGCTGGTGGACATCGTCAACCAGGACCCGCGCCGAGGCTCCGGCCATGGCACGGCGCTGACCAAGATCCGCCTGGACGACATCGCCATCGCGCGCATCGCCACCGAAGGCCTGACGCCCGAGTCCGTGCCCGCCCAGGGCCAGCGCGTGGTGCTGCGCAACAACGCCAACCTGTCCACGGGCGGCAGCGCCACCGACGTGACCGATGACGTGCACCCCGACATCGCCGCGCGCGCCATCGAGGCCGCCCAGACCATCGGCCTGCACATCTGCGGCGTGGACGTGGTCTGCGAGACCATGCTGCGCCCGCTGGAGGAGCAAAACGGCGGCATCGTCGAGGTCAACGCCGCGCCGGGCCTGCGCATGCACCTGGCCCCCTCCTTCGGCAAGCCGCGCAACGTCGGCGTGCCCATGGTCGATGAGCTGTTCGCGCCCGGCCAGAACGGACGCATCCCGCTGGTCGCCGTCACCGGCACCAACGGCAAGACCACGACCACGCGCCTGATCGCCCACCTGTTCACCTCGCACGGCTGGCGCACGGCCATGACCAACACCGATGGCGTCTACGTCAACGGCCGCCAGATCGACAGCGGCGACTGCTCGGGCCCGAAAAGCGCGCGCAACGCCCTGGCCCACCCCGAGACCGACGCGGCCGTGCTCGAATGCGCGCGCGGCGGCATCCTGCGCGAAGGCCTGGGCTTCGACCGCTGCCAGGTCGCCGTGGTCACCAACGTGGGTGCGGGCGACCACCTGGGCCTGAACTACATCAACACGGTCGAGGACGTGGCCGTGCTCAAGCGCGTCATCGTGCAGAACGTGGCCACCGACGGCTATGCCGTGCTCAACGCCGCCGACCCCCTGGTCGCGGCCATGGCCAGCACCAGCCCCGGCAAGGTCATCTACTTCGCGGCCGACCGCCACCACCCCGTGATGGCCACGCACCGCGCCCAGGGCAACCGCGTGGTCTACGTGGACGGCGACAGCATCGTCGCGGCCGAAGGCTCGTGGCGCGAGACCATCCCGCTGCGCGAGATCCCCATCACGCGCAACGGCACCATCACCTTCCAGGTCGAGAACGTCATGGCCGCCATCGCCGCGGCCTGGGGCGTGGGCCTGCCCTGGCAGACCATCCGCCGGGGCCTGGCGGGCTTCGTCAACGACAGCGACAACGCGCCGGGCCGCTTCAACGTCATGGACTACCGGGGCGCCACGCTGATCGCCGACTACGGCCACAACCCCGACGCCATCCGCGCCCTGGTGCAGGCCGTGGACGCCATGCCCGGCAAGCGCCGCAGCGTGGTCATCAGCGGCGCCGGCGACCGCCGCGACGAGGACATCACCGAGCAGACCCAGATCCTGGGCCGCGCCTTCGACGATGTCATCCTCTACCAGGACGCCTGCCAGCGCGGCCGCGCCGACGGCGAGGTGCTGGCCCTGCTGCAAAAGGGCCTGCAAGGCGCCGCCCGCACCAGCTACGTCACCGAGATCCATGGCGAGTTCAACGCCATAGACCACGCGCTGGCGCGGCTGACTCCCGGCGATCTGTGCCTGGTACTGGTGGATCAGGTCGAGGAAGCCCTCGAACACCTGCGCCGCCATGTGGCCGGTGAGGCTTGATGTGAACGGCCGGGCACTGCTCGCGGCCACTGCGGCCACGCTGCTGCTGGGCGCCTGCGGTGCGCGCGCCGAGCAGGTCGGCTCCGTGGACACGGTGTTCAAGTTCATCGGCCCCGACCACAAGATCGTGGTCGATGCCTATGACGACCCCAAGGTCCAGGGCGTGACCTGCTATGTCTCGCGTGCCAAGACCGGCGGCATCAAGGGCGGCCTGGGCCTGGCCGAGGACCGCGCCGAAGCCTCGATCAGCTGCGTGCAGACCGGCCCCATCCAGATCCCCGCCCCGCTCAGGCAGCAGGACGAGGTGTTCACCGAGCGCATCTCGCTGCTGTTCAAGCGCCTGCGCGTGGTGCGCATGGTCGATGCCCCGCGCAACACCCTGGTCTACATGACCTACTCGGACCGGGTGATCGAAGGCTCGCCGCAGAACAGCGTCACGGCCGTGCCCGTGCCGCGCAGCACGCCGATTGCGCTGGTCAAGTAAGCCGCGATCCGCCTGCGTGCAGGCGCTTGGCTCCATGACCGCCAACGGTCATCAGGCTTTCGCGTCAGCCTGCCTGAGATGCCATGAAGTTCTCGAACAGCCAGCGCCGGTATTCGATGGAAACCACATCCGCACCCCGTACCGGAATCTCGCGCTCATCCCTGCCATTGCCAGTGAAACTGAACCAGACGGGCCGCTGTGATTCGATGATGGCCTGATCCTCGCCAAGAATCGTCTCCTCGAGTTCGCTAAAGAACAGATCCTCCATGGGATCCGTGCGGAAATCCCGGGCCTGCCACCAGAAGATCCGCGTGAGATCCTCGGTCACCGGGCAAGCACTCATGAACAGCACATACCGCTTGTTGTTCGGCATCCGAAAACTCGCATGCACTGTCGCCGGCAGGTAGATGTGGTACTCGTTGACGGGTTTTGCACTGTCCTTGCCGTCCCCCCCGCCAGGAAACAGGAATTTGAACAGATCCGGATTGGGCGGCATGTGGCCATCGCGGTCAAAACGCAGCACATGGCCCTCCCGCCAGACCTTCACCGTCTCCACGCCAGGGCTCTCTCGTGCTCCGATGGTGCCGTCATGCACGTAGGGGAAGTGGCTGAAGTCCACAAAGTTCTCCAATCGGCGCGGCGCGCTGGTGGCCCACTCGTATGAAGGACATTGCAGGATGCGAAAGCTCGGATCGCCCAGCTCCGGAAACTCCGGCAAGGGCGCCATCGGCTTTTCAAGCGCCACCCAGATGATGCCGATATGCTCGGCCGCGTGATAGCAGTCAACCGACACATTCATTGCCTGCGTCAACTCCTCGCGTGCGGGAACGCGCACGCACTGCCCCTCGCCGTTGAAACGCCAGCCGTGGTAAGGGCACTCGAGCGTGCCATCGACCACATCGCCCAGGGCGAATGCCGTTCCCTTGTGGGGGCAACGCCCGTGCATGGCGCGGACCTGGCCTTGCAGGCGCACAACCACCACCGATTCACCCAGCAGCGTCACACCGAGCGGCTTGTCCTTGAGCTGTCCGGAATAGGCAACGGCATGCCAGTACTTGCGCATGGCATTGAACAGCTGCGGCTTCTCGCCGGCACGCGCGCTAATGGGAACCTGTGCTAGATGGGTCATCTCGATTACTCCTCGTGGTTGGAATCGGTCATGCCTGCCCGCGCATGCACGCCCTGCCTCAGTTCTTGCAAGCTGATTGCGCCTCGGCCTCCGGATTCAGATGTCGAGGACGAGCTGCGTGCCCTTGCTGCGTGACACACAGATCATCATGGTCCGCCCGCCAGCACGCTCATGCGGCGTCAGCACCTGATCCCGGTGATCAATCACCCCGTCGATCACCGCCGTCTCGCATGTACCGCAAATGCCTTTGCGGCAGGAGGACAGCACAGGCACGCCGCATTCCTGCAGGACCTCAAGGATCGAGCGATCCGGCGGCACCAGCAAAGTCAGGCCCCGCCGGGCCAGCGTGACTGAGAAAGCGCCGGCTGGCGCATCGCTTGCCGGCGGCATGAAATACTCCAGATGGACCCGTTCCGGCGCCACCGAGCCCAGGGCCGCCGAGAACGCCTTCATCAGCGGCGCCGGGCCGCAACAGTAAAAATCCGCGCCATCCCCATGCCGGGCCAGCAAGCTGTCCAGATCCAGACCCGGGGCGCCCGGCTCTGCGTCAAACACGCAGTGCAGCGCCCCTTTCCATGTGCCGGCAAGTTCGCGCAGCTCTCGCAGGAACGCCGCCCTCTGCGGCGTGCGCGCGCAGTAGTAGAAATCCCAGGGCCGCTCCAGTTCACACAGCCTGCGGACCATGGCCAGCAAAGGCGTGACGCCGATACCTCCGGCCACGAAGACGGAGTGCTTTGCCGCCTCGTTCAGAGGAAAGTGATTGCGCGGACGGCCGATGCGCAAGCGACTGCCCACCACCACCGCATCGTGCATGTGCGCCGAGCCACCGGAACCTGCGGGTTCCCGGTGCACGGCGATCACATAGCGATGCCGCTCATGGGGATTGGTCAGCGAGTACTGCCGGACCAGGCCCTGGGAAACATGGACATCCAGGTGCGCACCCGCCGTGAAAGCCGGCAACTCGCCGGCGACCGGCCAAAGCTCGAACGAACGCACCGTCTGAGCCTCCAGACGGATGCCGCGAACCTCGACTTCGATGGTGTCTGTCTGGTCCATGCTGGCTCATCTTTGCAGGCCTCAGGCCAGGACGTGGTTGATGCGCAATGCATTACCTTCCGGGTCAAGCAGCACAGCCTGGTACCAGTGGTAATAGGTGACATAAGCTGCCTTCACCAGCCTGGCGCCGGCGGCAATGGCCACCGGCACCAGGCTGTCGACACGCTCCCTGGACTCCACATCGAAGTTGAGCAGGAACCGCACGCCCTGCATGCCCTGCGGGTGCGACAGCTGAAGCAATGCGTAGGCTTCATGCGCGTTGAAGCCCAGGCAGCTCCTGCCCGTGTCAAGACCGCGAAAGATCGGTGAACGGATGGCTTCGATTTCCTGGAAATCGAAGACGCGGCGATAAAAGCCGCTGAGCGCTTCAATATCGTCGGCAAAGACGTTGACGTAAGACAGGTATGCCATCCCCCCCCCCCTCAATCGCCAAGACGGCGCCAAAGACAAAGGCGTGCCGCATGGGACTGGCCCATCTTGCCCAGCGCAGCGGGTGTTGAACCGATACAGTTGCACCCTGATCTCGAAAACACACAGCTCTTGTGCCCCGCCTGTGCAGGCGATGAAACCTGTACGGCACAAGCCTGCCTCTGCACCCGAACGGAGGGCATGCCAGGAACGCAGGCGTGGAGCGATGCGTGCTCTCGCGCACGACCATGAAGCCCGCCTCCATGGCGCCCAGATCGCAGGGCCGCAAGGAATCGGGCACGGCCGCGCACATCAGCGGCAGCGCCACCTGTTCCACCCGGGCCTCGTCCTCGGAGCCTTCGCTGAGGCTGCGCACCTCGAAGGTCAGGGAGCCATGGCCGTCCTTCTAGGCCCGGCGCACGAAGCCTTCGGCGCGCAGGGTCTCCAGCAGGCGCTTGACCGTGGTGCGGTGCACACCGCAGGCCCGGGCCAGGGCCGTGGTGCTGGCCTGACCACCTGGGGCGCGCTTGAGCCCTCTCATGCCACGGCCGGCGCCTGCGCATGGCAGGCCTGCACGAAGGCCGCCAGTGCCGGCGAGCGACGCTTTCCGGCACGCTGCACCAGCGAGAAATCGCGCCACATGCGCGGCAGCGTGGTGGGCAGCACAGCCAGCTCTCCAGAGGCCACCAGGGCCTGCACCAGCACGCGCGACAGGCAGCTGATGCCCAGGCCCTGGGCCACGCAGCGCGCAATCGCTTCGGAGCTGCCCAGCGTGGCCGCCGCCGGCAGCTGGCGCAGATGGGGCAGCAGCGCGTGCTCGACCATCTCGCGCGTGCCCGAGCCCGGCTCGCGCAGCAGCCAGCGTGCGCCGCGCAGGGCCGCCACGCCCAGCGGGCGCTGCTGCGCAGCCTGCACCAGCGGGTCGGCCACCGAGGCGACGATGACCAGCTCGTCGCGCATCCAGGGCTCGACCTCCAGGCCCGGCCAGTGGCTGGTGCCCTCGATCAGGCCCAGGTCCACCTCCAGCGATTGCACGGCCTCGCCCACCTCGCGCGTGTTGGCGATCTGCAGATCCACGCTCAGCTGCGGATGGCTGCGCGCCAGATGGGCCAGCACGGCCGGCAGCGCATAGGTGCCGATGGTGGTGCTGGCCGCCACGCGCAGGCGCACCGGCATGCGGGCCGCGCGCGCGGAAAACGCCTGCTCGATGCCGCGCGCCTGCTCCAGCAGCGCCAGCGCCTCGGGCAGCAGGGCGCGGCCCGCGTCGTTGAGCGCCAGGCGCCGGCCCACGCGCTCGAACAGCCGGGCGCCCATGGACTGCTCCAGCTGCTGCAAGGCCGCGCTGGTGGCCGATTGCGACAGGGCCACGGCTTCGGCCGCGGCCACGGTGGAGCCCGCCTGGGCCACGGCGCAGAAGACTTCGAGCTGGCGCAAGGTGAGATGCAGCATGGGGAAAGTGTGAACCAGCCATCTACCTGTTTTCCAGGTTGATGCTACAAATACTATTCGTTATACAAATATAACCAGGAAATCTAAAGTGCCCGACATGTGCCGCGCTCCCGACGCGGCCGGCAGGCACCATGAACACGACATCCGCCCCCCGCTCCGCCCCCACATCCCACGCTCCCGGCTGGCCGCACCGGCTGGCCGGCTGGCTGCCCGGCCTGCTGCTGGCCGGCGCCATCGCCGCCCTGGCCACCTGGGGCGCGCGCCAGCCGCTGCTGGCCGGCTCCGGCCTGAGCGCGCTGACGCTGGCCATCTGCCTGGGCCTGGCCATCGGCAACACCGTCTATCCGCGCCTGGCGCCGGCCTGCCACGGCGGCGTCGGCCTGGCCAAGCAGCGCCTGCTGCGCGCGGGCATCGTGCTGTACGGCCTGCGGCTGACCTTCCAGGACATCGGCCAGGTCGGCATGGCCGGCGTGCTGGTCGACGCGCTGGTACTGGGCAGCACCTTCCTGCTGGCGCAATGGCTGGGCCGGCGCGTCTTCGGCCTGGACGCACGCACCACGGTGCTCATCGGCGCGGGCAGCTCCATCTGCGGCGCGGCCGCCGTGCTGGCCACCGAGCCCGTGGTCAAGGGCCGGGCGGAGGACGTGGCCGTGGCCGTGGCCACCGTGGTGGTCTTCGGCACCGTGGGCACCTTCCTCTATCCCGCCCTGTTCCACTGGAACGCGGCCCAGGGCTGGCTGGACATGTCGCATGCCCAGTACGGCCTGTACGTGGGCTCCACCGTGCACGAGGTGGCCCAGGTCGTGGCGGCCGGCGAAGCCATCGCGCCCGAGGCCGCCGACGTGGCCGTGATCTCCAAGATGGTGCGCGTGATGATGCTGGCGCCCTTCCTGCTGCTGCTGTCCATGGCCGTGGCCCGCGGCCAGCGCAGCCAGCAGGTGCATGACGGCCAGCCGCGCCGCATCGCCATCCCCTGGTTCGCGCTGGGCTTCGTGGCCATGGCCGGCATCCACTCCCTGGGCGTGCTGCCCGCGCCCCTGGTGCAGGCCGGCGTGCAGCTGGACAACGCCCTGCTGGCCATCGCCATGGCGGCCCTTGGCCTGACCACCCACGTCAGCGCCGTGCGCGCTGCCGGCACCAAGCCCTTGCTGCTGGCCGCGCTGCTGTTCGCCTGGCTTCTGGGTGCGGGGCTGTTGCTCAACCGCTGGGTGCCTGCGCTGCTGTAGACAGCAGGCAGCCTGTCCGCCCTCTGCCCCGGGGCCTGCATGACCGATCGACACACGCCATCGAGAGCCTGCCGCAGAACCCATGGCGCGGCGGCCGGGCTCAGTCCAGCCAGGGCCTGGCGTCGCGCCCGATGCGCAAGGCCAGCCGGCGCAGCCGGGGCAGGTAGCGGTGCTGCAGCTCCTGGGGCGAGACCGACTGGCGCGGAAAGATCAGGTTGATGGCGCCCAGCAGGCGCCGCCCGCTGCGCAGCGGCACCGCCACGGCGGCGAAGCTTGCCTCGCGCGTCCACTCGCCTTCGTTGGTGGCATAGCCCCGCTCCCGCGTCTCCTCCACCAGGGCCTGGACTGCGGCGGCATCGCGCGCCATGGCGCCCACCGCGTCGTCGCGGCGGCCCAGCAGCGACAGCAGGGCTTCGCGCTCATCGGCCGAGCAGGCCGCCAGATAGGCGCGCCCCAGCGCGGTGAAGAACACCGGAATCTGCTCGCCGATCATGCCCCGGTGCTGCGACAGCCGGCTGAAGCGGTGCGTGCTCTCGCGCACGACCATGAAGCCCGCCTCCATGGTGCCCAGGTCGCAGGGCCACAGCAGCTCGGGCACGGCCGCGCGCATCAGCGGCAGCGCCACCTGTGCCACCCAGGCCTCGTCCTCGAAGCCCTCGCTGAGGCTGCGCACCTCGAAGGTCAGGTAGTAGTGGCCTTCCTTTTCGGCCCGGCGCACGAAGCCCTCGGCACGCAGCGTCTCCAGCAGGCGCTTGACCGTGGTGCGGTGCACGCCGCAGGCCTGGGCCAGCGCCGTGGTGCTGGCCTGGCCACCCGGCGCACGGTTGAGAGCGCGCAGCACGGACAGGCCGCGTGCGAGGCTGCGCACGTCCTTGTAGTCGCGATCAGGCAAGGGCGGCGGCGCAGGATGGTCGGTCATGGCACGGGCAGGCGAAATGGCCGGCAGTGTAGCGCGCCAGGCGCCCGTTTCACACCCTGCCGTGCAGTTCGTTTTGCGGGCCGGAAGGCCTGGGCACGCCGCAAATCAAGGGTAAACCCATGGCCAGATGTGCACCTGGTGCACGCAGTTCGCAGCCATGCCGGTGCTGCCCACAATCCGCCTCCATAGCCGGCCCGCAGGCAAAGCCACGGGCCACCGCAACGGAACACGGAGACAAGGCAGAGCATGGATACCGCAGCAGACACCCCGGCGCAGGCGCAGCCCTGCGACGTCGCCATCATCGGCGCAGGCCCCGTGGGCCTGACCCTGGCCAACCTGCTGGGGCTGGCCGGCGTGCGCACCCTGGTGGTCGAAAAGCTGGACCGCCTCATCGACTATCCGCGCGCCATCGGCATCGATGACGAATCGCTGCGCACCTTGCAGGCCGCGGGCCTTTCCAGCGAGGTCGAGGGCCACATCACGCCCGACCACTGGATGCGCTTTTTCACGGCCAGCGGCCAGTGCTTCGCCTCCATCGAGCCGCGCACCGACGAGTTCGGCTGGTCGCGGCGCAACGCCTTCATACAGCCCCAGGTGGATGCCATCCTGCACCAGGGACTGGCGCGCTTCGCCCATGTGCGGCTGCTGTTCGGGCAGGAACTGGTCCACTTCAGCCAGGATGCCCATGGCGTGGACCTGCAGCTGCAGGCGGCCGACGGCGCGAGGCAGGCGCTGCGCGCGCGCTATCTGGTGGCCTGCGACGGCGGCAACAGCGCCGTGCGGCGCGCGCTGGGCATCGCCTTCGAGGGCCGCACCAAGCCCAACCAGTGGATCGTGGTCGATGTGCGCAACGACCCGCTGGGCACGCCCCACATCGGCATGCACTGCGACCCTGATCGCCCCTATGTGTCGGCCGCGCTGCCCCATGGCATCCGCCGCTTCGAATTCATGGTCATGCCCGGCGAGACGGAGCAGGAGCTGTCCCGGCCCGACAACCTCGCGCGCCTGATGCGCAAGGTCGTGGCCGACCCCGAGCGCCTGGACTACATCCGCAAGCGCGTCTACACGCACAACGCGCGGCTGGCCGCCAAGTTCCGCGAAGGCCGCGTGCTGCTGGCCGGCGATGCGGCCCACATCATGCCGGTCTGGCAGGGCCAGGGCTACAACAGCGGGCTGCGCGATGCCAGCAACCTGGCCTGGAAGCTGGCCATGGTGGCCAGGGGGCAGGCGGGCGAAGCCCTGCTGGACAGCTACGGCCAGGAGCGCCGCGACCATGCGCGCAGCATGATCCACCTGTCCGAGGTGGCCGGGGACATCTTCGCGCCCGAAAGCCGCACGGCCGCACGGCTGCGCGATACGGTGATGCTGGCCCTCAATGCCGTGCCCGCGGTCAAGCAGTACTTCGCCGAGATGCGCTTCAAGCCCATGCCGCGCTATGAGCAGGGCGTGGTGCTGCACGGCCAGGATCCGCTGGCCCCGCCCGCGCCACTGCTGGGCGGGCTGCTGCAACGCTCGGGCGACACGCCGCTGGGCCGCCTGCTGGGCCTCATGGCCGAGAAGAAGGAATCGCCGCTGGGCCGTCTCGCCCATGGCCTGCAGGCACCACCGCCCAGCCCCGTGGGCCGCATGTTCATCCAGCCGCGCGTGCTCGATGGCGCAGGCCGCATCCTGCGGCTGGACGACGTCATCGGCCCGCACTTCGCCCTCATCGCCTGGGCCACGGACCCCGCGCACGGGCTGGACGCGCAGGCGCTGGCCTTCTGGCGCCGGCTCGGTGCCCGGCTGGTCCGCGCCATGCCGCCCGGGCAGATGGCGCACTGCCCGCCCGCGCACGAGGCGGTGGTCACCGTGGGCGATGTCCAGGGCCGCCTCAAGGACTGGTTCGGCGCGCAGGCGCGCTCCATCGCCTTCCTGCGCCCCGACCGCTTCGTGGCCGCGATGGCATCGCCCCAGGAAACCGCCGCCGTGACCGCGCAGCTGGCGCGGCTGCTGCATGTCCCCCTGGTGCCGGCCGGTGCCTGCGCGCTGCAGGACTGAGCCATGGACACCACCGCCATGGCCCGTGCGCGGCGCGCCTTCCTGGGCATGTCGCACTCCCCGCTGCTGGGCCTCAATCCCGTGCCTGCGGACGATCAGCAGGCGCTCGACGCCGCCATGGCGGCGGTGCGCGCGGCCGTCCATGCCTTCGATCCCGAGCTGGTCGTGCTCATCGGCCCGGACCACTACAACGGCTTCTTCAACGCGCTCATGCCCCCCTTTTGCCTGGGCACCTCGGCGCACGCCGTGGGCGACTACCTCTCGCCAGCCGGGCCTCTGAACGTGCCCTCGGACCTGGCGCTGGCCCTGGCCGCGCACCTGATGGATGCGCATGTGGACATCGCGGTCTCGCGCCGCATGGAGGTGGACCATGGCTTCGCCCAGGCGCTGCAGGTGCTGTGGGGCGACGCGCTGGCGCGCACCCCGCCCGTGCTGCCGCTGTTCCTCAACGCCGTGGCCCCGCCCGCCATCGCGCGGCTGGCGCGCTGCCGCACGCTGGGCGAGGCCCTGGGCCGCTTCCTGGACGGGTTGCCGCAGCGCACGCTGCTGATCGGATCGGGCGGGCTTTCGCACGAACCGCCCGTGCCCACGCTGGACCACCCCGACCCGGCCGTGCGCGAGCGCATCACCGTCGGCGTGCCGCCCACCGAGGCAGAGAAGGCCGCCAAGACCGAGCGGGTGAAGGCCGCCGGCCTGGCGCTGGCCCGTGGCGAGGCCTGGATGAAGCCGCTCAATCCCGCCTGGGACCTGGACTGGATGCAGGCCCTGGCCAGCGGCGAACTCGACCGCCTGTGCCGCCACAGCGAGGCCTCCATCGAAGCGCATGCCGGCCGTTCGGCCCATGAATCCAAGACCTGGCTGGTGGCGCGCGCGGCCCTGCCGCAGCGCCCGGGCCTGCCCTGCCCCGTGAATGCCTACCGCCCCGTGCCTTCGCTGATCGCCGGCTACGGCGTGATGTTCATGCACACCGACGACTGACCCGCCCCTGCTCCCCAAGCCATGCACACCACCGAACACACCACCGACCCCGTAGAGACCTGGGCCCGCCGCCTGCGCGAGGCCGAGCGGCAGAACCTGCCCATCGCGCCGCTGCGCGGCGACATCCCCGACGAAGCCACGGCCTACGCCGTCCAACTGGCCAACGTGCGCCATGCCCAGGCCCAGGGCCGGCGCATCATCGGCCGCAAGATCGGCCTGACCTCGATCGCCGTGCAGCAGCAACTGGGCGTGGACCAGCCCGACTTCGGCACGCTGTTCGCCGACATGGTCTGCGGCGACGACGAGCCCATCGCCATGTCCCGCACGCAGCAGCCCAAGGCGGAGGCCGAAGTCGCCCTGGTGCTGTCGCGCGACCTGGACCTGCGCGACGCCACGGTGGCCGACGTCATCGGCGCCACCGCCTACGTGCTGCCCGCCATCGAAATCGTGGGCAGCCGCATCGCCGACTGGGACATCCGCTTCGTGGACACCGTGGCCGACAACGCCTCCAGCGGCCTGGTCGTACTGGGCGCCGTGCCGGTGCGGCTCGACGGGCTGGACCTCAAGCTGTGCGAGATGCGCATGCAGCGCAATGGCGAGACGGCGTCCACCGGCTCGGGCGCCGCCTGCCTGGGCCACCCGCTCAATGCCGCCGCCTGGCTGGCGCGCAAGCTGGCCACGCTGGGCCAGCCGCTGCGCGCGGGCGACCTCGTGCTGACGGGCGCGCTGGGCCCCATGGTGGCCGTGCGGCCCGGCGACCGTTTCGAGGCGCGGATCGGCGGCGTGGGCACGGTGCGCGCGCGCTTCGGCCCCTGAATCGCCCCGCGGCCACCCGCAACGACAACACCCCCCAGGAGACAAGAAAATGCACAACCGACGTACCCTTTCCCGCCTCTTGCTGCTGTCGCTGGCCGGCAGCGCCCTGCCCGGCCTGCCCGCGCTGGCCCAGGAGTTTCCCAACCGGCCCGTGGCCATGGTCGTGCCCTTTCCGGCCGGCGGCATCACCGATGCCGTGGCCCGCGCGCTGGCGCAGAAGATGGGAGAGCAGCTGGGCAGGCCCGTGGTCGTGGACAACCGGCCCGGCGGCGGCGGCCAGATCGCCGCTGCCCACGTGCGCCAGCAGCCGGCCGATGGCCATACCCTGTTCGTGGGTGCGACCGAGATGTTCGCCATCAATCCCACGCTGTTTCGCAGCTTCTCCTATGACCCGCTCCGGGATTTCACACCCGTGGCCTCGCTGATCGCATCGCCGCTGGTGCTGGTGGTTCCCGCCAGCGGCCCGCTGCACAGCGTGGCCGAGCTGGTGCAGCAGGCGCGCTCGCGCAAGGGCGGCCTGAACTATGCCTCCCAGGGCATGGGCTCCATCGGCCATCTGCTGGCCGAGACCTTCCGGGGCAAGGCCGGCGGCCACTACAGCCATGTGGCCTACAAGGGCTCGACCCCGGCGCTGCAGGACGTGATGGGGGGCCAGGTGGACTTCATGTTCGACCCCGTCATCACCACGGCGCCCCTGATCGCCGGCAGGAAGCTGCGGCCGCTGGCCATCGCGGCGCAGCGGCGCTCCCCCCAGCTGCCCGAGGTGCCCACGCTGGCCGAGCTGGGCATCCCCGGCGTGGACGCGGGCGTCTGGTTCGGCGCCGTGGCCCGCGCGGGCACGCCCGCGCCCCTGGTCGAGCGCCTCAACGACGCCATCAACAAGGCCATGAAGGACCCCGAGGTGCTGCGGCGCTTCGCCGACCAGGGCATGCAGCCCTTCGCCGCCACGCCCGCGCAGTTCGGCAGCTTCATGCAGGCCGAGATCGCGCGCTGGGCGCCGCTGATCAAGGCCAGCGGCGCCGCCATCGATTGAAACCCGCGAGAACGCAGACATGACCCGCAAACTCCAGGCTGCCATCATCGGCAGCGGCAACATCGGCACGGACCTGATGATCAAGATCCTGCGCCACGGCCGGCACATCGGGTTGGCCGCCATGGCCGGCATCGACCCGGCCTCCGACGGCCTGGCCCGCGCCGCCCGCATGGGCGTGGCCACCACCCATGAAGGCGTCGAGGGGCTGGCGCGCCTGCCCGGGTTCGGCGCCATCGACATCGTCTTCGACGCCACCAGCGCCGGCGCGCATGTGCGCAACGATGCCTTCCTGCGTGCCCTCAGGCCCGCCATCCGCATGGTGGACCTGACGCCGGCCGCCATCGGTCCCTACTGCATCCCCGTGGTCAACGGCCATGAGCACCCGGACGCGCCCAACCTGAACATGGTCACCTGCGGCGGCCAGGCCACCATTCCCATGGTGGCGGCCGTGGCGCGCGTGGCCACCGTGCACTACGCCGAGATCGTGGCATCGATCGCCAGCAAGAGTGCCGGCCCCGGCACGCGCGCCAACATCGACGAGTTCACCGAGACCACCTCGCGCGCCATCGAGACCGTGGGCGGCGCCCGCAAGGGCAAGGCCATCATCGTCCTGAACCCCGCCGAGCCGCCGCTGATCATGCGCGACACGGTCTACACGCTCAGCGAGGCCGCCGACGAGGCCGCCATCGCCGACTCGGTGGCCCGCATGGCCGAGGCCGTGCAGTCCTATGTGCCCGGCTACCGCCTCAAGCAGGCCGTGCAGTTCGACCGCATCGGGCAGCCCATCCGCATTCCCGGCGTGGGCGATGCGCTCACCGGGCTCAAGACCTCGATCTTCCTGGAGGTCGAAGGCGCCGCCCACTACCTGCCCGCCTATGCGGGCAACCTGGACATCATGACCAGCGCCGCCCTGCGCACGGCGGAGCACATGGCGGCCCGCACGCTCGGCCTGGCCGCCTGAAAGGACCTGTGCAATGAACAGCCCCATGAACGGCAAGAAGATCTACCTCTCGGACGTGACGCTGCGCGACGGCAGCCACGCCATCCGCCACCAGTACAGCCTGGAACAGGTGCGCCGCATCGCAGCCGCGCTCGACGAAGCCGGCGTGGACTCCATCGAGGTCGCCCACGGCGACGGCCTGCAAGGCTCCAGCTTCAACTACGGCTTCGGCGCCCATACCGACCTGGAATGGATCGAGGCCGTGGCCGGCGTGGTGCGCCGCGCAAGCATCGCCACGCTGCTGCTGCCCGGCATCGGCACCGTGCATGACCTGAAGGCCGCCTTCGACGCGGGCGTGCGCGTGGTGCGCGTGGCCACGCATTGCACCGAGGCCGACGTCGCGCGCCAGCACATCGAGTACGCACGCCACCTGGGCATGGAGGCCGTGGGCTTTCTGATGATGAGCCACATGACCACGCCCCGGGCGCTGGCCGGCCAGGCGCGGCTCATGGAAAGCTATGGCGCCACCTGCTGCTACGTCGTGGATTCCGGCGGCGCGCTGGGCATGCAGGACGTGCGCGAGCGCTTTCGCGCCTTCAAGGACGTGCTCAGGCCCGAGACGCAGACCGGCATGCACGCCCACCACAACCTGAGCCTGGGCGTGGCCAACTCCATCGTCGCCGTCGAGGAAGGCTGCGACCGCGTGGACGCCAGCCTGGCCGGCATGGGCGCGGGCGCCGGCAACGCGCCGCTGGAGGTCTTCGTCGCGGCGGCCGAACGCCTGGGCTGGCACCACGGCGCCGACCTGTACCGGCTCATGGACGCGGCCGACGACATCGTACGGCCGCTGCAGGACCGCCCCGTGCGCGTGGACCGGGAAACCCTGGCCCTGGGCTACGCCGGTGTCTACAGCAGCTTTCTGCGCCACAGCGAGGCCGCCGCGCGCAAGTACGGCCTGCGCACCGTCGACATCCTCGTCGAGCTGGGCCGCCGCCGCATGGTCGGCGGGCAGGAGGACATGATCGTGGACGTGGCCCTGGACCTGCTGCGCCGGCGCGAGCCGCCCTGCCGCGCACCCGCGTGACCCCCCATCCCCGCCCCAAGCCACCTTCCGGAGAGCGCCATGCACACCCCCACCCTCTTCACCGAAGAGGCCACGAGCCGCTTCATCACCATCACCGACGACGGCCGGCCGCTGCGCCTGCACTACAACGACGTGGGCCAGGGCGTCCAGACCGTGGTCCTGCTGCACGGCTCCGGCCCCGGCGCCAGCGGCTGGGCCAACTTCCACCGCAACATCGAGCCGCTGGCCCGGGCCGGCTACCGCCTGCTGCTGCTCGACTGCCCGGGCTGGAGCAAGAGCGACAGCATCGTCAGCACGGGCTCGCGCTCCGACCTCAACGCACGCTGCCTGCACGCCGTGCTCGACGGGCTGGGCATCACGCAGCCCGTGCACATCATCGGCAACTCCATGGGCGCGCACAGCGCCGTCGCCTTCGCCCTGGCCCATCCGCAGCGCGTGGCCCGGCTGGTGCTCATGGGCGGCGGCACGGGCGGTCCCAGCCAGTTCGTGCCCATGCCCACCGAAGGCATCAAGCTGATCGGCGCGCTGTACCGCGAGCCCACGGTGGAGAACCTGCGGCGCATGATGGGCGTCTTCGTCCACGACGCCAGCAGCCTCACCGAGGCGCTCTACCAGCAGCGCCTGGCCAACATCCTCGCGCGCCGCGACCACCTGGAGAACTTCGTCAAGAGCCTGCAGGCCCATCCCCGGCAATTCCCCGACTACGGCCACCGCCTCGGCGAGATCCGCGCGCGCACCCTCGTGGTCTGGGGCCGGGACGACCGCTTCGTGCCGCTGGACGTGGGCCTGCGCCTGATCTGGGGCATCGCCGATGCCGAGATGCACATCTTCAACCAGTGCGGCCACTGGGCGCAGTGGGAACATGCCCCGCGGTTCAACACCCTGGTGGAGGAGTTCCTCGCACGCCCATGAAACCAAGGGAATACCCTTGATTCAAATGCAGCCTCAATTAATTTGCAATGCAAATTAATTGAGTTGCAAACATAATCGAGGCATGTCCTTTGCCTCCGCCCCTCCCCGCGCCCGCCTGGGCTTTCTCATGGTCACCCTGGTGCGCCAATGGCGCCGCCAGGTCGAGGAACAGCTGGCCGCCGACGGCCTGACCGACGCCACCTGGGCGCCGCTGATCCACCTGCGCGCCTGGGGCGATGGCGTCACGCAAAAGGAGCTGGCCGAGCGCGTGGGCCTGGACGGCTCCAGCCTGGTGCGCCTGCTCGACATCCTCGAAGGCCATGGCTGGGTGGAGCGCCGCGCCGACCCCGGCGACCGGCGCAGCAAGCGCATCTTCCTGACCGATGAAGGCAACCGCGCCGTGGACCGCGTGCGCGCCACCATGCTGCAGGCCGAGCTGGCCATGCTGCAGGACCTGGACGACGCCGAGGTCCAGGCCATGCTCGCGGGCATGGCCAAGATCCAGGCGCGCATGGCCGCGCTGCGCGCCGAGGCCACGCCATGAGCGCCCTGCAGCAAGCCTATGGCCGGCTGATCGAGCACGGCACGCACTGGGGCTTCGACCCCGTGCGCCTGCGCCAGCACCTGCGCACGGCCTTCGCCGCCTGCCTGGCCCTGCTGGCCGCCTGGCAGCTGGGGCTGGAGCATCCCCAGTGGGCGGCCATGGCGACCTGGGCCGCCTCGCAGCCGCTGCGCGGGCAACTGGTCGAGAAAAGCTTCTTCCGCGTCGCCGGCACCGTGGTCGGCACGGCCGTGGGCGTGGGCCTGGTGCTGCTGGCCCAGGGCAATCTGCTGTGGCTGGTGCTGGGCCTGGCCGTGTGGCTGGGCCTGTGCGCGGGCGTGGGCAATCTGCAGCGCAGCTTCGTGGCCTACGGCACCATGCTGTCCGGCTACTCGGCGGCCATGGTCGCGCTGCTGGACTTCGCCCATCCCGACCAGGTCTTCGCCCTGGGCTGGGACCGGCTGTTCACCGCGCTGACCGGCGTGTTCGCGGCCCTGCTCGTGGGCTGGCTGTTCACCCCCAAGGGCAGCGGCATTCCCGGCAATGCCGAAGTGCGCCGGCTGTTCGCGCAACTGCTGCGCGACCTGGCCGACAGCCTGCAGGCGCGTGGCCGGTCCTCGCTGGGCTCGCAGGAGATCGCGGCGCGCCTGCTGGCCCTGGCCGTGATCGAGGAAGGGCTGGACCCGCATGCCGCGGGCTCGCAGCGCTCGCGCGAGGCCGTGCAGGCCATGCGCCGGCTCATGAACGCCCAGATCTCGGCCCTGCTGTGGCTGCGCGATGCGCCGTCGATGCAGCCTCCCGAGGCCTTTGCGCAAGGCCAGGGCCGCGAGGCCGCGCAGGCGCTGCGCGAGGCTGCCGACGTACTGGAGACCCGCCCCGGCCTGCACGAGGCGGCCGCGGCCCTGGTGCGCGCGCGCGAAGCGGCAATGGCCTGGCCCGGGGCCGCCGACATGCTGGCGCCCCTGGGGTTCGCGCTGCAGGCCCATCTGGCCGCCACGCACGATGTGGCCCTGCCGCCGGGCCACCGTGCCCGCCAGTGGCCCGTGGTGCTGCACAGCGACTGGCTGGGCGCGCGCCGGGCCATGCTGCGCGCATCCTCGGCCGTCGCCATCGTGGGCCTGCTGTGGGTGGCCACGGGCTGGAGCGGCGGCGCCTACATGCTGCTGGGCATGTCCATCATGCTGACCGTGTTCTCGGGCTTCGAGAACCCTGCGGCCAGCATGCGCCACGTGACGCTGGGCCAGGCCATGGGCGTGCTCGTGGCCCTGGCCTGCCAGTGGCTGGTGTGGCCCTTCGCCGCCAGCCAGGCGGGCCTGGTCTGGCTGATGCTGCCCTTCGTCTTCGTGGGCGCCCTGGTGTTCTCGCACCGGCGCACGGCGCTGTCGGGCTACGACTGCAACATGGTGCTGCTGCTCCTGCTGCAGCCCCACTATCCGCAGACGGCCAGCTTCGGCCACGCGCTGGCCCTGGGCCTGGCCGTGGTCTCGGGGCCGCTGGCGGGCTGGGCCGCCTACCGCTTCATCCTGCCCGTCACGCTGCAGGGGCGGCTGCAGGGCCTGCGCGCCATGATGGTCCACGAACTGCAGGACATGGCCGCCACGCCCGGCCACGCCCGCGACGGCCGCATCTGGCGCGCCCGCCTGTACCACCGGCTGCTGCGCCTGGTGCGCCTGTCCGAGCAGGCCGGTGGCCAGCGCGGCGCGCAAGCGGCCGAATGCGGCCTTGCGGCGCTGCACGTGGGCCGCGCCATCCAGGCGCTGCACCAGTTGAACGGCGAGGCCGCCCTGGGCGACGGCACGGCCCGCGCCGTGCGCGCCGCGCTGGCGCGGCTGCGCCAGTTGCAGGCCGCGCCTGGCGCGTGTCCGGGTCTTTTGCGCGCCCTGGCGCAGCGCCTGGACACACTCCGCCCCGACCAGGCCCGCCAGCTGCGCCAGGCCGCGCACGAAATCGCCCGGCACGAGGATTTCTTTCGCGCCGCGCACTAAGCCGCCTCGGTCAACCGCCAAGAGGAAGCTGCAAGCCCAGGACAAAAAAAGGCCTCCCCGCCTGCGCGGGAAGGCCTCGTCCTTCAGGGCCGTTGCAGCGTTCTTACACGTTGGCGATCGACACGGCCTTGGAGACCAGGTAGGGCTCCAGCGCCTCGGGGCCGCCCTCGGAGCCGTAGCCCGAATCCTTGACGCCGCCGAACGGCATCTCGGCCGAGGCCACGGCCGGCTGGTTGATCCACAGCATGCCGGTCTCGACCTGCTGGGACAACTGGTGGGCCGTCTTCAGGGAGCGCGTGAACGCATAGGCGGCCAGGCCATAGGACAGGCGGTTGGCCTCGGCGATGGCTTCGCCCAGGTCGTCGAAGCCACGGATGGCGGCCACGGGGCCGAAGGGTTCCTGGTTGAAGATATCGGCGCTCAGCGGCACGTCGCCGAGCACGGTGGGCGCGAAGAAGTTGCCGGCACTGCCCAGCGAGCCGCCGCCCGTCAGCAGCTTGGCGCCGTGCTTTTGCGCATCCTCGATGAAGTGGGTCAGCGCCGTGACGCGGCGGGGATTGGCCAGCGGGCCCATCTGCGTGCCCTGGGCCAGGCCGTCGCCGACCTTGAGCGCTTCGGCATGCGCCACCATGGCGCGCGTGAATTCCTCGCGCACGCTGTTGTGCACCAGAAAGCGCGTGGGCGAGATGCAGACCTGGCCCGCGTTGCGGAACTTGGATGCGCCGGCCGCCTTCACGGCCAGGGCCACGTCGGCATCCTCGGCCACGATCACCGGGGCATGGCCGCCCAGCTCCATGGTCGAGCGCTTCATGTGCTGGCCCGCCAGCGCTGCCAGCTGCTTGCCCACGGCGGTCGATCCCGTGAAGGTGACCTTGCGGATCACCGGGTGGGGGATCAGGTAGGAGGAGATCTGCGCCGGGTCGCCGAACACCAGGCCCACCACGCCGGCAGGCACGCCCGCATCGACGAAGCACTTGAACAGGGCAGCCGGCGCGGCCGGGGTTTCCTCGGGCGCCTTGCACAGGAAGGAGCAGCCCGTGGACAGCGCCGCGCCGATCTTGCGCACGATCTGGTTGACGGGGAAGTTCCAGGGCGTGAAGGCGGCCACGGGGCCCACGGGCTCCTTGATCACCAGCTGCTGCACCTCGGGGCGGCGCGCGGGGACGATGCGGCCGTAGATGCGCAGCGCCTCGTCGGCGAACCACTCGATGATGCCCACGCCGGCCAGGATCTCGCCCTTGGCCTCGGCCAGCGGCTTGCCCTGCTCCTGCGTCAGCAGGGCGGCGATCTCGTCGGCGCGCTCCTTGAGCAGGGCGGCCGCACGGCGCATGGTGGCGCCGCGCTCATGGGCGGACACATTGCGCCAGACCTCGAAGCCGCGCTGGGCAGCGGCCAGCGCGCGGTCCAGGTCGGCGATGTCGGCATGGGCCACCTGTCCGATGACCTCGCCGCTGGCCGGGTTGCGCACGGCAATCTTCCTGCCGCTGGCGGCATCCTGCCATTGGCCGTCGATCAACAAAAGCGTGTCGGTATATGCAGTGCTCATCACTCGTCCCGTCATGTCCGGCAGCAGCCGCCGCCAGGTGATTGATTGAAAAAACGGGCCAGGCCCGTGGGCAAATTCTATGCACGCAGGCGCCACCGTGCTGACAAGCGGGCGACCCTCAGGCCACGAGCACCAGCCCTGGCGGCAGGCTGTCGCCGAAGCTGCGCCTGGCGTCCTGGGCATCCATCTGCTGCACCTGCTCGACCAGATCGATCCAGCGCTGCGGCGCGCCGGCCGCGCGCAGCCGCTCCAGCACCCGGGCGCGCTGCGCGTCGGGCAGGTCCAGGGCGCGGTCCCCGGTCATGCGCGCCATCTGCACGGCCGCGAACATGGCGGTTTCGTTGCGGCGCCAGTCCTGGGCCAGGGTGGCGTCCAGGAACTCCTGCGCGGCCTCGGGCGGCATCACGCGGTGGGCATTGGCGGCCAGCGGCATGCGCGCGGCCAGCCGCCCTATGGCCCACCAGGTCTGCACGGACTCGCCGGGCTGCGCCAGGCGCTGCAGCATCCACTGCCCCATCTCCTGGCGGTACTGCCAGGGCACGGCCTCCATGGCCGCGAACAGGCGCAGCATGTCGTCGTAGCTGCCGTGGGCGGACCTGCCCTGCGAGCGCTGCACGGCCTGCTGCATATGGCCTGCCACCTCTTCCAGCAGCTGCATCTGCTGCGCCTCGTCCAGGCCCGCCGCCACGCGGCGCCAGAACACCCACCACTCGGTGCGGTTGGCGTTGTCGCCGCCATGGCCCAGGCCCTGGGCGTGCAGCTGCCAGACCTGCTGCATGCGCCAGCCATCCAGCTCGGCGCCCACGCCGGGCCGCAGGCACCAGCCCGCGAGGTTGAGCCAGACACGCTCGTGCTCGGCGCTGCGGCGGCGGCGCCTGGCGCGCGCCAGCAGCGCGTCGAACAATGCGCGCAGCAGGTCCAGCGCCCAGCCCTCGCGCGGCCCCAGCAGGCGCTCCAGCGACTGGCGCAGCTGGCGCACCTCCTTGCCGCCGATGTCCCGGGCCTGGCTGCCGAAGATGCGGTCGATCAGGGCCTCGGCCTCGGCCAGGCGTGTGCCAGGCACGGGGCCTTCGGCCCCGGCATCGCCGCCATCGTCCGGCCCGCCCAGCGCGCCGCGCACGTTGAACGGCAGCAGCCACTGGCGCGCCGGATCGTCGGCCGCCACGCAGCCCACCTCCAGCGTGCCCACTTCGGTCATGCGTGCATGCAGCAGGACCTCGACCTGGGCCTTGTCCCGCCCCTCGGGCGCGGGCAGCACGGTGGACAGTGCAGGCAGCTCCACCCAGCCCTCCCCCTGCAAGGGAGCGATCTGGCCGGCCTGCGCGGGTGCCGCGGCGAGGCTGTTGGCCACCAGGGAGAACCGCACGGCCTGCCCCAGGCGCAGCGCGAAGCGGCGCCCGCTGAGCACGATGCGCACGCCCTCCTCGGTGCCGCGCGGCAACAGGCAGATGCCCTGGGGCGGAGTGCCATCCGCCTTGCCCTCCTTGCCCTGCTTTGGCGCAAGCACCAGCCAGTAGCTGCGCGCCGAGCCGCCGCCGATGCGCGGCAGCGCGGCGGCCGTGGCGCCCGCCCGGGCCGTGGGCTGGAGCAAGCGCCAGTGCGCCAGCCCATGGGCCGCCGCGCCGCGGGCCACGGCCCAGTCCGGGTGCGGGTTGTGCAGCAGGCGCAGGGGCTGGCCGCGCCAGGTGTGCAGCAGATGGCACAGCCGCTCGGCCAGCGCATGGGCATGGAAGACGCCGCCGTTGAGCAGCAGGCTGTCGGGCAGCTCGCCGCCCGCGTGCTGCACCAGGAACCGGGCCAGGTGCCGCGAGATCGCCGCGTCGGCCGGATAGGGCAGGCCCAGGCCCCGCAGCGCACCCTGGCGCTTCATCGGCGCATCGTCCAGGGCGGCCAGCGGCAGAAAGCCCTCCACCACCCACTCGCGCACTTCATCGCGCCGCAGCGTGGCCGAGCGCGCCTGCGCCAGCAGCCTGGAGCCCGCGCCCAGCAGCGTCACGGCCACCGACTCGGGCGCACCATCGGCCAGCAGCTGCTCCTTGGCCGCGCGGCAACGCTGCACCAGCTGCGCGAAGCGCGCGGCCGGCAGGCGCTCTCCCGCGGCGGCGAACAGGGGCTCGATGCGGTGCGCGATGGCCAGGTCCATGTTGTCGCCGCCCAGCATCAGGTGCTCGCCCACGGCAATGCGCGTGAGCACCGGCAGCCCGCCATCGGGCGAAGGCTGCACCCGGATCAGCGTCAGGTCGGTGGTGCCGCCGCCCACGTCGGCCACCAGCACCAGCCGGCTGCGGGCCAGTTGTGCGGCCAGCGCATCGCCCTGCAATACCAGCCAGTCGTGGAAGGCGGCCTTGGGCTCCTCCAGCAGCTGCACCGTCGGCAGGCCGGCGAGCCGCGCGGCCTCCAGCGTGAGCGCGCGCGCCCCTTCGTCGAACGAGGCAGGCACGGTCAGCACCACGAGCTGATCGTGCAGCGGCGCCTCGGGGTGGCGGCTGTCCCAGGCCTGGCGCACATGGGCCAGGTAGCCGGCCGACGCCTGCAGCGGCGAGATCCGCGCGACCTCCTCGGGCGCCCCCCAGGGCAGGATGGGCGCCGTCCGGTCCACGCCGGCATGAGACAGCCAGCTCTTGGCGCTGGCCACCAGCCGATCGGGCACGGACGCACCCAGCTCGCGCGCCCAGCGACCGATCACGGCTGGCACCCGCGCATCGGCGCCCAGCGCCGTGAACGGCTGCAGCCAGGCGTCGCCCAGCTCGCCGGGCGCGGCCTGGTAGCGCACCGAGGGCAGCAGCGGCAACCCGGCCACCTCGCCGGCCGAGACCCGCTGCGCCAGATCGAGCAGCGCAATGTCCGCGGCCGCACCGCCCACGGGCACATGGGCCACCACGGTGTGGCTGGTGCCCAGGTCGATGCCCACGATGTGCGACGCGGTAGAAGGAAAGAAAGCGGTATCGAGCATGGGGCTATCGTTTCAGAACGGCTACTGCCGTGTCGCGCTGCAGCGCCTCATGAAGTGGTCTCAAAAACGGACCGCAGCGGCAGCCTCGTCACTGCGACGGTGAGCTGCTTTTGGGCTCGGGCGCCTCGGTCTGCTCGCCGTGCCGCAATGCTCCGAGAAACAGGCTCTCCAGCAAATCCAGCATGGTGCTTACCTCGGCTTGCGCAGTCGAGGACAGTTCGGCCAAGGGAATGAGGCGATGGAGTTCTCCCTTGGTCAGCAGCATGGATCCTCCCATGCGTTGGGCCAGCTGGCGGAAAAAAGCCTCTGCCAACGTGCTGAGCTTGCGTCGCTCCGTCTTGGCTTCCCATACCAGCCGCGCAGCCTCCTGGGGCAACTGCTTCCACGCAGCGTAGTCGTCCTCGCTTCCATCGAAAACCTGTTCGGTGAGCAATGCCTGCAGGATCTCATGCACGGCAGCCTGCGCTCCCTGCGAAAACAGATCGTCAGCGGGGTAATGCTGCAACGCGTAGCTCTGCAACAGATCCGGCGTCAGAAAATAGTTCTCGGTTTCATAGCGCCTCCAGTAGCGGACTTTCAGCGTGCCTTCGTCTTTGCTCTGGCGGGCATGCCCGTCGTTGTCCAGGATCGCCAGGCCCTGCAAACCCGGCAGCAGGCCCTTGAGACCTTTGAAATGATCTCTTGGCGTGACGCCAAATCCGCCTTCCACACGTTCCAGCTCCGCATCCATGTCTTGCTGCGGATAGTTGTTCTGAACGTAGAAGGTATTGATCCGCTCATCCCAGATCGCGGCCACGGGATGCTGCATGCGCTCGGCCAGCGCTCTGAGCATGTCCACGTCCGTTCCACCCTCCACATAAAGCACGTAGCCGCGCTCGCGGGCCTTGACATAGTGCTCTGCGCCAAAATGCTTGAGGGCATTGCGGATATCCTGCCTGCCCGCCAGATCATCGGCCCGCCCCTCCAGCAGCAGGGTCAGATTCGTGTCCAGCGCTTCATCAAGAATCACTTCCGAATGCGTGACCAGTACCACCTGCGAACCGTTTTCGCTGGCAATGTCACGCAAAAGCACATACACCTGCTTCTGGCGCAGGATCTCCAGATGCGCATCCGGCTCATCCACCAGCAGCACGCTTCGCTTGTGCGAATAGAGGTAGGCGAACACAAGCAGCATCTGCTGCATGCCACGCCCCGCAGAGGAAATGTCCAGCGCCTCCTTCACTCCAGGCTGGCGGTAAGCCAGCATGATGCTGCCGCGCGTGGTCTCTGCGGGCTCGCTCAACTCCACATTGAAAAGCCTGCGCATCAGGTCCGAGATCCGGCTCCAGTCTTCCGCCGACGACTTGACCACCGCCAGGCACAAATTGCGCAACACATCCGCCGTGCGCCCCTGCCCCAGCAGCACATCCACCCGGCCGGGCTGCAAGATAGGCTCCTCCGTATCCAGGCCGGACATGGGGTAGAGCAGCTCCACCTTCAGGCTTGCGGCGTAGGCCATCAATTCCAGGTTGGCCATGACCGATTCGTCCGGCGAGCAGTACACCAGTTCGTCTCCCTGGTTGCGAAAACGCATCGTCAGGGGGTGCACCGCCCCCTGGAACTCCACGCCCACGGTGATGAGCAAGGGAATGTCTTTGTTGCCCTTGCGCACCTGCGCGTTGTTCCAGAAAAAGCGCGTGCGCTGCACGGGAACCGCCACGATGTTGAGGCGGTTGATGGAAGTCGCCGTCCGCTCCTTCGCGGAAGATTCGCGCCGTGCCTCATACCAGGTCTGCACGGCCTGTGCCCACAGCGCCAAGGCCTGTATCGCACTGGTCTTGCCGCAATTGTTGGGACCAATGAGCACGGCTGGATGGTCCAGCTTGATCCGCTGACGCTCGCCAAAGCGCTTGAAGTTCTGGATTTCAAGGTAGTGCAGCAAGCGCATGTTTCAGACCCAGGTTCCATTGAACAGACAGCCATGCCGAAAGCATCCGGCATGGCCCATACAAGACGGCACGTTGAAGAGACCGCCAGTCATTGCCGAGGGCCTCGCAAGGGTTCGATCGCCCGCGCGGCGTCTCCAGTTTACGAGGCCTGTGTCTCGGCCCGCACGTCGAACTCGACCTTCCAGCGCTCGCTGCCGCCCACGGGCACGGCATTGAGCTCCAGCGTGCCGATGTCGGTCACGCGCGCATGCAGGGTGACGGGAACGACCTCGCCGCTGGCGCGGCCTTCGGCGGGCAGGTGGGCCTCGATCTCCTGGAGTTCGACCAGTTCCTCGGGGCCCCAGAAGTCCAGCACGGTGCCGACCTGGTCGGCGCGGCGCACCGAGGAGCCGAAAAAGCGCAGGCGCACGGGCTCGCCCACGACCAGGCCGAACTCCTGGGCGTCGAGCGCGACCTCCGTGCCCTCTTCCATGCCGAAGGGCGCCAGGCACAGGGCCGAGATCGGCGGCTCCATGCCGGGGATGGCGGGCATGTTGCTTTCCACGCCCACGTAATAGCTTTGCGCCGTGCCGCCGCGGATGCGCATGCCGCGCCCATGGCGGACATGGCCATAGTAGGCGGCGCCGCGCGCCACGGCCAGATCCAGGTTGGCGCCTTCCAGCAGCCGCGCGGGCGCGGCGCCGTCGGCGGCCAGCCAGCCGTTGAGGACTTCGATGATGCGCTGCTCGATCTGCGGCGCCTTGAGCACGCCGCCATTGAACAGGATGGCCGAGGGGTGCAGGAAGCTGGCGCCCTCGGTCTGCGTGCCCTGCAGGCCTTCGATCTGCGCCGTCGCGCCCGCCTGGCGCGAGAGGAAGGCCGCCAGATGGCGCGTGACGGCCGCGTCCTGCGCGTAGGGCAGGCCCAGCTGTGTCAGCGCCGCGCGGGCACGCGTCTGCGGCTTGTCGGTGACGGCCACGCGCGGGAAGAAGCCCTCGACCAGCATCTGCAGCACCTCGCCCTGCGTGACTTCGGTGCGGATGCTGCCGCCGATGAGCTTGCTGCCCCGGCTGGGCACGACCACGGGCACGGACTGCAGCGTGGCATCGGCCAGCAACTGTTCCTTGGCCTGGCGGCAGCCGTGCGCCAGCGCGCGGGTCTGCCAGGCGTCCAGCTGCCGGCCCTCCTGCGCCAGCTTGCGCGCCACGCCGTAGGCCAGGGCCAGGTCCATGTTGTCGCCGCCCAGCAGGATGTGCTCGCCCACGGCCACGCGCTGCAGCTCCAGGCTGCCGTCCTTTTCCAGCACGGCGATCAGCGACAGGTCGGTGGTGCCGCCGCCCACGTCCACGACGAGGATGACGTCGCCATGGCGCACCTGCTTGCGCCACTGGCCGCCGCTGGCCTGGATCCAGCTGTACAGCGCGGCCTGGGGCTCCTCCAGCAGCGTGAGGTGGCGCAGGCCGGCGGCGCGGCAGGCCTCGGCCGTGAGCTCGCGCGCGGCCGGGTCGAACGAGGCGGGAATGGTCACCGTCACGTCCTGGGCGTCGAAGGGCGCCTCGGGATGGGCCTGCTCCCAGGCCCAGCGCAGGTGCGACAGGTAGCGGATGGAGGCGGTCAGCGGCGAGACGCGGTGCACTTCCTCGGGCGCGTCGGCCGGCAGCAGCGGCGAGCGGCGGTCCACGCCCGGATGGCACAGCCAGCTCTTGGCGCTGGAGACCAGCCGGATCGGCGTGGCCGCGCCGCGCGAGCGCGCGAACTCGCCCACCACGAAGTCCTGGCTGGCGCCCCAGGGCAGGGCGGTGTCGGCAGCCGTCAGCTCGCTTTCGTGCGGCAGGTAGAGAAAGGACGGCAGCAGCGGCCGCGCCTCGACGCTGGCCGGGCCCGTGAGCTGGGGAATGGGCAGCACCTCCTGCGCCACCTTCTCGCCATCGCTGGCCTGGCGGTCCACATAGGACAGCGCGCAATGCGTGGTGCCCAGGTCGATGCCGATGCTGTAGCGGGATGCGTGGGTCGGGTCCATGCTCACAGCTCCACCTCGGCCTGGGCCACGATGGCGGCGGCCTTTGCGTCCGTCAACTGCGGCAGGCGGACCGCGTCCACGCGCCAGCCGCGGTGGCCCAGCGTGCCCGTGAACGGCGCCTGGCCGGCCACGTTGCCCGTCAGGCGCACGGCGGCGGCGTCGAAGCCTTCGGCCAGCGTCACGCGGCTGCCCTCGGCCTCGGCGCGCACGGGCGCGATGCTGAAATGCTCGCGCAGCACCTTGCGGCAGCCCTCGTGCACCACGCGCGCGGCGGCGCCGATCTCGGCATCGGCATAGCCGGCCACGTCTTCCTGCACGAAGTCCACGAAGCGGGCCTCGCGCTGCAGCAGGCCCAGCAGCTGCAGGGCGGCGGTGTCGGTGGGCACATGCCGCTCCACGGTCTTTTCAACCACTTTCTCGACCACTTTCTCGACAGGCACCTCGACACGGACCTCGACGATACGGTCCACGGGCACCTCCACGCGCACTTCCCTGGGTGCGGGCGGCGGCACGTCGGCGGCCAGGGCCTCGCCAGCACGCAGGCGGCTGACATCGGCGGCCAGGCGGCCGTTGCCCAGGATGGCGAAGAAACTGCCGATCGCGATGGCGATGCGGCTCAGGAATGAGGGGGGAGTCTTGGAATTCATGGGGTTTCCCGGCAGGAAAAGGCCCCGCCGGGCACAGCGCCGCGCGGCAGGACGGGCAGGCGCCGCGCAAGGACCGCGCGCGCCCGCAGGGTCCGTGATGTTACCCAAAGCAACGAAGCCCCGTCCTGCGTGCGGCCCCTTGTCCCCATGCGCACCCGTGCGGAAACGGGCTGGCGGCATAATTGCGGCCGACCTCCTGTCCCAGCCATGGCCCGTACCTCCCGCCTCACCGATGCCCTGACCTGCCGCAGCGCCCTGCGCGCGCAGCGGCCCCAGCGCGTGCATGGCGTACCCACGGCCTTCATCAGCCTGTGCGGCTTCACGGCCCTGCTTTCCGCCGCCGTGCGGAAAGCCTGAGGCCAGCCCCCACCGCCCCAGCTTCCGCACGGCCCCCGCCGCACCCCCCTGCAGGCAAGCCCCTGGCAGCGCCGCCGCATGGCGCAGCCCCTTTCCCGGCCACTGGATTTCTGGAGCTGAAGATGGACATGGAACTCTCGCAAAACTTTCTGCGCGCCAAAAGCCCTTGCGCATCGGGCTTTCGCTGGTTCGTGCGCAACCGCCACGACGGCAACGACTACCAGCGCGTGCTGGACGCCCTGGTCACCGACGGCCGCGTCGAGGACGCGCGCTGGCTGATGCAGCAGTTCGGCCCCACCGATGCCGTGCTCGAAGTCGAGCACCTCGAGTCCGAGGCCCTGGTCTTCGCCGGCACCGTGGTGGTGCACGGCGAGGTGCGCGTGCCCGGCCTGCTGGCCGTGGGCCGCACGCTGCAGGCCGGCGCCGGCATCCATGCGGGCCGCATCGAGGCCGGCCAGGACCTGCACAGCGGCGGCGCCATCTTCTGCGCAGGCCCGCTGCAGGCCGGCGGCCTGGCCAAGGCTGCCTGGAGCGTGGACGTGCAGGGCGAACTGCGCTGCGGGGATGTGCGCGCCGGCTGGGAGCTGCGCTGCGGCGCCGACCTGCGCCTGGCCGGCGGTGCCCAGGCGGGCCAGGACATCGAGGTGCAGGGCGCCATCCACTGCGGCAAGGGCCTGCGCGCGGGCGGCAGCATCCGCGCCAGCGGCCTGATCGCGCTGGGCCATGGCCTGTACGCTGGCGCCGACGTGGAAGGCGGCAGCCACATCGAGGTGGACTGGGGCATGCGCGCGCTGGGCGACATCCGCGCGGCCTGCAGCATCCGCGCGGGCGAGACCCTGCATGCCGAAGGCGAGATCGAGGCCGGCCCCGGCTATGGCGTCTATGCGGGCATGAATGTGCAGCAGGATGCCTGGCCGTCCTGTGCCTGGGTGCATGCGGCGCGTCGTCCCCCATCCTTGCTCAGCGGCTGGTGGGAGGGCGGCGCGACGCCCGCCTGAGCCGTCCCAGCGCGTGCAAAATGCGTTCTTTGTGCCCTGGGCACTCTTTGCAAGGAATCCCACCGTGTTCACCGGCATCATCCAGGCCGTGGCAAGCATTGCCGACCTGCGCGACCAAGACGGCCTGCGCACCTTCGTCCTCGACTTTCCCGAAGGCTTCTGCGAGGACCTGGCCATAGGCGCCAGCGTCTCCACCGACGGCGTGTGCCTGACGGTGACCGAGATCCTCTCGCCCACGCGCGCCAGCTTCGACGTGATGCTGCAAAGCCTGAACATCACCACGCTGGGCAGCTATGCCGTGGGCGGGCGCGTCAACGTGGAGCGCGCGGCCAGGGATGGCGCCGAGATCGGCGGCCATCCGCTGTCCGGCCATGTGGACTTCACCGCGCCCGTGCTGGAGGTCGCCAGCAGCGACACCAACCACCGCATCCGCTTCGGCATTCCCGAGGGCTTTCGGCACTATGTGTTCGCCAAGGGATACATCGCCATCAACGGTGCCAGCCTGACGGTCTCCGAAGTGGACCGCCAGGCCGGCTGGTTCGAGGTCTGGCTGATTCCCGAGACACGCCGCATGACCGTGTTCGAGTCCAAGGGCGTGGGCGACCTGCTGAACGTGGAGATCGACCGCAGCACCCAGGTCGTGGTGGACACGGTGCGCGAGACCGTGCAGCAAAGCCTGGGGCGGCTGAAGCCCGTGCTCGAGGCCCTGCTGAAGGAAAAGGGCCTGAGCCTGGACGACTTCATCGAAGTCCCCAAGCTGCCCGGCTGACCCGCGACGAGGGCCTGCGCGGCCCCGCCGCTCAGCGGCCCGCCGCCATGGGTGCGGTGAATCCGCGCAGGCGCAGCGCATTGCTGAGCACGAACACGCTGGACAGCGCCATGGCCCCGGCCGCGAACATGGGCGACAGCAGCATGCCGTTGAACGGATACAGCAGGCCGGCGGCCACCGGGATCAGGGCCACGTTGTAGGCGAAGGCCCAGAACAGGTTCTGGCGGATATTGGCCATGGTGGCCTTGGACAGCGCGATCGCATTGGGCACGCCGCCCAGGTCGCCCGACATCAGCACCACGTCGGCCGCCTCGATGGCGATGTCCGTGCCCGTGCCGATGGCCAGGCCCACATCGGCCTCGGCCAGGGCCGGCGCGTCGTTGATGCCGTCACCCACATAGGCCAGGGTGCCGTGCGCGGCCTTCAGGCGCCTGACGGCATCGACCTTGCCGCCGGGCAGCACCTCGGCCACCACCTCGTCGATGCCCAGCTGGCGCGCGATGGCCTCGGCCGTGAGGCGGTTGTCTCCGGTGATCATCGCCACCTTCAGGCCCAGGGCATGCAGGGCGGCGATGGCGGCCGGCGTGCTGTCCTTGACGGGATCGGCCACGGCGATCATGGCGGCCAGCCGGCCGTCGATGGCCGCATACAGCGGCGTCTTGCCCTCGTCGCCGAAACGCATGGCATCGGCGGCCAGGCCGTCCACCGAAAGGCCCAGCTCGCGCATGAAGCGGTCGGCGCCGATCTCCACGCGCACGCCCCCCACCCCGGCACGCACGCCAAAGCCCGTCACGGACTCGAAGCGGTCCACCGCGCCCAGCGCCAGGCCCTCGGCCTTGGCGGCATCCACGATGGCACGGGCGATGGGATGCTCGGAGCGGTCCTCCACGGCCGCCACCAGGGCCAGCACGCGGCGGCGCTCGCCCTCGAAGCCGGGGGCCAGTACCAGATCGGTCAGCTCGGGGCGGCCGCGCGTGAGCGTGCCGGTCTTGTCCACGGCCACGACGCGCGCATCCTTGAGGGTCTGCAGCGCCTCGCCCTTGCGCAGCAGCACGCCCATCTGGGCGGCGCGGCCCGTGCCCACCATGATGGACGTCGGCGTGGCCAGGCCCATGGCGCAGGGGCAGGCAATGATGAGCACCGCCACGGCGTTGACCAGCGCGAAGCTCAGCGCGGGCGAAGGCCCCCAGACCAGCCAGGCGCCGAAGGTCAGCAGGGCCACGGCCATCACGGCGGGCACGAACCACATGGTGACCTGGTCCACCAGGGCCTGTATCGGCAGCTTGGAGCCCTGGGCCTGCTCGACCATGCGGATGATCTGGGCCAGCAGCGTGTCGCCGCCGACCTTGGTGGCCTTGAAGGCCAGCGCGCCGTTCTGGTTGACCGTGCCGCCCACCAGCTCGGCGCCCGCCTTCTTTTCCACCGGCACGGGCTCGCCGCTGATCATGGACTCGTCCACGAAGCTGCTGCCCTCGATGACTTCGCCATCCACGGGAATGCGCTCGCCGGGCCGCACCTCGACGATGTCGCCCGTGCGCACGGTGGCGATGTCCACCTCCTGCACACCGCCCTCGCGGCGCACCCGCGCCGTCTTGGCCTGCAGCTGCACCAGGCGGCGGATGGCCTCGGACGTATTGCCCTTGGCGCGCGCTTCCATGAAGCGGCCCAGCAGGATCAAGGCCACGATCACGGCCGAGGCTTCGTAGTACACGTTGACCGTGCCGGCCGGCAGCCACTGCGGCGCAAACGTCGCCACCAGCGAATAGGCGAAGGCCGCCGACGTGCCCACCGCAACCAGCGAATTCATGTCGGGCGCGCCGCGCAGCAGCGCCGGAACCCCTTTCTGGAAAAAGCGCAGCCCCGGACCGAACAGCACGATGGCCGCCAGCACGCACTGCAGATACCAGCTGTTCTGCGTGCCGATGGTCTGCCCCACCCAGTGGTGGAAGGCCGGCACCATGTGGCCGCCCATCTCCAGCACGAAGACCGGCAGCGCGAACACCGTGGCCACGGCCAGCGAGCGCCTGAGCGAGGCGAGTTCACGCGCCTGGCGCTGCTGCGCGCCGTCCTCGCCACGCGGCGCGGCAGCGCCGGCCACCAGCGGCCGGGCCTCGTAGCCCGCCTTCTGCACCGCCGCCACCAGGGCCGCCACATCCCCGCCACCTGCCCACTGCACCTGGGCACGCTCCGTGGCCAGGTTGACGCTGGCCGACCGCACGCCGGGCACCTTCTTCAGCGCCCGCTCGACACGGCCCACGCAGGAAGCGCAGGTCATGCCCTCGACGGCCAGCTCCACGCCGGCCTGCGGCACCTCGTAGCCCGCCTTCTCGATGGCCGCGATGGCCGCCGGCAGGTCCGGCTCGCCCTCGAAGCGGATGCTGGCCTTCTCGGTGGCCAGGTTGACCGCCGCCTCGGCGACGCCGGGCAGCTTCCTGAGCGCACGCTCCACACGCCCCACGCAGGAGGCGCATGTCATGCCCTGTACGGGCAGGTCGATGGCCATGCCGGCCTGGGTCGATGCAGTCATTGCCAACTCCTTTTTTCTCGATGGAGGCACTTTAAAGATTGCCACCATGTCAAGGTCAAGCCCCGTGCAGGCGTTTCATCGGCCTGTCATGCGCTGCCGCCAGCATCGGCGCCCGTGACAAACAGATACAGAAAGAAACCATCCATGTCCCTGATCCCCCACCGCCCCGCCCTGCGCCCGCTCGTCCTGGCCCTGGCCGCCAGCGCCCTGGTCGCCGGCTGCGGCGGCTCCGGCAACGACACGCCCGCCGGACAGCCGCTGGAGCTGCGCATCCTGCACATCAACGACCACCACTCCACGCTGGAGTCCAAGAGCAAGACGCTGCAACTGGATGCCGGCACCGGCAAGGCCGAAGCCGTGGCCGTGGACGCCGCGGGCTTCCCGCGCGTGGCCCAGGCCATCGAGGAGCTGGCCGCCCAGTCGCCCAACGTGCTCAAGCTGCACGCCGGCGACGCACTCACCGGCACGCTGTACTTCAACCGTGCGGGCGCCGACGGGGAGGCCGACGCGGCGCTGATGAACTCCGTCTGCTTCGACGCCTTCACGCTGGGCAACCACGAATTCGACAAGGGCGACACGGGCCTGAAGTCCTTCCTGGACCGCCTGCGCACGGGCAGTTGCAAGACGCCCGTGCTCAGCGCCAACGTGCGCTTCGGCGCCAACTCGGCCCTGAACACCGCCAAGGCCCCCGGCTATGTGAACCCCTCCACCGTGGTGGAGCGTGGCGGCCAGAAGATCGGCATCATCGGCCTGACCATCGCGGGCAAGACCAAGGCATCCTCCAGCCCCGACCCCGACACCACCTTCGAGGACGAGGCCACGGCCGCCCAGCGCGAGATCGACGCGCTGCGCGCCAGGGGCATCAACAAGATCATCGTGATGAGCCACGTCGGCTACGACTACGACCGCCAGATCGTGCCCAGGCTCAGCGGCGTGGACGTGGTCGTGGGCGGCGACTCGCACACCCTGCTCGGCCCCGACGTGCTCAAGACCACCGGCGTGGGCACGCCCGGCGGCGCCTACCCCACGCGCCTGACCGACAAGGACGGCAGCCCCGTCTGCGTGGTCCAGGCCTGGGAATACGCCCAGGTGGTCGGCGACCTCAAGGTCCAGTTCGACGCCGACGGCCGTGTCACCCAGTGCACGGGCACGCCCCATGTGCTGATCGGCGACAGCTTCACCCTCGGCGGCAAGCCCGCCACCGAGGCGCAGAAGACGGCGCTCAAGGCCAGCATCGCCGCCACCGGCGTGCTGCGCGTGACCCAGCCCTCGGCCAAGGCCACGGCCGTGCTGCAGCCGTTCAAGGACAAGGTCGCCCAGTTCAACCTCAAGCAGGTGGCCATGGTGCCCCGGGAGCTGTGCTCGCGCCGCGTGCCCGGCGGCCCCGGCACCATGAACTACAGCCAGTCCAGCGCGGCCTGCAATGCCGAAGGCAGCGTCAGCATGCGCGGCGGCGACATCCAGCAGCTCGTGGCCCAGGCCTACCTGGAAGAAGCCAACCGCCACTACGGTGGCGCCGACATCTCGCTGCAAAGCGGCGGCGGCGTGCGCATTCCGCTGCTGGGCCAGACCACGGCGGCCCAGGTCATCCAGGTCCTGCCCTTCGGCAACAAGCTGTTCCGCCTGGACATCACGGGCGCCGAAGTCAAGAGCATGCTCGAAGACGGCCTGGAAGCCGTGTACGGCACCGGCGGCACGACCGGCCCCTACCCCTACACCGGCGGCCTGCGCTTCGACGTGAACGCCGCGGCCGCTGCGGGCCAGCGCGTGTCGGGCGTGGAGGTGTATGACAACGCCACCAAGCTGTGGAAGCCGCTGGACACGGCGCGCACCTACAAGCTGTTCGTGCTGAGCTTCAATGCGACGGGGGGCGATGGCTACAAGACGCTGGCGGCGGTGCCCGATGCGCGGCGCCTGGACATCGGCGTGCTGGACTCGGATGTGTTCTTCAACTACATCGAGAGGCAGCCTGTGGATGCGGTGTCGGGGCTGCCCCTGCTGTCGCGTCTGCCCGTCGATCTGTACAGCACGCGCAGTTTTCAAGGTGGGCGCTGAGTCCTTCCCGGCTCTTTAGGGATCTGGTTTTGGACCCTGCCGGGGGGTTGTTTTTCGAGGCCGGGTTTCGGCCCGGCGGCCGACCTACTTTCTTGCTGCGCCGCAAGAAAGTAGGCAAAGAACGGCGCCCGAATGCCCGCGACCCCTGCGCTTCGCTGCGGGGCAACCTGCGCCGTGGCGGTTGCGGGGTTGGCCGCAGAACTCGCTGCGCGCTGCGCGCTCCGCTCAGACATGCTGCGGCAAGTCAGATGACGAAGCAGTCCTGTCCTTCGGCAGGACTGCAACCCCGCAACCACCACGCCGCAGGCGCGGTCATACGGGGAGTTGTTGCGGGCCTTCGCTGCGCTCGGCCTGGGGCTTTTGGCCTGCTCTTCTTTCAAAGCATCTATCATCGCGAATCGCCCCCTGTTCAGGGCTTGGCGCTTCAAAGCAAGAATGAGGTGCGCTCATGGAAAGACCGAAGACATTGAAAAGCTGGAGTGCCCGGCAGGCCGTGGCAATTCTGGCCGTGGACAATATCAAGGTCTCCCAGTTCGGCCATGAATTGCTGCGGCGCAGGGAGGAAGGCTTGATCAGCTATGAGCAGGCCAGGCAGGAGATTCTCTCAAGGGCCAAGAACAGGGTCCTGGCTGCCGGCAAGGCCAAGGCCAAATGAGCGATGACCACTACTACATCGCTGGATATTCCGCCGAAGACGACCCCTACAGCGAGTCCAATGGTGTTCTGAAAAACAAGCTGGGCATCACCAACACCCAGGACCTGAACGAGATAGAGGCGGATCTGGCCTCTCTCGCCATTCAAGAGCTGCTGCAAAGAAAGACTCCCGCCGAGTTCTCGGTAGCGGTTCTGCGATCCATCCACAAAGAGATCTTCCAGGACATCTATCCCTGGGCCGGGGAATTCAGACAGGTCGACATCGCCAAGGGCGATACCCACTTCGTGAGGCACCAGGACATTGCGAGCCGGCTGGAGGCACTTTTTGAAGACTGCAAGGCCAAGAGCTACTTCTGCCATTTGCCCGCCGAGGCGTTCGCACAGGCGTGCGCCAGCTTCCTGATTGACCTGAACCTGATCCACCCGTTCCGCGAAGGCAACGGAAGATCGCAGCGGCTTTTGCTGTCGCTGATCGCCTTGAATGCGGGCTACCAGATCGAATGGTCCGGCATCAGTGACAGTGCCATGAGAAAGGCCTGTTTGGATGGTGCCGAGGGCAAGGCGGACACCATGACGAAGCTGCTCAAGCTCTATCTGGGCCCTGGCCCGTCATCCATACCAGGGTAGTTGCCGGCTGGGCTTTCCTGGCTTCGGGGTCTGGTTTCGGCCCTGCGGCGGGCGCGGTCATACGGGGGGTGGGTACGGGCCTTCGCTGCGCTCGGCCTGGGGCTTTTGGCCTGCTCTTCTTTCAAAGCATCTATCATCGCGAGTAGCCCCCCTGTCCGGGGGCTGGTGCGTAAGAACACCCAAAAACGAAGCGGTGCGGCCTCCCCGTCAGCGAGGCCCTTTCACGTCTGGATTGCCGGATCGTGGGCGCATGCCCACGTCCCTACGGTTTCGGGCGGGATGGGGCTACCCGCAAGGGCGTCCGCACGGCTTCGTACGTGTTCTTAACATCCCGTCCACCTGTCTGTGCGTAAGAACACTGGCCGGTGGTTTCAGTCTCACGAAGGAGCACGGAACCATGAACGCTCAACCCCTGTCTTCACCTCGCGCCAGCATCGAGCAGCTGACCAGCACCATCACCGACACCAACAGATGGGTACGCGAAAGCTGCAGTGAAATCTGGGCCCTGGCCCAACTCGCATTGGCCTGCGTGAACGCACCGGAAGACTACCGCCGCCCGGAAGCCATGGCCCACGCACTGCGCACCATCCGCGATGCAGCGGAGTCCCTGGCCAACTACGTCCAGACAGAAGCCAGAGCAGTGAACTGCGACTGCCCATAAACAACAGGCCGAGCGCAGCGACGGCCCGTCCCCACCCCCCGTATGACCGCGCCTGCGGCGTGGTGGTTGCGGGGTTGCAGTCCTGCCGAAGGACAGGACTGCCTCGTCATCTGACTTGCCGCAGCATGTCTGAGCGGAGCGCGCAGCGCGCAGCGAGTTCTGCGGCGAACCCCGCAACCGCCACGACGCAGGTTGCCCCGGAGCGAAGCGCAGGGGTCGCGGGCATTCGGGCGCCGTTCTTTGCCTACTTTCTTGCGGCGCAGCAAGAAAGTAGGTCGGCCGCCGGGCCGAGACCCGGCCTCGAAAAACACCCCCCCGGCAGGGTCACAAAAAGACCAACGACAACTCAGCCAATCCGGGCAATCACAGCCCCCAACACCTGCGCCTTCCCCGCCTCAGCCACCAAAGCCACCACCCCACTGCGATGCGCAGCCACCTGCATCTCCATCTTCATCGCCTCCATGACGGCGATCACATCGCCCTCCTGCACCGTATCGCCATCCGCCACCTTCCAGGCATGCAGATTCCCGGCAATCGGCGAGGTGACGGCAGCAGGATCGACCGAAGACTCGGCAGCAGGCGCCGCAGCAGCCACGCCACCACCAGCGGACGCCAGCCCTTGCAGCAACACCGCAGGCAGCCCCAGCGACACACGGCGCCCGTCGATCTCGACCGCGCAGCGCACCAGGCTGGCATCGGGCAGCGGCTCGGCCCGCACGGCGGCGGCCAGGGGCTCGGCGAAGTCGGACTCGATCCAGCGCGTGTGGACCTTGAAGCCGTCCTCGCCCGTGAAATCGCGGTGGCCGATCACGGCGCGGTGGAAGGGCAGCACCGAGGACAGGCCCTCGATGCGGAACTCGGCCAGCGCGCGGCGTGCGCGGGCCAGGGCCTGTTCGCGCGTGGCGCCGCTGACGATGAGCTTGGCCATCAGCGAGTCGAAGCTGCCCGGCACCACCGAGCCCGCCTGCACGCCCGTGTCCAGGCGCACGCCGGGGCCCGAGGGCGGATCGAAGCGCACCACGGGGCCGGGCGTGGGCAGGAAGCCCCGGCCCACATCCTCGGCGTTGATGCGGAATTCGATGGAGTGGCCCAGCGGCGCGGGCGTCTCGGTGAGGGACAGGGGCAGGCCGTCGGCCACGCGCAGCTGCTCGATCACCAGGTCCACGCCCGTGGTCTGCTCGGTCACGGGGTGTTCGACCTGCAGGCGCGTGTTCACCTCCAGGAAGGAGATGGCGCCGCTCTGGCTCAGCAGGAATTCCACGGTGCCCGCGCTCACGTAGCCGGCCGCCGCGCAGATGTCGCGCGCCGCCGCGTGGATGCGCTGGCGCTGCTCGTCGCTGAGGAAGGGGGCCGGGGCCTCCTCGACCAGCTTCTGGTTGCGCCGCTGCAGCGAGCAGTCGCGCGTGCCCAGCACGACCACGTTGCCGTGGGTGTCGGCCAGCACCTGGGCCTCGATGTGGCGGGGCCGGTCCAGGAACTGCTCGACGAAGCATTCGCCACGGCCGAAGGCGGTGACGGCCTCGCGCACGGCGGAGTGGTAGAGCTCCTCGACCTCGTCCATGCGCCAGGCGATCTTCATGCCCCGGCCGCCGCCGCCGAAGGCCGCCTTGATGATGATGGGCAGGCCGTGCTGCTCGGCGAAGGCCAGCACTTCGCCGGCATCCTTGACCGGGTCGGGCGTGCCGGCCACCAGGGGGGCGCCGACCTGCAGGGCGATCTTGCGCGCCTCGACCTTGTCGCCCAGCTTGGCTATCGTTGCAGGCGTGGGGCCGATCCAGCGCAGGCCGGCGTCGAGCACGGCGCGCGCGAAGGCCTCGCTTTCCGAGAGGAAGCCATAGCCCGGGTGCACGGCATCGGCGCCGCTCTTGCGCGCGATGGCGATGAGCTTGGCGATGTTCAGGTAGGTGTCGGCGGGGCGCTCGCCATCCAGGCCATGGGCTTCGTCGGCCATGCGCACATGCAGGGCGTCGATGTCGGCATCGGCATAGACGGCGACGGACTTCACGCCGTAGTCGGCGCAGGCGCGGGCGATGCGCACCGCGATCTCGCCACGGTTGGCAATCAGGACTTTCTTCATCGCAATTCCTTCAGTATTCAGTTATCCATGGCGCTGCGCGCAACCAGCGGCTCACAAAACCGGCGCACCCTGAAAGCCAGGGACACCGAGGAAGGGCCGCCCCGCCCCGAGGGTGTCGTCCCCCTCCCTTGCGCAGCAAGTAGAGAGGGGGAAGCCGCGTAGCGGCTCAGGGGGTGACTCATTTCAAGTATTCCTCGAAGGCGCGGATGGGGTTGAAGCGGATCCAGGCGCCCACGGGGATCTGGCCCGCCCGGTCCAGGTGGTGCGGCGCCACGCAGCCGATCACCGGGTAGCCGCCCGTCAGCGGATGGTCGGCCAGGAACAGCACGGGCTGGCCGCTGGGGGGCACCTGGATGGCGCCCAGCGGCGTGCCTTCGCTGGGCAGCTCGCCCGCCACGGCGCGCGCCAGCGGCTGCTCGCCCGCCAGGCGCAGGCCCACGCGGTTCGATTGCGGCGTGACCTGCCAGCGCTGCGCGGCCAGCAGGGCCACGGCCTCGGGCGTGAACCAGTCGGTGCGCGGGCCCAGTTCCACGTCCAGCACCACGTCCTGCCCGGCCACGGGCAGGGATTCGGGGGGCAGTTCGGGCGCGGCCACGGCCGTGCAGCCTGCGGGGCCTGCAGGGCGCAAGGGCAGGACCTGGCCCACGGCCAGCGGCGCCGGGCCGACGTGGGCCAGCGTGTCCGTGCAGGCACTGCCCAGCACGGGCGCCACCTCGAAACCGCCGCGCACGGCCACATAGCAGCGCGCACCGGCCACGGGCTGGCCGAGGGACAGCTGGTCGCCATCGGCCAGGGCCACGGCCTGGTAGCGGGGCACGGCCCAGCGCCGGCCCGCCTGGGTGGCCACGGTCAGCGGCGCGTCGGCGCCCGTGACGGCGACCACGGTATCGCCCCGGCTTTGCAGGGACAGGCCACCGCCCACGGTCTCCAGCACGGCCAGATCGCTGGGATTGCCCACCAGGCGGTTGGCGGCCTTGAAGGCCGCCTGGTCCATGGCGCCCGAGGCCGAGACGCCCTGCCCGGCCTGGCCCAGGCGGCCCCGGTCCTGGAACAGCGTCATCAGCCCCGTGGCGCGCACGCAAAGACACCCCCTGAGCGGCTTCGCCGCTTCCCCCTCTCTCGCTTCGCGGGAGGGGGACGATGCCATCGCTGCGGGGCGGCCCTTGCTCGGCATCTCTGCGCTAGGCTGCGCCATGCTGGCGGCATCGACGAAGCGCACGCGGTAGCCGGGCTGCAGCAGCGCGGGCAGCGCGCGCGAGAGGTCCCACATGCGGGCCGAGGTGCGGCCTATCAGTTGCCAGCCGCCCGGGCTGGCCTGGGGGTAGACGGCGCTGAACAGTCCGCCCAGCGCCACGGAGCCGGCCGGCACGCGCGTGCGCGGCGTGCTGCGGCGTGGCACGTTGAAAATGGGATCGCCGCCGCTGAGGTAGGCAAAGCCGGGCGCGAAGCCCGTGAAGGCCACGGCGTATTCGCTGCCCGTGTGGCGGCGCACGACTTCCTCGGGCGTGATGCCCAGCAGTTGCGCCACGTCGGCCAGGTCCTCGCCGTCATAGTGCACGGGGATCTCGACCAGCACGTCGCTGCGCTCGGCGCGCCGGCCCAGGTCGCGCGCGGCGATGCGGCGCACCAGCTCGGCCACGCCCACTTGCGTGGGCGCGAACTGCACGAGCACCGTGCGCGCGGCCGGCACCAGCTCCTGCACGCCCGCGATGGGATCGCGCTGCAGCGAGCCCAGCAGGGCCAGGGTCTCGTCCAGGTCGGCCAGCTCCACCATCAGGGCCTGGCGGTTGACGGGTAGGAAACGCATAGTTTTCCCTTCAGTTTTTTAGTAATTCATTGCGCAGGCAATACCCGCAAATCCATGATGCCGGCGCGGCCCAAGGCCAGGGACAGCAAGCAAGGGCCGCCCCGCAGCGAGGCTGTCGTCCCCCTCCCGCAGGAGAGGGGGAAGGCGCGAAGCGACTCAGGGGGTGTTTCATTTCAGCCCACGAAGGAGGAGATGCGCACGCCCTCCTGCTCGAAACGCTGGCGCAGATGCCGCGCGATGGCCACGGCGCCGGGGCTGTCGCCATGCACGCAGATGGAGTCGGCGGCGATGCGCACGTCGCTGCCGTCCACGGCACGGACCACGCCGTCGCGCACCAGGGTGAGCATGCGCTCGGCGATCTGGTCCACGTCGTGCAGCACGGCGCCGGGCTCGCGGCGCGAGACCAGGGCGCCTTCGGGCGTGTAGCCCCGGTCGGCAAAGGCCTCGGCCACCACGGTCAGGCCCGCGTCGCGCGCCCAGGCGATCAGCGGCGAGCCGGCCAGGGCCACCAGCACCAGGCCGGGGTCGATGGCGCGGATGGCCGTGATCACGTCGTGCGCCTGGCGCCTGTCATGGGCGATGGTGTTGTACAGCGCGCCATGCGGCTTGACGTAGCGCACCTCGGTGCCTGCCACGCGGGCCAGGCCCTGCAGGGCGCCGATCTGGTAGATGACGCTGGCCACCAGGTCGCTGCTGGCCACGTCCATGTTGCGGCGCCCGAAACCGATCAGGTCCGGGTAGGACACATGGGCGCCGACGGTGACGCCGCGCTGCTGCGCGGCCCGCAGCGTCTGCAGGATGCCGGCAGGATCGCCGCCATGGAAGCCGCAGGCCACGTTGGCGCTGCTGACGATGTCCAGCATGGCCGCATCGTCGCCCATGCGCCATGCGCCCAGGCTCTCGCCCAGGTCGCTGTTCAAATCCATCTTCATTTTTTCTCTCCTTGCCGGCCTGCCGCATCAATCAATGCAGCTGGCCCGCCGTTTCCTTCAGGTCCTGCGCCACGGTCATGGACGTGCGCAGGGTTTCGCGCAGGGCCGCCACCTGGGTGGCCAGGGCCATGCTGGCCATGCCGGGGCGGCGCGCCGCCTGCTCGGGCAGGGCCGGCACATGGATGAAGCCGCCGCGCGCGCCGGGCTCGCCCCGGCCCTGCGCCAGCCAGTGCATGAGCGCGAAAAAGACATGGTTGCATACGAAGGTGCCCGCCGTGTTCGAGACGGACGCCGGAATGCCCTGCCCGCGCAGGTTGCGCACCACGGCCTTGATGGGCAGCGTGGTGAAGTAGGCCGCGGGGGCGCCGGCGATGACGGGCGTGTCCACGGGCTGGCAGGCCGCATGGTCGGGGATGCGCGCATCGTCCACGTTGATGGCCACGCGCTCGGGCGTGAAGTCGATGCGCCCGCCCGCCATGCCCAGGCTCACGGTCAGAATGGGCCGCACCTGCTCCAGCGCCTGGTGCAGCCGCTCGATGGCCGCGCCGAACACGCAGGGCAGCTGCACCGCATGCACCGTGGCGCCCGCGATGGCTTCGCCGTGCAGGGCGCGCGCCACTTCCCAGGAGGGGTTGACGGGGTCCTGCTCGAAGGGCTCGAAGCCGGTCACGAGGATGCGCGGGGAAGTGGAATCGGTCATGGCAGGGCTTGCGTGGCTAGCGGAACATCAGGAAGTACAGGAGAAAGACGTTGGCCGTCAGCAGCGCCAGGGCCGTGGGCACCTGGGCGCGGATCACCGCGTTCTTGTCGATCTCCAGCAGCGCCGCGGGCACCAGGTTGAAATTGGCCGCCATGGGCGTGAGCAGGGTGCCGCAGTAGCCCGACAGCATGCCGATGGCCGCCATCACGGCCGGGTCGCCATGGTAGACGCCCACCAGGATGGGCACGCCCACGCCCCCGGTCATCACGGGGAAGGCCGCGAAGCCATTGCCCATGACCACGGTGAACAGCGCCATGCCGATCACGTAGACGGCCACGGCCACGAAGCGGATGTCCATGTTGATGTAGGTGGTGGTCACATAGGCCACGGCCTTGCCCACGCCGGCGTCCGAGAACACCAGGCCCAGCATGCCCAGCATCTGGGGCAGCACCAGGGCCCAGCCCAGGGCGTCGGTCAGGCGGCGCGATTCGCGCATGCCCTGGGCCGGCGTCTCGCCGGTCAGCCAGCAGGCCAGGCCCAGGGCCAGCACGCAGCCCACGCCCAGGCTCACCAGCGTGGTGGCCTTGGGGTCCAGCAGCGGCGTGCCGCCGAAGACCAGGTGCGAGGCGCTGAGCGTGCCGACCATGGTGATCAGCGGAATCGCCAGGGCCGGCGCGAACAGCTTGTTGCCCAGGCGCCTGGCGCTGGCCAGGTACTCGGCATCGCTGCGCGGCGCATGGCGGCCGCCGCCCACGCCGCCGAAGCCCGCGAGCACGGCCATGGCCACGGCGATGATGCCCACGACCATGGGCGACAGTTCGTTGCCCACCAGGAAGACGGCGGCGTACAGCGCCCAGAACAGGCCGCTGGACCAGCGCCTGGGGTTGCTGGCGTCGCGCAGCGTCATCACGGCCGTGACGGCCAGCACGAAGCCGACCAGGTAGTACAGGTGTTGGATGGTCAGCGTCATGTTCAGGCTCCCTTGGCTTGGGCGGCGGCAACGGCTTCGGCGCTGGCCTTGTAGTCGGCCAGTTCACGCCGCAGCGTGCGGTCCAGGCGGTTCAGGCGCCAGGCATGGATGGCGAAGGCGCAGATGGCGGTGGGAATGCCCCACAGCGCGACGTGGATGGGCTCGACCTCGATGCCGGCTTCCTTCAGGAAGGTGGTCATCAGCACGATGGCGCCGAAGGCCACGAAGATGTCCTCGCCGAAGAACAGGCCCACGTTGTCCGTGGCGGCCGAGTAGGCGCGCAGCTTGTCGCGCACCTTGGCGGGCAGGATGCCGTAGCGCGACTGGGTCGCGCCCTCGGCCATGGGCGCCAGCAGCGGACGCACCATCTGCGGATGGCCGCCCAGGCTGGTCAGGCCGACGGCGGCCGTGAGCTGGCGCGCGGCCAGGTAGACGATCAGCAGGCGGCCGGCCGTGGCCGACTGGATGGAGCTGATCCAGTTCTGTGCGTGCTGGCGCAGGCCGTGGCGCTCCAGCAGGCCGATCACCGCCAGCGGCAGCAGGATGATCAGCGGCAGGTTGCGGGTCTTGATGAAGCCCGTGCCGATGGCGGCCAGCACCTTGTCGATCGGGAAACCCGCCGCCAGCGCCGTGCCGATGGCCGTGACGATCACGACCATCATGGGATTGAAGCGCAGCACGAAGCCCGCCACGATGATGGCCACGCCTATCAGCGGCCAGAGATTGACGTCAGTCAGCATGTGGTTCCCCTTGCCCAATCCCTGGATGCGGCAGATTGTCTCTGCCGCATCCAAGTTTTGTTCAACAAAAAAGAAAAGTTGTCTTACATGCTTGAATTGTGTGCATGACAATCAATGCATATACATAGTACAAACCCGCATCGGATTGCCTGTGAATCGACCAGGGCGCGCCGGGCAATCCATCGCTCGCGGGACAGCGCGGGGGCGCCGCGCCCAGGGGCTGGACGGCCGTAGGCAAACTCCTACAATGGCCCGCACCCGCATGCCATGGCCCCTGCCACCGGCACGCGCGGCCCCCGAGAAAACGCGACCTGCCCCATTCACACGCACCAGCCCTGAATCCATGCGACGCCGCCAACTTGTCTCCTTCCTGCCACGTGCCGCGGCCCTTGCCGCCGCGCCCGCCTTCGTGCGCAATGCCCTGGCCGACGAGCCGGGCCTTTCGGCCAAGACCATCACCATCGGCTGTTCGGCCGCGATGACCGGCCCGCTGGCCGGCTTCGGCAAGGACATCCGGCAGGGAACGGAGGCCGCACTGGCCCAGATCAATGCGCGCGGCGGCATCCATGGGCGCACGCTGCAGCTGCAGATGGTGGACGACGGCTACGTGCCCCAGCGCACGGCCGACAACGTCAGGCAGATGCTCTCCAAGGGCTCGGCCTTCGCGCTGCTGTCCTGCGTGGGCACACCCAACAACGCGGCCATCCTGCCCCTGGTCGAGGACAGCGGCATCCCCTACGTGGCGCCCTGGACGGGCGCTTCCTCGCTGCGCAAGGGCTATCGCAGCGTGTTCCACGTGCGCGCCAGCTACACCGATGAGATGCGCCGCCTGGTGCAGCGCCTCACGGGCATGGGGCTCAAGGGCATAGGCATCGTCCACCTGGACAACGCCTATGGCCGCGAGATGCTCGAGGACGCCACGCGCGAGCTGGCCGGCCAGGGCCTGCAGCCCGTGCTGCAACTGGCCGTGGCCACCGATGGGAAGAATGTGGCCGAAGTGCTGGACAAGGTGCTGGCGGCCCACCCCTCGGCCGTGCTGCTGGCCACGGCGGGCACGGTGTCGGCGGACCTGGTGCGCGGACTGCGCAAGCATTCGCCGGGGCTGCTGCTGGCGGGCCTGAGCGTGACCCTGCCCAACGACAGCCTGGCCGGGCTGGGCAAGGACGCGCGCGGCATGGCGCTGACCATGGTCGTGCCCGCCCCCCACCAGGGCAAGCTGCAGCTGGTGCGCGACTACCAGGCGGCCATGCGCGCCGCCAGCCAGCAGGAGTTCTCCCTGGGCAGCCTGGAGGCCTATGTGAATGCGCGCGTGCTCGCGGAGGGCCTGGAGCGCGCCGGCCGCGACCCTGCACAGTCCCGGCTGCGCACGGCGCTGGCAGGCATACGCCGCTGGGACCTGGGCGGCTTCGCCATCGACTACGCCAGCCAGGCGCCCTACGCGGGCTCGGGCTTCGTGGAGCTGGGCGTGCTGGGCGACGGCGGGCGCTTCCTGGCCTGACCGGCACGGCACAGGGGCATGCCGGCGCTACACTGCTGACCTGCTTCCGACCCGTCCGCCATGACCCGCACCACCGATACCCAGAACCTGACCGACCGCGTGACCGAGCAACTGCGCAGCAGGCTCATAGACGGTGCCTGGGAGCCTGGGCAGAAGCTGTCGGAGGCCGCGCTCAGCGAAAGCCTGGCCATCTCGCGCAACACGCTGCGCGAGGCCTTCCGGCTGCTGACCAAGGAAGGCCTGCTGGTGCACGAACCCAACAAGGGCGTGTCGGTGGCCGCGCCCAGCATCGCCTCCATCATCGACATCTACCGCGTGCGCCGCATGGTCGAATGCCAGGCCCTGGCCCAGGCCTATCCCATGCATCCGGCGCGCGGCCTCATGCGCGAGGCGGTGGAGGTGGCCCAGCGCCACCGCGAGGCCCAGGACTGGTCGGGCGTGGGCACGGCCAACATGTCCTTCCACAAGGCCATCGTGCAGCTGGCCGACAGCGAACGCCTGAACACCATGTTCGAGCACCTGCTGGCCGAGCTGCGCCTGGCCTTCGGCCTGCTGCGCGACCCGCATTTCCTGCATGCGCCCTATGTGGACATGAATGAGCGCATCCTCAAGCTGTTCGAGGATGGCAAGCCCGCCGAGGCGGCCGCCGCGCTCAACGACTACCTCGTGCATTCGGAGCGGCTCATCCTCGCGGCCTATGCGCGCATGCTGGCGGAAAAGGGCATCCGGGTCTGAGCGGGGCCGCCGGTCACCTGGGCGCCGGTCACCTTTTTTTTCGTTGAACAAAAATCAGAGAGATAAAAACAAAAGCAACTCACTAGAACTACAAAGTGAATGTTATTGTTGATTTCCCTATGTAGCACCGCCATTCGATAGTGCTACCTTTCTCCGCAGCGCATCGCTGTGGACGTGACTCCCCGGGGAAGGGGCCGGCCGGCGAAGCCCGCTGTCCTGTCCCGATCACCGTGTCAGAGGAGTTCACCATGGAACGTCGTTTCTTTTTCTCCGCGGCCCTGGCCGCAGCCAGCATGGGCATGGCGGCTGCGGCCCAGGCCCAGGCCCAGGCCAAGTGGGACCTGCCCTCGGCCTATCCGGCCTTCAACTTCCATTCGCAGAACATCGCCCAGTTCGCCAAGGACGTGGAGACCGCCACCCAGGGCCGGCTCCGGATCACGGCGCACCCGGGGGCATCGCTGTTCAAGGCGCCCGAGATCAAGCGCGCCGTGCAGGGCGGCCAGGCCCAGGCCGGCGAGTTCTTCCTGGCCAGCTTCCAGAACGAATGGCCGCTGTTCGGCGCCGACGGCCTGCCCTTCCTCGTGGGCGGCTATGCGGACGCCCAGCGCCTGTACCAGGCGCAAAAGCCGCTGCTGCAAAAGAAGCTGGAGCAGCAGGGCATGGTGCTGCTGTACGCCGTGGCCTGGCCGCCCCAGGGCATCTACTCCAAGAAGCCCATCCAGTCGGCGGCCGACCTCAAGGGCCTGAAGTGGCGCGTCTACAGCCCGACCACGGCACGCATCGGCGAGCTGGTCGGCGCCCAGCCCGTGACCATCCAGGAGGCCGAGCTGTCCCAGGCCCTGGCCACGGGCGTGGTCGACGGACTGATCACCTCCAGCGCCACGGGCGCCGACAACAAGCTCTACGAGAACCTGAAGTACTACACCAACGTGCAGGCCTGGATTCCCAAGAATGCCGTCGTGGCCAACAAGCGCGCCTTCGAGGCGCTGGACAAGCCCAGCCAGGAGGCGGTGCTCAAGGCCGCGGCCACGGCCGAGGAACGGGGCTGGAAGCGCTCGCAGGAGGTCGATGCGCAGTCCATCGCCAAGCTGCGCGAAGGCGGCATGCAGGTGGTCGAGCCCTCGGCCCAGCTCAAGGCGGACCTGGCCAAGGTGGGCGACACCGTGATCAAGGAATGGATGGACAAGGCCGGCGCCGAGGGCAAGTCCATGCTCGACGCCTACCGCGCCGGCAAATGAGCCCGGGGGCTGCAGCATGCGCAAGTTTCTCGACGGCCTGTACACGGCCAGCGGCTGGATGGCCGGCCTGGCCATGATCGGCGTGCTGCTGATGGTGCTGCTGACCATCGCCAGCCGCCTGCTCGGCTTCGCGGCGCCGGGCACGGACGCCTATGCCGGCTATGCCATGGCGGGCGCGGGCTTCCTGGCGCTGGCCAGCACGCTGAAGAAGGGCGAGCACATCCGCGTCACCCTGGTGCTGGGCCTGCTGCGCGGGCGCGCGCGCCGGGCGCTGGAGCTGTGCGCGCTGCTGGCGGCCCTGCTGCTGTCCGGCTTTCTGGCGCTGTACGCGGCGCGGCTGGTCTGGCAGTCCTGGGACTTCCACGACATCTCGGTGGGCATCGATGCCACGCCCATGTGGATTGCGCAGCTGCCCATGGCCGTGGGCACGGCGGTGTTCTTCATCGCCTTCGTCGATGAATTCATCCTGGAACTGCTGGGCCGGCGCGCGGCGGCCTCCAACGAGGACGCCCACCATGAATGAAATCGCCGTCGGCATCTTCCTCATCGGCATGCTGCTGCTGTTGCTGGGCGGCGGTGTCTGGATCGGCCTGACCCTGGCCGGCGTGGCCTGGATCGGCATGGAGCTGTTCTCCAGCCGCCCGGCCGGCGACGCCATGGCCATGACCATCTGGGGCTCGGCCAGCAGCTGGACGCTGACGGCCCTGCCGCTGTTCGTCTGGATGGGCGAGATCCTCTACCGCACCAACCTCTCGGAGAACATGTTCCGGGGCCTGGCGCCCTGGGTGAACGCGCTGCCGGGCCGGCTGCTGCACACCAACGTCATCGGCTGCACCATCTTCGCCTCGGTCTCGGGCTCCTCGGCCGCCACCTGCGCCACCGTGGGCAAGATGAACATCCCCGAGCTGCGCCGCCGCGGCTACCCGGACGCGCAGATCATCGGCTCGCTGGGCGGCCCCGCGACGCTGGGCCTGCTGATCCCGCCGTCCATCATCCTCATCGTCTACGGCGTGGCCGCCGAGGTCTCCATCGCCCGGCTGTTCATGGCCGGCGTGCTGCCGGGCCTGCTGCTGGCAGCGCTGTTTTCGGGCTGGATCATGGGCTGGGCGCTGCTCAACCCCGGCAAGGTCCCCCGGGCCGACACCCGGATGACCCTGCGCGAGAAGCTGCGCGAGACCCGCCACCTGATTCCCGTGGTGCTGCTGATCGCCAGCGTCATCGCCAGCATCTACACCGGCATCGCCACGGCCACGGAGGCCGCCGCCATCGGCGTGGTGGGCGCCTTCGTGCTGTCGGCCGCACAGGGCGCGCTGACCTGGCAGAGCTTTCGAGACTCGCTGCTGGGGGCCACGCGGCTGTACTGCATGATCGCGCTGATCCTGGCCGGGGCGGCCTTCATGACGCTGTCCATGGGCTACATCGGCCTGCCGCGCCAGCTGGCCGAGTTCGTGGGCGGCCTGAACCTCTCGCCGGCCATGCTGATCGTGGTGCTGGGCCTGTTCTACGTGGCCATCGGCTGCTTCCTGGACGGCATCTCCACCATCGTGCTGACCATGGGCGTGGTGCTGCCCATCATCCAGGCGGCCGGCATCGATCCGCTGTGGTTCGGCATCTTCCTGGTCATCACCGTGGAGACCGCGCAGATCACGCCGCCCGTGGGCTTCAACCTCTTCGTGCTGCAGAGCATGACGGGCAAGCAGATCACCTACATCGCCAGGGTCTGCCTGCCCTACTTCCTGCTGATGCTGGCGGCGCTGGTGCTGCTGTGGTTCTTCCCCGGCGTGGCGACCTGGCTGCCGGGCCGCATGGCATAGCCCGGCTCCGGGCACAAGGCAGGCGCTGCAGGCGCTGATGGCGCTGATGGCGCCGTTGCCCTGATCCCCTGCGGCTCAGGCCGGCCGCATCCGCCAGCCCGTGGGCGAGAACTCCAGCCGGTCCGTCAGCGCGATCCGCGCGAGGAAGCTCTCGTCGTGCGAGACCACGACCAGCGCGCCTTCATGGCGGCACAGCATGGCCTCCAGCGCCTGCAGCGAGGGCAGGTCCAGGTGGTTGCAAGGCTCGTCCAGCAACAGGAGCTGGGGTACCGGATCGCCATGCAGGGCGCAGGCCAGCGCGGCCTTGAGCCGCTCGCCGCCGCTGAGCTGCGCGCCCGTCAGCGCCAGCGCCTGCGGCCCCAGGCCCAGCTGCGCCAGCCGCGTGCGCAGTTCGTCCTCGGCCATGGCAGGACAGTCCTGGCGCAGCAGCTCCAGCACGGGGCGCCGTGCATCCAGCCGGGACAGGCGCTGGTCCAGATAGGCGAAGGGCACGAATCGCTGCGCCCGGCCGGCCAGGGGCAGGCATCGCCCTGCCAGCACATCGAGCAGCCGGGTCTTGCCGCAACCGTTGGGCCCGACGATGGCCAGGCGCTGGCCACCACGCAGCGTCAGACTGACCGGCCGGCACGCGTGCGGGAACGGCGGCACCACCTCGTCCAGCAGCGCCACCACGCGCTGGCCTGCGCCAGCCGCCACGGGCAGCCCCTGGAGGTGGATGTGCGCGGCCTGTTGCACCTGCAGCGCCGCCTCGCGCACGCGCTCGTCCAGCTGCTCGCGCACGGCCGCGTGCTGCTGGCGCAGCCGCCCGGCCGAGCCTTCGCTGCGCTCCTTCTGGCGGTCGAGCAGGATGCGCGCCTGGTTGGCGTCCTGCCCATGGCGCCGGCCGCGGGCCTCGCGGCGCTCCTGGCGCTCCTGCTGCCGGCGCAACTGCTGCGCCTCGCGGCGCCGCTCCAGCTTGCGCTGCTCCAGCTGCCCGATGGCCTGGGCCCGGTCACGCTCCCGGGCCTCGGCATGGAAGGAATATCCGCCGCCGTAGCCGCGCAGGCCCTGCGGAGACAACTCGACGATGCGCTCCATGCCTTCGAGCAGTGTCCGGTCATGGCTGACCACGATCAGGCCACGCGGCCAGCGCCGCAGCTGCTGCACGAGTGCGGCACGGCTGCCCTGGTCCAGGTGGTTGGTGGGTTCGTCCAGCACCAGATGGCCGGCTTCGGACAGCAGCGCGCCGGCCAGCGCCACGCGCATGGCCTCGCCACCGCTGAGCGCATGGCCGGGCGTCTCGGGGTGCAGCCGGCCCAGGCCCGCCAGCTCCAGTTGGGCCTGCAGGCGCTGGCGCAGGTCCCAGCGGTCGGCCAGCAGCTCGAAGTCGCGCACGTCGGCGCTGCCGCCTTCGATGCGCGCCAGCGCGTCCAGCGCGGGCTGCAGCCCGGCCAGCGCCGCCACCGAAGGCTCGCCGTGCCAGTCCGTGCGCTGTGCCAGGTACTGCACCGGGCCCGTGCGCAGGCAGCGCCCTTGCGACGGAGCGTCCAGCCCCGCCAGGATGCGCGCCAGCCGGGACTTGCCCACGCCGTTGCGGCCCACCAGGCCCGTGCGGCGCTGGTCGAAGGTTTCGGAAAGATCGGAGAAAAGGGTTCTGCCGTCGGGCAGCACGCAGGAGACGCGGTCCAGCGTGATCGAGGTGTTCGTCATATGCAAGCCATGGATGCCAACGCAGTTCCTGGCCAATTCCGCATGCGCGCAGCATGGGATGGCAAGGGCGGGAAAAGCGGGCCGCTGGGGAAAGCGGCGGCATCAATGGCGCATCGGACCGGTACCTCGGGGAGAAAGACGAAGCCGCCATTATGGCGCGTTGCCGGACAACGCGCTCGGCCCCGGCCGGCAGGCCAGGCGGCCGGACTATTGCCAGTCGGCGGCCGCCTGGTAGCGCGCCTGCCAGGCCTGGGCCAGGCTGCGGGCCTTGCCCAGGCGCACGCGCCCCGCCTCGAAGTCCAGGATGCACGCCTGCATCGCGGCGGCAGGCCGCGCGGGCTGCTCGCGCGTGCGTGCGTCGGTCAGCAGCCAGAGCCAGCCTTCGCAGCCGCCCGCAGGTCCGCCATGGCGCTGCAGCAGGCGCCCGGCCTCGGCCACGGCATGGCCCAGGGGCGTGCCGCCGCCGCCGCCGATGGGCGCGATCCAGTCGTCATTCCAGGCTGCCGCCTTGCGCGGCGGCAGGCGCAGTTCCACGCGCGTGCCGCCAAAGCACAGCAGCGCGACCTGCTCGCGCCGCCGGTAGGCCTGCTCCATCAGCGCCAGCAGCGCTCCCTTGGCGCGCGCCAGCGCGCCGCTGGCCGCCATGGAGGCCGAGCAGTCGAGCACGAAGCAATGCAGCCGCGTGCCCTGCGGCGGCTCGCTGCGCCGGTGCAGATGGCGCGGCTGCAGCGCCTGCGCGCCGCGCGCGGCCAGCGTGCGCGGCCAGTCCCAGCCGCCCGAAGCCTCGCCGCCCGCAGCGGCCTGCGCCAGGCGCGGACCCGGCAGGGGAGCGCCCGCCCCCGCGTCCCTGCCCTGTTGCCAAGGGGCGCGGGGGCTCAGGCTTTTTTTGCGAAGGGGGCCCCGGCCTCGCGCGCCAGCAGGGCCGGCACCTCCATGCGCTGCGTGCCCACGGGTTCGGGCGGCATGGCGCCCCAGTCGGCATCGCCGGCAGGGCGGTCCGCACCGTTGGCATCCCCGGCATCGGGCCGCGGCCGGGAAGCGGCCGGGCTCCGGTCCGGCGGCAAGGAAGGCTGGGCCGGCGCCGGGGCCTGCTGCGGCGCGCCGGGCTTGCGCCGGTGCGCCAGCACCAGCTCGGCCACGGCCTGCACATGCTCGGGCGCCACGGCGGCATCGCCCTGCCAGGCGGCCCAGGCGCGCGCCGCGCGCAGCAGCACCAGGTCGGCGCGCAGGCCGTCCACCTGGGCGGCGATGCACAGCGCGCCGGCCGCCTGCAGCACCTCGTCGGACCAGGGCAGCGCATCGGCCTGCTGCAGGCGCAGGCGCGCGGCGCGCAGTTGGCCGGCCAGCGCGGCCTGCGCATCCGCATGGCGGGCGCGGAAGGCCTGGGGATCGGCATCGAACTGCAGCCGCGCGCGCACGATGGCCTGGCGCTCGGCCGGGTCCTCCACATTGGCCAGGCGCACGCACAGGCCCAGGCGGTCCAGCAGCTGCGGGCGCAACTGGCCTTCCTCGGGGTTCATGGTGCCCACCAGCACGAAGCGCGCCGCGTGGCGGTGCGAGATGCCGTCGCGCTCGACCACGTTGACGCCGCTGGCGGCCGCATCCAGCAGCACGTCGACCAGGGCATCGGGCAGCAGGTTGATCTCGTCCACGTAGAGCAGGCCGCCGTGGGCGCGCGCCAGCAGGCCGGGCGCGAACTTCAGCGCATGGCCGGCCATGGCCTGGCCCAGGTCCAGCGAGCCGGCCAGGTGCTCCAGCGACGCGCCCAGCGGCAGGGTGACGAAGGGCGCGCCGTCCATCAGCTCGGCCAGGGCGCGCGCGGCCGTGGACTTGGCCGTGCCGCGCGGGCCTTCGACCAGCACGCCGCCGACCTGCGGGTCGATGGCCGCCAGCAGCAGGGCCTGGCGCAGCGCGGGCTGGCCCGCGATGGCGGCGAAGGGGAACAGCGGCGGCAGGCCGGGCTGTTGCGCGGTGTTCGGGAAATCGGTCATGCCGGCCGTCCTTCGAGATGTTGTTCCTGGTCCAGCAGCAGGTCCTCCAACTGCTGGCGGTAGCCGCCGGGCTGCTCCCACAGGCCGCGCTGCATGGCTTCGAGCAGGCGCTCCAGCATGTCGCGCAGGGCCTGGGGATTGTGCCGCTGCAGGAAGTCGCGCGTGGCTTCGTCCAGCACATAGGCATCGGCCACCAGGGCGTAGTGGTGGTCGCCCACCTGCTGGGTGGTGGCGTCGAAGCCGAACAGGTAGTCCACGGTGGCCGCCATCTCGAAGGCGCCCTTGTAGCCGTGGCGTTTCGCCCCGTCCATCCACTTGGGATTGGTGACGCGCGAGCGCACCACGCGCGCGATCTCCTCCTTGAGCGAGCGCACGCGCGGCCGGGCCGGGTCGGCATGGTCGCCGTGGTAGAGCGCGGGCTGGCGGCCCGACAGGTGGCGCACGGCCGAGGCCATGCCCCCCTGGAACTGGAAGTAGTCGCCCGAGTCCAGGATGTCGTGCTCGCGGCTGTCCTGGTTCTGGGCCACCACGTCGAGTTCGCCCAGGCGGCGGCGCAGCGCATCGCCCGCGGGCACGCCTTCGGCGTCCTGGCCATAGGCATGCTGGCTCCAGCCCAGGTAGGCCTGGGCCAGGTCGGCGTCGCCCTGCCAGTCGCCGCTCTGGAACAGCGCGCCCAGGCCCGATCCGTAGTGGCCGGGCGGCGCGCCGAACACGCGCCAGCCGGCCTGGCGGCGCGCCTGCGCTTCGTCCAGGCCCTGCGCCGCCAGTTCGGCGGCCTCGGCCAGGATGCGCGCGCGGATGGGGTTGTCCTCGGCATCCTCCTCCTGCGCGGCCACGGCCTGCACGGCCGCATCGAACATCTGCACGGCGCCCGGGAAGGCGTCGCGGAAAAAGCCCGAGATGCGCAGCGTCACGTCCACGCGCGGCCGGCCCAGGCCCACGCGCGGCACGACCTCGAAATCCACCACGCGCTGGCTGCCGGGCGCCCACTTGGGGCGCACGCCGATCAGCGCGAAGGCCTGGGCGATATCGTCGCCGCCCGTGCGCATGGTGGCCGTGCCCCAGACCGACAGGCCCAGGGTACGCGGATAGTCGCCATGCTCCTGCAGGTAGCGCTCGATCAGCCGGCGCGTGGCCTGCTGGCCCAGCTCCCAGGCGGCCTGGGTGGGGATGGCGCGCGTGTCCAGCGTGTAGAAGTTGCGGCCCGTGGGCAGCACGTCGGGCCGCCCGCGCGAGGGCGATCCGCTGGGGCCGGGCGGCACGAAGCGGCCCTGCAGGCCGCGCAGCAGCTGTTCCAGCTCCTGGCCGCCGCAGACGTCCAGCGCAGGGGCCAGCACGGCATGTACATGGTCCAGCGCGGCCTGGGTGCGGGGGCCCTGCGCGCTGGCGGCGACCTCGCCGTCGAGCAGGCGCTGGGCCAGCAGCTCAAGGCGTTCGCGCGTGTCGCCTTCGTGGCGCCAGGGCTCGCCGCTGACGGATTGCAGCGCCTCGGGCCGGGCGCCGGTCCAGGGCCGGGCGGCCTCGATGCGCAGCGGATCGAAGGCCTCGTCGCCCAGCAGGTCGGCGGCCAGCGCGTTGAGCAGGCCGGGGAAATTGCCCGAGGGAAAGCGCGCCAGCGCCAGCAGCGTGTCGCGCCGCTGGCGCCCTGCGGGCGAGGCGCCGAAGACATGCAGGCCGTCGCGGATCTGCGTCTCCTTGAGTTCGCACAGGTAGGCGTCGATGCGTTCGAGCAGGGCGTCGTCGTCGCTGGCCGCCTCGGGCGCCAGGTCCAGTTCGCGGTCCAGGTGCTGGCGGCGCACGGTGTCCAGGATCTGGCCGCGCAGCAGCAGCGCGCGGCGGGCGTCGACCAGCAGGGCGTCGTAGTACTCGTCCACCAGGCGTTCGAGGTCCTGCAGGGGGCCGTGGTTCTCGGCGCGCGTCAGCGGCGGCATCAGGTGGTCGATGATCACGGCCTGGCTGCGGCGCTTGGCCTGGGCGCCTTCGCCGGGGTCGTTGACGATGAAGGGGTACAGGTGGGGCAGCGGGCCGAGGATGGCGTCGGGCCAGCAGGCCTTGGACAGGGCCAGGCTCTTGCCCGGCAGCCATTCGAGGTTGCCGTGCTTGCCCACATGGACCACGGCGTCCACGGCGAAGCGGTCGCGCAGCCAGAAGTAGAAGGCCAGGTAGCCGTGCGGCGGCACCAGTTCGGCGTCGTGGTAGCTGGCGTAGTCCTGCGGGCCGGCCCCAGCCAGCGCGCGCGCCGGCTGTATGCCCACGAAGACATGGCCCAGGCGCAGGCCGGCGATCATGAAGCGGCCCTGGCGCAGCAGGGGGTCGGCCTCGGGCGCGCCCCAGCGCGCCGTGATGGCCTCGGCCATGCCGGCCGGCAGCGCGGCCAGGCGCGCGCGGTAGTCCTGCAGCGCATAGCTTTGCCAGGCGGGGCGCAGCGGCCACTGCGCGGGGTCGTTGGCAATGCCCTGCTGCAGCGTGCGCATCAGCGCCTCGCCGTCGGCGGGCCGCTGCGCGGGGTCGCCCAGGTCATGGCCTTCGGCGGCCAGGCGCTGCAGGATGGCGATCACCGAAGCCGGCGTGTCCAGCCCCACGCCGCTGCCGATGCGGCCCTCGCTGCCCGGGTAGTTGGCCAGCACCAGGGCCAGCCGGGTGTCCTGCGCGGGCAGGCTGCGCAGCCGGCACCAGCGCCAGGCCAGCTCGGCCACGAAGTCCACGCGGTCGGGCTCGGGCTGGTAGGCCACCACGTCGGCCTGGGTGACGGGGCAGCGGTGGGACAGGCCCTTGAAGCTGATGGCGCGCGTGATGATGCGGCCGTCCATCTCGGGCAGCACCACCTGCATGGCGATGTCGCGCGGGCGCAGGCCCTGGCTGTCGGCCCACCAGTCCTCGCGGTTGCCACCGCTCGCTATCACCTGCAGCACGGGCGCGTCGCCGGCCAGGGCCGAGCCCGCCTCCAGCGACGAGAAGGCCGTGGTGTTGAGCACCAGCTGCGCGCCATGGTCGGCGCACAGCTGCTGGAAGGTGGCCAGGCACAGCGGGTCCTTGAGCGAATCCAGCGCCACGGGCAGCGGGTTCATGCCGCGCCGCTGCAGGGCCAGGGCCATGGCGTCGAAGGCCGCCGTGTTGCCGGCCAGCAGGTGGGAGCGGTAGAACACCAGGGCCACCGTGGGCGCGCCCGGCGTCCAGGTGCGGCGCAGGTCGTCGATGCCGGCCACGGCATGCGCCTGCACGCCGGCATCGGCGCACAGCGCGGGCGGCACATGGACCGCCGCCTGCGGCAGCGTGCGCGGCGGCAGCGGGGCATCGCCGCTGTCCAGCCCGTGGAAGCGGACGGCCTTGAGGAATTCGCGCGCATTGGCCGCGCCGCCCGCGCGCAGGTACTGCCACAGCTGGCGGCAGGCCGATGCCGGCAGCGTGCTGCGCGCCAGCAGCTGCGGGTCTTCCTGCAGGTCGCCCGAGAACATGGCCAGGCGCTGGCCCTTGCGTCGCGCCAGCGCGCCGATCTGTTCGATGCCGTAGGGCCAGGCCGACTCCGAGCCCAGGTGGTCCACGATGACCACGCGCGCATGGCGCAGCACCTCGTCCACGTACAGGTCCAGCGAGGCCGGCTGGCGCAGGTACAGCAGATTGGCCACGCGCACCGAGGGGAAGCCGCCAGGCTCGCCGGCCAGCGCCTGCATGGCCGAGGACAGCAGGGCCAGCGTGGTGTCGGCCGAACTCAGGATGACGATGTCGGCCGGCGTCTGGTCGAGCCGGGTGACGATGCTTTCGTCCTCGACGAAGCCGCCGGGGCGCGTGGACAGCAGGTGCATTGGAACAGTTTCAGTACGGAAATTTGGGAGAGATGGTGCGGGGCGCGGCGCCACAAATTACCACGGCCTCACTCCAGGGACGCCGAGCAAGAGCCGCCTCGCGGCGAGGGCGTCGTCCCCCTCCCGCGTGCGAGAGAGGGGGAAGCGGCGCAGCCGCTCAGGGGGTGACACCTTCCAGGCCCTTGCGCAGCGCTGCTTCGTCAAGGTCTTGTCCGATGAAGACCAGGCGCGTGCCGCGCTTTTCATCCGCACGCCAGGCGCGGTCGAAATGGTGGTCGAAGCGGCGGCCCACGCCCTGCAGCAGCCAGCGCATGGGCTTGCCCGGGATCTCGGCAAAGCCCTTGACGCGCAGGATGGCCTGCTGCGCCACCAGCGACTCCAGCGCGGCCAGCAGGCGGTCGCGGTCCACGGCGGGCAGGTCGATCACCAGCGAGTCGAACTCGTCGTGGTCATGGTCCTCGTCGTGGTCGTGGTGGCTCACGCGCTGGTCGATGGTGGCCTCGGCCGCCTTGGCCTGGCCCAGCAGCACGTCCAGCGGCAGGCGGCCTTGCGAGGAATGCACGACCTTGACCTCGGGCGGCAGCTCCTCGCGCACCAGGGCCTCGACCTGGGCCAGGGTGGCGGCATCGACCAGGTCGGACTTGTTGAGCACCACCAGGTCGGCCGCGCCCAGCTGGTCCTCGAACAGTTCGTGCAGCGGCGACTCATGGTCCAGGTTGGGGTCGGCGCGGCGCAGCTCGTCCACGGCCTGGGGATTGGCCGCGAACTGGCCGCTGGCGGCGGCCGGCGTGTCCACCACGGTGACCACGGCGTCCACCGTGAACACGTTGGCGATCTCGGGCCACTGGAAGGCCTGGACCAGGGGCTTGGGCAGGGCCAGGCCCGAGGTCTCGATGATCACGGCGTCGATCTGGTCGCGGCGCTCGGCCAGCTGCTTCATCACGGGGAAGAACTCTTCCTGCACCGTGCAGCACATGCAGCCGTTGGCCAGTTCGTAGAGCGCGCCCTCGCGCTCGTTGCCCTCGTCGTCGCAGCCGATGCCGCAGCCCTTGAGGATCTCGCCGTCGATGCCCAGCTCGCCGAACTCGTTGACGATGACGGCGATGCGCCGGCCTTCGGCGTTGTCCAGGATGTGGCGCAGCAGCGTGGTCTTGCCGCTGCCCAGGAAGCCGGTGACGATGGTGGCGGGGATCTTGGCGGTTTGCATGGGAAGTGCTCCAGAAGGAAAGAGGTCAGACAGTGGTGGAAGACAGGGCCGCCTGCAGCGAGGGAAGAACCTCGCGCGCAAAAAGCTCCATGCCCTGGATGGCCTGGGCATCGCTCCACAGGCCGTTGGCGTTGAAGACGCAGCGCAGCTGGCGGATGCCCGTGCGCTCGCGCAATGCGGTGATCTGCTCGTGGCACTGCTCGGGCGTGCCGTGGATGAATTGCTCGCGCAGCACGCGCTCCACGTCGATGGGCGGCACCTGATCGGCGGGAATCCCGCGCCGGCCCGCGAAGTACACGCGGCGCTGGACCAGCTGCGGCCACAGCGTGGCCAGTTGCGCCTGCACCGCCGCATCATCGGCGCCTATGCAGACATAGCGTGCCAGCGACGAGCGCGCACGCAGCGCGCCGGCATCGCGGCCGCGCGCCTGCGCGGCCGCGTCCAGGCGTTCGAGCTGCGCGCCCTCGGGCGGCTCCAGGCTCAGCAGCAGGGGCAGGCCGTGGTCCACGGCAAAGCCCAGGGTCTCGGGCGTGGAGCCGGCCACATACAGGGGCGGATGGGGGCGCTGCACGGTCGCAGGCAGGGGCGGGCGGTCCTCGAAGCGCCATGGCCCCGGACCCGGCGACACCGGCCGGCCGGACAAGGCATCCACCAGAATCCGGCAGGACTGCTCGAAGCGCTGGCGCGTGCCGTGCGCATCGATCTGCAGCGCCTGCAGGGCCGCGGGCTCCGTGCCCCGGCCCACGCCCACGTCGATGCGGCCGCCGCTTTGCAGGTCCAGCTGGGCGATCTCCTCGGCCAGCAGCAGCGGATGGTGCAGCGGCAGCACCAGCACCGAGGTGCCCACGCGCAGCCGCTCGGTGCGCGCCAGCAGGGCGGCGGCCAGCAGCAGCGGCGAGGGATAGGGCCAGGGCGTGTCGGGCACGCGGAATTCGTTGAACCACACGCCCTCGAAGCCCAGGCGCTCGGCACGCTCGAACAGCGCCAGGAATTCGCGGTGCCCGCCGCGCGTGGCCTCGCGCGTCCAGCCGGCCAGGTCGATGCGCATGGGGTCAGTTCTCCTGTTTCAGCCGCGCGCGCAGCAAGGTTTGCGGGGGTGCATCGATGCGCTCGAAATCCACGCCGAAGACGGCGTCCAGCCCCGGCGCGTGCAGCAGCTCGGCCGGTGTGCCGTCCAGCGCGATGCGGCCCTGATCGAGCACGATGACGCGCTCGAAATGCTGCAGCGCCAGCTCC
>JBHIXF010000007.1:0-124403 GCA_041984925.1 Comamonas sp.
GCCCAGCCGGTCCCAGTGGAATTGCACTTTGACGCGCCCGTACTGGTCGCACCAGATTTCCTCGCCCTGCGGGCCCACGACCACCGCCGTCTGCGGCCCCGTGGTGCGCGGCTTGGGCGTGGTGCGCTCGGGCTTGAACGGCAGGCTGGTGGGCTGGGCCTGGAGCACGAACTTCTGCACCGAGCCTTCGCCGCCACCGCTGACGCGCGCGTTTTCCTCAAAGGCATAGTCGACGGCCGTGATCAGGTAGGCACGGTTCTGGTCGCCGCGCGGGTAATGGTCCAGCGTGAAGGTGTAGCCCGGTGCCAGGGCACGGTGGTTGGAGCGGCCCTGTACCGTGCTCTGGCGCGTGAGGCTTTGCTCCAGGCGCACGCGGATGTAGCTTTCACCGTCGCTGGGCTCGGTGTAGCCGCCCGGCCATTCGTAGATCTCGTAGCCGTCGTGTGCGTGTCCGGGCGGATCGCGGCGCATGTTGGACAGCTCGGCGCGGGGCTTCTTGAAGTCGTAGTCGTCGTTGTAGTGGCGGCCTGACTTGACGCTTTGGTGCAGCTCCCAGGCGTGTATGCATTCCTGGCTTGCCACGGTGGCCTTGCCGGGTGGGTGAAAGGGGATGACGGCGCCGCCTTGCAGAGGGTCGTGCGAGGCGATGATGTCGTCGCCCAGCGTGAGCACATGCTGGCCTGCGCTGTGCTGGTGGTAGTAATAGATGCCCTCGTGCTCCATCAGGCGCGAGACGAACTGGAAGTCCGTCTCGTTGTACTGCACGCAGTACTCCCAGCTGCGGTAGCTGCGCGTGAGCCTTTTCTCGAGGGGGTGGCCGTAGATGCCCAGGACTTCGCTGACGATGTCCGGCACGGTCTTGTTCTGGAAGATGCGGAAGTCGCTGCGGCGCGTGGCCAGCCACAGCCAGGGCGACAGGCGCGCGCGGTACAGGAAGTTGCGGTGCTCGTCCTGGCCGCGCATGCCGAAGCCCGTGATCAGGCCGTCGATGTAGCGCGTGCCGCCATCCTGCGTCTGCACGACGACGGTGGCGCCCTGGCCGAGCAGGGCTTTGGGATCGATGCCTTGGCTTTCGCTGAGCAGGTCGATTTCCAGGGCGAACAGGTGGCTGATTTCTTCTCGCCCCTGCAGCCGGCGCAACTGCAGCTGGTTTGCCAGGGGGGTATTGATGGTGACTCTGCGTGTCATGGTCTCGGGTCTTTCGGTGCTGGGGAATGGGGCCGGCACATCGGGCCGCAAACGGCGGCTGCATGTGCCGGGTGGGGGACTTGTCAGGACTCCTTCGCTGCTATTGCGTGGAGTACAGGAGCGCGGGCCGCGCGCCATCGGCGTCGTCCAGCGCGGGGTCCGTGACGGGTGCGGTGCCGAAGGGGCGCCCCAGATCGATGAACTGGTAGTTGCCGCGCCTGTCCGTGAAGACAGCGAGACCGCCCGGCGTCAGGGCGACGTTGAACCAGTCGTTGTCGGTGCGCGCGGCTTCCAGGTCCAGCCTGCCGGACTGGCTCAGCGCCAGCACGCTGCCCGCCAGGCTGGCCTGGTTCCAGGTTCCCACCTCGCGGCCGTCGGCGCCATACAGGCGAAGCTGTCCCGTGGCCTCGACCTTGTGCAGGCCCTCGCCCAGCGCAACGGAACGTTTCATCGTGGCCAGCACGAACCGGCCGCCAGGCGCAAGGCGCTGGTCCGGGGCGATGTCTGCGCTGCCTTGGTCCGTTGCGGCCAGGCGAACGATGCGTGCGTCGGCGCCCAGTGCCAGCGCCGCGCCCGCCGCACCCTGGCCGGGCAGGGCGTAGGACAGCAGCACGTTGCCGTCGGACCATTCCATTGCGCTGGCCCAGTCCAGTGCCTCGGCTCCTGCGTAGGCCTTGACCTTCGCGAGCATGTCTGCCGCAGGGTCGCTGTCGGAGGGCTGTACGGACAGCGACCCGTCGTCGGCGCGGACCACGCGGGGCAATGTGTCGAAGCTGCCCAGTTCGTGTGCGTGCTGCAGCGTCCACGCGGGCAGGGCGAAGGTCAGCAGCTGGTAGGGCTTGAGGCCATCGGGACCGGGATCGAGGCGGCTGCTGGCAACGATATGCACGGTATGCGCGCCGGAGCCCCCAGCCTCGCCACCGGCCATGGGCCGGGCCAGGCAGCCGCCCGGACGCACCCCGGGCAGAGGCAACGCGGCGACCGCCGCAGGGGTGCCGCTGCGATGGGACAGCTGCAAGCTGCCGGCCTTGGTGCGCTGCACCAGGTCCAGCCGGTCGACGGTGCCGTTGCAGTAGACCAGGTAGAGATAGCGGTCTGCGGCAGGGGCTGGGGCGGGCGTGGCGGATGGCGCGGCCCCTGGCAATGCGCGATCGTCGCCAGTGTTGCGCGTGCACGCCGCGGCCAGCAGGGCGCAGGCCAACAGCATGCCGGCCATGAGGCTGCGCGAAGTGAGGCTGCCGGGCATGGCTAGAAGTCCTCGCGGGCCAGTACGTTTTCGACGTAGTTGGGGTCGCCCACGGTGCCCCGGTCGGCGACAGGCACTCTTTCCCATTCGGCATGGCCGGTCTTGCCGTCGGCGCTGAGCTTGACCCACAACTGGCCGCCCTGCATGCGCATGCGATACTCGTGCAGCCCGTTGGCATAGCCGTTGAAGCCGCGCAGGGTATCGCGTTCGAGTTGCTCGGGCGTGTAGTCCGGCAACTGCACGGAGATGGCTGGCAGGCCTTGCGCGGCACGGGCCGCGTTCAAGGCCTTGACCAGGCTCTTGAACCGCTCGCCATTGCGCACGTTGCGCGGATACGCGCGCGCGATACGCTCCTTTTCCTTGTAAAGCTCCCAGCCGCCGCGCACATTGTCTTTCCAGCTCCAGGTCTGGCCGGCCGTCGGTGCCGGGCGGGTGAGCTGGCACAGGCCTACGCCGCCCAGGCCGTCGCTGCTGTACTTGGGCCAGTTGCCAGGTGTGCGAAATTGCTGAAGCGAGCTTTCCTGCCGCATTTTCTTGCGGAACACGGCTTTGTCGGCGCCAATGCTGTTGGCGAAGGCCCGTATGGCGGTGCTCGAAGGGTTGGTGCCAACGATGAGCATGGTGGCGCTGGCTGTGCGCTCCATGCCTTGGGCGCGCATCGTGACCTTCACGGTCAGCAGGCCGCCACGGACTTCGCTGAACGGCACGCGCCAGTTCGCGCTGGTGCCGGACCTGGGGCCCATCTGGCTGTGGGAGGTGCGGCGGCCGTTGCCGTAGACGGTGTGGGTCGGCGGAACGCCGCCATCGAAGGCCAGCGTGGCTGACCATTCATAGATGGGCGTGGCTCCCGCAGGCAGGGCTTCGTTGTGCAGAACGGCCGTGGCGGTCAGGTCGGGCATTTGCGCATCGGCCGTGATGGCCGCTTTCGAGCCTGCGGGCGTGATGTGGATGGTCAGTGGCATCGGATGGTCCTCTCTGAAGTGGTGTATGCAATGGCTTGGCGAAAAGGTGCGGGGCGGCTGGCGCGTTCCAGGTGGAGCACGGCGGCGTCCAGCAAGGGGCGCCGCCGGCCTGGGCCGCGGCGATGAAGGCCGGGTCCAAGGGAATGCGAAGGCGTGGTGCCACGCCCAGCGCCGGTGGGGCGGTGCCGCCGCCCGCAATGGTTTCGGCTGCCAGGGGCACCTGCACGGCGAGCTCCGCGGGCAGGTGAATGCGGGTGATCGCACCGGTGCCGCCGGCGGTCGCCGAGAGACGGGCGATGTCGGTGTGCCGGCTGTGCCGCAGCCATGCGGCAACAGTCCTGCAAGAGAGCTTGCGGCGCGGCTTCATGCGGCCCGGGCTGCGCGCGTGCGCACATCCAGGGTAAAGTCGTCGCCACTGGCGCCGGCATGCAGGCTTTGCAGTTCCTGGCCCAGCACGGTGGCCTGCAGGAAGTGGTTGGCCATGCGCGGCAGCAGGTTCTGCGTGAGGATTGCGTCCACCATGCGCGCGCCCGATTCGACCTCGCTGCAGCGGCGGCGCACCAGATCCACGGCGGCATCGTCGAAGCTGAACTGCGCGCCATGGCGCTCCTCGATGCGGCGCTGGATGCGCTGCATCTGCAGGCGGATGATCTGCTCCAGCATGGCGTCGGAGATGGGGTAGTAGGGCACGACGGTCAGCCGCCCCAGCAGCGCCGCGGGAAATGTCTGCAGCAGCGGCTGGCGCACCGCCTGCGCCAGGCCTTCTGGCGTGGGGGCCAGCTCGGGGTCGCGGCACATGCTGGCGATGAGGTCCGAGCCGACGTTGGAGGTCAGGATGATGACGGTGTTCTTGAAGTCGATGTAGCGGCCTTCGCCATCCTCCATCCAGCCTTTGTCGAAGACCTGGAAGAACATCTCGTGCACGTCGCTGTGGGCCTTCTCGATTTCGTCGAGCAGCACCACGCTGTAGGGGCGGCGGCGCACGGCTTCGGTGAGCACGCCGCCTTCGCCATAGCCCAAGTAGCCGGGCGGCGCGCCCTTGAGGGTGGAGACGGTATGGGCCTCCTGGAACTCGCTCATGTTGATGGTGATGAGGTTCTGTTCGCCTCCGTACAGGGCTTCGGCCAGGGACAGCGCGGTTTCGGTCTTGCCCACGCCCGAGGGGCCTGCCAGCAGGAAGACGCCGATGGGCTTGCCCGGGTCGTCCAGCCGCGCGCGCGAGGTCTGGATGCGGCGCGTGATGGCTTCCAGGCCATGGCGCTGGCCGATGACGCGCTTTTCCAGGGTGTCGGCCAGGGAGAGCACGGACTGCACCTCGTCGCGCACCATGCGGCCTACGGGGATGCCGGTCCACTCCGCGACGACGGCGGCGACCACGTTCGCATCGACCACGGGCTGCAGCAGGGGCGCGTCGCCCTGCAGCTTGGCCAGCTCGCGGCGCAGCGCCTCCAGCCCGGCCATGCTGGGCGGTTCGTCCTGTTCCCCCTGTTCGGGCGCGGAGGGGGTGGGCGCTGCCTGCCCCATGAGGGCCGCTTCAGTGGCAACAATGCGCCGGGCCAGGCTGCTTTCCTGCCCGAAGCGTTCTGCCAGCGTGTCTTGAAGGCTGCGCAGGCCTGCCAGTTCCGATTCCAGCGCCTGCAGGCGTTCGGCCACCGGCAGGCCCAGCGTGGCTTCACGCTGCAGCACTTCCTGCTCCACGCCAAGCGCCTCGATGCGCCGCTGCACGGCTTCGAGCCGCGCGGGTGTGGCATGCAGGGCCATGGCCACGCGCGAGCAGGCCGTGTCCAGCAGGCTGACAGCCTTGTCGGGCAACTGGCGCGAGGGAATGTAGCGGTGCGACAGGCTCACGGCAGCGGCTACCGCGTCGGCGGCAATGCGCACCTGGTGGTGGTTTTCCAGCTTGGCCGCCACGCCGCGCAGCATGTCCACGGCGCGGGGCTCGTCGGGCTCGTGCACCTGCACGAGCTGGAAGCGGCGCGTCAGTGCCGGGTCTTTCTCGATGTATTTCTTGTACTCGGCCCAAGTGGTAGCGCCGATGGTGCGCAACGTGCCGCGCGCCAGGGCGGGCTTGAGCAGGTTGGCGGCATCGCCCGTGCCGGCCTGGCCGCCCGCGCCCACCAGGGTGTGGACTTCGTCGATGAAGAGCACGGTGGGCGTGGTGCTGGATTGCACGGCGTCCAGCAGGCCGCGCAGGCGGTTCTCGAACTCGCCCTTCATGCTGGCGCCGGCCTGCAGCAGGCCCACATCCAGCACACGCAGTTCCACCCCCTGCAGCGGCGGCGGCACGTCGCCCTGGGCAATGCGCAGGGCCAGGCCTTCGACCACGGCGGTCTTGCCCACGCCGGCCTCGCCGACCAGGATGGGATTGTTCTGGCGGCGGCGCATCAGGATGTCCACCATCTGGCGCACTTCGCCGTCGCGGCCCGTGACAGGGTCGAGCTCGCCGGCCTTGGCGCGCGCCGTCAGGTCCACGGTGTATTGCTGCAGCGCGCCGCCCTGGCCGGGCGCCGCGCCCGTGGCCTGGCTGGCTTCGCCCGGCGTGCCTTCCAGGCCGCTGCCATCGGCGGCACGCAGGCGCGCCTCGGGCGAGTCGGGCAGCAGGCGGGCAAAGGCGTCGCTGAGCGCAGGCTCTGAGAGCTTGTCGAATTCGCGCGAGATGGAACGCAGCTCATTGGCCAGCGAGCGCGTGCGCACCATGCCCGACAGCAGATAGGCGCTGCGGATCTGGCTGTCGCTGAACATCAACGTGGCGTAGACCCATCCGCGTTCTATGGCGGTCTCGATATGTTCGGAAAAATCGCTGATCGAGGTGGCGCCGCGCGGCAGCTGGTCCAGGCGCCGCACCACATCGGCGGCCAGGCGGTCGGAGGCGATGTCGAAGTGGCGCAGGATGCGGATCAGGTCGCAATCGTTTTCCTGCAGCAGCTGGTGCAGCCAGTGCACCAGCTCGACATAGGGATTGCCACGCAGCTTGCAGAACACGGTGGCGCTTTCCAGCGACTTGAACAGCAGCGGGTTGAGCTTGCCGAAGAGGGATTGGCGGCTGATTTCTGTCATGGTTCTTTGGTACGGAAAAGAGTGGATGAATGGAGGCCAGGCATGCCGGCTAGCGGAGGGGGTGGACTTCGACCTTGCGGCCCTTGGCTTTGCACTGCGCCAGCAGCATGTCCACTCAGGCGCGTTCGACAAGGAAGCTGCTGACGGTGATTTGATGTGTGCAGGCAGGAAGTGGTGATGCGTTGATTCGGTGATTCAGCCGCTCGGACATCGGGGCGCTGGCGCAGATTGGCGCTGGCCCCGCACGGGCTGGCGGCGCTGGCGCAGCCAGGCTTCGGGGTCCAGTCGGAAGTCGCGCGCGTCCTGGGCAGGGGCGGCATGGGCCAGCCAGGTGGTCCAGCCGAGTTGGGTGGCGCTGCCCAGCCGAGCGGAGGGCACCTCCTGGCGGCGCAGCACCAGCACATAGTCCCAGGCGTACTCGATGCCCAGGTAGTTGCGTACCCAATCGACCAGGGTCTGGAACATCGCTGCCCGAGGCAGCAACTGCTGGTATTGCGCAAGGCCCATCGGCCCCAGCACGAGGCGGAACTTGCCTTGCGCATCGGGGACCCGGGCGCCTACGACGGCGTCCCGCCCCAGGCAGCAATTGCACGGCGGGCTTTGCAGGCGGGTCTGCTGCCCGGGCTCCAGCGCCAGATGGTGGAGGATGTTTTCCTGCAGCCGCACAGGAATCTGGAAAGCCTCGGACAGCGCCTGGCACAGTCCCTCCGGGTTGCGGCTCCAGCGGGTCAGGTGCCCGGCCATGAAGCGTTTGCCCGGATCCGGTACGGCGTCGCGCGCGCGCTGGCTGGGCAGGCCGGTTCCGATGAGGCTGTCGACGTAGCGACCGAAGCCGTCCTCTGCGGGGCGGTCCAGGGACACCGTGGGCTGCGCATCCGCCCAGGCGCGGAACAGCAGCAGCAGCAGCCGGTGGTGGAAGATGTCGGAAAAGCGCGCCAGCGCGGCATCGTCATGCTGGCGCAGTCGCTCACGGACGTACTCCGTGATGTGCGTGGGCAGAGGGCCGTTGGGACCGTAGAGGCCGAAGTTCCATACCGTCATGCGCTCGGGCTCGCCTGCGCGGGAAGGCAGCACTTCGGCGATGGTCGCTGCCGCGAAAGCCAGCGAAGGGTCCTGGCCCAGCCGCAGCGGCTCGTCCCGGGGGCGTGCGGCCCTGCCCAGGCGCGGCAGTGCGGGATGGCGTGCCTGCAGGTAGCGCAGGCTGTGCATCAGATCGAACCGGTAGGGTTGCTCGCTGAGCTGCTGCCAGAACAGGCGTGCGCGCGTGTCGTCGAAGCCGGCGGGCCGCACAGGCAGGTGCGCCGGCATGTTGCCGGGCGGCGCGCCGGGCGTGGGGTCGTGAATGGGGGGCGGTGAGGGCGGGTTGCGGTTCATATGCAGGGCCTTTGGCCAGGACGCGGTGTCCAGCGCGCCAGGCGGCCGCGCTGGCGCGAGTTCAGTTGCAGTTCGGTGAAACTGTTGACGCCCACGTGGCGCGCAAAGAAACGCTCCAGCACATTGGCGAGAGGCCAGGGACTGACGCCGGCCAGGGCGGGCTCGTCCACATCCAGGTGCACGCCCACGCCGCGCCCGTAGACCAGTTGGCGGTGCTGGGGCAGGCGCCGGGTGATGGGTTCGATGCGCAGGCTCTGGATGGCCGCGATCTGGCCTGCCAGCTGATGGCTGCCCAGCTCCAGATACAGCCTTAGCAGCTCTTGCAGCGTGGCCGCGCCTTCTTCGTCCGACAGGTCGGTCATCGCCAGATAGTTCAGGCTCAGATGGGAGATGAGGCGCCAGGTGAGGGCTCCGTCGGCCAGCGCCGGGATGGGAATGCTGGGACCGGCGATGACCCGCGCCCATTGCACAGGGGCCGATTCCAGCACCGCGAAATCACCATTGGGCTGATTCACGCGCATGAGCAGCGGCAGATCCCGGTTGGTACACAGCGTGCGCATCGACAACTGCTTGAGGTCGTCCGAGAACGGTGCCTCGCGCTGATCCACCAGGGAGATGAACACCTCGGAGCCCAGGTACTGCGTGCGCGGGCCGTTGCGCAGGCTGCGCTCGGAAAACAGCCGGGGCTCGCGCCGTGTGGTGAAATAGGCCTGCTCCGCCGGGTACAGCCCGTGCCTGCAGGCGTACAGCGGTGCGAACTCACGATCCTGTGCACTGCCTTCGCTGTGGCCCGTGACTGCCTGCACGCCGTAGACCTCGAAGTCCAGCGGCCGGACGCGGTCCGGCAGGACGTGGTATTCGTGCACGTTGGGCGCCACAAGAAGGCGATCTGCCGTGTGCTCGAAAAGATTGACCGCGGGAATGCAGTGCAGCAGCAGTTTGGCGGCATCGATTTGCGGCTCCAGCGCGGGCGCGGCGCAGCGCAGCAAGACAGTCAGCGCCACGCTGCTGTGTGCGATGCCGCGCCAGCTGCGCGACAGCCCGTTGATCGAGAAAAAGCGTTGCCGAGCGGGAAAGGCGAAATACTCATGCAGCAGGCGATGGCCCTGGAACGCACGCCGTGAGTAGGGCAGCAGTGCCTGCCCGTCCTCAAGCCCCTCGGCGCGCAAGGCCTGGGGTTCGAGCACATCCCAGACTTGGCGGGCATCGTGGGGGTGGTGAACGACGATGGCCAGCGCATGGTTGTGGATCAGCTCCTGCAGGTGGGAGGCAACCACATCGCCCGCATGGATGTACACCCACAACTGGTCCAGCGACAGGTTCTTGCACTGCGCAGAGTCGAGGATGCCCAGCTCCAGCCGCAGGTGGCCCGCAGCCTGCGCCACCTGGGGCACCTGTGACTGGGGCAGATCCAGCGCCGGCCCCCCCAGCCGGGCATGGCGCATTTCCACAGGCCACAAGGTCAACGGGCCACCGGTGCGGAATTTGCAGACCGTGTGCTCTTCGTGCAGCTTGTGCGACTGCAGGATGCTGCCAGACGGCAGGGTGTAGCCCGACTGCAGATTGCCCTCGCTCGCGCTGGGCTGCAGCTGGGCCACCAGCATCGACGGGGTGGGTGCCAGGTAATGGGGGCAGGCCATCTCCAGCAGGCGCTGGGACAGCCGGGGAAACTCGGCGTCCATCTTGAGCTGGATGCGTGCGCTCAGGAAGCAAAAGCCTTCCAGCAGCCGCTCCACATAGGGGTCGGCCACGTCCGTGTCGCTCAGGGCCAGGCGGCCAGCCACCTTGGGAAAGGCGGCGGCGAATTCCGAACCCAATTCGCGCAAGTAGGCCAATTCACGGTTGTAGTACTCGATGAGACGGGGTGTCATGGGATGTATTGCCGATGGCCGGTCAGGCCCTGAGGTTCTTGAGGGATACCTGGCCGGTTTCCAGGTCCAGGCTGGTCTTGAGCAGCAGCTCCAGGGGATAGGGCACGGACCAGAACTGGCAGCGGATCTCGAACTGCAAGGTGTTGTGGTGGCTGAACTGGTCGGTGGACGGCATCAGCGTCACCGCCAGCGTCCCGGGCAGGATGCGGGGCTCGAATGCCACGATGGAATCGCGTATGCCCCTTTCCACATGCTTCCAGTCCAGCTCGGAAAGCAGCTGCCCTGCCAGCGCGGGAATGCCGTAGTTGAGGACCGAGCGCCGCGCATGCTCCAGGCCCTGCAGGTCCAGGTGGTCCCCGGCATCGCGCGCATTCAGCAGCCAGCCCAGATCGCGCAGCAAGGCCTGGCGCAGCCGCGTGTCGTTCACAAAGACGGCATCGGCGCGCTCGCTGCGCAGATGGGGCTCGTGGTCGGTCAGCCGGTCCAGCAGCGCGGGCTGCAGGCGATCCTTGGCCGCGCTGCCCTGGCCCGGCAGCAGGCGTGTCCCGCGGGAAGCGGGCAGCGAGGGCTGCTGCGCCGTGGTCATGGCAGGACCTCCGTAGCGTTGTCCAGCGACAGCCGGCGCACTTGCAGCATGGGCACGTCGTCCACAGAAGTGACCCAGGTGCGCTGGCCGTGGCCGGCTACATGCTCGCCGCCAATGCCGCTCCACTGTGTGCGGCGCGCCAGCCTCAGCGCGTCGTCGTCACCGGCTTGCAGTGGATAGCGGGAAGGCATGAAGCCTGCCAGCGTGCCGCCGTGGGCCAGTGTGGCCTCGCAGGGCATCCAAGCCAGGTCGCGCAGATCCTGGACTTTCTCGAAGCCGATGCTGCGCACGGACTCCAGGGGCAGCCAGTAGTAGCAGCCCTGGGCGAACAGCTCCACGGCCGGGCCCAGTCGCGTATCGCTGTCGGCCAGCCATTCGAAGGGGTGGCCATCGATCTGTCCGGCAGTGGCCGGTGCTTCCTGCAGCGCCTGGCCGCGCAGCGCCTGGGCGGCATCGGCCCTTCCTTCGGCTGCCAGGGCCAATGCGTCGATCATGCAGGCCATCCAGCGTGGCGGCTCGCCCATGAGAAAAGGCTTTCTCTTGCCCGCGAACACATCGCTGCGCAGCACCTCGCAACGGATGGCCTCGCGGTAGGCGCGGGCCATGGGGGCGCAGCCAGGGTCCAGCTGTGCACACAGCTGCAACTGCTCCAGCGCCTTGGTCCATTGCCCCAGAACGCACAGGAGCTGGAAATAGTAGATGCGCAGAGCCGCCGAGGCCGGGGCCTGGCGTATCTGGTCCTTCAGGCCCATGAGCTGCTCATCCAGGGGCAGTTGTGAATCGAAGTGCGGCAGGGTCATGGCGGTGCGATGTAAGAAAGAGAGGACAAACGGATTTCCGGTGAGCAGTTTTTTTTTGGCGCTGAAATCATTGTTTTTTGTAGGGCATGAAGTGCCAGGTTCTATTTGGATGTTGATATATGTGTATTTGTGTTTTCCATATTTTTGTTACAGTTGATTTGCAGGCTAATCCGAATAGATCATCAGGCATGTTGGATCGGATCCACACGCGATCTGCTCGTCTAAATGATCAGACATTGTTTTTTGAAATTCTTCCTTGCTAATGGGCAATAAACGGTCCATCGGATCCCTCCGTTGATTTTGGAATGTCGCATGGCCTGCACAAGTGATTGGTCAGGCATGGACGCTCTTGTCGATACTGGAAAGCAGGTTTCCATTTATTTTTCAAATCCATTCATTGCACTTTGACCTATCCATCGGATGGGGTCTCCTGCGGATCCCATGGATCAGAGTGGATCATCAGACATATGGGGTCCGCTCCACAAACGACTTGCTTTCTTGTCAATGGTGGGCAATCAGAGCATTCTGGAGGGATATTCTCGAATACCACATCCCTGCCAACTCTAACCGAACCCATGGGTGGGTCCAAGTCCCAGGAGAATTGGCCATCCATCCATATATTCACTATTTCGCTTTCGCCCAGAAGGACTTCTGGATCGACTTTGTACAGGCGAATAAATGACGGCGATTCCATTCGATAGTTCCAGACGCTTTGGAACAAGGATGCGTGGTAATAATCCAATCTGTAAACTCCGCGCGGGCTCATATACGTTGCCATCAGATCGGATTCCATTCCATAATGCAGCCCCTTCGCCAAAGCCAAAGCAGAGACCAGTGCACAGATGAGGCATACATGTTTTTTTAGTCTGGTAATGCTGATTTTGGTCATGGATTAATATGTTTTACGAAAGGGCGCGGGCAGTCGTTGCATTCCGGCAGGACATTCTTGAAAACCACATCCTTGCCCAGCCTTACCTCGTATTTGGGCGGGTTAAGATTCCATTGAACATCGGAGTTGTGCCACAGGTCCACGACCTTGCTTTCCGCCAGCAGAACATCATCTCCAATCTGGTACAGCTGCGCGAAAGCCGGCAGTTCCATGTCATGGTGCCAAAGGCGGACAATTGGAGGTGCCATGTAGATTTCCAGGCGAAAGGCCGTTTCTGGGCTATAGGCGATGGTGATTTTTTCTGAGGTGAACGCATAATCCAACCCTATGAGAATCACAATGATGGTGAATGCAATATTGAACCGGCAAATGTTTTTCTTGAATGAATTCATGGATGTCACCATGAAATTTTCAACGGCGTTGTCAAAGAAATTCGCTTCACATCAGACAACACCATGAAGTCCCCACCTTTTTTGTTTATTAATCGCCACTCCCTGAAGTACTTGTTTTGAACGAAATACTTGCGCTTTTGTGCTTCTTTCGGTGAAATATCTGCTTTGACTTCTTTGACATGGATGTTCGGGCTTCCACCGCCCCAGCAGCTCACACCTTGGAACCCCCAGCAGCCCAGTGGCTGGGATATACGGATTTTTCCAGCATCATTGAATTCGTATGAATCGCGCAGATAAAATCCCAGTTCGTCGATGTCTATCGAAAATTTTCCTGATTCCATGGGGGTAACCATGCCAGAAACTGCGATATTCATTTGGGACTCTCCCATGGCTCCATAGAAATCATCCAAGGGATCGCCCCACTTGCCGAACACCAGATAGTTCACCTGGCAGGTGTCGTGCAGTATCTTGGCCGGCTGTGCCAAGTTGCCAAAACGCCATTGCTGCATGGGCTGGCGAGCTACCGGAGCTTCAACTATTTTTTTTAATCGCATAACGCCTGCAGGACTGTTCCACTGTTTTTTTAACGTTTCCAATGCCAACTGTACCCGCTTGAAACTCATCGCCCATCCCATGGTGACTGTGGTCTCGTCCAGATGGAATGGCGAGAGTCGACTGAGCTGATAGGAGTCCTTGCTCTCTTTCATCAAGGTTGGCATCTCGAAATGGCTTCCATTGAACCAACGATCCATCAGCTTGGCGGCTACGATCCACCCCATGCGTGAGCGCATGACGGAAGGTATGTCTCGCAACTGGAACAGCGGCGTTTCGTAGGTCCGCTGCTTCAAATGATCAGACATTGTTTTTTGAAATTCTTCCTTGCTGATGGGCAGTAAGCGGTCCATAGGGTCCCTCCGTTGATTTTTTGGATATCGCATGGCTTGCACAGGCTATTGGTCAGGCATGGGTGCTCTTGTAAATGATGGAAAGCAGTTTTTCATTCATTTTTAAAAAGCCATTCATTGCACTTTGACCTATCCATCGGATGGGTTCTCCTGCGGTTCCAAAGGGTCAGAATGAATAATCAGGCATATGGGGTCCGCTCCACAAACGACTTGCTTTCTTGTCAATGGCGGGCAATCAGCGCATTCTGAGGGAACATTTTCAAATACTATGTCTCTGCCGATTTGTATTGCGTTGGTGGGATCGTAGAGATACCAATACAATTCGCCATTGAGATACACGTCTGCCATATTGCTCTCCCCCATCAGCGTTTCTGGATCAATGCGGTAGAGCCGAACGAATGTAGGCATATTCATGTTGTAGTACCAGAGGCGCTGCAGCGGTGAAGCCCTGTAATACTCCAGTCGATAGACCTGGCGAGGACTGATGGAAAAACCACCGTATATGGGTGTCATTCCATGTTTCAGGCTCAACGGCAAGCCCACGGCAGTCACTGCTGCGCAGAACCAGCACAGGTATTTTTTCAGTGTCTGCAGCTCAATTCCGTTCATGGCCGTATCCGGCTTTCGACCAGTGCAGGGCAGTCCGTGCATTCCTGTGCGAGGTTCTCGAATACCACGTCACTGCCGAGCCGGACCGAATGTTCGGAAGAATGGAGCGACCAATGCAGTTCCGTATTGAGCCAGAGGTCCACCATGGCGCTTTCTCCCAGCAGGGCTTCGGGCGCGATGCGGTACAGGCGGGTGAACGTGGGCATCGCCTTTTCGTAGTGCCAGATGCGCTGCAGCGGCGATGCCTTGTAGTATTCGAGCCGATAGATGTTGTATGGGCTGATCGACGCACCATCGAATGTGGGTGTCATGCCATGCCGCAAGCCCACCAGCAGGACAATGGCGCAAGCCAGCCAGAGAGGCCATTGCAGATATTTCCAGCACAGTCTCAGGGCGGCTTGATTCATGGCTTCGTTCCTTGGCGTCAAACGGTGACTGCTTTCAGCGGTGGGGGCTGGCTGCGGTATTGCCTGGCAAAGGCGCTTTGGTGCTTGTGCGGGTTTTGCGGGGGTTCCCTGGGGGCCCGGCGCCGCCGGGCGGGCCGGGCGTGGGAAGCGGTTTGTCCCGTGGTGTCTTACTTGCCGCTTTCCTTGACGGAGGGCAGCTTGGAGACCAGCCGCAGCGATACGGTCAGGCCTTCAAGCTGGTAGTGCGGGCGCAGGAAGAACTTGGAGCTGTAGTAGCCGGGGTTGCCTTCGACTTCCTGCACCTGCACTTCGGCGGCGGCCAGCGGCTTGCGGGCCTTGGTTTCCTGCGAGGAGTTGGCGGGGTCGCCATCGACGTAGTTCAGGATCCAGTCGTTGAGCCAGCGCTCCATGTCGCTGCGCTCGCGGAAGGAGCCGATCTTGTCGCGCACGATGCACTTGAGGTAGTGGGCGAAGCGGCAGCAGGCAAACATGTAGGGCAGTCGCGCAGACAGGTTGGCGTTGGCTGTGGCATCCGCGTCGTAGTACTCGGCGGGCTTGGCCAGCGACTGGGCGCCGATGAAGGCCGCTACATCGGAGTTCTTGCGGTGAACCAGGGGCATGAAGCCGTTCTTGGCCAGTTCGGCCTCGCGGCGGTCGCTGATGGCGATTTCCGTCGGGCATTTCATGTCCACGCCTCCGTCGTCGGTGGGGAAGGTGTGGGCCGGCAGGTTGTCTACCGCGCCGCCCGATTCCACGCCGCGGATGGAGGTGCACCAGCCGTAGTACTTGAATGAGCGGTTGATGTTGACGGCCATGGCGTAGGCCGAGTTGGCCCAGCAGTATTTGCCGTGGTCGCCACTGTCGGTTTCTTCCTCGAAGTCGAATTCATCGACCGGGTTGGTGCGTGCGCCATAGGGCAGGCGCGCGAGGAAGCGCGGCATGGCCAGGCCAATGTACTTGGCGTCGTCGGACTCGCGCAGGCTGCGCCAGGCCGCGTATTCGGTATTGGTGAAGATCTTGGTCAGGTCGCGCGGGTTGGCGAGTTCCTGCCAGGAGTCCATCTGCATGATGGCTGGCGAGGCGCCCGAGATGAAGGGACAGTGCGCGGCAGCGGCCACTTTGGCCATTTCCCCGAGCAGCTCCACATCCGGCGGGCTGTGGTCGAAGTGGTAGTCGCCTACCAGGCAGCCGAAAGGCTCTCCGCCGAACTGGCCGTACTCCTCTTCGTAGACTTTCTTGAACACGGGGCTCTGGTCCCAGCCCACGCCCTTGAAGCGGCGCATGTTGCGGTGCAGCTCCTTCTTGGAGATGTTCATGACGCGGATCTTGAGCATCTCGTCCACCTCGGTATTGGTCACGAGGTGGTGCAGGCCGCGCCATGCGCCTTCCAGTTTCTGATAGTCGTCGTGGTGGATGATGCGGTTGATCTGCTCGGACAGCTTGTGGTCGATCTCGGCGATGATGGCCTGCACGGTCTGGTAGGCGTCGGTGGACAGAGTGATCGCCGAACCCAGCGCCTGCTGGGCCAGCGTCTGCACGGCCGCCTGCACGGCTTCGCGCGCCTGCTCGGTCTTGGGCTTGAATTCCTTTTGCAGCAGGTGGCCGAATTCGCTGTCGGCCAGCGACGGGGTCGAGTTGTCGAGTTGGGATGCGGTGTTCATGTCGTTCTTGCCTTGCTGTGGTGCTGCCTCATGCCTCGGCGGCGGGATCGGACGCCTGTGCAGGCGCGATGCGGGGTGCCGCCGCCAGCGAATTGAGCAGGGCGGGGTCCTTGAGCACCTTGCCGATCAGTTCCTCGGCGCCTTGCTTGCCGTCCATGTACGACAGCAGGTTGTGCAGCTGGGTGCGGGCTTCCAGCAGCGAGTTGAGCGCGCCCACGCGCCGGGCGATGGCGGCGGGCGAGAAGTCCTCCATGCTCTCGAAGCTCAGGTCGATGTTGAGCTTGCCTTCGCCCGTGAGCGTGTTGTCCACCTGGAAGGCGACGCGTGGCTTGATGGACTTCATGCGCGCGTCGAAGTTGTCGATGTCGATTTCCAGGAACTTGCGTTCGGCGATCTCGGGCAGCGGTTCGACGGGCTTGCCGGACAGGTCGGCAAGCACGCCCATGACGAAGGGGATCTGCACTTTCTTTTCCGAGCCGTAGATCTCCACGTCGTACTCGATCTGCACGCGCGGCGCACGGTTGCGCGCGATGAATTTCTGGCCGCTCTTGCCGGTTTTGCTGGATGACATGCGGGGGTTCCTTTCAAGAAAAAATGGGGTCGCGTGAATGGATGCGAGCGTGCGGGTCGCACACTGTCATGGGGGTGGCGGCTGCGTGAAGGCGAAATCCGGCTCCAGCAGGTCGATGCATGCTTCGCAATAGAGGTTTGGCGAATCCGTCGCGTACCGTGATGCGCTCGATGACCCATGCTGTCTCTGGCCGCGCATCGGAAACGGCCGGGGCCATGAGTCCGCAGGCCAGTGCGCCACAGGCGATCTGCCAGAAGTTCGGCTTCATTGGAGTGCTTCCTCCTTGAAGTCGAAGTCCGGGTCCAGCAGATCAATGCAGGCTTCGCAATAGAGGTAGGAGGCAGAACGTTTGCTCTCTGTGGTTCCCCAGCCTGTGCCGTCGTCGATCCGCAGCTTTACCTGCCTGCCGTCCGCGAAGCGGACTGTGGCGCCGCCACTGCAGTTGCCCAGTTCGTAGGCACGCGAATAGTCGTATCGGTGGCCGGGTTTCGCGTGCTGAAAGAAAAAGTGCACGCGCTTTTCATCCAGCCGTAGCTGTCCGCAGGCTACGGTTGGGTCCAGGCTTCTGATCGCGGGTTCGTCGAGCGTGATGCTCCTGATCGTGCGCACAGGTGATGAGCGCAGTTCTGCAAGCGCCTGAGTGGCAAGGCAGCAGATGGCAATGGCACACCATTTCATGGCCATGTCGCGGTCTCCGCCTCGGTCACATTCTTGTAGCTGACTGCTGGATGCCGATGCACCTCGGGACCGGGAATCTGCAGAGTGTTCTTCAACTCCTCCACCAGATAGCTCAGTGCGCCTTGCTGGGCGCCATTGACCGCTTCATAGACGGCGTTGTCGTTGATGAAAACCTGCTGCTCTTCCAGCGAGAGATTGGGGGGCATCTTCTTGTTGGCTGGCAGTGAAGCCTTGCCGACAATTTCGATACCTATGCTGTCCAAGTTCGAGGGATAGCGTGCCGGAACGCTCTTGGTCATCTCGATCCGGCTGATGCCCTTGAGCCCCACCTGGCGGTGCTGCTTGATCTCCGCAGCAGTACACCGATGCTCGGCCAAGCATCGTGGCCTGATGATGCCGACGTGGTTGGTCCACCGGTACAACGACGCTGTCTGGTAGATCGTGCCCTGCTTGCTGATGAGAAAGTGCGCGCCGTTGGCACCTCGCTGGTAGCTGCTGAAGACAGCCTGCTCCGTGGAAGAACCCGTCTGGTGCACGATGATTCCTCTGACCGTTGCCATGGGGGCGCGCTCAATGGTTGGAATGCGCCTGGGCAGGATGCGCGGGTTATTGATCACCATTGCGTCCTTGTCGACTTCCAGCATTGCATGGGTCCTTTCTTCCACTGGTGGCTTGAGGCGGTGATTACTGCGCAGGCGGCTGCGGATGCGCGTCCGTGCCCGTGATGACTTCCACCTGGGCCAGGCTGTCGGGCGACAGCTCGCGCAGGATGTCCATGAAGCCCATGCGCATGAAGCGCGCGGCGCGGCGGATGAGCAGGGGGGCGGGGTTGGCGGGTTCGGTGCGTTCCACGAAGGCGGCGATTTCCAGCAGTTGGGCAATCGCCTGTTCCCGGTGGCGTGCGGGGGGGGCCGCCATGCCGGTGTCCGGTGCCGGGGCGTGGGCGCTCTCTGTGCCCGCTTCGGCGGCCGTGGCTGCCGCGCCTGCGTCGGTGGCCGTATCCGTGCCGGACCGCGCCTGGGGCTGCCACTGCGCCAGTGTCTGCAGCAGCTGGCGCAGGCCATCGAGCTCGGGCAGTTGGTGGCTGGGCAGATGCTGCTCGCAGCAGTCCTGTATCTGGCCGAGTGCCTGCAGGGCCGGCGCCACGGCCAGGAGCGTCTCGTGGCCTTCGGCGCGGGCGATGGCCATGCGCAGGTCGCTGGCCGAGAGATGGGGCTTGTCCTCGGGCGGGCTGCCGCGGGCCAGAGTTTCGGCGTCGCGCACGCTGACCTGCAGCAGCGCGTCGCGCAGGAAGTCCGCATCGCGCAGGTCACGCACGAAGCCGGTCACGTCGGCCAGGGTGCCCAGGGCGTTCATGCGCATGAAGTAGTCATCGCCATCTTCGGGCAGGGGGTGCAGGTGTTCCCAGTGGCGCTGCAGCAGTTCGGCACACAGCTGCAGGCCCTGGCGCATGCCCGGCAGTCCGTGCAGGATGGTCCAGGCGCGGCACAGCAGCACGGCCGCGCGCAGGTCCTTGGTGCGCTGCATCAGGGCCAGGGCCTGGCGTTCCACGTCGCGCCAGTCCGGCGGCTCGGCGGGGATGACGGTGTCGCCGAACTGCTGTTCGTCCTTGCCCCGGGCGGCGCTTTCCATGGCCTGGAAGTCGTTGTCATAGGTCAGGTCCGGGCCGCAGGGGGGCTCGGTGGCGGTCTCGATCAGCAGGTCCTGGATGTCGGGCATGGGCGGGTCCGTTGTTGGCTTGGGATTTGCGGCGCAGGCTGTGGCGCGTTCAGTCGCCCTGGAACAGCCGGGTGAACAGGCCGCGGTGCAGTGCTTCGTGTCGAACCACTTCGCCTTCGGCCTGCCCGGCGGCGGCCCGCCACCACAAGGCGGTGCCGGATTCCGGGCCCATGCAGGCGCGCCAGTCCAGGGGGGGCAGGTGCGTGGTGCTGGCGGCCGATGCCCCGCCGTCGAGGCCGGCCAGCAGGCTGTGCAGGGAGAAGGGGTCTGCCACTGGCGTCTCCTGCTGGAAAGGGGACGGCAGTGCGGCCAGCCGTTCGTCGAGCTGCTGGGGCGACAGCGGCAGCCTGCGCGCATCGATGAGTGCGTTGCGCGCTCCGTCCAGAAAGCGCTCCATGTCCTGGTCCGATGCCGGAGTGCCCGAGGCGTCGTTCGCCATCGCCATGATGGCCAGCGGAAACAGCCGGCCGATGCGGTCCGAGCTGGGGCCGATCACGCCGACCATGGGCTGGCCCAGGACGGCGGCTGGGCACAGGAAGAACCACAGGGGTGAACGCACGAAGCGTGTGGACCAGTCCTGTGCGGCGTCGCTGCGCAGCTGGTCCATGCCGTTGCGCAGCCATTCGTCCCAGCGCATGGTCAACGCATGGGGCAGGCGCCTGCCCACGAAGTCGCCCTGGCTTGGCAGCTTGCCCCACCAGGCGGTGCAAGGCGGCGAGGCGTGCATGGTGTTCAGAGCCGGTTCGGACATTCGAACTCCTCCATGGCCTTGAGGCGGAATGGGTTGAGCACGCTGCTGGTGGTGACTTCCATGCGCAGCCTGCGCCCGTCGATGGTGAAGATGGCCGTGAAGCGCTCGGGCGAATTGCCCGGCACGATGTGGGCGCGGTCGAACAGCCGGTGCAGTGCCCAGGGGCCTTCGGTGACGATGCCCGTGTTCTGCGCGCCGGCTGCCGTGATCTGCAGCCGCACCTGGCTGGTGCCGCGCGTGCCGGGCCAGGAGATGGCCTTGGGAATCTGCGGGCCGTGCTGGTAGCGCACGATGTCGCCGTCCACATCCAGCACCATCTGGGAGATGGCGGCATCCATGTCCAGGGGTTTGATCTCCAGCCGGATGCCGGGGGTGTTGCCGCCGGCGCGGAAGAAGACGTCGCGGATGGCGGCCGCCCGCTGGAAGGCGGCCAGCGCGGCCGAGCCGCCTACTGGGCTGCCGTCCACGCCCTGCTTGAAGGACCAGGGCGCGGTGGAGATGTCCACCATGGGCTGCAACTGGGTGCGGAAGAATTCATCCATGGTGCCGCCGCTGGCGAACAGCCGCGCGAAGTCGTCGGTGGTGACGTCGCGCGCGGCGCTGCGCGTGAAGGGGTAGCGGCCCAGGATGGCTCTGCGGCAGAAGTCGCCGATGGTGGCATTGAGGTTGCCGCCCAGTGTGCTGCGCACGCTGCGGCCCACGAGGGCCGAGGTGGATGCGGCCAGTTCTTCGTACATGCCGTTGAGCGGGGGCGGCACGCGCTTGGCTTCCGAGCGCACCCGCTCCAGCGTTGCGCTCAGCGAGGGTGGCACGCTGCCGCCCTGGATCACCTGCTGGCGCGCCGAGGCGATGACGGCCGCCGCCTCGTTGAGTACCTGCAGGCTGCTGGCGATGGGCGCGGGGCCCGTGCCGTTGCTGGTGGCCAGGCGCCGGTACTCGCGAAAGCGCACGTCGACGATGTCGGCCTCCAGCGTGCCCGTGGCCAGCATGCCCGCCACGTTCAGCGGCTTGCCGGTCAGGCGGCTGAGCTGTTGCTGCTCTTCGCGGATGCGCTGGAGCTTTTCGCCCAGCCAGCTGCTGGTGCTGCCCGCGCCGGCGCCGTCCTTCTGGTCGGGGCGGCGCGACAGCGTGGTCTCGCGCGAGACGGCGAGGATGAAGTGCTCCAGGCTGGAATTGGCGGCGGAATACAGGCGGGCCTGTTCGCCCGCCTGCTCCAGCGTGCTGCTGCGGATGGGGCGGATGTCGGCCAGGAAGCTTTCCCACTGCCTGGCGTACTCCATCAGGTACAGGCGCCTGACTTCGTTGGCGAGCTGGCCGGTGAGCACTTCCTGGGCCACGCTGCGCCGGCCTTGGGCCTGGCCCAGCACCCAGGCTTCCTCCTTGGCCAGCAGCGTGGTCACCTTGGGCAGTTCGTGCAGGAACAGTCCGTGATAGCCGTCGTAGGTGAACAGGCCGCTGATGCCCTGGGTAAGCGGACGGCCGCTGGCGCGTGCGAAGACCTGGGGCGCTTCGGGTCCGCTGGCGCGGACCACGCTGAAGTCGGGCGGCAGCTTGTCTCCGGTGCCGAGCAATTGCTTGAGGCGGCTGTAGGCGCGCTGTGCAGGCGACATCTGGGCCAGGCGCTGGCGCACTTCGGCGACCAGGGCTGCATCCATGGGCTGGGCCGAGACTACCACGCGGCCGTCGATGAGGCGGTCCAGATGGGCGGACAACTGGTCCACCAGGCCGGCCTGCACCAGTGGCTGAGGCAAGGTGTTTTCCCAGTCGCTGCGCAGCCAGGCCTTGATGAAGTTGGCGTCGAAGTGGTCGGGCTCATAGAGCATGAGGTAGGCCTTGAGCGTCTCGTAGCCGGCTTCGGGACTGCTGGTGCTGACCTGGCGCAGAGAGCGCGCGACATGGCTGCTCAGGCGCGGCAGCCAGGCATCCTCCAGCAGGCGCAGGTAGGTGGCATGTGCTGCAGCCTGTACCTTGGGCACCTGCAGCAGGCCCCAGCGCCAGCCCAGCGGGGGCGCGTCCTCGTAGTAGCTGCTGCGTGCCACGCGTGCCGCATGATTGAGCATGGGCAGCAGGGAGACGGCGCTGTCGGGATCGGTGGCCTTGGATTCCTCCACGGCCTGGCGCAGCGTGCCGGCGTTTTCGGTGACTTCAGCCAGATAGCGCTGGTTGTTTTCATGGCTCAGGGTCCATGCCAGCGCCACGCCGCACAGTGCCAGCAGCAGAGCGCACAGGCCTGCTGCCTGCAGCAGGCGCAGCTGGCGCTCCTTCCTGGCGTTGCGTCCCGTCAGGCCGGACTCGTTGAACATCACCTCCTTGAACAGCGATTCCAGGAAGTAGCTGCGGCCTTGTTGCGGCGCGGCGGCGGCGGGCATCCGGCCGCGCAGTGCGAAGCGGCGCGAAAGGGCCGACATCACGCGGTCGAAGGGCATGCCTTCCTGCGTGCCGCTGGTGAAGTAGACGCCGCGCAGCAGCGGCTTTTCCTTGAAGCGTGACGCAGAGAAAACCGCATCCAGGGTGTCGCGCACGACATCCTTGAGACCGGCGAACTGCTGGGGCAAGGCATAGAGCAGGCTGCGGCGGGCGAGGTCGGGCTCGGCCATCAGCCGTTGGGGCAGCAGGCGGTTGATCTGGGCGACCAGCGCATCGAACTCCTGCATGTAAAGGGCACGGGCGGCCTGGGGATCGCTTGCGGGGGAGTGCTGCGTCGCTTCGTCATAGGGGTAGGTGAAGCCCCAGACCTGGGCGCGCTCCTCACGGCTCATGGCGCCGAAGAATTCGCTGAAGCCTGCGAGCAGGTCGCTCTTGGTGATCAGGACGTAGACGGGAAAGCGGATGGTCAGCTCTTCGCACAGCTCGCTCAGGCGCAGGCCGATCAACTGGGCCAGGTCGGTGCGGGCGGCATCGCTGAGGCTGAGCAGTTCCTGGACACTGAGCGTGACGATCACGCCGTTGACAGGCTGGCGTCCGCGAAAGCGCTTGAGCAGCTGCATGAAGCCTTTCCAGGCAGCCTTGTCCTGTTCCGCGTCGCTTTCCTGCGTGGTGTAGCGGCCCGCGGTGTCGAGCAGCACGGCCTGGTCGGTGAACCACCAGTCGCAGTTGCGCGTGCCTCCGATGCCCTGGATGGAGCGCTTGCCGAACTGCGCTGCCAGCGGGAAATTCAGACCGGAGTTGACCAGGGCCGTGGTTTTGCCTGAGCCTGGCGAGCCGATGATCAGATACCACGGCAACTGGTAGATGTAGCGCTTGCTCCAGCGGCCGAAAAGGCCGCCCTCGGTCTGGCCGAAGCGGGTCTTGCTCAGCGTGTCCAGTGCTTCCTTGAAGCGTGACTCCAGCTCTGCGACTTCTTCGGACCCGACTGCGGGCTGCCCGTCCTCGCGGGCCGAAGTCACTCGCGCCAGGCCGGCCATCAGGCGCTTGTTCATGTGCGTTGCACGCCACCCGCGCAGCAGCAGGCGCAGAAACCACAGGGCGAACAGGCCGGCGATGATCCACCAGCGCACGGCAGGGCTGCCCAGGGGCTGGTAGGGCTGTATGAAGACGAGCGGGCCGACGAACCAGATGATCAGGCTCAGGGCCACCAGACCCAGCAGCGCGAGCGTGTAGCGATTGAACAGCCATGAGGCGATGCGACGGATCATGGATTCAATTCCTGGTCTCGGATTCAACAGTCAGTGGTTGCTGGTCGCGCTGCGATGGCGCGAGCAGCAAAACGATTTCCACCCGGCGGTTCTGCGCACGGCCCTCGGCCGTGTGGTTGGTGGCGACGGGGTCGCTGTCGGCCCGGCCTTCGGCATGCAGCCGCTGGCGCTCGCGCAGGGAGCCGCCCAGCATCTGGGCCACCGCCTGGGCGCGTTCCTGGGACAGGTTCCAGTTGGAAGGGAAGCGCGCGGTGCGTATGGGGATGTTGTCGGTGTATCCATTGACGACGACCCTGCCGGGAACTTCGTCCAGTGCCGCAGCGACGCGGTGGATGACTTGCACATAGCGCGGCTTGACGACGGTGGCCGCCGGGTCGAACAGCCCGTCGCCGCGAAGGATGATCGTGCTGCGGTCGGCCTCGTCGCGCACGTCCACCAGGCCTTCGCGGATCTCGGGCTCCAGGAATTGGCGCAGGCGCGGCTTGGAGGTGGCGACGGTGGCCGCAGCGGAGGTGCGCGGAAAGCGGATCTCGTTGATGGCGGCGAACAGGTCGTCGGAGGCATGGGACAGCCGGTAGCTGAACCACAGGTAGATGAAGAATGCCAGCAGCAGGGTGCAGGCTGCCGCCACCCACAAAGGCACCATGGCCCAGGGGGGCGAAGCCTGGCGCCGCACGCCATGCCAGTGCACGGACAGCAGGCTGCTGCGGTCGCCGCGCGTGGTGTCGATGAGCTGCAGCAGGCGTGCCTTGAGCGTTTCCAGCTGGGCACGGCCGTTGTCGATGACACGGTAGCGGCCTTCGAAGCCCAGCATCACGCAGTAGTACAGCAGTTCGATGAGGTCGATGTGCTGCTGTGGCGTCTGGACCAGGCGCGCCAGCAACTGAAAGAATTTCTCGCCGCCCCAGGTCTCGTTGTGAAGGGTCACGAGCAGGCTGTGCTTGGGCCAGACACCCTGGCTGCCCCAGGGAGTCTGGGCGGCGGCCTCGTCGAGCACGGTGCACAGGCAGTAGCGTGCACTGATGACGGTGTCCGAGTGGATGCCCGCGGTGCCCGCACGGTCCACGAAGTCGCGCAGGTGCTCCAGCAGCAGTTGCTGCAGCGCGTGCGGATCGGGGTTGGTGGCCATGGCACGGATCTGGGGGATCAGGTTCAGCAGCTGGTTGGCTGCGGCTACCAGCGGGTTGCCTCCGCTGACCACGTCGGGAAGCAGGGAGCGCTGAGGCTGCTGCCCGGGGCTGTCCGAGCCGTCGGCGCAGGCCTCTGCTTTCTCGTGGGGGCTGGCGTTCCAGGTGCCTGCAAGAGAGGTAGAAATGCTGTTCATGTGGGAGGCTGCGGGTGTCGTCAGCGGCGGATGGCCCAGAATTCCATCTGCAACTCGGGGAAGTCGCCCAGGACATGCATGGCCAGGCCGCCCGAGTTATGGAGCTGGCTCCACAGTTCGTGGGAGGTGTCCACCTCGAAATAGTGGTAGCCCGCGTGGTAGGGAAGCTCTCGTGGCGCGATGGGCAGCGGCCGCAAGGCGATGCCGGGCAGGTGCAGGTTGACCAGGTCGCGTATGCGCTCCACCGGACCCAGCTTGGTCTGGGTGGGGAAGTGGGCACGCAGGAAATCGGCCGTGGTCTGGGCATGCGCGGCCAGCACGAAGTCGCAGGTGGCGAGCAGTTCGGTGGAGGGGATGAGCGCCACGCGCACGCCGTACTGCCGGTCCTGCAGCGGGATCTGGATGGCGTTTTGCTCCAGCACCGACGACAGGCTGCGCCGCAGCTGCAGCATCAACGGCGCAAAGCAGTTGCGCAGGTCGTCATGGTCGTAGGCAGGCAGCTCCTGCGGCTTTCGCCTTTCGTGGTCGAACGTGGCCAGCTCGGCAGCCAGCCGCGACAGCTCTTCGAACAGCCGCTCGGGGTGCACAGTGCCGGTGCGTGTCCAGTGCCAGGCAGCGCCGGTCCAGTGGTTGACCAGTTGCAGCAGCAAGAAATCCCCGACTTCGCCGATGCCCCCGCGCTCGGGCTGGATCATGCGCTGCGCGAGAACTTCGCCGCGCTGGCGCAGCAGACCATACAGTTCCTTGCAGAAGGCATGGAGCAATGAGCCTGGGCCGTTGTTCACCACGGTAGGGATGAATCCGGGCTCCAGCAGCACGGCGCCGCTGGACTGGCGCTCGACCACGTGGGCCACTGGCAGGCTCACCCAGCCTTCGGTGACTTCATGGGCCGGGCGCAGGCTCAGGCGCAGGCAGCCGAGCTGCACCTCGGCAGGCTGGGCGCCCACGTCGTTGCTGTCGACGACTTCGTGCACGTTGCTCACATAGCGGGCCGGCCCATCGCCGAAGCTGACCTCGGTGCCAGCGAAGCGGCGCAGCGGCAGCGCCAGATGAATGACCACATCCTTGAGGTCCTTGCCGATGTCCAGCGGCGCGGGTGTGTCGTCTTCTCCAGGCAACTGGAATGGTGTGCCATCAGGCAGTACGCCATGCGCCGAGCGCAGGCCGAGCTTGCCCAGGCGCAGCAGTTCCGTGTCGATCTCCAATTCGGAAAAGCCGCGGAAAAATGGCTGCCCGGGCAGGCTGCGCGATTGCAGCTGCCGGAAAAGAAAGCGTTCCTGCTGCTGGAAATGCTGGGGCCTCAGGAACATGCCTTCGGCCCAGATGACTTTGCGTTGCCAGACCATGGAATTACTTCGCAGCCGGTTGCAAACGCAGCGTGACCGCATCACGGGTCAGGCGGACTTCGTAGCGCACGGGCTGCAATCGCTGGGTGGCGCCCAGGCCCCACCAGCGACGGCGCAGTTCCACGGAGTTGGGGGCATCGGCCGATGCGCGCCATGTGCTGCGCTCCAGGTCGCGGTAGGCCGCGAACAGTCCGAAGGCACGCACTTCGGCGTTGCCCTTGCGCTCGATGGCCTGCCGCTGCCCCGGAGCGATCAGGAACTCTTCGCGGTGCACGAAATCGGCGCCCAGCTGGCCGTCATCCTTGTCCAGCAGGTCGAAGAAGCCGGCGCGGTCGAAAGCGGCCGTGGCGCGCAGCTCATAGAGGCGCAGCAGTACGGGTTTGGGGACGCCCGCGCGGTCGGGGTTGGTGTCGGGGTCGGCAATCACTTCGAACAGCGCTGCGGGGACGGCCGTGGGCGCCTGCTCCGGTGCCCGCGCCAAGGGGTTGATGGCGCTGCAGCCAGCCAGTGCGCCGGACAGCCCCGAAGTTCCCAGCACGCCCAGCAGATGCAGGGCCTTGCGGCGTTCTCGTCGTTGCAGCATGGTTTCGCCTCTTCTCATCTCATTCATCCGTTTCGCGTGCACGTACCCAGACGGCCAGGGCGCTGAGGTTGTCCTGGTGCGGTTTGTTCAATGCCTCGACCTGTTCGACCATGCGCTGCACCCATTCGTCGGGGTTGCGGCTGCAGGCCAGCAGCGCTTCCATCTGCGACTCGTGCAGGTCTTCCCACAGGCCGTCGGAGCACAGAAGGAAGACGTCCCCAGGTTCAAGCGCCAGCGCGTCGGTGCATACCGTCGGAGGCACCTGGCCCTGGGCGCCGACTGCACCGGCCAGGACGTTGCGGTTGGGCAGGCGGCGCGGGTCCTGGTCCGCGTACAGGCCCGCATGCAGCAGTTGCTGCACGATGCTGTGGTCCTGCGTGCGAAGGTGCATCCGGCCGGAACGGAACAGGTACAGGCGCGAGTCGCCCCAATGGGCCCACAGTGCCTGGCCCTGGCGCGGGTCTATGCACAGCACGACCACGGTGGCGCTCATGTGCCTGCGGGAGGCCGAGGTCGACTGCTGGCCGCAGACCCTTTGCTCGGCTTGGGAGATCAGCGAGGCCAGGCTGGCCGGCGCGAACAGCGGGTTGTCGCGAAAGCCCGCCAGCACGGCCTGTACCGTCAGCTGAGATGCCAGCTCGCCATGGCCGTGGCCTCCCGCTCCGTCCGCCAGCGTGCAGCACAGACCCTGGTCACCCAGGTCCATGAGGCCCATGGCATCCTCATTGTTCGGGCGTGCGCCGCGCGAGGAAGCGCTGGCGACCTGCAGAAGGTGGCGGTGGTTGCCGCCGTCGAGATGCATGTTCAAGGCTGCTCCCTTGCCGAGCGCTCGGCCTGTTCATAGGCTTGAACGAAGGTCCGGCCGGAGAAGGCCGCCAGATCGTCCTCGGCATGGCGGCGCAGCACATCGAAGTTGTGCCTGTAGTCGTCCCACAGCGCCGCCTTGCGGCCATTGGTCAGGATTTTGTCCAGCAGGCCGGGCTGGCTTTCGGCCCGGCGTTCCAGCTCGCCCGGGTCGAAGCGCGCGAGGGCCTCGGAATAGGCGGCCCGGATGCCGGCCATCAGCGCCAACTGGTGGACATGCAGGTCGGCATAGGCTTCCTTCATGGCCGGCAGGGGCTTCATGAAGCCCGGGAAGGTCTGGTGGATCATCTGCGTGATCACGCCTTCGGCGTTGGGCAGGAACTTGAAGGGGTTGTTCGCTCCCGACGCGATGATGGTGACCCCGGCGCGAAACTCCTGCTTGATTTCGGACCGGGCAGCCAGCAATTCGATGGTGCCCTGCACGGCGATTTGCAGCGCCTCTCCGAAAGTGCGCATGAACTGCGGGCTCAGTTGCAGCCGTGTCCTGGCAGGATCCAGGCCGGCGCCCTCGATGAAGGCCTGCGCCAGGCTGTCGAGCAGGGCAGCGTGGTCCGCTGATGGAGCGGCGGCCTGGGCCTCGCCTGCGGGCAAGGACTGCACTTGCGCTGCGGGCGGCTGATCGGGGCCTGTGGCTGTGGCGGGCTCTGCCTGTTCCTGTGGCGCTGGCTCTGCCGGTGCCGGCGCAAGCAGGGCGGCCGCCGGCAAGCCCTCCGGCTGGATGCGCGGCAGGTTGAATGCCTGGCCCAGCTCCGATCCGCGCGCGCCGGCCGGGGGCAGGTCATGGGACGCTGGCAGCGCTTGCGTTCCTCCCATCAGTACCAGCGGGTCGAGTTGCTGGACAGCATCCAGGCCGGCAGGCAGGCCCGTGTGGGAGTCGTCGTGCAGATCCTTGATGCCCTGGCCATCCAGCGGCAGCTCCCGCATCAGTGCATCCTCGTGCCCGGCTATCAGTTGCCCGCTGGCCGGGCCGGGCAGGCTGGCGCTCCAGCCGTCCTGTGCGTCATGCGCCTGTCCGGGGGGGGCCGCAAAAGCGTCGAAGTCGTCGGGAATCAGCGGACGGTGCCGTGATGCAGCCTGCTCCTGCTGCGGCATGGCCGCAGCCGGGGCGGCGGCTGCCTGCACGGGCGAGTCCGGCGCCACGGCGCACAGCGTGTATTTGCCGATGCGCAGGCATGTGCCGAAGGGCAGGGCCACTTCCTGGCCGGAGCGCAGCTGCTGGTCGCCGACCCAGATCGGGTCGCGCTCGCTGAGGTTCGCGATGAATGCGCCATCCACATCGCACCTGACCATGGCATGCACCCGTGCGACAGACAGGCCCGCATCCGGCAGGATGAGCTTGTTCTGGCCTCCGCGTCCGATCGTGCCGCCAGCCATTCCAAAAAGGACATGCCAGTGGTGGTCTATGGTGGCGCCATCGTTCTCCATGACCCTGAGTTCGATTTTTTCCATGGCTTCTTCGGTTCGGCAGGCGGGCTCACGGGGCCTTGCGGCTGGCAGGGGCAGGCTTTTTCTTGCTGCGCAGCGCCGTGGCACGTGCGTTGTTGAATTCCCGCCCCCAGATGGGGTGGCCTTTTTCGGCTTCAGTCAGTTGAAAGGTCGGGTCCAGCGCCAGTGCCTGGTCGAAGTGCTGGCGGCAGGGCTTTCTGCGGCCCTCGACGCAGTGGCTGAAGGCGATGAACTTGAGCGCCTTGACCTGGGAGCTCATCGACAGCTCCTGGGCGGTGGACAGGGGGGTGAGCGCGGTGATCGCGTCTTCATAGCGACCATCGACGTACAGCTGGATAGCTTCCTGCAGTTCCTGCTCCTTGATCGCCACGGGGTCCACGGGCTTGACGGGCTCGGACTGCGACACGGCCGGCGCGGACTCGGGGGCCGGGGGCGGCGGCGTCTCGCAGGCCGACAGGCCCAGCGCCAGCGCGAGGCAGACAGGCGGCAGCCGCAGGAAACCAGGGCAGGAATTGCGCAAACAGGATGCAACGACGTACTGCACCCGCTGGCGTAGCGCTCGTTCCGTTCTTTCTTGCGTGAGTCGTAAAGGGTTATGCATGTTTATCTCGCATCAAAGTCATGGGAAAGGGTGGCGAGCTGTCCATCAGCGAGTTCCATCACCTGCCGGACGCTTTCAAAGCCAGGGCTGACCAGCTCGACCGTATGGGGCCCTGCGGGCAGCTTCAGCAGCACGAGCGGGGGCGTCACGCCCATGGACTTGCCATTGATCCGCACATGGGCCCAGGGGCTGACCCGCAGGCGCAGGTTGTAGCCGGCTCCTGTGGCCTGCGTCCGTGGCGCGCGTGTCTGGCTGGCGTCGCGAGGCAGTGCGGCAACTGCCGTGACGACGCGGCTGTTCGGTGCGGATTCCTGCGCCGCGGTCAGGTCCGCTGCCGTTTGCGCCAGCGGCTTGCAGCCGTGCATCCGGCGCTCCTGGGCTCGGCTGTAGGCCTGGCCCCAGGGGGTGCCCGCGGTTTCGTAGGGCTGCAGCGAAAAGCCGGGCAAGGCTGAGAAGGCGGCATCGAAAGACGACTCGCAGCGGGACCACTGGCCTTGCGTGCAATGGCTGAAGGCCAGGTACTTGTGCGCGGATGCGCGCTCTGCGGCATCGGGCAGGCCGGCATCCAGCGCGGCTTGCAGGAGACGCATGGCCTGGGCCAGATCGCGCGCCTCATACAAGGCGATGCCTTGTCCCAGCAGCGGGCGCCCGGCAAAGGCCTGAGGGCCGCCGTCGGCAGGCTCCTGGCAGGCGGCAGGGGCTGGCAGCGCAAGCACCGGCCATGCCAGCACGGCCATGCACAGCAGCAGTGACCATCGATGGTTGTGCAACGCCATGGGGTCTTCCTCATTCGAAATGATGGTTGACCGTCACCGGCTGGCCACTTCGCACCCGGATCGTGCGTGTGACGGCCGTGACCGAGCCGGCGCCCGGATTGCTGATGTCGATGCGGTATTCGCCTTCGGCAAGTTCCAGCTGCGTCATGGGCGGACTGGTGTGGGCAGGCGCGCGGTTGACCGATACGTAGCCCCAGGGCGTGATGCGGAAATGCACCTTGCCCATGGCCCTGGCAGTCTTGCGGCTGTCGGCCTGGGCTGCGGCGTTCGCCGGTGCCAACCCCGTCACCACCGGCGCAACCGCCGCGGAAGTGACCGGCTCCGAAGGCCCGTCGGGCGTGGCCGGCGCTGGCATGGCTGCAGATGCTTCTGTCTCGGCCTCGGCCACAAGAGCGGTATCACCCGCGCCCTGGTGCGGCTGCTCCGTCTCGCCGGCTGTGCCGGACTGCATCGCCTGGTCGATCAGGCGCTGCATCAACGCCTGGGCTTCGGCGCGGTGGAGGCCTTCCGGGAAGCTGTCCAGGTAATCCTGCAGGCTTGGAAGAGAGGACTGGCTCTGTGCCTGCTGCCAGGCAAGGCTGTCGCGTGCAGCCAGTGTGGTGGCGCGTGCTTCCTTTTGGTGCTGGTTGAACCAGGCGAGTGCAACCGCCAGGACGATGGCCACTGCGCAGGCCATGATGAGCAATGGCTTGGCAATGGCTGCGCGCGCAGGCTTGGCAAGGCCGGGGGGCGGGGCCGCGTGGGTCGAAGGCTCGGGAGGCCGGGCTTTCGTGGGCGCCGCAGGAATGGCGGAATCGGCTGGCGCGGCAGTTGCCGCAGGGGGCTGCGTGGGGGGCAGCACTTGCTCGATGTCCAAGGGGGGAACGCCGTCCAGCAAGCCCGGGAATGGCACTGCGGCAGCGCCCATGCTTTTATTGCATGTGCGCGCGGCAGAGGTCGGGGGGATGTACGGTGTGGCGGCGGCCTTTGCATCAGGAGAGGGTTGCAGGACTTCAGGCGGTGCGGGTGTCTGCGCCGGCGCAGAGGTGGCGGTGCCGGACAGCCCGAGCAGGTGCTTGAACTCCGCGACCGACTGAGGGCGCTCCTGGGGACGCACGGCCAGGGCGCGATGCATTGCGTGCAGGAAGGTGTCGGAAAAGCCTGGCGCCTGGGCCGATGTCAGCGGCTGCAGGGGATCGCCGACCATGCGTGCAACCGAGGTGGCAGGTGTCTTGCCAGTGATGGCCAGGTGCATCAGGGCGCCGACCTGGTAGATATCCGTCCACGCACCCTGCGGCATGGTGCCGTCGTCCACGTATTGCTCAATGGGCGCGAAGCCCGGCTTGAGCACCATGGTCAGGGCCTGGGTCATGTCGCCGATGATGCGCCGCGCTGCGCCGAAGTCCAGCAGCACCGGGCTGCCGTCGTGCTGTTGCACGAAGATGTTGTCAGGCGCGATGTCCCGATGGAAACAATCCTGCGCGTGCAGGATTTCCAGCACGTCCAGCAACGGGAGCAGCAGGGCGGACAGCCTGTCCTGGTCCATGCGCAGTGCAGGATTGCCGAGCACCTGCCGCAGCGTCTGGCCCTCGTAGCGCCGCATCACCATGTAGGCGGTTCCGCCGGCCTCGAAGAAGCGGTAGACGTGGACCAGCGTGGGGTGTGAAAAGCGTGCCAGCAGGCGAGCCTCGTTGATGAAGCTGCGCAGGCCCGCGTCGAAGGCGCCGCGGTGCTGGGAGCGCACGTGCACATGGTGCGAACTGTGCCGGCCTGCCAGTGCCGCAGGCATGTACTCCTTGATCGCCACCTCGCGGTCAAGGGCCAGATCTTGCGCACGGTAGACGATGCCGAAGCCGCCCTCACCGATGACATCCAGCACACGATATTCACCAATCTGGACGCCTTCCGGAAGGCAGTTGGTCGAAACTTTTGCATCGCTCTCCATCTCATCCCACCCACGATGTTGTCTTGCTCCGGCGCAGTCCGGGGACTGCGCCTTTGGAGTTGTTTGGCCCGCAGAGGGCCGTTCGGTTTGCTGAATATCGATGGCCTTTGCAGGTAATCGCTTCGGGCCGATTTCCAGCCTGGCAAACGCAGGCCGCACGACTGCCGGCAGAATGGGCTATTGGCGCAGGCGCTGCCTGCAAGCTTTCACGCCGGATTCAGATGTGGCATGAGTGTAGCGCGGGTTCCGTGAAAACGGATGCCTCATAGATAATGAGGGATTTTGAATACATTTTCTTTCAATTATCAGACAAATCTTATTTGGCCAATTTAGGGTGGGTTGTCATTTTCGAAAACTTTCCACTATCATCTTTGCTCCAAATGAGGGAGGGCGTGGGACGGTCGAGGTTTTGTAGCTGAGTTTTTCTCTCTGGAGTGATTTCTGCATGACATGTGTGATCCATGGATTCACGGCCGTATGGCCATGGGTCCGCATCAGGCATGTTCATGCATGAAAGCATGACTTGTTGGTGTGCGTATCCTGCTCTCGGTCACCGTCGGTCCGCACGCCAATTTTTTTCAAATACAGGAGGTATTCAATGTCTGTTGATATGTTCATGAAGGTCGAAGGCGCCAGCGGGGAGTCGCAGGACTCCAACCACAAGGGGTGGACCGACATCGACTCGTTCTCGTGGGGCGCCACCCAGCCCAGCACCGTTGCCAGCGGCGGCGGCGCGGGCGCTGGCAAGGTCAACTTCAACGACCTGGTCGTGGTCGCCAAGATCGACAAGTGCTACCCGGCCGTGCTCAAGCACTGCGCGACGGGCAAGCACCTGGGCCAGGTCGAGATCTCGCTTTGCAAGGCAGGCGGCAATCAGATCGAATTCACCAAGATCACGCTGACTGACGTGATGGTCACCAGCGTATCCGTCAACGGGGCCAATAACACGGATACGGTGACTGTGAATTACGGTTTCCAGGCTGCGAAAGTCAAAACCCAGTACTGGGAGCAAACCAGCCAGGGTGGCAAGGGTGCAGAAAGCCAGATGGGCTTCAGCATCAAGGAAAACAAAGAGGCCTAAGCGCTCGACGCTCCTTTGCAAGGGGTGCTTCAGACCAGTGGCACTGCCAGCTGGCTTGGATTTTCCCCGCTGATACCACGACGCCTTCCATGAGGAAGGCGTTTTTTTGTGCCGGTCATGGATCACGGCTAGGAATTTTCCTATTCTTCAAGTCTTGCGCACAGGTCTTTCTAGGATTTTTCTGATTTTTTGTGAGGATGGAAATAGGAATATTCTTGTTTTTATGATCGTTGAGTACTGGCTTTTCCAGGTGGAAAGAAGAAAGACCCGGGCAATTCCCGGGGGGCTAGGAATTTTCCTGTTTTTCTATGGAGCCAATCGTTGACGGAAAAACCACAAGGCTTGACACGAATTACGGTGTGAACGAATGCTTTGCCAAAAAGGCTCGCAGCTTTTGCCCTGGCCGTCGAGCTGGCCGGCACAACGCAGCTTGCGCCGAAGCGAGGCTTGCAGCCCCGGGTGGCGGCCTGTGGCAGATGCTTTCTGTGCGCTGCTGCGGTGCGAGATCGGTGATGGACATGAAGGCCCACCGTGTGCATGGCCGGTGCACGGGGCCTCGGTGCTGGCGAGGCATGAGAATTTTTCTCAGGACTTACGCAAACAGGGGCCACAACGCATGCTGTGGCAAGCAGTCGCTTCGCTCCTTCTTGCGCAAGTCGTGTTTCCTATTGAAAAGGCCTGTGGCCCCTGTCTCAGGGATGCCAGCTGCTGGCGCGCACGGCCGCGCCACGCGTGCCGCTGCTGCCCGCCAGCGCATAGGACAGCTGGTTGGCGGCCGCCACCACGGTCTGGGCCAGCGACTCCAGCCGCGCTTCGGGCAGGCGTGAGGCCGGCCCCGAGATGCACACCGATCCCATCAGCCGCCAGTGCATGCCGAACACGGGCGCGGACACCGTGGCCACGCCCTGCTCACGCTCGCCGATGGACCAGTGGTAGCCGCGCTGGCGGATCTGCTCGTACACGGAGCCCGGCTCGCCTGAAAAGGCCAGGATCACGCGTCCGGGCGAGCCCTGGTCCAGCGGCAGGCCTTCGCCCATGCGCGCATGGTGGCGCAGGGCCTGGGGCCCTTCCACGCGCACGAGGCAGGTGCGCACATTGCCTTCGCGCACATAGAACGCCGCGCTTTCGCCGCTGGCCTGGGTGAGGGCTCGCAGCGCCGGCTCCAGCACGTTCTGCACGTCGAAACCTGCTTGGTAGCGCGCGCCCAGCCATCCCGCCGCGGGCCCCAGCCGCCAGTCCCCATCCTCCCTTTGCACCATGAAGCCCGACTGCGCCAGCGTGCGTGCCAGGCGCAGTACGGTGGTCTTGTGCAGGGCGCAGCGCCGGCTCAGTTCGGCCAGGGACAGGTGCGATTCGCCCAGTGCGAAGGCCGCCAGCAGCTGCATGGCGCGCGTGACGGCGATGACGCCGCCTTCCTTGCCGGCTGCGCCTGCGCCTGCGCTGGCGTCGGGCGGCTGCGCCGAAGCGGATCGGGAGTTGCTCATGGTGCAATTGGTTGCGTTGTATGAAACGACATTGTATGGGCTGAAACGTTTCTCTAAAGTCCGTTCCACGCCAGCGCAGCCATGCGGGCGTTTCGAGACACAACGAACGGAGACAAACCGCCATGCCGATTCCCTCGCTTTCGCGCCGCCTGGGCGCACGCCTGCTCGCCACCCTGGTGGGTGCCGCCGCCGTCCTGCCCATGGCCGGCGCCCTGGCCCAGGACGCCTATCCCCGCAAGCCCATCCGCCTGGTGGTTCCGTTTCCTCCGGGCGGCGGCACGGACATGATCGCGCGCACCGTGGCCCAGCGCCTGGCCGACCACAACAAGTGGACCGTGGTGGTGGACAACCGGCCCGGCGCAGGCGGCAACCTGGGCGTGGACGCCGTGGCCAAGGCCGCGCCGGACGGCTATACCCTGGTCATGGGGCAGACCAGCAACCTGGCCATCAATCCCTCGCTGTACGCCAAGCTGCCCTACGACCCTCTGAAGGACCTGGCACCTGTGGCCCTGGTCTCTTCCGCGCCCATCGTCATGGCCGCGCCGGCCAACTCGCCCTACAAGACCTTTGCCGACCTGGTCAAGGCTGCCAAGGCCAAGCCCGACGGGCTGACGCTGGGCTATTCCGGCAACGGCACGGTGGCCCACCTGGCCGGTGAGCTGGCCGAGAACGCGGCCGGCATCAAGCTGCGCCATGTGCCCTACAAGGGCGCGGCCCAGGCCATGACAGACCTGGTAGGCGGGCAGATCGATTTCTACATGTCGGCCGTGCCCACGCTGCTGGGCCAGGTGCGCAACGGCAAGCTGCGCGCGGTGATGGTGACCTCGCTCAAGCGATCGGATCAGCTGCCGCAGACGCCCACGCTGGCCGAGTCGGGCTACAAGGACTTCGAGGCCGTCACCTGGTTCGGCGTGCTGGCGCCGGCGGGCACGCCCCAGGCCATCGTGCAGCAGCTGAACAAGGCCATCAACGATGCGCTGCTGGTGCCCGATGTGGCCGAGAAGCTGCGCTCCGAAGGCGGCGAGGTGCTGGGCGGCTCGTCCGAGAAGTTCGCCGCGCTGCTGCGCGCCGAGGTGCCGCGCTGGGCACGCATCGTCAAGGAGTCGGGCGCCAGCCTGGATTGAGCCTGGGGGCGGGGCGCCAGCCCTTCCGCGTCCTCTTCCTTTCCCTTCTTCCTCCTTCGTCGAGATCTCGCCATGGACTGCGACAGCTTTGCCGTGCCCGTCCGCTTCTCGGGGGGCAGTGCCCGGCCCATCGCCACGCTGCCACCGCATGCCTGCGACTGCCATGTGCATGTCTATGACGGCCGCTATCGGGCAGCGCCGGGCGCGCGGCTGCTGCCGCCCGATGCATCGGCCGCCGACTACCGCGCGCTGCAGCGGCGCCTGGGTACCTCGCGCTGCGTGCTGGTCACGCCGTCGACCTACGGCAGCGACAACCGCTGCATGCTCGAAGGCCTGGCGCAGCTGGGCCCGCAGGCGCGGGCCGTGGCGGTCATCGACGGCAGCGAAAGCGATGCCGAGCTGCGCCGCCTGCAGGCCCTGGGCGTGCGCGGCGTGCGGCTGAACCTGTCCATGGGGGTGACGGGCACGGCCGATGCGCTGGTGCCGCTGGCCCGCCGCATCGCGCCGCTGGGCTGGCATCTGCAACTGCTGATGCCGCCCGATCTGCTGGTGTCGCTGGCGGGCGTGCTGCGCCAGTTGCCCGTGTCCCTGGTCTTCGACCATTTTGGCCGTATCGCCCCGGCGCAGGCGGGGCGCCATGCGGGCCACGCGCTGCTGCTGGATCTGCTGCAGACCGGGCGGGCGTGGATCAAGCTGTCCGGCGGCTACATCGTCAGCGGCCTGCAGTCGGTGGAAGACCCGGCGCTGGACGCCCTGGCCGCCAGCTATCTGCGCTGCGCGTCCGAGCGCGTGCTCTGGGGCAGCGACTGGCCCCATGCCACCGCCTCGGCCGGCATGCAGCCCATGCCCGACGACGCGCGCCAGGTCGACCGCCTGGCCGACTGGACGGCCCGGGCCGGCGGCGCCGCCACGCTGCGGCGCGTGCTGGTGGACAACCCCCAGGCGCTGTACGGCTTCGAGACCGCGGCGACGCCCTTGCAATCCACACGAACAGGAGACAGGCCATGAACATCATCCGTCCCACGCGGCGCGCGCTGCTGGCTGCAGGCAGCGCCGCCTTGCTGGGTCCGCTGTGCGGCCCGGCCCGTGCCCAGCCCGAATGGCCGGCCGGCAAGCCCATCACCTGGGTCGTGCCGTATCCGCCCGGCGGCAGCACCGACGTGCTGGGCCGGCAGCTTGCGCTGCACCTGGGCAGGACCCTGGGCAGTACCGTCATCGTGGACAACCGCGCAGGCGCCACGGGCACGATCGGCGCAGCCTTCGTCGCCAAGGCCGCGCCGGACGGCCATACGCTGCTGGGCACCTCCATCGGCCCCCAGGCCATTGCTCCCCATCTCATCGGCAAGCTGCCCTACGACCCGATCGCGGGCTTCGAGCCGGTGATCACCATCGGCACCATCCCGCATCTGCTGGTGGTGGGCGCATCCCAGCCATGGCAGTCGCTGGCCGATCTGCTGGCGGCCGCGCGGGCGCAGCCGGGCCAGCTGGCCTTTGCCTCGGGCGGCAGCGGAACGATCCTGCACATGCAGGGCGAACTGCTGCAGCGCCAGGCTGGCGTGCGCTTCATCCACATTCCCTACAAGGGTGATACGCCGGCCCTGCAGGACACGCTGGCAGGCCAGGTGCAGTGCATGTTCGCCCCCGTGGCGGCCGCGCTGCCCCACGTGCAGGCCGGCAAGCTGCGCGCGCTGGCCGTGACCTCGGCGGCGCGCCTGAAGGCGCTGCCCGCCGTGCCGACCATGGCCGAGGCCGGCATTGCCGACTTCGTGGTCGAGCAGTGGCAGGCCGTCTTTGCCCCAGCCCGCACCCCCGCCGCCATCGTGCAGCGCCTGAACCAGGACATCGGACTGGCGCTCAAGGAGCCCAGCGTGCTCGCGCTTGCCGAACGCCTGGGCGTGACCCTGGCCGGCGGCACGCCCCGCCAATTGGGCGAGCTGCAGAAAAGCGATTCCGCCAAGTGGGCGCGTCTCATCCGCGAGGCCGGCATCAAGGCCGACTGAAGCGAACCCCGCCCGCATTCCCTTCCTTTTTTCCCGTGAACCGACTGGACCATCATGAGCCAACTTCCCGAAATCATCCGTGACATCGAGCGCGTCGACGCCGAGGTCGTGCGCCGCGCCGCCGGCTTTCAGGCCGCCATCCTGGCCGACGTGGCGGGCCGCCGCGGCACCATGCATTCCCGCGTGGCGCCCGTGCACCAGGCCATGAAGGTCGCCGGCCCGGCCTTCACCGTCGAGGTGCGCCCCGGCGACAACCTCATGATCCACGCCGCCATCGCGCTGGCCCGTCCCGGCGACGTGCTGGTGATCGACGGCAAGGGCGACCAGACCGCCGCGCTGATGGGCACGCTGATGCTCAGCGCCTGCAAGAAGCTGGGCCTGGCCGGCGTCATCGTCGATGGCGCCATCCGCGACAAGCTGGAACTGCTGGAGCTGGACTTTCCCGTGTTCAGCGCGGGCTTCAATCCCGCAGGTCCGACCAAGTTCGTGCCGGGCCGCATCAACCACCCCGTCTCTGCCGGCGGCGCCATCGTCAATCCGGGCGACCTGGTCGTGGGCGACGCCGACGGCGTGGTCGTCATCGAGCGCGCCAAGGCGCCCGCGATGATGGCCCTGGCCGACAAGAAGGTGGCCGATGAAGCCGCGCGCATCGAAGCCATCGCACGCGGCGACACCGCATCGAAGTGGCTGCCCGCTGCGCTGCGCGCCGCCGGTGTCCTCAAGGAAGGGGAATCGCTGTGAGCACCATCATCGTCACCGGCGCGGACCTCGCGCCCCAGGCCGTGGAACTGCTGGCCGGCCACGACATCGTCTTTGCGGGCAAGGCGCCGACCGAAGAGGACCTGGTCGCGCTGTGCCGCGCCCATGATCCCGTGGCCATCATCGTGCGCTACGGCAAGGTGGGCGCGGCCGTGATGGACGCCGCGCCCTCGCTGCGCGTGATCTCCAAGCACGGCAGCGGCACGGACACCATCGACAAGGTGGCGGCCGGCCAGCGCGGCATCGCCGTGGTGGCCGCCGCCGGCGCCAATGCGGCCGCCGTGGCCGAGCAGGCCCTGGCCCTGCTGCTGGCCTGCGCCAAGTCCGTCGTGCAGCTCGATGCGCGCATGCATGCCGGCCACTGGGACAAGGCCACGCACAAGAGCCTGGAGCTGGGCGGGCGCACCGTGGGCCTGGTGGGCCTGGGCGCCATCGGCCTGCGCTTTGCCCGCATGGCCGATGCGATGGGCATGCGCGTGATCGGCTTCGATCCCTTCGCGAAGAACCTGCCGGCATACGTGCAGGCCGTGGACCTGGCGACGATCTGGCGCGAATCCGACGCCATCTCGCTGCACTGCCCGTTGACCGAGGACAACCGGGGCATGCTGGACGCGGCCACGCTGGCCGCCTGCAAGCGCGGCGTGATCGTGGTGAACACGGCGCGCGGCGGCCTGATCGACGAGGCGGCGCTGCTGGCGGCCGTGCGTTCGGGCCAGGTGGCCGCGGCGGGCCTGGACAGTTTCGCGGTCGAGCCCATGGTGGCCGGCCATCCGTTCCAGGGCGAGCCGCGTTTCGTGCTCAGCCCCCACATCGGCGGCGTGACCGGCGATGCCTACGTCAACATGGGCGTGGGCGCAGCCAGGAACGCGCTGGAGGTGCTGGCGCGCACGCCCGTGGCGGCCGGCGCCTGAGGCCGCACAGCAGGCGAGGAGACAAGCGATGTCGAAGAATGTTGCAGCGGCCCGCCGCCGCGCGCTGCGCCACGCCATGCTGGCTGTGCTGGGACTGGCGGCATGCGCCGCCCAGCCCGCGCTGGCGCAGAAGGCCTATCCGGCCAAGCCCGTGCGGCTGGTCGTGGGCTTTGCCGCAGGCGGTCCCACCGACGTGGTGGCGCGCGCCTTTGCCGACCACGCGGGCCAGGCGCTGGGCCAGCCCTTCGTGGTGGACAACAAGCCCGGCGCCAACACCATCCTGGCCGCCCAGGCCGTGGCCGCCGCACCGGCCGACGGCTACACGCTGCTGTTCGGCGCCACCAACCACAGCATGATCCCGGCGCTCTACCAGGGGCGCGTGAAGTTCGATGTGGTGCGCTCGTTCCGGCCGCTGTGCACGGTGGCCAGCAGCCCCACGGTGCTGGTGGTGGGGCAGGGCATGCCCGTGCGCAGCCTGCAGGAGTACATGGACCGCGTGCGCAGCCAGCCCGGCAGCGTCACGGCCGGCACGGCGGGCATGGGCAGTTCGGGCCATTTCGCCACCGAGATGTTCGCGCGGGCCAAGGGCCTGAAGCTCAACCATGTGCCCTACAAGGGCGCGGCGCCCGTGGTCACGGACCTGATGGGCGGCCAGCTGGACAGCTCCTTCGCCACGCTGGGCTCGGTGCTGCCGCAGATCCGCGGCGGCAAGCTCACGGCGCTGGCCGTGGCCTCGCCCAGGCGCTCGTCCCTGCTGCCGCAGGTGCCCACCTTCGCCGAGGCAGGCGGCGGCGACTATGCGGCCGACGTCTGGTATGGCGTGCTGGCGCCGGCCGGCATTCCCGACGGCGTGGCCCAGGCGCTGGAGCGCGCAGCCCGCGACTTCGCGCAAAGCCCGGCGGCGGCGGACAAGCTGCGCGGCCTGGGCATGGACGCCGAGTCCCACTGCGGCGCGGCCTTTGCGCAGCGCGTGGCCACCGAGGCGGGCACGTATGCGCAGATCGCCCGGGACCTGAACCTCAAGGCGGACTGAGCCGCCGACCGACCACCGCAGACCACTGAAGGAGACACACCATGAAACTGCTTGCAAGAACCCTGATCGCAGCCTGTGCCCTGGCCGCCGCCGTGGCGCATGCCGCCTTTCCCGAGCGGCCCATCACCCTGGTCGTGCCCTATGCGCCCGGTGGCGGCGCCGACGCAGCGGCGCGCCTGCTGGCCACGCGCATGGGCGCGCGGCTGGGCACCAGCGTCATCGTGGACAACCGGCCCGGCGCCAGCGGCACCATCGGCGCCAGCCAGGTGGCCAAGGCGCGCGCCGACGGCTATACCGTGCTCTACGACGCCACGCCGTTTTCCATCAACCCCCACCTGTTCCCCAAGCTGCCCTACGCACGCGATGCGCTGCAGCCGCTGTCGCTGGTGCTGCTCATGCCCAACGTGGTCGTGGTCAAGGCCGACTCGCCCGTGCGCAGCGTGGCCGACCTGGCCGCGCGCGCCAAGGCCGCGCCGGGCAAGATCAACTTCGCCTCGGGCGGCAGCGGCACGGTGCAGCGCCTGGCGGCGGAGCTGTTCCGCCAGCGGCTGGGCCTGGACATGGTAAACGTGCCCTACAAGAGCGGCGGCCCCGCCATCTCCGACGTGATGGGCGGGCAGGTGGACTTCATGTTCGGCACCATGGCGGCCACCTATCCGCTGGTGACGGGTGGCAAGCTGCGTGCGCTGGCGGTGGCGGCACCCGAGCGTTCGCCACGCCTGCCCGACGTGCCCACCGTGGCCGAGACGGTGATCCCGGGCTACGAGGCCTATGAGTGGAACGGCGTGTTCCTGCCCGCAGGCACACCCGCGCCCGTGGCCGCCACGCTGCGCCAGGCCCTGGCCGATGCGCTGGGCGAGCCCGAGGTGCGCCAGCGCCTGAGCGACCTGGGCGCCCAGCCCATGGGCACGACGCCGCAGGAGTTCGCGGCCTTCCTCAAGAAGGAAGACGCCAAGTGGGGCGAGGTGGTGCGCAAGGGCGCCATCGTGCTGGACTGAGCGCATGGCCCCGCACCACCGGTTGCGCTTTGACTGACACAGGAGAGAGATACATGCTCAAGCAGACCATGCCCCGACGGCAGGCAGGCAAGCTGCTGGCAGCGGCGGTTCTGATGCTGCCCGCTGCGGCCGCCCTGGCCCAGGCGGCCTATCCCGCCCGGGCGGTGCGGATCGTGGTGCCTTATCCCGCCGGCGGCGCTGTCGATCAGGTGACGCGGCGCATCGCCCAGAAGCTGAGCGAGCAGACGGGCCAGAGTTTTTTTGTCGACAACAAGGCCGGTGCCACCGGCACTGTGGGCACGGCGCAGGTCGCGCGCTCGCCAGGCGATGGCTACACGCTGCTGGCCAACGACACCACGTACTCGATCCTGCCGCAGGTCTTCCAGAAGCTGCCGTGGGACCATGCCCAGGACCTGGTGCCGGTCGCTGGCTTCAACTTCGCGCCCACGGCCCTGGTGGTGGCCAGCGGCTCGCCGTTCACGACGCTGGGCGAGCTGGTGGCCTATTCGCAGGCGCATCCGGGCAAGCTCAACTATGGCACCGGCGGCGCCGGCACCATGCCGCATTTCGCCACCGAGGCGCTCAAGGCTGCCAGCGGGCTGGATGCCGTGCACGTGCCCTACAAGGGTGCGGGCGAGGCCACGCTGGCGCTGCTGGGCGGATCGATCGATTTCCAGATCGCCTCGACCCCGGGCGTCATGGGGCAGGTGCGCGGCGGCAAGCTGCGCCTGCTGGCCGTCAGCGGCGAGCAGCGCCTGAAGGCGCTGCCGAACGTGCCCACCTTCGCCCAGGCGGGTGCGCCGGGCTACCAGGTGCTCAACTTCACCGGCCTGTGGGCGCCCAAGGGCACGCCCGAAGCCGTGCTGCAGACGCTGCGCAGCCACATCGCCACCGCCATGGCGGGCGCGGACATGCAGGCGTTCGCCGACGAGATGGGGGCGGTGGCCGATGTCGCCAGCGGGCCGGCGTTTGCCGACAAGCTCAAGAGCGACGCGCGGCTGTGGGCCCAGGTCGCCGGCAAGCTCGGGATGCAGAGGCAATGATGGCACCATGCGAGCGCCTGCCGCATGCCGTCCTGCCGCAGCACGCCTGCGACAGCCACATGCACATCTTCGACCCGCGCTTTGCGCCATCGCCGCACTGGCCGCGCACGCCGCCCCATGCGGACGTGGCCATGTACCGGCGGCTGCAGCAGCGCCTGGGCACGGCGCGCGCCGTGGTGGTCACGCCATCGACCTATGGCACGGACAACCGCTGCACGCTCGATGCGCTGGACCAGCTGGGCGAGGCCGCACGCGGCGTGGCCGTGGTGGCCCACGACGTGGACGATGCCGAACTGGACCGCCTGGCCGCGCGGCGCGTGTGCGGACTGCGCGTGAACTTCGTCTCGCCCCAGTGCTGGGGCGAGACCACGGCGTACATGCTGGCCACGCTGGCGCGGCGGATCGCGCGCCTGGGCTGGCATGTGCAGGTCTTCGCCCATCCGCAGCAGCTGGTGGACATGGCGCCCGTGCTCGCCGCGCTGCCCGTGCCCCTGGTCGTGGACCACATGGGCCGCCTCGATCCCGCGCAAGGCCCGCAGGGCGAGGCCTGGGACGTGCTGCGCCGTCTGCTGGACGGCGGCAACACCTGGGTCAAGCTGTCGGGCGCCTACATGCGCTCGGCGGTGGGCGCGCCATCCTATGCCGACACGCTGCCCCTGGGCCGCGCCCTGGTGCAGGCCGCGCCCGAGCGCCTGGTCTGGGGCAGCGACTGGCCCCACACCACCGAGGCACCGGGCAGCGTGGATGACGCCGACCTGGCCGATCTGCTGGACGCCTGGGCCGCCACACCGGCCATGATGCAGCGCATCCTCGTCGACAACCCGGCGCACCTGTACGGATTCCCGTGCGGTTCTTGAAGGAGTCCCCCCATGTTTTTGCTGCAAGCCCCCGAAGTCCGTGAGCTGGAGCCATTCAGCGCCATGCCCGACGCCTTTCGCCGCCGCGAGCGCAGCGACTGGGCCGATGCCAACCGGGGCGGCGCCGTCACGGATTCCTTCCTCGAAGGGCCGGTGTTCGACGGCGCGGGCCACCTCTACGTGGCCGACATCCCCTGGGGCCGCGTGTTCCGCATCGACCCGCAAGGCGCCTGGAGCCTGGTGGCCGAGTACGACGGCGAGCCCAACGGCATGAAGTTCCTGGATGCGGACACGCTGCTGATCACCGACTACAAGAACGGCCTGATGCGCCTGGATGTGGCGACGGGCCGCATCAGCCCCCACCTGCAGCGGCGCAACAGCGAGCGGTTCAGGGGCGTCAACGACCTGGTCTTCGATGCAGGGGGCAACCTGTACTTCACCGACCAGGGCCAGAGCGGCCTGCACGAGCCCGTCGGCCGCCTGTACCGCCTGCGCCCCGACGGCCAGCTGGACCTGCTGCTGTCCAACGTGCCCAGCCCCAACGGCGTGGCGCTGTCGCCCGACGGGCGCGTGCTCTACCTGGCCGCCACGCGCGGCAACTGCGTGTGGCGCGTGCCGCTGATGCCTGACGGCAGCGTGGCCAAGGTGGGACAGTTCTTCACCTCCTATGGCCCCAGCGGCCCCGACGGCCTGGCCGTGGATGCCGAAGGCCGCCTGCTGGTGGCCAACCCCGGCCTGGGCCTGGTCTGGGTGCTCAACCACCGCGCCGAGCCCGTGCAGGTGCTGCGCGGCGTGCCCGGCAGCTCGCTGACCAACCTGGCTTTCGGGGGCGGGGACCGGCGCACGCTGTACGTGACCGACTCCACGCACGGCCGCATCCTGCGCGCCACCATGGATGCGCCGGGCCTGGCGCTGCACGGGCCGTTGCGCGGCTGAGCGCGCCCCGCGCCGCGGGCAGCGCCGCCGTCTCCGGCGGCCTGCCCGGCCCCACGCCGCCATGTCCCGCAAAGGACTTCGCCGGGATTTTCCATCGTCCATACTGAAAATCCGAAAACCACAGGCAGCCCCTTGCGGAGACAAACCGACCATGAGCACGACCCCCCCGGCCTTCGGCTTCAATCCCACCGACGAACTCAATGATCTGCGCATGTCCGCCAAGGCCATGCCGCTGTATGAGCATGTCAAGCGCTTCATCGCCGAGACCGTGGTGCCCATGTCCGCGCAGTACGAGGCGCTGGGCAAGGGCCGCACGGGCGAGGACCGCTGGCAGTACGCGCCGGGCCAGCTGGAACTGCTCAATGCCGCCAAGGACCAGGCCAAGAAGGAAGGCCTGTGGAATTTCTTCCTGCCCGACGCGCAGACCGGCGAGGGCCTGTCCAACCTGGACTACGCCTACATCGCGGCCGAGCTGGGCAAGCAGCCGCTGGCCAGCGAGTGCATGAACTGCTCGGCGCCGGACACCGGCAACATGGAAGTGCTCGAACGCGTGGGCACGCCCGAGCAGAAGGAGCGCTGGCTCAAGCCCCTGCTCCATGGCGAGATCCGTTCGGCCTACGCCATGACCGAGGTGCACCATGCCTCCTCGGATGCCAAGAACGTGGCCACCAGCGCGGTGCTGGACGGAGACGAGTGGGTGATCAACGGCGAGAAGCACTACATCTCGGGCGCCGGCAGCCCGCGCTGCAAGATCCTCATCACCATGGTGCGCACCAGCCCGGACGCGCCCCCGAACCGGCAGCAGTCCATGATCCTCGTGCCCAAGGACACGCCGGGTGTGAAGATCGTCGGTGCCATGCATGTGTTCGCCGAGGACCATGCGCCGCACGGCCACATGCACATCGTCTTCGACAACGTGCGCGTGCCCCGGTCCAACATGCTGCTGGGCGAGGGCAGGGGCTTCGAGATCTCGCAGCTGCGCCTGGGGCCGGGGCGCATCCACCACTGCATGCGCTCCATCGGCGCGGCCGAGAAGGCGCTGGACCTGATGGTCGAGCGCGGCATCTCGCGCCAGGCCTTCGGCAAGCCGCTGGCCTGGCTGGGCGGCAATGTGGAGATCATCTCGCGCGCGCGCATCGAGATCGAGAGCATGCGGCTGATGGTGCTCAAGGCCGCCAAGGCCATGGACGTGCTGGGCAACCGCGAGGCGCGCCTGTGGGTGCACATGGTCAAGGCCATGGTGCCCGAGCGCGTGTGCAAGATCATCGACCAGGCCATACAGATGCACGGCGCGCTGGGCGTGTCCCAGCACACGCCGCTGGCCCACATGTATTCGCAGCAGCGCACGCTGCGCCTGGCCGACGGCCCGGACGAGGTCCACCACCTGGTGGTAGGCCGCAACGAGATCCACATGCGGCAAGGGGCTGCGCAGGACGACGCCAGCATGGCGGCCGTGTTCCGCAACTGAACCCCGCAAACGGCAGCGCCCCGTTTCCGGGGCGCGTCTTGTCCAGGCAGGGGCCGGCCCGCGCCGGCCCGGGCCTCAGCCCAGCAGCAGGGCGTCGTCGGCCAGCTTCTCGCCGCGCACCTTCTCGAACATCTGCAGCAGGTCGGGCACGTCCATGCGCGCGCGCTCCTCGCCGCTGACGTCCAGCACGACCTGGCCCTGGTGCAGCATCACGGTGCGTTCGCCCACGTCCAGCGCCTGGCGCATGCTGTGGGTCACCATCATGGTGGTGAGCTTGGCCTCGGCCACGATGCGCGCGGTCAGCTGCAGCACGAAGTCGGCGGTGCGCGGATCGAGCGCGGCGGTGTGCTCGTCCAGCAGCAGGATGCGCGAGGGCTGCAGGGCCGCCATGAGCAGGCTCACGGCCTGGCGCTGGCCGCCCGACAGCAGGCCGATGCGGTCGGTCAGGCGGTTTTCCAGGCCCAGGCCCAGGATGGACAGGCGCTCGCGGAAGTTGTCGCGCATCTCGGCCTTGACGGCGCGGCTCAGGCGGCGGAAGGTGCCGCGGCGCTGGGCCAGGGCCATGTTCTCCTCGATGGTGAGGTCTTCGCAGGTGCCCGCCATGGGGTCCTGGAAGACGCGGGCCACGCGCTCGGACCGGGCCCACACGGGCAGGCGCGTCATGTCCTGGCCCGCGATCTCGATGCGGCCCTTGTCCACGGACAGGTCGCCCGAGACTGCGTTCAGGAAGGTGGACTTGCCGGCGCCGTTGGAGCCGATGACGGTGACGAACTGGCCGTCGGGAATGTCCAGCGACATGCCGCGCAGCGCCCGCGTTTCGATGGGCGTGCCGGGGTTGAAGGTGATTTCGAGTTGTTGTGCGCTCAGCATGAGGGTTCTCCGGCGATCAGGGCTTGCGCTGTGCAAACTTGCGCTTCAGTTGGGGGATCACCAGGGCGATGGTCACGAGCACGGCCGTGACGAGGTTCAGGTCCTGGGCCTTGAGGCCGATGAAATCGCTGTTGAGGGCCGCCGCGATGAAGAAGCGGTAGACGATGGCACCCACCACCACGGCCAGCGTGGCCCAGACGATGCGGCGCGAAGGCAGGATGGACTCGCCCACGATCACGGCGGCCAGGCCGATGACGATGGTGCCGATGCCCATGGAGATGTCCGAGCCGCCCTGGGTCTGCACGAACAGCGCGCCGGCCAGGCCGACCAGGCCATTGGAGATGGCCATGCCCAGCAGGATCATGGCGCCCGTGTTCACGCCTTGCGAGCGGGCCATGCGGGCATTGGAGCCCGTGGCGCGGATGGCCAGGCCCCGCTCGGTGGCGAAGAACCAGTCCAGGCCCAGCTTGGCGAGCACGACGATGACGAACAGGATCAGCGGACGCATCACGTAGTCGGCCACGCTGTCGGGCTGCAGCAGGGTGAACAGCGTGGGTTCGTTGATCAGCGGCACGTTGGGGCCGCCCATGACGCGCAGGTTGATGGAGTACAGGCCGATCATCATCAGGATGGAGGCCAGCAGGTCCATGATCTTCAGGCGCACGTTGAGCCAGCCCGTGATCAGGCCGGCGACCGCGCCGGCGGCCGTGCCGGCCAGCGTGGCCAGCCAGGGATTGGTGCCCGTGGAGATCAGGATGGCGCAGACGGCGCCGCCCAGCGGAAAGCTGCCATCGACCGTGAGGTCGGGAAAGCGCAGCAGACGAAATGAGATGAAGACGCCCAGCGCCACCAGGCTGAAGATCAGGCCGATCTCGACGGCACCGAGCAAGGAAAAGAGAGACATAGGGAAAGCGACAGGCGCGTGGGGACAGAGAACTTAAAAAAAGGGCAGGGCCATGTCGCCACGGCGCCTGCCTGCGCAGGTGCGCCGCCAGGGTCGGACCCGAGGCGGCGCGCGCTCCGCTGATTACTTGATGACCTGTGCGGCCGACTTGACCAGCGCGTCGGACAGCTTGACGCCCTGCTTCTCCGCGGCGCCGGGGTTCACGAACAGCTCCATCTTGGTGCTGACTTCGGTCTTGAGGTCGCCGGGCTTCTCGCCCTTGAGGATGCGCACCACCATGCGGCCGGTCTGCTCGCCCAGGTCGCGGTAGTTGATGCCCAGGGCGGCGACGGCGCCGCGCTTGACGGAGTCGGTGTCCGAGGCCACCAGGGGGATCTTGGCATCCTGGCCGACCTTGACCAGCGACTCGTAGGCCGAGACCACGTTGTTGTCGGTGTTGGTGTAGATCACGTCCACCTTGCCCACCAGGCTGCGCGCGGCGCTGCTGACGTCCACCGAACGGGGCGCGGCGGCCTCGACCAGGGTCAGGCCCAGCTTGGGCAGCAGGGTCTTGAGTTCCTTGACCACGACGGCCGAGTTGGCCTCGCCGGGGTTGTAGACCATGCCCACGCGCTTGGCGTTGGGCACGACCTGCTTGACCAGTTCCATCTGCTTGTCCAGCGCCAGCAGGTCGGACACGCCGGTCACGTTGCTCTTGGAAGGCTCCCAACTGGGCACCAGCTTGGCGGCCACGGGGTCGGTCACGGCGGAGAACACCACCGGCACGGTCTTGGTGGCGGCGACCACGGCCTGGGCCGAGGGGGTGGCGATGGCCACGATGGCATCGGGCTTGTCGCCCACGAACTTGCGCGCGATCTGGGCGGCCGTGCCGGTGTTGCCCTGGGCGCTCTGGTACTGCCACTTCAGGTTCTTGCCGGATTCGTAGCCGGCTTCCTTGAGCGCGGCCTGCACCCCGTCGCGCACGGCGTCGAGCGCGGGATGCTCGACGATGGCGGTCACGGCAACCGACTTCTCATCGGCAGCGTGGGCACCGCCAGAGAGTGCGGCCATTGCCAGGGCCAGTGCGCCCAGGGGCGCCCAAGACAGTTGCTTCATGTATTTCTCCAACAAGCTTGTGTTTGTTCCTGTTTGCTCACGGGAAGGCCGCACAGGATGGTTGCGGCGCCTCGCGGCAAAGTCTACTTCAGCGGCCCCGGGCGTCCTGGTGTTTGGGCAGCCCGGTTTTCACCTACAGGTTTGTATCTAAAAATAGGCATGAAATCTGCAGGGAATGTCCTAGGTGCAACTATTTCATGCGTCCTCAAGGCATTTGATGGTGCAGTTTTGCGTCTTCTGGCTGGTTTTTGAGGGCTTGTTACGCATTTTTTTTGCGTGTGCCGGCTTTTTTGGCGGTCTTCTATGCTTTCTGGTGCCCGGGCATGTTGACGGCGGTCAAAGAAAAAGCCTGCAAAGACGGTCCTTGCAGGCTCGCGGGGCGCGCCGGTGTGGCGCGCCGGTCACAGGCAGGAGATCACATGCCCGCGTAGTTCGGGCCGCCACCGCCTTCGGGCGTGACCCAGACGATGTTCTGGGTCGGATCCTTGATGTCGCAGGTCTTGCAGTGCACGCAGTTTTGCGCATTGATCTGCAGGCGCTTGCCGCCCTTGGCCTCGTCGTCCACGAACTCGTAGACGCCGGCAGGGCAGTAGCGCTGCTCGGGGCCCGCGTACTTGTCCAGGTTGATGCTCACGGGCACCGAAGGGTCCTTGAGCGTCAGGTGGGCCGGCTGGTTCTCGGCATGGTTGGTGTTGCTGATGAACACGCTGGACAGGCGGTCGAAGGTCAGCTTGCCATCGGGCTTGGGATAGTCGATGGGCTTGCACTCGGCCGCGGGCTTCAGGTAGGCGTGGTCGGGCTTGTCGCGGTGCAGCGTCCAGGGAATGTTGCCCTTGAGCACGAACTGCTCGATGCCGTTCATCAGCGTGGCGGTGAACAGTCCCTTCTTGAACCAGGCCTTGAAGTTGCGCGACTTGTTCAGCTCCTCATAGAGCCAGCTGCCTTCGAAGGCCGTGACATAGGCGCTCAGTTCATCGCCCTGGCGGCCGGCCACGATGGCCTCGTAGGCGGCTTCGGCGGCCAGCATGCCGGTCTTGATGGCCGCATGGCTGCCCTTGATGCGGCTGACGTTCAGGAAGCCCGCGTCGCAGCCCACCAGCGCCCCGCCCGGGAACACGAACTTGGGCAGCGACAGCAGGCCGCCGGCGGTGATGGCGCGCGCGCCATAGCCCAGCCGCTTGGCCGGCTTGATGCCCTTGGACTCGTCGCCTTCCAGGTAGTAGCGGATGTTGGGATGGGTCTTCCAGCGCTGGAATTCCTCGAAGGGACTCAGGTAGGGGTTGGCATAGTCCAGGCCCGTGATGAAGCCCAGCGTGACCTTGTTGTCGTCCAGGTGGTAGAGGAATGCGCCGCCATAGGTCTTGCTGTCCATGGGCCAGCCGGCGGTGTGCATCACGAAGCCGGGCTTGTGGCGGGCCGGGTCGATCTCCCACAGCTCCTTGATGCCGATGCCGTAGGTCTGGGGGTCCTTGCCGGCATCGAGCTGGTACCTGGCGATGAGCTGCTTGCCCAGGTGGCCGCGCGCGCCCTCGGCGAAGATGGTGTACTTGGCGTGCAGTTCCATGCCCAGTTGGAAATCGGCCGTGGGCTCGCCATCCTTGCCGATGCCCATGTTGCCCGTGGCCACGCCCTTGACCGAGCCGTCCTCGTTGTACAGCACCTCGGCGGCGGCAAAGCCCGGGAAGATCTCCACGCCCAGGGCCTCGGCCTGCTCGCCCAGCCACTTGACCACGTAGCCCAGGCGCACGATGTAGTTGCCATGGTTCTGGAAGCACGCGGGCAGCAGGAAATTGGGCGTGCGCAGGCCCGACTTCTCGCCCAGGAAGACCATGGCATCGTCGGTGACGGGCTGGTTCAGGGGCGCGCCCTTTTCCTTCCAGTCGGGGATGAGCTCGGTCAGCGCGCGCGGGTCCATGATGGCGCCCGACAGGATGTGGGCGCCGGGCTCGGAGCCCTTCTCCAGCACGACCACCGAGACGTCCTGGCCTTTTTCGGCGGCCAGCTGCTTGAGCCGGATGGCCGTGGCCAGGCCGCCAGGGCCGCCACCGACCACCACCACGTCATATTCCATGGCTTCGCGCGGACCGTACTGGGCCAGGATTTCTTCGTTCGTCATCGGGGTGTCTCGCTTGGATATTGAAAACAGGAAGTTCGGCAGACCGAACGTTTGTTCGGTCTGCGGCGCAAATGCCGCAGTGCGAAGGATTCTATGCGGTGACAGGCTGTTGCCGTTGCTGATAGGTGACAGCCTGCCGGACCGCGCTGCGGCACATTGTGGGCTTGCCATCGCGCGCCAGGCTTTGCGATGGTGCTACAACAAGGAGACTGAGGCATGCGCATCGAAATTCCGGAATGCAAAAAATGGGTTCACGAGATGCGATTCAAGGTGCGCTGGGGCGATATGGATGCCATGGGGCACGTGAACAACACCGTGTATTTCCGCTACCTGGAGACGGCGCGCATCGACTGGCTGCACGAGGCGGGCATGGCGCCCCAGCCGGGCGGGCAGGGGCCGGTCATCGTCAACGCCTTCTGCAATTTCTATCAGCAACTGGCCTATCCCGACGAGGTGCTGCTGAAAATGTATGTCAGCGACCCGGGCCGCACCACCTTCGAGACCTGGGGCACCATGGAGCGCGTGGGCGAGCCCGGCGTGGTCTGCGCGGCGGGCGGCGGCACGGTGATCTGGGTGGATTTCCCCAGGCAAAAGGCCGTGGAGCTGCCAGGGTGGGTGCGGGAGATGGTGGGCTGAGCTGCGGCCCATCGACATGCAGCCCCTATGCCGGTGACTGCCGGTCTTGCGTGAGGAACAGCCCGGCACACACGCCGCGCAGCCAGCGGTTGGCCGGGTCCTGGTGGTAGCGCGCATGCCAGTGCTGCTTGACCTGGAAGCTGGGGATCGGCAGCGGGCATGGCAGCACCTGCAGCCCATCGACGGTGCGCGCCAGGGTTTCGCCGATATGCCGTGGCAGCGTCGCGATCAGCGGCGTCGTGGACAGGGTGGCCGGCAGGCCGAGAAAGCCCGGCAGCCGCAGGGCCACGTTGCGCTTGAGGCCCAGCCGCTGCAGCGTTGCCTCCAGCAGTTGCTGCCCCGTGCCCGAGACGATCCCCGCATGGGCCTCGCGCGCGTAGTCGCGCCGGGTGAAGGCTTGCGGGCGCACGCGCGGATGCCGCTTGCTGGCCAGGCAGACCCAGTCCTGCTCGAACAGGGTCTGCTGGTAGAAGCCCGACTCCAGCTGCGGGATCAGGCCCAGCGCCAGGTCGGCACGGCCGTCGCTCAGCTCCTCGTCCATGCGCCCGTGCAAGGCCCCTGCCTCGATGCGCACCCGCGGCGCCAGCGCCTGCACCTGCGAGAACAGCCGCGGCAGCAGCGTGATGTGGCTGGCGTCGGTCATGAGCACCCGGAATTCGCGGTCGGCCGTGCCCGGGTCGAAATCCCGCCCGACTTCGGCCAGGCGGCGCATGCCATCGAGCACTTCGCGGACAGTGCCGATCATGGCATCCATCCGGGGGGTGGGCTGCATGCCTGCGGCAGTGCGCACGAACAGCGGATCGGCGAACTGCGTGCGCAAGCGCTTGAGCCACAGGCTCACCGTGGGCTGCCCCTGCCCCAGCAGTTCGGCGCTGCGCGTGACGCTGCCGGTGCGGTACAGCGCCTCCAGCAAACGCAGCAGCCGCAGGTCCAGGCAGTCGAGGGCGTCCAGGGATGGCATGGCAGCATTATTTCAAAATCTCATCCGGACTATGAGATTCATGGTATTTCCAGATGTGGACCGCACTCCCAGAATCGTCCCGTTCAATACAGGAGGCAGGTCTTGAAGATCGCAGTTCTGGGCGCAGGCGCCCTGGGATGTTCCATCGGCGGCACGCTCGCCCAGGCGGGCCATGAGGTCACGCTGATCAACCGCAACCGCGCGCATGTGGACGCCATCAACGGCGAGGGCCTGCGCATGCGCACAGCCCAGGGCGAGCAGACCGTGCGCGCCCGCGCCGCCACCAGCGCCCGGGGCCTGGGCCCGCAGGATCTGGTGGTGGTGCTGGTCAAGTCCTTCCACACCCGCGAGGCCATGGCCGGCGCGCTGGAGCTGGTGGGGCCCGGCACGGTGGTCATGTCGCTGCAGAACGGCCTGGGCCATGAGGACATCCTCGCCGAGCTGGTGGGGCGCGAGCGCCTGCTGGCGGGCAAGACCTATGTGGGCGGCGTCATGCTGGCGCCGGGCTGCATCAACGCCAGTGTCGGCGGCAAGGAAACCCTGATCGGCGAGCTCGACGGCCGCATCACGCCGCGTGCCCTGGCCATCGGCGAGGCCTTCAACGCGGCGGGCCTTGCCACCACCGTGAGCGACAACATCCTGGGGATCATCTGGGACAAGCTGCTGGTGAACGTGGCCACCGGCGCGTTGGCCGCCATCACGCGCCTGACCTATGGCCCGCTGTACCAGCTTCCCGGCATCGAGGCCACCGCCATCGCCGCGGTGCAGGAGGCCATGGATGTGGCGCGCGCCAGCGGCATCCCGGTCACCACCACCGAAGCGCGCGCCGCATGGACCAAGGCCAGCGCCGGCCTGCCGGCCGACTTCAAGACCTCCATGCTCCAGAGCCTCGAAAAGGGCTCGGCGACCGAGATCGACTTCATCAACGGCGCCGTGGTGCGCTGGGGCGAGCGCTGCGGCGTGGCCACCCCGGTGAACCGCACGCTTGCCGCCTGCGTCAAGGGCATGGAGCGCGCCATGGCGCTGGCGCAGGAGCCGCCCGTGGCCGCACCCCCCAGCACCACGGCCCCTGTCCGGGCCTATGTGGAACATGTGGCCATACGCGTGCACGACATTCAATGGCACATCCGCTTTTTCCGCGAGGTGCTGGGCATGGAGATGCGCGAAGTGGCCGGCCCGGCGGACAGCCCCAGCCAGTATTGGACGCTGGGCGGCATGCAGTTGATCGCCACGCCGGGCTTTCAGGCGCCGCCCAGCAATGACGCCGGATGGCTTGCCCACCTGGGCGTGATGGTCGATGACCTGGATGCCGCGATCTTTGCCGCCTCATCCTGGGGCGTGACGGCCCTGCCGCAGGGCTTCAACTGGCTGCAGCTGCCCGATGGCCTGGCGCTCGAACTCATCCAGGCCGCACCCGGCAGCGTCGCGCAGGCGCTGGCGGTGCAGCCGCGTGCCTGATTCTTTTCCCTACCGATGACCGACATGCTCAAGATCCCGAAGATCGACTTCCAGACCCCCGAACGCTACTGGGACGACGCCACCGAGGGCGATGAATGCGTGAGCCCCACCTATGAGGTGACCGAGGCGCGCATCAACGCCTATGCCGAACTCACGGGCGACTTCACACCCGTGCACATCGACGAGGCCTATGCCAGGACCACGCCGTTCGGCACCCGCGTGGCCCACGGCCTGCTGGGCCTGTCCATCGCGGACGGCCTGAAGACGCAAAGCGAGTACCGCTTCCTGCCCGGCATGTCGCTGGGGTGGACCTGGGACTTCCTGCTGCCGATCAAGATCGGCGATACGCTGCACGTGAAGTTCCGCGTGACCGGCCTGCGCGCCAGCCGAAGCCGCCCCGGCTGGGGCATCGCCATCCTGCCTTCGGAGCTGATCAACCAGCATGGCCAGGTGGTCCAGAAGGGCGAGCACCGCCTGATGGTTCCGCGCCGCCCGGGAGCCTTCTGATGGGAGCGCTGCCATCGCGCCCGCTGCAGGGCATCCGCGTCATCGACTACAGCCACTTCCTGGCCGGGCCCTACGTGGGCCGCTGCCTGGCCGCCATGGGCGCCGAGGTGATCAAGGTGGAGCGCCCCGGCACCGGCGATGCGGGCCGCCAGCATGCCTGGCTCGTGGGCGAGCACAGTGGCTACTTCCTGCAATTGAACATGGGCAAGAAGGGCCTGAGCGTCAACACCAAGGACCCGCGCGGCCGCGCGCTGATGCAAAAGCTGTGCGACAGCGCCGATGTGTTCGTCGAGAACTACCGCCCCGGCGCGCTGGACAGGCTGGGCCTGGGCTACGCCGAGCTGGCCGCCCGCAACCCCGGCCTGGTGTACTGCTCCATCTCCGCCTACGGCCATACCGGCCCGGACGCGCACCGCGCCGGCTTCGGCCTGATCGCCGAGGCCAAGAGCGGCATCATGCAGATGGTGGGCACGCCCGGCGAGGCGCCGCCGCTGCTGCGCATCTCGCTGGGCGACATGTACACCGGCATCCACGCGGTGGCCGCGATCAATGCCGCCCTGCTCGGGCGCGTGAAATCCGGCCTTGGGCAGCACATCGACATGGCGCTGTACGACACCCTGGTGTCCATGCACGAATACGCCATTCAGTGCTATACGCTCTCGGGCGGCCAGGAGGTGCCGGTGCAGACCGGCCACGACATGCCCACCTCCACGCTCTACGGCGTGTTCCGCGCCGCCGACGGCGACCTGGTGATCGCCGCGCAGGTGGACGACGCCTGGAAACGCTTTGCGCAGATGCTCGAAACCCACGGCGGCCCGGCCGGCTTCGCGGCCGATGCGCGCCTGTACACCTCGGCGGGCCGCAACGCCCACCGCCTGCACATCCTCTCGGTGGTCAGGCCCTGGGTGGCGCAGCGCACGGTGGCGCAGCTGCTGTCGCTGTGCGATGCGATCGACGTGCCCGCCGCCAAGGTGCAGCGCATCGACGAGGTGCTTGCCGACCCGCAGATCCAGGCGCGTGGCATGCTGGTGGAGCAGGACCACCCGGTGCTGGGCCGCATCCAGCTGCCCAATTTGCCGTTCCGCTTCTCGGCCTGCGATACCACCATCCGCGAGGTGGCGCCTGAACTGGGCGAGCACAACGAATCCATCGCCGCCAGCCTGGGCTTCTCCAGCCAGGAGATCGCCGAGATGCAGCGCGACGGCGTCCTGTTTTCCCGGCCGGCCACGGCCGCCCCCGAGGTGAGCGCATGACCGACAAGTACGCCGTCATCGGCAATCCCATCGACTTCAGCAAGTCGCCCTTCATCCACGGCGAGTTTGCGCGCTCGCTGGGCCACGACATCGCCTACGCCAAGATACTGGCGCCCATCGGCGGCTTCAAGGAAACGCTCGATGCCTTCCGCGCCACCGGCGGCCGCGGCGTCAACATCACCGCGCCGTTCAAGCTCGATGCCTTTGCCTGCGCCCAGGAGCGCTCGCCCAGCGCCGAACTGGCCGGCGCGGTCAACTGCCTCAAGCTCGACGGCCCGCGCATCGTCGGCGAGAACTTCGACGGCGTGGGCCTGGTGCGCGATGCGGTGCACAACCTGGGCCAGCCCCTGGCCGGCCGCCACGTGCTGCTGCTGGGCGCCGGCGGCGCCGCGCGGGGCGCGCTGCTGCCGTTCCTTGCCGAAGGTCCTGCCGAACTGGTGATCGCCAACCGCAGCGAGGACAAGGCGCGGGAGCTGGCCGCCATCGCCAGGCGCCATGCGCAGGCCGGCACCACGGTGCACGCCTGCAGCTACGGCGGGCTGCAAGGCCGGCGCTTCGATGTCGTCTTCAACGCCACCTCGGCCAGCCTGCATGGCGAGCTGCCACCGGTGCCCGCCAGCGCCTTCGACGGCTGCGCGCTGGCCTACGAACTGGCCTATGCCAAGGGCATGACCCCCTTTCTGCGGCTGGCGGCCAGCGCCGGCGTGAGCCGCTACACCGACGGCGTCGGCATGCTGGTCGAGCAGGCTGCGCAGGCCTTCGCGTGGTGGCGCGGCGCGCGCCCGCAGACCAGCGCCGTCATCGACAGCCTGCGCGTTCCGCTGGAATGACGATGCCGGGGGATCGGGCGATGGGCGCCCGTGATCCCGCAACGGCGTCAAACATGCGGCACGCCGCCGCTGCCGAGGGGAGATTCGCCGGCCCCCGGGTGGGCGATGCGCTATCGATCTTCAGAGGGCTGCGCCACTGCAGCTGCGCCCTTGCGGAAAATACGCCGCCGAACTCTGGATTGCGCCCCGCGATGTGCTTTACTTGCGCATTGTTTGCTGGAAATTCCTGCACTGATCTCTATTGGTGCATTTGAACGTAATGGACCTGCTTGCCGATTTTCCCGAGTTTTTCTTGCCCAGCTGTACGCTGCGGCGTATCCATCGTAATGACGTCCAGGCGATTTTTCTCGGGCTTTCCAATCCGCAGGTGATCGCCCACTACGGCGTGTCTTACGACAGCCTTGAAGCGGCGGACGAGCAGATGCGCTGGTACGACGCGTTGCTGGAGGAGCATCGGGGCATCTGGTGGGGCATCACCCTCCCGGGCAGGAGTGAGCTTATAGGCGCCTGTGGTTTCAACGATTGGTCTCACTCCGATCGCAGCCTGGATATCGGCTATTGGCTGATGCCGCAACACTGGGGACGAGGGCTCATGCAGGAGTGTCTTGCCGCCATCCTCCGCTTCGCCCTGTCCTTGCTCGGCGTACACCGCATCCACGCGGATGTTGAACCTGAGAACCCCGCCAGCACTCGTTTGTTGGAGCGCATCGGCTTCGTGTTCGAGGGAACCCTGCGAGATGTGGAATACAAGGGCGGTCGCTTCCTCAGCCTGCACCAGTACAGCCTGCTGGCCACTGACCCGGCGGGGCGGGCTTTGCTGGAAGACAACACTCCTATCCTTCGCCCATCCCGCGCGTCCGATGCGCAGTCGCTCAGTGCCCTGGCTTATCGCAGCAAAGCCCATTAGGGATACCCGCAAGCCTGGATGCAGGCATGGGAGGCCGCGCTGACTCTCCAACCCGAGCAAATGACCGGTCAGTACGCGGTGCTGGCTGCGGCGGACGGGCGGCTCTTAGGCTTTTATGGTCTTGAGAGCGGCGAGAAAGGCTGGCAGTTGGAACACTGCTGGGTCGACCCGCAATCCATGGGAAGCGGTCATGGACGGCGACTGGTGGAGCATGCTCTGGCTGTAGTGCGCGGAATGGGCGCGAACACTCTAGGGGTGGAGTCGGACCCGTCGGCCCGGGGCTTCTACGAGAGACTGGGGGCACAGCATGTGCGCGATGTGCCGCGCCCGATATGTGGCGAGCCCCGGTATCTGCCGGTGCTTGAGTGGGAGCTCAATCACTAGAGCGTGTTGTGCACTTTGGCGAACCCGCGTTGGCTTTGCGCGGGTGGCCGCCGGGGCCATCCGGTTTTCCGGACGATGTCCTGCCTGGGTGTTCGGATTTCCGTGCCACCTTATGCAAAAAAGTAAGGTGCATATAGTCGAATCAAGCAGTTAGCGTGGGGCAGAGCCGGCGAAAGCGGCTGGCACGGTCTGTGCACTACAGGGCGCAGGCCACGTGCATCGTGGTTGTGTGTGCAGGGAGACAAGCCCGTCCGCGCGGCGGTACGGGCTCGCTGCAAGACCGAAACACGTCCAACGAAAAATCCGCATGAAATTCAATCGCTTGACCACCATGGTGCTGGCGGCCATGGTCCTCGGCGTGCTGGTGGGCTACGCCTGCCACAGCTACGCTCCCACGCCCGAGGCCGCCAAGGAAATCGCCAGCTACTTCGGCATCCTCACCGACGTCTTCCTGCGCATGATCAAGATGATCATCGCGCCCCTGGTGTTCGCCACCCTGGTGTCGGGACTGGCCAACATGGGCGACGCCAAGGCCGTGGGCCGCATCGGCGGCCGCGCGCTGGGCTGGTTCATCGTGGCGTCGTTCTGCTCGCTGGCCATCGGCCTGATCTATGCCAACGTGCTGCAGCCCGGCCACGGGCTGGGCGTGTCCCTGCCGTCGTCGGCCGAGGGGCTGAACCTCAAGACCTCGGCGCTGAACCTCAAGGACTTCATCGCCCATGTGTTTCCCAAGAACATCTTCGAGGCCATGGCCACCAACGAGGTGCTGCAGATCCTGGTGTTCGCGCTGTTCTTCGGCATCGCCCTGGGCAACCTGCACAACCAGGCCGCGCGCTCCATGGTGGGCCTGATGGACGAGGTGGTCCACGTCATGCTCAAGGTCACCGACTATGTGATGCGCTTCGCGCCCGTGGGCGTGTTCGGCGCCGTGGCCGGCACCATCGCCATCCATGGTCTGGGCATGCTGTCGGTGTTCGGCAAGTTCATGCTGTGCTTCTACCTGGCCCTGGCCACGCTGTGGGTGCTGCTGATCGTGGCCGGCTACTGCGTGCTGGGCCGCGACGTGTTCCGCCTGCTGAACCTGATCCGCGGCCCGCTGCTGGTGGGCTTTTCGACGGCCAGCAGCGAATCGACCTATCCCAAGCTGATGGAGCAGCTGGAGAAGTTCGGCGTCAAGCCGCGCATCATCGGCTTCGTGCTGCCGCTGGGCTATTCGTTCAACCTGGACGGATCGATGGTCTACACCACCTTCTTGGCCATCTTCATCGCCCAGGCCTACGGCATCGACATGACGCTGACGGCCCAGATCACCATGCTGCTGGTGCTGATGGTCTCCAGCAAGGGCATCGCCGGCGTGCCGCGCGCCTCGCTTGTCGTGGTGGCGGCCGTGCTGCCGATGTTCGGCCTGCCGGAAGCCGGCATTTTGCTGATCCTGGGCATAGACCATTTCCTGGACATGGGCCGCACGCTGACCAATGTGCTGGGCAATGCGATCGCCACGGCCGTGGTGGCCAAGTGGGAAGGCGCGGTCGATCCGACCACGGCCACCGACGACGACGAGTCGCTGCTGCCGTCCGACCCTTCCGAGCAAGGGCGGCCCGCTGTCGCCGCCTGAGGCCGCGCGGGACGGCGCTGATAACATCGGCGCCTTCACCATGCCCGCCCGCCGCCCCCTGCGCCAGCTCATCCTGCTTTTGCTGTGGCTTGCCCTGAGCGGGCTGAGCGGCTGGGGCGCGTACCTGCTGGCGCAGAACCTGGGCATCGCCGACCTGCGCGCCACGGGCATGCACCGGCTGGAGCTGTATGGCGCCAGCCTGCAGCGCGAGATCGGCAAGTACGCCTTCCTGCCCGACGTGCTGGCGCTGGAGGGCAATGTGCAAAGGCTGCTGGCCGAGCCCGGCGACGAGCAGCTCACCAACCGTGTCAACGCCTACCTGGAGCAGCTCAACGACCGCGCGGGCACGCTGACCGCCTACATGGTCGATGCCCGAGGCCGGGTCGTGGCCTCCAGCAACTGGCGGCGCACCGACAGCTACATGGGCGAGGATCTGAGCTTTCGTCCCTACTACCGCAGCGCCATGGCCACGGGCAGCGCGCGCTTTTTCGGCATCGGCACGACGCGCGGCGAGCCCGGCTACTACCTGGCCTCCACGCTGGGCGACGACACCCACACGCTGGGGGTGGCCGTGGTCAAGGTCAGCCTGGACCAGCTGGAGCAATCCTGGTCCACGGTGGAAGCCCCGGTCCTGGTCAGCGACGAAAACGGTGTCGTCATCCTGAGCACCGTCTCCGACTGGAAATTCACCACGCTGCGCCCGCTGGACGAGGGCACGCGGGCGGCCTTCGACCACACGCGCCAGTACAACCGCCGCGCCCTGGAGCCGCTGGGCCTGCAGGTGCTGCGCGAGCTGGGGCAGGGCGCGCGCCTGGTGCGCATCGCGCGGCACAGCGAGGAATCGGCCTCGGTCTATCCGGTCAGCGGGCGCTTTCTGGCCCAGACGCGCCAGCTGCCGGGCACGCCCTGGACGCTGACCGTGCTCTCGCACCTGGAACAGGTGGACCAGCTGGCCCAGAGCCGCGCGCTGGCGGCGGCCGTGGGCGCGGCCTTCGTGCTGCTGCTGGCCATGATGGTCAACGAGCGCCGCCGCCACCTGCGCGACCGGCTGGCCGCGCGCGAGGCGCTGCAGGCGGCCCATGACGAGCTGGAGCGCAAGGTCGAGCAGCGCACGGCCGACCTGTCGGCCGCCAACGAGGCGCTGCACGCCGAGGTTGCCGAGCGCATCCATGCCGAGGCCACGCTGCGCGCGGCCCAGGACGAGCTGGTGCAGGCCGGCAAGCTGGCCGTGATCGGCCAGCTGTCCACGGGCATCGCCCACGAACTGAACCAGCCGCTGACGGCGCTGCGCACGCTGGCCGGCAACAGCCAGCGCTTCCTGGAGCGCGGCGACACCGACACCACGCGCGTGAACCTGGAGCGCATGGCCCAGCTGGCCGACCGCATGGGCCGCATCACCGGCCAGCTGCGCAACTTCGCGCGCAAGTCCAGCGGCGCCAGCCAGGCCGTGCCGCTGGCGCGCGCGCTGGACAACGCCCTGGCCGTGCTGGAGACGCGCGTGGCCGAGACCGGCGCCCGCATCCTGCGCGACGATGGCATGCCCGAAGCCGTGGCCTGGTGCGACGGCAACCGCATCGAGCAGGTGCTGATCAACCTCGTCAACAACTCGCTCGATGCCATGCGCGGCCAGGACGCACCCTGCCTGGAGCTGGCCTGCGCCGTGGTCGATGGCCGGGCCCAGGTCACCGTGCGCGACCATGGCCCGGGCCTGAGCGAGGCCGCGCAGGCCCATCTGTTCCAGCCGTTTTTCACCACCAAGGAAGAGGGCGTGGGCCTGGGCCTGGGGCTGGCGCTGTCTGCCGGCATCGTGCGCGAATGCGGCGGCACGCTGACCGGGCACAATCATCCCGATGGCGGCGCCGTCTTCACGCTGAGCCTGGCCCTGGCCCTGGCGCCCGCCCAATCCACCGCCGACCCACCATGACCGAAGCCCTCAAAGTCCTGATCATCGAAGACGATCCCGACATCGTGCTCGGCTGCGAGCAGGCCCTGCAGCTCGAAGGCATCGCCTGCGAAAGCGTGGGCAGCGCCGAGCAGGCGCGCCGGCGGCTGTCGCGCGATTTCGCGGGCATCGTGGTCAGCGACATCCGCCTGCCCCGCATGGACGGCATGGCCTTTCTGCGCGAGCTGGTGGCCATGGACCCCGAGCTGCCCGTGGTGCTGATCACAGGCCACGGCGACATCTCCATGGCCGTGCAGGCTATGAAGGACGGCGCCCAGGACTTCATCCAGAAGCCGTTCGCCCCCGAGGCCCTGGTGGACGCCGTGCGCCGTGCGCTGGAACGCCGCCGCCTGGTGCTGGAAGTGCGGGCGCTGCGCAGCCAGCTGGAACACCGCGACAGCTTGGAGCACCGGCTGCTGGGCCGCGCGCCCAACATGCGCGCGCTGCGCCAGCGGCTCATGGGCCTGGCCCACAGCGCGGCCGACGTGCTCATCCAGGGCGAGACCGGCACCGGCAAGGAGCTGGTGGCGCGCTGCCTGCACGAAGCCAGTCCGCGCAGCGGCGGCCATTTCGTGGCCGTCAACTGCGGCGGCCTGCCCGATACGCTGTTCGACAGCGAGATGTTCGGCAGCGAGGCCGGCGCCTATACCGGCGCGGGCAAGAAGCGCATCGGCAAGCTCGAACACGCCAGCGGCGGCACGCTGTTCCTCGACGAGATCGAGAGCATGCCCATGGCCATGCAGATCAAGCTGCTGCGCGTGCTGCAGGAGCGCGTGCTGGAGCGGCTGGGCTCCAACACACTGATCCCCATCGACTGCCGCGTGATCGCTGCCACCAAGGTGGACCTGCTCGAACTCAGCCGCCAGGGCCTGTTCCGCGCCGACCTCTACTACCGGCTGAACGTGGCCACCGTCTCGCTGCCCCCGCTGCGCGAGCGGCGCGAAGACGTGCCCCTGCTGTTCGAGCATTTCGCGCTGCAGGGCGCGGCACGCCACCAGCGGCCCGTGCCCGAGCTGACCACGGACCGCGTGCAGCAGCTGCTGGGCTACGACTGGCCCGGCAACGTGCGCGAACTGCGCAACGTGGCCGAGCGCACCGTGCTGGGCATCGAGGCCGGATCGCCCCCCTTTGCCGCCGCGACCGGCGCCGCATCGCAGGACACCGCGCCCCGCCCGCTGTCCGCTGCGGTAGAGGCCTTCGAGCGGGCCCTCATCGCCGACGCCCTGCGCCGCCATGGCGGCAGCCTGGCGCGCACGGCCGAGGCCCTGGGCAGCCCCAAGACCACGCTGCACGACAAGATCCGCAAGTACGGGCTGGATGCGTAGCGAGCACATCAGCCGCGCTGCCGAACCCCACGCTTTCGCCCGTCCAGCGGCGCGCCCGAGTGCCCGCTTGCGCCATGTCCGACGGCGATGCCATGGTCGGCCCCTGCAAGCTTGGCCGTGCCTGGAATGGCCCGTGCCCTATCTTTGCTCATAGGCCGGCTGCAGCGCCGAGATCGCTTTCTGAATCGCCATTCGTACGGCAGGGCTGTCGATAATTTCGCTGCAATATGGCAGGGGCAGTGTTTTAGCCGACCTGGGGCGGCCTTCCTCCCGGATCAGCGGCATTTCACTCTTGGCCACCTCGTTTTTCACCTGCCCGGCAATCGCTGAAAATGTGCTGATATCTCCTTTGCTGCGTTGTACGATAACGGATGCCCAGGCATCTCCCTGATCCTGCAGATATGCTTGCTTCTGCTCTGTAAGACAGGTGGCGATGGCATAGCCTTCCACATCGCGTTGCGCCTGCGATCGGGCTGCTGCGGCAACGTTCAGATCAGGGGTGCATCCGGTGATGGACAAGCCCCACAGAATAAGAAACATGCGCATCATTGAAGATCCCAAAACTCACCCCGTGAGGTTCTGATGCCCGGATTGCCCGCTTCGGAGTAGATGGAGTAGTCGTCGTAGTCTGGCTCCCGGTAATTGACTCCATTCCATAGAGCAATATGTCCCGTAGCGCCTCTCCAGTTTATGCTGAAAGCAATAATGCCCCTTCGGCCTTGAAAAAGGTCATCGTATGGCTTGGTCTTGTCCACGGTCGGTTTGCCCAGCAATTTTAGAAGATATTCCCGAAAATCCGCCACGCCATAGATAATGCGGGAGCCATCCTTTGTCCCCAATGTCCTTGCGCCAGCCGTGCTCGCCAGTGCAGCATTGATAGGGGAGCCCGCTTTGTTGAAAGCCATGCTCAGCCGGCTTGCGCAAGTGTTTCCATTGGGGCCAAAACCCGGAAGATGGATGTTTTTCTCGGCTGTGCCACCGAGTTCTGTATACAGATCTTTCATGGACTTGTATCTTCGGTGGTCCGGGAAATGTTGCCAAAGCAGGTGAAAATTGGGTTTGATCATTTTTTGCCTTTCTGTTCGTGTGCCAATGCCGTTGCCACTATGCGAAGTGACTGTGGAGGTCCGTCCTGGCAGAAATCAAAAAAGCATTCTCACCATGGAGCTTTGTACTCTTGAGTATCCGGCTGGCGTGCGTAGCTGCGGTGTCCGAACGTGTGCCGGACGGTGTTCGGACTGATGCATGTTAGCAAGCCTGTGGCGAATGGCAGATGGCGGGCTGCCTGGCCTGCGGATTGTCGGCAGGTCGAATGCGGTAGCGTTCAGCCGCGCTGTCCGAACTCCACGCTCTCGCGCGTCCAGCGGCGCGCCTGCTCGCTCAGGCTCAGGCCCAGGCCGGGGCGCGTGGGCACCCGCATGCGGCCGTCGGCGATTTCCAGGCGTTCGTTGAACAGCGGCTCCAGCCAGTCGAAATGTTCGACCCAGGGCTCGCTGGCACAGGTGGCCGCCAGGTGCACATGCAATTCCATGGCGAAATGGGGCGCCAGGTTCAGGTGGGCCAGCTCGGCCTGGGCTGCGACATTGAGGAAGGGGGTGATGCCGCCCAGGCGCGGCGCGTCGGGCATCAGGAAGTCGGCGCTGCGCTGGCGGATCAGCTCGCCATGCTCGGCCGCGCTGGTCAGCATCTCGCCCGTGGCGATGGGGGTGTCGAACTGGGCCGCCAGCGCGGCATGGCCTTCGTAGTCATGGGCGTCCAGCGGCTCCTCGATCCAGACCAGGTTGAAGGCTTCGAAGATACGGCACATGCGCTGCGCCGTGGGCCGGTCCCATTGCTGGTTGGCATCGACCATGATGGGCACGGCATCGCCCAGGTGCTCGCGCATGGCCGCGACGCGCGCGATGTCCAATGCGCAGTCGGGTTGCCCGACCTTGAGCTTGATGCCGCCGATGCCGCGCTGCAGCGAGGCGCTGGCATTGCGCCTGAGCTGCTCCAGCGGCGTGTGCAGAAAGCCGCCCGAGGTGTTGTAGCAGCGCACGGACTCGCGCTGCGCGCCCAGCAGCTTGGACAGTGGCAGCCGCGCGCGGCGCGCCTTGATGTCGTACAGCGCCACGTCGAAGGCGCCGATGGACTGCACCGCCAGGCCGCTGCGCCCCACCGAGGCGCCGGCCCAGCACATGCGTGTCCACAGCCGCTGGATGTCGCTGGGGTCTTCGCCCAGCAGCGTGGGCGCGATCTCCGCGGCGTGCGCGAACTGGCCGGGACCTCCGGCGCGCTTGGAGTAGCTCATGCCCAGGCCCCGGTGGCCGTCGCGCGTCTCGATTTCGGCGAACAGCATGGCGATCTCGGTCATGGGTTTCTGGCGGCCGGCGAGCACCTTGGCGTCGCTGATGGGCTGGGCCAGGGGCAGGTAGCAGGACGACAGGCGCATCCATTGGATGCGGTCCTGGCTGGCGGATTCCGGGGGCACGGGGAAGGTCATGAGAGCACGGTTGCGGTGGTTGGTTAAGGAGGGCGAGGCAGGCGGGCTCAGTCGATCCTGATGTTCCCGGCTTCGATCACGGACTTCCAGCGCGCGTATTCCCTGCGCTGGAACTCGGCGAACTGCTGGGGCGTGCCGGCCACCATCTCGTAGCCGATGGAGAGGAACTGCTCGCGCACCCTGGGGTCGTTGAGCGCCTCGACGAAGGCCGCATGCGCCCTGTCGCGCAGGGCGGGCGGCAGGCCCCTGGGCGCGACGATGGCCTGCCAGGAGGCGACCTCCACGTGGTCCACGCCGGCCTCGGCCAGCGTTGGCAGCTCGGGCAGCACGGCCGAGCGGCGCGGGCTGGCCACGGCCAGGGCGCGCATCTTGCCGGCCCGGATGTGCTGGATCACGGCATTGATGTTCTGGAACGAGGCATCGACCTGGCCGCCGATCAGGTCCGCATGGGCGGGCGCGCCACCCTTGTAGGGAATGTGCACGCCCCGGGTGCCGGTCTGCTGCCAGAACAGCTCGGCCGTCAGGTGGTCGCTCGAACCATGGCCGGCCGAGGCAAAGCTCATCTTGTCCGGATGGGCCTTGAGGTGTGCGACGACGTCGGCCACGCTCTTGTGCGGCGAGGCCGCAGGCACGACCAGCACATTGGGCGACTGCACCGCCACGGTGATCAGCTCGAAGTCCTTGAGAGGGTCGTAGGGCAGGTTCCTGTTCAGGTGGGGCACGATGACCAGCGGCCCCAGCGAGGTGACCAGAAAGGTCTGGCCGTCGGGTGCGGCGCGCTGCACGAAGCCGGCGCCGATGGTACCCGTGGCGCCTGCCTTGTTCTCGACCACGAAGGACTGGCCCAGTCTTTCGGCCAGGCGCGGCCCCACGGCGCGCGCCACCTGGTCGGTGGAGCCGCCCGGGGGGAAGGGAACGATCAGGGTCACGGGCTTGTCGGGCCAGGCCTGGGCCGTCGCCGCCGAGGGCGCCAGGGCCGCGAGCGCGGCCAGGCCCAGCGCGGCAGTGCGCAGAAAGTGGTACATGCTTGTCTCCTTGGGCGAAATGACATCGTTGTCATTTTTGTCAAAATGAATCGGCGCTGATGTCACTTCTCTTGTTTGAAGTACGCCGTGCAAGAATGATATCGTTGTCATTCATGCTGTCAACCACGGTGCTGGCCGCGGGCGCCGGCGGTCTGCTATCTTCTTGGCCGTCCCCGATGCCGGTTTTTGCATGAACATTCCCATCCCCCCCAGGCCCGCCACGCTGCACGACGTGGCCGAGGCGGCAGGCGTTTCGCTGATCACGGCCTCGCGTGCGCTGGGCAATCCGGACATCGTCTCGGAAAAGACCCGTGAGCGCGTGCGCCAGGCCGTGGAGGCCACGGGCTACATCCCCAATCTGCTGGCCGGCGGCCTCAAGTCGCGGCGCAGCCGCATGGTGGCCGGCGTGGTACCTGCGCTGTCGGTGTCGCAGTTCCTGCCCACCGTGCAGGCGCTGACCGCGGCGCTGGCCCAGCAGGGCTACCAGCTGCTGCTGGGCCAGACCTTCTATGACGTGCAGCGCGAGGAAGAGGTGCTCAACGCCATGATCGGGCGCCAGCCCGACGGCATCGTGATGATGGGCCTGGTGCAGTCGGCCAAGGCGCGCGAGCTGCTGCGCAGGACCGGCATTCCCGTCGTGGAGACCTGGGACTTCAGCGACCGTCCCGTGGACATGGCCATCGGCTTTTCCCATCTCAAGGTGGGCAGTGCGCTGGCCGGCTATTTCCTGGGCCGAGGCTTCGAGCGCGTGGCCATCGCCACCGGCAGCGATGAGCGCGCGCGCCAGCGGCGCGAGGGCTTTCTGGCGGCCTGGGGGCGCGAGGTGCCCACGGTCACCGTGCCCTCGCCCGGCAGCCTGGAGCTGGGGCGCCAGGCGCTGGGCCAGCTGCTGGCGCAGCACGGCGATCTGCAGGCCGTGGTGTGCAGCTCGGACATGCTGGCCCACGGCATCCTGGTCGAGGCCCAGGCGCGCGGCCTGCGCGTGCCCGGGGATCTGGCCGTCTCGGGCTTCGGCAACGCGGATTTCTCCGCCCATCTTCTGCCCGCGCTGACCACGGTGCACGTGGACGGCGCCGAGATCGGGCGCATGGCCGCCCGCCTGATCCTGCAGCGCTGCCAGGGCCTGCGCCCCGAGCGTTCGGCCTTCGACGTGGGGTTCGAACTGATCGAGAGGGCATCGACCGCGCCCCGCTGAGGCGGCAGGCGGGCCATGGCGGCCGCCTGCCGCCTCAGCGGTCCGCGCCGCCCTTGTCGCGCGGCACGCGCCCCATCAGGAAGAACTCCGGGTTGGGCTGCATGCCGGCGAAGCTGGCCATGCGGTTGGACAGGCCGAAGAACGCGGTGATGGCGGCGATGTCCCAGATGTCCTCGTCGTCGAAGCCGTGCGGGTACAGGGCCTGGAAGTCGGCTTCGCCGATCTCGTGGCTGCGCTCGCAGACCTTCATGGCGAAGTCGAGCATGGCACGCTGGCGGTCGCTGATGTCGGCCTTGCGGTAGTTGACCGCCACCTGGTCGGCCACCAGCGGCTTTTTCTCGTAGATGCGCAGGATGGCTCCGTGGGCCACCACGCAATACAGGCACTGGTTGGCCGCGCTGGTGGTGGTGACGATCATCTCGCGCTCGCCCTTGGTCAGGCTGCCTTCCTCCTTGAGCATGAGCGCATCGTGGTAGGCGAAGAACGCACGCCATTCGGCCGGGCGGCGTGCAAAGGCCAGGAAGACATTGGGGATGAAGCCGGCCTTTTCCTGCACTTCGAGGATGCGGGCGCGGATGTCGTCGGGCAGGCTGTCCAGCGCGGGCTGGGGGTAGCGTCGGGCGGTCATGGATCTCCTTGGTGGGGTGAGGGCATGGCGGGATCGCGCGGCTGCCATGGTCGCATGGCAGGCGGCATGCGCCTGGAGCCAGCATGACAGCTGCGCCAGGGCGCGGCCTGCCGGCAAGGTTGCAGATCGCGCCGCCTTGGGCCGGCAGGCGCTGCCGGGCGATTACGATGGCTGTCCTGGAGCGTGTGATGCACTTTGACGTGCCCGCGAAAGCCGGGGGCGCCGAGCCGGGAAAGGGGCCCGGAACGAGGCGCAGCACGCGCCGCGGTTACCATACCGCAAGCGGGCTGCAACGAAGGGCCGGGCCCCTTTCCCGGCTTTCCCTGCGGGCTCGTCAAAGTGCATGACACGCTCCAAGCACGGACAAGGACAGGAAATGCAGGCAGAGCAATGGTTTGCGGGCATGCGGCGGCAGCGCCTCACGGTCGATGAGCAGGTGGAACTCCAGGCCTGGACCGGCGGCCAGGGGCCGGCGCTGCTGCTGGTGCATGGCCACCCCCAGACGAGCGCGATCTGGCACCGCGTCGTGCCTGTGCTGGCACGGCATTTCACACTGGTGCTGGCGGACCTGCGCGGCTACGGCGACTCCTCCAAGCCGCGCGGCGATGCCGATCATGGCAATTACAGCAAGCGCACCATGGCGCGCGACCTGCTGCGGCTGATGGCCGGACTGGGCCATGGGCGGTTCAGCGTGCTCGCCCATGACCGCGGGGCGCGCGTGGCCCACCGGCTGGCCATGGACCATCCGCAGGCCGTGCAGCGCATGGTGCTGCTGGACATAGCGCCCACGCTGGCCATGTATGAGCAGACGGGCGAGGCCTTTGCGCGCGCCTACTGGCACTGGTTCTTCCTGATCCAGCCGGCGCCCCTGCCCGAGCGCCTGATCGAGGCCGACCCCGCGGCCTATGTGCGCGATGTCATGGGCCGGCGCAGCGCGGGCCTGTCGCCCTTCGATCCGCGCGCGCTGGCCGAATACGAGCGCTGCATTGCGCTGCCGGGAGCCGCGCATGGCATGTGCGAGGACTACCGGGCCGCCGCGGGCGTGGACCTGGAGCACGACCGCGAGGACCGCCGTGCCGGCCGCCTGCTAGGCACGCCGCTGCTCGTGCTGTGGGGAGAGCAGGGCGTGGTGCAGCGCTGCTTCGACCCGCTGGGCGAATGGCGCAAGGTGGCCACCGATGTGCGTGGCCACGCATTGCCGTGCGGCCACTATATTGCCGAGGAATCTCCCCAGTCGCTGCTGGATGCGGCCCTACCATTTCTGCAGGGGGCGGGCTGAGGCCAAGTGCAGCGGCGAAAACGGACGCAAAGGCAGGCCCCGCGGGAATCGGGCCCCTGCGCTGGCGCAGATGGCGGGGAGGGCAATGGCGCCATGGCCGGCGTGCCGATTGCCTGCATCCCGATTGCCTGCGTCCATCGCCTGCCGTGGATCGATTGGCATGCCAGTCGCCTTCCAATGAATGTCCAATGCCTGCCCAATGGTAAGCAATTGAAATAAAAACATGCTGAAACTTATTCGGCGGCATGCATCCCATTGCTTGCACCTTGGCGCTCCACGCGGCCCAGGTCCATGGCGTGCGCACACTCTCCTGCAATAAAGGCAATGCCATCGCATTGGGCCAGCGGCTGTTTCGGCCGCCGGCCGCCGATGTAGGGAAATGGCCAACTGTTAAGCTCGCGCGGCCCGCCCGAGGAGGGGGGTGCTATTCACAACCGGATATACCAATGAGCAACAAGAAAACCGTATTGGCGGCTGCCGTGGCGCTGGCCGTCGTTGCCTATGCGGGCACCACCTGGTACGCGGGCCAGCGGGCCCAGGCGGGCTATCAGCAAGGCGTCGCCGAGCTGCGCAAATTGCTGGGCGAAAAGGCCGTGGTGGCCGATGAATACCACAAGGGATTTTTCTCGTCCAAGGCGCGCCTGGTGCTGGAGTGGACGCCGCCCGCCCGCGATGAAGAGGACGGCGGCGCCGATGCGGCGCAGGCCAGGCCCGTGCGCCTGGCGGTGGACAGCAGCGTGCGCCACGGACCTTTGGCGGGCACGCGCCTGGCCGCTGCCGTGATCGAGTCGCGTTTCGCGCTCGAAGGGCTCGATGACAAGGCCAGCCAGGCGCTGGCCAAGGCCACGGGGCCGACGCTGACCTCCGTCCACCATTTCCTGGGGGGCAATGAGGTGCGCATGGTGCTGCCTGCCGGCGAGATCGGCGATGGCGAAGCGGCGGTGCGCTGGCAGGAAATGGTGCTGGAGACCGCGCTCAGCAGGGGCCACGAGCGCATCAAGGGCACCTGGCGCTGGCCCGAGCTGGCCCTGGTCGGCATGCCGGGCAAGGACGAGGAGGATGCGCTCGCCCAGCTCGAAGAAGGCGATGGGGACGGCGAAGACGATGGCGATGAAGCCCAGGCGGGCGAAGCCGCGGCGCAGGCCGACGCCAGCCCGGCCGCCGCCAGGCCCGTGTCGCGCACCACCGTCACCTTCAGCGGACTGGAAAGCAGCTTCGACAACCAGCTGATCGACGGCCTGTGGACCCTGGGTCCCGGCAAGGCCAGCCTGCGCATCGCGCGCATGGGCATCAGCAGTGTGCCGGCCGGTGGCGGCGAGTCCCAGACCCTGATGGACCTCAAGGAGATCGAAGGCACCTCCGTGGCCGAATCCGACGGCAAGACGCTGGGCATGACCACCGAGCTCAAGGGCGCCGGCCTGATCGGCCCGCTGGACTTCGACGCGGTGGGCTATGAGCAAAAGGTCCAGCGCCTGGACATCGAGGCCCTGCGCAACCTGCAGCGCGTGTTCGTCGACAGCTACCGCGCCGACGGCCTGGCCAAGGCGATGCAGGCCATGGAGTCGCAGGGCATGGCCGCGCTGATGGACAACGCGCCGCGACTGATCGCCGCGCTGCCGGCCTATTCCATGAAGGTGCATGCCACCTACAAGGGACATACCGGGCAGATGGAATACGGCGGCGAGATCAAGAGCGCGCCCCCGCAGGAGCAGCTCGCCCAGGGCGGCTGGATGCCGGCCCTGCTGAAGGTCTCTGCGCTGTATGCCAACGCCAGCCTGCCCAAGGCCTGGGTGGAGCCGCTGATCAAGGCCAGGAGCGGCGACGCCGAAGTCAAGCCCGAGGACGTGGACGCCATGCTGGGCATGGCCCAGGCCACGGGCTATGCGCGCATCGAAGGCGACCACCTGACCAGCGCGCTCAGGATGCAGGACGGGCAGCTCACGCTCAACGGCAAGGCCATCCCGCTGCCCATGGGGGCGCTGCAGTAGGCCTTGGGGCCTTGGGCGGGCGGCCTCAGCGCGCGGCCGCCTTCACGAGCACCGGGTCGCTGCGCCAGCGGCCCGGAAACAGCTGGCGCAGCTGCTCCACCTTGGGCTGGTCGTTGATGGCGATGTAGGGGTGGCGCGGATTCTCGGCCATGAAGTCCTGGTGGTAGTTCTCGGCCGGGAAGAAGCTGGGCCGCTCCACCAGCTGTGTCACGATGGGCCGGGCGAACACTTTGGCCGCATCGAGCTGCGCCACATAGGCCTGGGCGGTCTTCAACTGCTGCGCATCGGTGGCGAAGATGGCCGAGCGGTACTGCGTGCCCGTGTCCGGCCCCTGCCGGTTGAGCTGTGTCGGGTCGTGCGCCACCGAAAAGAAGATCTGCAGCAGCTGGCCGTAGCTGACCTGGGCAGGGTCGTAGGTCACCTCGACCGATTCCGCATGCCCGGTGCGACCGCTGCTGACGGCCGCATACGAGGCCTGGGCCGCGGGGCCGCCGCTGTAGCCCGAGACCGCGCGCTGCACGCCCTTGACATGCTGGAACACGCCTTGCACGCCCCAGAAGCAGCCGCCCGCGAAGATGGCTTTGTGCGGGCCCCCGCCCGTGGCCTGGGGGTCCTGCGCGGGTGGGGGAATGCGCACGGCCTGTTCGGCGGCCTGCAGCGTGCCGGCCTGCCACAGCAGGCTGGCGCCCAGCAGCACGGCGCTGCCGGTGGCCAGTTGGAAGAGGCGGCGGCGGGGCAAGGAATGCGTTGTCATGGTGGTTCTCCGAGGATAGTGCTAGGGTTCAGCCGAAAGTGAAGGCATAGGCCGACACCCCGGGGTCCAGGAACTCGATGCTGAAGGTGCGCTGCGCGGCAGGGCCGTCCTGGCGTATGAGCTGGTACAGGCGCTGCCCGGCCACGGTGCCGCTGCCGTCGGCGGCCACGTCGATGCCGTGGGAGGCACCCGGCGGCTTGCCGTCGATCAGCACCTTGAAGCGCACGGGCCTGCCATCCGGCCCCGGACCCAGCACCAGATGCAGGTCGCGTGCCTGGAAGCGGTAGGCGATGCGGCCCGAGGCGCCTTGCAGCGTGGCACTTTCCGGGCCCACCGTCCATCGGCCCGCCAGGCCCCAGGCGTTGAGCGCCAGCCGATCAGGCACCGCATAGGCCGTGGCCTGGTCGCGCACGGCGGCTGGCGTGGAGGCGAAATGCTCGGCGCGCTCATAGCCCAGGTAGGTCTCGGGCGAGCGCACCGAGGCCATGTCGGCGGCCTGCTGCACGCCCCCGGCGCGGACCTCGATCAGGCCCTGGTCCACCTGCTGCGAGCCCGCCTCCTGCAGCAACTGCTGGATCACGCGCTCGGACTCGGCATGGCCGCCTTCGCCGAAATGGTGGTGGCGGATGCGTCCCCGGGCGTCGATGAAGTAGTGCGCCGGCCAGTACTGGTTGTTGAAGGCGCGCCAGATCCGGTAGCCGTTGTCCACGGCCACGGGATAGGGGATGCCCAGGTCCTTGACGGCCTTTTCCACGTTGGACAGCTTGCGCTCGAAGGCGAACTCGGGCGCATGCACGCCCACCACCACCAGGCCCTGGTCGCGGTACTTCTCGGCCCAGGCTTTCACGTAGGGCAGGGTGCGCAGGCAGTTGATGCAGGAGTAGGTCCAGAAATCGACCAGCACGACCTTGCCGCGCAGCTGCTGCGCCGTCAGCGGGGCGGAATTGAGCCAGTCGGTGGCTCCGTCCAGCGTGGGGGCCGGGCCCTCGTCGGGCAGGGCCGAAGGGGCGGGGCCGGCCATCCGCATGGCGCCGCCTGCGGCCACCATCGCGGGGCCGGCCGCCATCATGGCCGGTCCCGCCTGCATGGCCATGGCGCCGCCTTCGGGCTTGCCGCCCAGGCGCTCGACGAGCCGTTGCTCCAGTCCGCCCGTGGAGGCCGTGGACAGCCGGGCCAGCACGCCCGTGTCCAGGCCCAGGGCCATCGCGCCCACGCCGGCCAGCATGGCCGCGCCCAGGCCGCGCCGCACCCACTCGCCCGCGCCCAGCGAGCGCTTGAGCGTGGCGAACACCTTGCCGCCCAGCAGCAGGGCCGCCGCCATGGAGGTGGCCGCGCCCGCCGCGTAGGCCAGCAGCAGCAGGCTGGAGCCCGCGTTGGCGCCCTGCAGCGCCGCGCCCGTGAGGATCAGGCCCAGGATGGGCCCTGCGCAGGGCGCCCACAGCAGGCCCGTGGCCACGCCCAGCAGCAGCGATGCGCCGGGGCGGGCCCCGCCATCCGTGCCCTGGGCCCGTTCGGACAGGCGCGAGCCGGCGGCCACCAGGGGGCGCGCCAGCCGCTCGGACAGGCCGGGCCACAGCAGGGTCAGCGCAAACAGCGCCACCAGGGCCAGGGCCAGCCAGCGGCCATATTCATTGGCGGCCACCACCCAGCCGCCGCCCACAGCGGCCAGCGAGGCCGCCAGGGCGAAGGTCAGCGCCATGCCGGCCAGCAGCGGCAGGCCGCTGCGGGCGAAAGGCTGGTCGGCGCGCGCGAAGACGAAGGGCAGCACGGGCAGGATGCAGGGGCTGGCGATGGTCAGCACACCGCCCAGGTAGGCCAGAACGATCAGCAGCATGGCGCGGCTCCCCGGTCAGGCGTTGAGGGGCGTGAAGGCCAGTGACAGGCCGTTCATGCAGTAGCGCAGGCCCGTGGGCGGCGGGCCGTCGTTGAAGACATGGCCCAGGTGGCCGCCGCAGCGGCGGCAATGCACCTCGGTGCGGACCATGCCGTAGCTGCGGTCCTGGCGCGTGGCCACGGCCTGGTCCAGCGGCTGCCAGAAGCTGGGCCAGCCCGTGCCGCTGTCGAACTTGGTCCTGGAAGAGAACAGCGCCAGGCCGCAGCCCGCGCAGGAGAAGGTGCCCGCGCGGTGCTCCCTGTTCAGCGGGCTGCTGCCGGCGCGCTCCGTGCCTTCGCGGCGCAGCACGTTGTACTGCTCGGGCGTGAGGCGGGCCCGCCATTCGGCGTCGCTGTGGCTGACCTCGAAGATCTCGCTGGATGCGGCGGCGGGCGCGCGGCGCGGAAACAGGCCGGCCGCCAGCGCGGCGGCGGTGCCGGCGCCTGCGGTCCACAGAAGATGGCGTCTGGTGTGCATGGTGCATCCCTTGGTGGTGGTTCTCGGATGGGGTCCAGCTTAGGCAGCCGGTCTCCCGAAGTCCTCACGCAAAGTTCAAAAAAACGTGACAACTGCGGCCCCTGCGATTGCGCACAATGGAAGCCCCGCCACCGCACCCAGGAAGCACTGCCGATGACCGCCCCGCGCCGCGTACTGCTCGTCGAGGACGACGCCCATATCGCCGAGCTGCTCGCGCTGCATCTGCGCGACGAAGGCATGGAGGTCGTGCACTGCGCGCGTGGCGACGACGGGCTGCGCCAGCTGGAGCACGGCGGCTGGGACGCGCTGGTGCTGGACATCATGCTGCCCGGCGTGGACGGCCTGGAGATCTGCCGCCGCGCCCGCGCCATGGCGCGCTACACGCCCATCATCATCATCAGCGCGCGCTCCAGCGAGGTGCAGCGCATCCTGGGCCTGGAGATCGGCGCGGACGACTACCTGGCCAAGCCGTTTTCGGTGCTGGAGCTGGTGGCGCGCGTCAAGGCGCTGCTGCGCCGCGTCGACGCGCTGGCCCGCAACGCGCGGCTGGAGGCGGGCAGCCTGTCCGTCGGCGGCCTGGCCATGGACCCCGTGGCCCGCGATGCGCGGCTGCATGGCGCGCGCCTGGAGCTGACGCCGCGCGAGTTCGACCTGCTGTACTTCTTCGCGCGCCAGCCCGGCAAGGTGTTCTCGCGCATGGACCTGCTCAACGCCGTCTGGGGCTACCGGCACGAGGGCTACGAGCACACGGTCAACACCCACATCAACCGCCTGCGCGCCAAGATCGAGGCCGACCCGGGCCAGCCCGCGCGCATCCTCACCGTCTGGGGACGGGGCTACAAGTTCGCCGAGGCCGGGGAGGGTGCATGACGCTGCGCCCGGCCTTGCGCCTGACCCTGACCCAGCGCCTGTCCCTGGTGTTCGCCCTGCTGCTGCTGGTGTGCAGCGGCACCTCGGCCTGGATGCAGCTGCGCGCCAGCCGCATGCACGAGATGGAGGTGGTGCAGGCCCTGTCGCGCGACGTGGCCGAAAGCATTGCGCGCGATGCCCAACTGACCGACGCCAACGGGCTCATGCCGGGTGCGGTGCGCCGCTTCTTCAACCAGCTCATGACGGTCAACCCCAGCGTGGAGGTCTACCTGCTGGACGCCGACGGCCGCATCGCCGGCCATGCCGCGCCCGAAGGACGGCTGCGCCGCGAACGCGTGGACCTGGCGCCCGTGCACCGCCTGCTCGATGGCGCTGCGCTGCCCATCCTGGGCGACGATCCGCGCAGCGCCGAAGGGCGCAAGGTCTTCAGCGCGGCGCCGCTGCGCGTGCAGGGCCGGGAGGTGGGCTTCATCTACGTGGTGCTGCAGGGCCAGGCGCATGACCAGCTCGTGGCCCAGGGCTCGGCCGGGACCGTGCTGCGCACGGCGCTGTGGTCCATCGCCATGGTGGCCCTGCTGTGCCTGGCGGCGGGCCTGGTGGCCTTCACGCTGATCACGCGGCCGCTGCGCCGGCTCACCGACGAGGTGGCGCGCTTTGACATCGACGGCACGCCGCCCGCGCTGGCGCCCGAGCCTGCCGCGCCGCCCGGCGCCACCGCCGGCAGCCGCGACGAGATCGCCGTGCTGCGCCGCGCCTACCGCCAGATGGTGGCGCGCATGGGCGAGCAGTGGCGCGCGCTGACGCGCCAGGACCAGGAGCGGCGCGAGCTGATCGCCAACGTATCGCACGACCTGCGCACGCCGCTGTCCTCGCTGCACGGCTACCTGGAGACACTGCTGCTCAAGGATGCGCAGCTCGATGCCGCCGAACGCCGGCGCTACCTGGGCATCGCCATCGACCAGAGCCGCCGGGTGGGCGAGCTGGCGCAAAGCCTGTTCGAGCTGGCGCGCCTCGAATACGGCTTCGTGCAGCCCGAGCCCGAGCCGTTTTCCATGCCCGACCTGGTGCAGGACCTGTTCCAGAAGTTCGAGCTGCGCGCCCAGGCGCGGCAGATCACGCTGCAGGCCGACTTCCCGCCACGGCTGCCCGCCGTCATGGCCGACCTGGGCATGGTCGAGCGCGTGCTCGGCAACCTGCTGGACAACGCGCTGCGCCACACGCCCGAGGCGGGCCGCGTCCAGGTGGCGCTGGCGCAGGCCGGCCCGTGGGTGGAAGTCACCGTCACCGACACCGGCCCCGGCATCGCCCCCGAGCTGCGCGAGGGCCTGTTCGAACGCCCCTTCACCGTGGGCGGCGCACGCCGCGGCGGCGGCCTGGGCCTGCGCATCGTGCACCGCATGCTGCAGCTGCAGGGCGGCCGCATCGCGCTGGTGGACCTGCCGGGGCAGGGCGCGAGCTTGCGTTTCACCTTGCCGCAGGCGGCACCGCCACGCCAGGCCTGAGGGTGGTGGCCGCCACGGCCTGCGGCCGTGGGTTACCCTTGCTCGCAGCGCGCCCGCGCGGGCGCGGCATGCACGAGCGCCATCGCCAACCCGTTCCAAGGACCCACGCCATGACAACATCCGCCTCGCCCGTCCACCGCCTGCCCGCCTGGGTGCCGCTGCGCTACACCACCTTCTGCCTGAGCCTGTTGGGCACGATGGCCCTGGCCGGTGCGGCGCTGGCCTGGGGCGGCCTGTGGTGGTGGCTGGGCTTCGGCGTGTGCGCCGCGCTGGCGCTGCTGGGCGTGCGCGACATGGTGCAGGTGCGCCATTCGGTGCTGCGCAACTATCCCATCATCGGCCACCTGCGCTTCCTGCTGGAGTTCATCCGGCCCGAGCTGCGCCAGTACTTCATCGAATCCGACCACGAGGCGCTGCCGTTCTCGCGCGCCCAGCGTTCCCTGGTGTACCAGCGTGCCAAGGGCGATCCGGACAGCCGGCCGCTGGGCACCCAGCTCAATGTCGCGGCCCAGGGCTACGAGTGGGTCAACCACTCCATGCAGCCGACCCGGCTGGCCTCGCATGACTTCCGCATCAGCATCGGCTGCACCGGCGAGGGGGCCTCGCCCTGTACCCAGCCCTACAGCGCCAGCATCTTCAACATCTCGGCCATGAGCTTCGGCGCGCTGTCGGCCCATGCCATCCTGGCCCTGAACAAGGGCGCGAAGATGGGCGGCTTCGCGCACGACACGGGCGAGGGCTCCATCAGCCAGCACCACCGCGTGCATGGCGGCGACCTGATCTGGGAGGTGGCCTCGGGCTACTTCGGCTGCCGCAATGACGACGGCACGTTCAGCGAGGAGAAGTTCATCGCCAATGCCACCGACCCGCAGGTCAAGATGATCGAGCTCAAGCTCAGCCAGGGCGCCAAGCCCGGGCACGGCGGCATGCTGCTGGGCGCCAAGGTCACGCCCGAGATCGCGGCCGCGCGCGGCGTGCCCGTGGGCGTGGACTGCATCAGCCCCTCCAGCCACAGCGCCTTCAGGACGCCCGTGGAGATGATGCGATTCATCGCCCGGCTGCGCGAGAAATCCGGCGGCAAGCCCACGGGCTTCAAGTTCTGCGTGGGCCACCCCTGGGAATGGTTCGCCATCGTCAAGGCCATGCAGGAGACGGACATCACGCCCGACTTCATCGTGGTCGATGGCGCCGAGGGCGGCACGGGCGCGGCGCCCGTGGAGTTCACCGACCATGTGGGCGTGCCGCTGCAGGAGGGCCTGCTGCTGGTGCACAACACGCTGATCGGCGTGGGGCTGCGCCACCGCATCCGCATCGGCGCGGCAGGCAAGGTGATCACCGCCTTCGACATCGCGCGCATGATGGCCCTGGGGGCCGACTGGTGCAACGCCGGGCGCGGCTTCATGATGGCACTGGGCTGCATCCAGGCGCAGAACTGCCATACCGGCCATTGCCCCACGGGCGTGGCCACGCAGGACGCGGCGCGCCAGAAGGCCCTGGTCGTGCCGGACAAGGCCACGCGCGTGGCCAACTTCCACGACAAGACGCTGCATGCCCTGCTGGAGCTGGTGCAGGCCGCGGGCCTTTCGCACCCCTGCGACATCACGGCCCACCACATCGTGCGGCGCATCTCCGACACCGAGGTGCGCCAGCTCGCCAACCTGGTGATGCGTGTGGAGCCCGGCGCGCTGCTGGGGCCGCTGGATGCGCAGCACAAGGTGTTCCAGCTCTACTGGCCCGGCGCCAGCGCCCACAGCTTCCAGTTCGAGCCGCCCACGCTCAAGCCCTCGGCGCCCAAGGCCCGGGCGCAATCCCCGGCAGGCGCCGAGGCCGCCTGAGCGCCTTCAGGCGAACTGCACCACCACGCGCCGGTTGGTGCGGCTTTTCTTTTCGATCTTGGTGACGGCCACGGCGCCGATCTCGCCGGTATGGCGCACATGGGTGCCGCCGCAGGGCTGGCGGTCCACGCCGGGGATGTCGATCATCCGGATGACCGCCATGCCGCCCGGGGGCGCCGCGCCGATGGTCCGTACCAGTTCGGGCTGCCCGGCCAGTTGCTCGGGCGTGATGCAGTCGATGCGGACTTCGCTGGCAGCGGCGATCAAGGCATTGAGCCGTTCGGTCAGATCGTCCTTGTCCAGCGTGGATTCAGGCAGGTCGAAGTCCAGGCGCGCCGAATCGGGCGAGATGCTGCAGCCCGTGACCGGCGCGGGCACCAGGGCGCCCAGCAGGTGCAGGCAGGTGTGCAGGCGCATCAGCCGGTGGCGGCGGGGCCAGTCGATGTCCACGCGCACGCGTTCGCCCACCTGGGGCAGGGCATCGCCCGGCTGCAATTGCGGCAGGTGCAGCATGCGCCGGCGGTCGTCGGCATAGACGGTGTCGGCCAGCACGAGCTGGCGGCCATCGGCCAGGGTCATGCGGCCCGTGTCGCCCGCCTGGCCGCCGCTGCGTGCATAGCATACGGTGGCATCCAGCTCGATGCCTTCGGGGCCTGCGGCCGTGACCGTGGCATCGCAATGGGTGAGGTAGGCGTCGTCGTCGAAAAGCTTGCGGGTAGGTGTCATGGCGGGGGATGAGGGGGCAGGCAGCTGCGGTGCGCAGGTGGCCGGGTCCGCTCCATCCTACGGCGCGCAGGGCCGTGCGCAACCATACGGCAGGCGCGAAAGGCTCCCGTACAGTCGCGCGCGCTGCCAGGCAGGATGGGCAGGACAGGCAGATGCCCCGCGACAGCAGAACCAGAACGGGCCATGGGGTTACAGGTTTTCACAACACTCTGGAATAATGGCGCCCGACAAATCCAGCTCCCGGACTTCCCGGTCAGAATGTAAATGAAAACTATTTTGGTTCGCATTGCAGCAGCCGTCTTCGGCGGCTATGCCTTCACCTGGGGCTTCATCGCCCTGGGCGTGGCGCTGATGTTCGCCGCCGGAATGCAGTTCCATGATGCCGAGCATCTGGGCTACATCCTCGGCTTCCTGGTCTTTCTGGCCGTGTTCCTCTGGGCCTTCGCGGCGCGGAGCCTGCCGCGCGTCTGGGCCTTGCTGGCCGGTGGCGGCATCGCCATGGCCGGCTGTGCATCGCTGCTGCAGCAGATGCTGCTGCCCTGAACCCGGAGAACCTTTCCATGTTCCAGAATTTCCGCCTCTCCATGGCCTGGCTGCACACCTGGTTCGGCCTGGCGCTGGGCTTCGTGCTGATGGTCGTGTTCTTCTTCGGCGCGCTGTCGGTGTTCGACCGCGAGATCGACCGCTGGGCCATTCCCGCCTCGCGCTTCGCGCCCACGCCCATGCCCTCGTACGACCAGATCCTCAAGCCGGTCTTCGAGTCCATGCAGCCCAATGCCCAGGCGCGCGAGGCCATGCGCGGCGAGGTCAGCGGCCCGCTGCCCGAGCGCTTCGACACGCCCCAGCGCTGGGGCGCCTACACCACCCACCGTGACCCGGTGCTGGGCCTGTTCGCGGGCTACGAGGTGCCTGGCGCCAAGAAGCCCGAGACCCTGATCTGGGCCACGCGCACCATCGACCCGCGCAATGGCCAGTCCCTGCCCGATGACCACCTGAAGATCGGCAGCCAGTTCTTCTACCCGCTGCACTACAGCCTGACCTTCTACTGGAAGAGCCTGGGCTACTGGATCGTGGGCTTTGCCGCGCTGACCATGCTGGCCGCGCTGGTCAGCGGCGTGGTTATGCACCGCAAGATCCTGCGCGAGCTGTTCACCTTCCGCCCCAGGAAGGCCACGCAGCGCAGCGTGCTGGACCTGCACAACCTCACGGGCGTGGTGGCCCTGCCGTTCCACTTCTTCTTTGCCTTCACGGGGCTGGTGATCTTTGCGGGCATCTACTTTCCCATCACCCACACCCAGCTGGAGCCGCTGCACGAGCTGCACGAGAAGATGGAGGCCGAGGAAACCGGCCTGCCGCACGAGCGCGCGGGCGTGGCCGCGCCCGTGGCATCGGTGGATGCCATGGTGGCCCAGGCGCAGCGCCGCTGGGCCGCCAGGGGCATGGCCGGCGAGGTGGGCTTTCTGTCGCTCACCCATGTGGGCGATGCCAATGGCTACGTCAGCGTCTACCGCGCCGGCACGGACCGCATCGCGCTCACGGGCGAGGGCATCCACTTCAAGGCCAGCACGGGCGAGCTGCTGCGCGAAGACCCGCCGCGCACGGCCGTGGACAGCCTCAACACCTTCCTCACGGGCCTGCACCTGCAGCATTTCCGCCACTGGCTGCTGCGATGGCTGTACGTGCTGGGCGGCCTGGCCGGCTGCGTGTGCATCGCCACGGGCTTCATCTTCTTCGTGGAAAAGCGCAAGAAGCAGCATGCCAGGCAAGGCGTGCAGGGCGCCCGCGTGGTCGATGCCCTGGCCGTCACCACCGTCACCGGCATGCTGGTGGCCGCCCTGGGCATGCTGATCGCCAACCGCCTGCTGCCCCAGGCCCTGCCCCAGGGCTGGCCGGGCCGTGGCGACATGGAACGCTACATCTTCTGGGCCACCTGGGCGCTGGCCATGGCCCATGCCTGGCTGCGCAGCGGCCCCGTCGCCCAGGGGCGGCCCAACCCCGCGTGGCGCGAGCAGTGCGGGGCCGTGGCCGCCATGGCCGTCACCGCCGTGCTGCTGAACTGGCTGACCACGGGCGACCACCTGCTCAAGACCCTGGGCGCGGGCTACTGGCCCGTGGCCGGCGTGGACCTGTTCATGCTGGCCAGCGCCGCGCTGGCCGTGGTGGTGGCGCGCAGGCTCAAGCACCGCGCCGGCGCCGCCGCGCCCGCGCGCGCCGTGGAGGTGGCCCATGTCTGAAGCGACGCTCGACGCACTGCTGCTGTCTGCCGCCCTGCTGGCCGCCCTGGCCGGCATGGGCTGGTTCGCGCTGGCCAAGGATGTGCACTGGGAGCAGGTGCATGGCGACAGGCCGCAGGCCGCGGGCAAGGCGCTGCTGCTGCGCTGGCTGGGCACCCTGGGCCTGGCTGTGTCCCTGGGCCTGTGCCTGGCGGTGGACCATGCGTCCATGGCCTGCCTGGTCTGGATCATGACCCTGGCCGCCGCGGCCCTGGCCGTGGCCTTCACGCTGACCTGGCGGCCGCGCTGGCTGCGCTGGCTGCCGGCCTGACCGCCCCGCCGTCAGCGGCTGCGGATGGCCGCCAGCAATGGCTCCGTCATCTCGTCGCGGGCGCGCAGACCTGCGTTCGGGGTCTGCGCCTTCTCGTCCTGGATGAGGCGGGAGAACACGATGGCCTGCGTGCCCTTCCTGGCCCATCCCACGTACCAGCCGTAGGCCTGGTCTGCCCGGTACCGGTTGTCCTGCCCCGGTGACCCGGTACCGGTTTTCCCATGGACGCGCCAGCCGTCCAGGTCGTCCTGGCGCGTGATCTCCTCGGTCATTGCATAGGCATGGGGGCTCACGGCGAGCTGGCGCTGCGCCAGCTTTCGCACGAATGCAATCTGCTCGAGCGGGGAGATCTGCAGCGACGACATCACCCAGGCACCGCGGTCCTGCGGATGCTGGACGGGCACGGCCGAAACATCCTGGTTGCCATATCCGAAGGATGCGACATAGGCCTCAAAGCGCGCCTGGCCGAGCTTCTTCACGATTTGCTGGGAGTACCAGAAAACCGATTTCTTCATCCAGCCGGCGGGGTCGATGTCGCCCTTCCATGCATCGCCCGCCCAGTCGGGATAGCCCGGCTCGTAGGGCCATGCGGGGTGCTGTGGGTCACGGAGCACGGCGGAGTCGAACGCCATCAGGCTGATGGCGATCTTGAAGGTGGATGCGGGCGTGACACGCTGGTCGCAGTGGGCGCCGCTGCGCACGAGCGTGTCGCCCGTCGCCGCATCGACGATGAGCGTGCACAGCTCGCGGGCGAATGAAGCCGTGGCAGAAAGCGCCAGGCATGCGATGAGGAGACGCTGGGGGGTCTTGGGCATTGTTTTCGAGGTTGAGGGGGAAGGCCGCAAGTCTCGCCTGAAACGCTGCCTGCCGCCATGCAAGCTGGCCTGGCCGCTCAGGGGCTGCGCTGCAGCACCCGCGCCAGTATTGCGAAGCCCGCGCCCATGGCCAGGGCCGCGAGGTCGAAGCCTGCCATCACCCAGTCGCCGGCGGGCAGGGACAGGCCCAGGTGGCGGTGCGTGGTGGCCAGGTTGAGCAGGGGCAGTGCCCCGAAGGCGATGGCGGCGATCCAGGCCTGCGTGCGCCATGCGCGCGCCGGCACGGACAGCATGGCGTGGCAGCACATGGCCAGCCAGACCGCGAACAGCACATGGATTTCCCAGTGCGCGCGCTGGTCCATGGCGGCCGGCAGCAGCCGGTTGCTCCAGAAGTAGGCCGCAATGGCGATGGGCAGTCCCAGGATGACGGCCACGTTGAGCCGTTGCGCCAGCGCCAGTCCTGCCGCTGCGCGCGCATGCCCGCGCGCGGCACGCTGGCGGCGCTTGGCGGTCCACAGCAGCATGCCGGTGGCAATGATGGCGCAGCCCGACAGGCCGCACAGCAGGTACAGCGCGCGCAGCCAGGGACCGGCGAACAGCCCCTCGTGCAGGCCCAGCGCCAGATCGCGCGCGGCACGGGGCGCGGATTGCCAGGCCGGGCGCTGTGCGACGGGCGCACCGCCGTCGGCGTCGAAGACCAGGATGCCGGCAGAGCGCAGCGGGCCCGCCGCGAAGTTGCCGATGGCGCTGATGCGCGCGTGGGCGCTGCCCGGGTGCTGGATGTCCAGCACCGCCGCCTGCGCGCCGCCCCAGTGGGCCCGGGCCTGCTCCAGCACCTGTGCGATCGGCAGGGCGCGCGCGGCGCGGCCCGCCTCAGGTGCGGCGCCTGGCGCCGATGCCGCGGGCGCGGCGGCCAGTGCGGGAAACAGCTCGCCATAGAACCGCCGCTGTGCCTCGGGGGCAGGGCCGTACCAGGCGCTGGCGATCAGCGGCATGAAGGAGAACATGACGAAGACCAGCCCCGAATAGCTGATCATCAACTGAAAGGGCAGCGTGGCCACGCTGGCGAGATTGTGGGCGTCCAGCCAGGAGCGTTGGCCCTTGCCCAGGCGCAGGGTGAAGAAGTCGGCAAAAAAGCGCCGGTGCACCACGATGCCCGTGAGCAAGGCCAGCAGCAGTGCCAGGCAAGCCAGGGCCACCAGCCATTCGCTGGCAGGCGCCGGCAGGTAGTGCAGCCGCCAGTGCATCTGGTAGAGCGCTTGCCCGCCCCCGGTGTCGCGCACCGCCATGGGGGCGCCGCTGGCGGCATCCAGCCATACGGGCGGCGGCTGCGGCCCATCCCCGGGCAGCTGCCACTGCACCTTCAGGTAGGGCTCGTTGCGGTCCACGGGCAGCTGTATGGTCCAGCGCTCTGCGCCAGGGGCATGGGTCTGCAGGTAGCCGATCGCATGCCCGGCCGTGGCGGCAGGCGCCAGGAGGCGGGGGGCGGGCGCCAGCTCCGGCCGCATCCAGCGGTCGATTTCGGTATCGAGGTAGCCCGTGGTGCCGGTGACAAACATGAAATACAGCAGCCAGCCGAACAGCAGCCCGGCCCAGGTGTGCACGCCCGCCATGGCGGGGCGCAGCGGCCTGGCGGGCCGCGTGACGTGGCGTTGCCGGCTCACAGGGCCGCCCATGCCGCCACCGCGCTGGCCAAGATCCACAGCGCGATGAGCGCACAGGCGTGCCCCGCGCTGCGCGCTGCAAAGGCGCCCATGAAGGCCAGCACATGGACGACCAGGCCCAGCATCATGGCCACCAGCACCGCGTCGGACGGTGGCAGCCCCCAGGGGGCGACCAGCGCCACGGGCAGCAGGTGGGCCAGGACATAGCCGCCCGGGCCGCCCGCGATGCAGCGCACGATGGCGTCCCAGGGCAGGCGGTGCCGGGGCGCGCCGGAGGTCGCTGGCACGGCGTCCGCTCTCAGAAGTCCGTGGACACGGAGACCAGCAGCGTGCGCGGCATGCCCAGGGTCAGGCCCTCGCGCGCGGCCGACTGCCAGTAGCTTTTGTCGAGCACGTTCTCCAGGGAGGCGCGCAAAGTGACGCGCCTGCCGCCCGCAATGAAGCGGTAGCGTGCCCCGATGTCCAGCCGCGTCCACGAGGGCAGTTGCTGGGTGTTGGCCACGTCCACGTACTGGGCGCTGGTGTGCAGGGCGCGCGCAGTGAGCGTCAGGCCCGGCGCAAAGGGCGTGTCCCATTCGCCGCCCAGGTTGAGCTGCCAGCGCGGCGTGGCCGGCGCCGTGCGGCCGTCGTTGAGGCCGCCTTCGGTGCGTGTTTGCTTGCCCTGGGTGTAGGCGATGCCGGCGAGCATGCGCGTGCCGCGCGCCACCTCGCCCTGGCTGATGACTTCCAGGCCCCGGTTGCGCTGCTGTCCGTCCATGCGCAGGGTCGGTGGCGCGGTGGCGGCATCCAGCACGCTGCTGGGCCGCTCGATCTGAAACAGGCTGACTGTGGTGGCAAACCTGCCGGCATCGAACTTGGCGCCCACCTCGACCTGGCGGGATTTGGAGGGCGCGAAGATCTGGCCGGCATTGGCGGTGCCTTCCGGCGCCGTCGGCCCCTGGGACAGGCCTTCTATGTAGTTGCCATACAGCGAGACCGTGTCGGCGGCCTTGAACAGCAAGGCCGCCATGGGCGTGACGGCCGACTTGGCGTAGCGGTCGGTTTCGGCGCCCGTGGCGGGGGCGAGCGTGAGCGTGCGCACCTGCTGGTGGCGGACGCCCAGCGTCAGTTGCAGGCGGCGGTCCGCCGAGGACATGGTGTCCGCCAGGGCCACGCTGTTCAAGCGCGTCTGTGCCGTGCGCGGGATCGATCCGGGCAGCGTGATGCCTGGCATGGCCACGTCCGCCGGCGCATAGAGATCCGACCGGAAGACCGTGCCGTTTTGCCGCAGCAGGCCGTTGTTCTGCGCATAGCTGGTGGCGCTGACGACGTACTCATGGCGCCAGCCCCCGGTCTGGAACCTGCCGCGCAGGCCTGCCTCGACGGTGCGGGTGTTCACGTATTCCCTGAGCCTGTACGGGCGCGCGGCCAGGCTGCCCCTGTCATCGAGCAGCAGCGAAGTCGTCTGCAGGCTGTCGAAGTCGTACTGCATGGCGCCGATGGCACCGTAGGCGAGCAGCCCGGGGGCCAGATCCACCTCGCCCCGCACGACGGCGGCGCGTTCGCGGGCGTCCCAGTAGCTCCAGCGCGGCTGGATGTTGCTTTTGTTGCCGGGCGCTGCCGGTATCGCCACGCCCGGCTCCGGCGGGAACAGCAGGCTGCTGCGCCCATGGGTCACGCGGTCCTGGTGGTTGAAGTCTGCCTCCAGGCGCACCTTGTCTCCCTGGTAGTCCAGGCCCAGAGCCAGGGCGCCCACGCGCTCGCTGGAGCCGTTGACCGGCGTGTCGCCCGCGCGCCTGGCCGCATTCAGGCGCACGCCCCATTGCTGCTCGTCGCCGAAGCGGCGCGACACATCGGCATGCAGGCCGGGCTGGCCTTTGTCGGCATAGGACAGCGTCAAGCGGTTGAGCGGCTCGGCGCCGGCGCGCTTGGGCACCAGATTGATGCCGCCGCCCACCGAGCCGGCGGGTGCCATGCCATTGAGCAGCGCACCGGGGCCGCGCAGCACCTCCACGCGCTCCACGCCGATCAGGGATGCCGCATTGCGCGGCGACACGCCGTAGAGGCCGTTGTAGGACACGTCATAGTTGAACAGCGTGAAGCCGCGGATGTTGAACTCTTCGCGGCCTGCGCCGCGCCCGTAGGTGTTGCGTACCGAGGGGTCGTTGAGCAGCACGTCGCCAATGGTCTGCGCCTGCTGGTCCTCCACGAGCTGGGCCGTGTACTGGGTGGTGCTGAACGGCGTGTCCAGCATGTCGCGGTTGCCCAGCAGGCCCACGCGCCCGCCGCGCGCCACCTGGCCGCCGGCATAGGCCGCAGGCAGGCTGTCGCCCAGCGACGAGGCCACGACCGACACGGTCGGCAGGACCGCAGCGCCGGACGGTGTGGCCGCCGCCACCCGCACCAGCGCGGACCCGCCCCGTACCACGCCCTCCAGGCCGCTGCCGGCCAGCAGGCGGTCCAGCGCCTGCTGGGCCGTCAGACGCCCGGAGACGGCGGGGGCCGTCCTGCCGGCCACCAGCGTGGCGGGAAAGCCCAGCTGCAGGTCCGCCTGCCGCGCCATTTCATTCAGGGCGTCGGCGAGCGGCTGCGCCGCAATCGCGAAGCTGTGCATGGCGTCGGCAGGCTGCGGCGCCTGCGGCGTGGCCTGGGCGTGCGCCGCCATGGGCGGGCAGGCGGCGCCGGCGAGAACGGCCAGCGCAGCCAGGGACAAGGGGGCAAGATGGAAACGGTGCAAGGGCGCGGTGCGCATGAACTTGGGACTCCTGGGTCGGCAACGGGCGGGCAGGCCGGCGGCGCTGCTCCTCTCCACCCATGGAAGACGCACGGGTCCAGGCAATCCTCACGTGGCTTGCAAAGAAAAATGCAAAAAAGCCTAGCGCGCGACGATTTCGGTGATGCCGTCGTGCTGGACCAGGCGCACCGGCAGCAGCTGGGGCAGGAACTGCGCAAACCGCTGGTGCTGGCGCAGGCCATAGCTGCCCCCCACGGGCAGGGCGGCCACGGCCGGATCGCGCACCACCAGGCCGGTGGGGCCATAGCGTTCGAATTCCGCCAGCGCCTGGCCCAGCGGCGTCTGGTTGAAGCTGATGCGTCCGCTGCGCCACTGCGCGACGGCCGCCGGCGCAATGCGCGAGACGGTGCCGGGGTCCGTGCTGCCGGCCGCGAGCATTTGCCCGGCGTCCAGCACCACCACGGGGGGCTTGCCGGAAGACGCCTGCGCCGGCTCCTGCGTGCGCTGAACCTGCACGCGCCCCTGCTCGACGGCCACGACGATGCGCCCCGCCTCAAGGCCGGTGGCGGTATGGCGCACCGAAAAGCGCGTGCCGACCACGGTGATCCGCCAGTCGCCCGCAAGCACGTGGAACGGCCGGTCGCGGTCGGAGTGGACCGCAAACATGGCCTGCCCCTCGCCCAGCCGCACCTCGCGCCGGTCGCGGAACAGCCGGGCATGGATGTGCGTGGCGCTGTCCAGCTGTACCGTGCTGCCCGAGCTGGCGTCATCCGGCAGGGTGACGATCAGTTGCTGGCCGCGTTGCGCGGCATAGCTTTGCTGGAACGTCGGCTGCAGCCACCAGCCGAACCAGCCCGCCCCCGCCAGCAGCAGCACCATCGCGGCCACGGCGGCACGGGCAGCGAAAGGGCGCAGCCACGAGGTCCGCGGCCAAGGCCGTGCGCTGCGCGCAGGCAGGCCGGCGCGCAGCCTGGCGGCATCGCCGCAGGGCATCTGCTGCACCCCCTGCAGCGTGGCGGACATGGCTTCGAGCGCCGGCGCATGCCGCGGGTCGGCGGCCAGCCACGCCTGCAGCGCGGCCCGGCCCCGGGCGTCCAGGCCGCCATGGCGGCGCACCGCCCAGGTGGCCGCTTCAAGTTCCAGGGCCTCGTCCGGCTGCGCGCGCCCGCGCGTGCCTTGGCCCTCGGGCGGCAGGCCGGGGCACGGTGTGGAAGGCGAAGAACTGGTGGACATACGCGCAGAAAGATCAACTATAGACGCTGGCAAAGCGGGCAGGCACGGCGGGCAGGCACGGCGGGCAGGCTCGGCGGGCGAACGCCTCGCGCGCAGCCGCGCCCGCCGCTATCCGCCGGCCCCCTGGGAAGCGGTGTCGCCGCCGTTGAGCGCATGTTCGCAGCGCCTGCAGGCCAGGGTGCCGCGCACCACATGCTTTTCCACCATGCTCACCGAAATGCCCATGCGCCGTGCGATCTCGGCCTGGGGCAGGCCCTCGATGATGTGCAGCACGAACGCTTCCCGGCAACGCGCAGGCAGGTTTTCTATCGCCTGTGCATAGGCATGCACGGCTTGCCGCGAAGCCAGGGCCTCCTCGGGCTGCAGATGCGCAGGCGCGCACTGGTCCTCGGGCTCCGTCACCGTGTCCAGGCTTTCATGGCGCCTGAGAGCGGCGCGGCGGTGCTGGTCCGTGATCAGGTTCCTGGCCGTGCGGTACAGCAGGGCGCGCGCATCGAGCACCGGCGCACCCGCCTGCTGCGCCGCCAATACCCGGGCGTAGCTCTCCTGCGTCAGATCGGCCGCCATATCGCGGTCGTAGACCTGGCGGTTCATGAAATTCAGCAGCTCGCGGTAGAAGCGCTCAAGCATGGTGCAGCAAGCGGGTGGAGACAGCGGCGGGCATGGGCTGCGGCATGCCATGGGCCAGCGTTCAAAAATGAGAATCATTCTAAACACCTTCCAGGCGCGCCAGGACCGCTGGCGACAGCGAGGCTTGCAAGACATGTCTGCCAGATCCACCTCCTCGCACGTCCTCGCAGGCCCTCGCAGGCCCTCGCAGGCCCTCGCAGGCCCTCGGAGCGCGGGGGCCGCCGCGACGGCCGCGTGGCGGGCAGGGGGTGCCGGCTTTGTCAGTTGATGTAACGTATGGGGGAAATATTTTTTGTCCTGGACAAAAAGCCGCAACCTTCGCAATATGCCGTTCTCGGCCCTGCCGCCCGTCCTCTCCCAAGGCAATGTCTCTTTCTTCTGACTCCCTGGCTTCGCTGCAAGATGGCGGACTGCCCATTTCCGCGGTGGAGCGTGAGACCGGGCTCGCCAAGGACACGCTGCGCGTGTGGGAGAGGCGTTACGGTTTTCCAAGGCCTGAGCGAGATCCGGCCGGCGATCGCCGCTACCCTGCGGACCAGGTCCGGCAACTGTCGCTGATACGGCGGCTCATGGACGCAGGGCTGCGTCCGGGCAAGCTGATGGGGCTGGGCCTGGCAGAGCTGCAAGGATTGCTGGCGGTTTCCGCCGCACCCCCGGCTGTCGGTTTGTCCAGTACAAAACCAGGGGCAGCCGAAGCCTGCAGCCACTTCGCTCCCATGCTCGATGCCATTGCCGCGCACGACCCCGCCTGTCTCAGGCATTGCTTGAGCCAGGCGCAATCGCGCATGGGCCTGGGCGGTTTCGTGACCGATCTCGTGGCTCCCCTGACTTCGGCGGTGGGCGAGCTGTGGGCGCAGGGGCGTTTCGAAGTGTTCGAAGAACACCTGTACACCGAGGTGATCACCGCAGTGCTGCGGCAGGCGATCGCCTCGCTCGTTCCGCCCGCCCCGCCGCTGGCGCCCAAGGTGTTGCTGACCACCCTGCCACAGGAAATGCATGGCCTGGGGCTGCTGATGGTCGAGGCCCTGCTGACGCTGGATGGCTGCGACTGCGTGTCACTCGGCACGCAGACGCCCATCGGCGATGTGGCGCAGGCCGCGCGGGCGCATCGCGCCGATATCGTGGGATTGAGCTTCAGCAGCGCGCACAACGGCGCCGTGGCCCGGGCCTGCCTGGGCGAGCTGCGCCGCCACCTGCCTGCGTCGATCGGGCTGTGGGTCGGCGGAGCATGTCCTGCGCTCTACCGCAGCCCTTCTGAAGGCTTTGCACCGGTGCGCCATCTCGCAGACCTGCAGCCGCTGGTCGCCCGATGGCGACAAACCCGAAAGACACCGACATGAGTTTGCTTTGCGAATGTACCGATCCCCCCATCCACCGGCGTGCGCTGCTGGCGGCAGCCCTTGGCGCGGGCCTGTTGGCCAGCGGTTGCGCAAGCCTGCGCCCGCCGCTGCGCCCGCCGGCATCGGTCACGCCCGTCACCCCCTTCGACCTGCAGCGCTACCAGGGCCTGTGGTATGAACTGGCACGGCTGGACCATGGGTTCGAGCGGGGCATGACCGATGTGACGGCCGAGTACACACCGCAGCCCGACGGCAGCGTGAAAGTGGTCAATCGCGGCTTCTCCGTGCCTCGGGGCCAGTGGCAGCGTGCCGTCGGAAAGGCCTTGTTCACCGGTGATCCCGGCACGGCATCGCTGAAGGTGTCTTTCTTCGGGCCGTTCTATGGGGGCTACCATGTAGCCGCCCTCGACCCTGATTACCGGTGGGCACTCGTCGTGGGACCGGACACGGGGTACTGCTGGATACTGGCCCGGGATCCGAGCCTGCCCCCGCAGACGCTGCAATCCATCGTGGCACGCGCTGGCGAACTGGGCGTGGATACCAGCGCATTGATCTGGGTCAGCCACGCACGCAGGCACGAATTCCATGGCACGGAGGCGCCGTGACCGGCCGCGCACCGATTGCGGTGATAGGGGCGGGCATGGCGGGCCTGGCATGCGCGCAATTGCTGGCCCAGGCCGGCTGGCAGGTGGATATCTTCGAGAAAAGCCGGGGTCCTTCGGGACGCATGAGCACGCGCCGCGCGCAGGATCCGCAGGGCTGCTGGCAATGCGACCATGGAGCGCCATCGTTCACGGCGCAGGAGCCGGAATTCGTGCAAGAGGTGCGCCAGTGGGAGCGGCACGGCGTGGCCGCGGCCTGGCGTCCGCGCGCTGTCCGGCTGGAGCCTGCAGGCGTGGTGCCGGCAGATGCGGCCGGCGAACGCTGGGTGGGCGTCCCCCGCATGACCGCGCCCGCAGCCTTCATCGCCCGGCAGCTTGCGCAGCACGGCCACGGCGTCCGGCTTCATCTGCAGACCACGGTGGTGCGGCTGCAAGACGGGCCAGCGTGTTGGACGGTGCATTCTGCCGAGCACGGGCAGATCGGCAAGGATTACTGTGCGCTGGTCATGGCTGTGCCGGCGCCGCAGGCTGCCGTCCTGCTGGAGCCTGTCTCCCCCTATGCGTCCGCCCTGGCCGCCATTCCCCGCATGCAGCCTTGCTGGGTGGCCATGCTGCGCACCGACACGCCACTGCGGCCGGGCTGGGATGCGGCCGAGATCACCGAAGGGCCGCTTTGCTGGGTGGCGCGGGACAGCAGCAAGCCTGGACGGCCGGGGCCGGAAACCTGGGTGCTGCATGCCGGTGCGCGTTGGAGCGAGGAACACATCGAGTCAGATGCCGAATCGGTCGCCCGGCAATTGCTGCAAGCCTTCGAGGTTCATGCCGGCCCCCTGCCAGAGGGCGTGCGCGCCACAGCCCATCGCTGGCGCTATGCGCTGCCGGCCCCCCAGATCGTGGACCGCTGCTGGTGGGATGCGGCTGCCGGCCTGGGCCTGTGCGGCGACTGGATGCATGGCACAGGCGTCGAAGGTGCCTGGCTCAGCGGGCGTGCGCTGGCTCGGCGCGCGCTGGCCACGCTGGGGCGTTGAGCTGCAGGTCCTTTGCGCCATGCGCGGCAAGCCACATCCGCACTGCAGGCGCTGTGGGCGCCGTGGCCTCGCGTTCAGCCGCAAGGTCCGCTGTCTGCCTTGGGGCCGCTTTTGCCTTGGGCCGCCCGGTGCGGCCGCCGGGCCGGCGAGCAGCCCCTGCATCGGGCCTGCATCAGGCCTGCATCTGCAGGCCCTGGCGCGAGAAGATGATCTGGCTGCCGCCTTCGCGTGCGCGCTGGATGACCATGCTGCCGTCGCGGTGCAGGTAGATGCGCACGCCGGGCTTGTCGTGGTCCAGGTAGCAGGGGTCGTGGTCCAGGTTCTTCCAGCCATGGGCTTCGGACAGCCGCCGTGAGCGGATGCGGCGCAGATCGGCTTCGGGCATCGCGAAGTAGATGTGGGTCTGCAGCCACAGTGCCTGCAACTGTTCGAAGGCCTGTTCGCGCGAGGCGCAGGCTGGTGCAGCCTCCAGCCGGGACAGCAGAACGTCCAGAAGCTGATCGAAAGAGTGCTGCATAACCACGGGCCCTTTCAACGGTGGATGGTGCGCGCCGCGCAATCTCCGGCAAGGGTACGCCTGTTGCGGGCGGTTGTGTATGTTGCGTGTCGGTGATCGTATGTCGCTATTGTCAGTCTTTGCCGACAGTGCTTACTTCTTTGATCTGCATCAAAGGACAATCGCCGGGGCCGGGCTCCCGGCACCGCCACTTCTCAAGCCCACCGTGCTGCCCATGGAACGTTTCACCATTTCCCTCGACGAAGAACTGGCCCGCGACTTTGACTGCTGGATCGCGGCGCGCGGCTACGGCAACCGCTCCGAGGCCATCCGCGACGTGCTGCGCGTGCACATGGCCGAGGCGCGCGAGCAGCGCGATGCCGATGGCCCCTGCGTGGCCAACCTCTCCTATGTCTACAACCACCACGAGCGCGAACTGTCCGAGCGCCTGGCCCGGCTGCAGCATGACCACCATGAACTGCATCTGGCCACCACCCACGTGCACCTGGACCATGAGCAGTGCATAGAAACCGTGATGCTGCGCGGCCCGGCCAGCGCGGTGCGCCGTTTCGCCGACACCATCATGGCCGAGCGCGGCGTGCACCATGGCCAGCTCAACGTGGTCATGGTGCGTCCGGCCGAGCCTGTGCATTGAGGCTGTTGCAGGGCGCCGGGCCGGCGGACCGTGCGCAGGCGGCGGCCCGCTATAAGCGCACGGTCTACGGAGCGGGGACCAGCCTCCACGGTCGCCACGTCACGGCGCTGATACCTTTCAAGTGGGTGGAAGGTTTGGAGGCCTTCCGCGAATCCACCGACTATCTCTACTACGACGGCCTTGCGCAGCGCCAGCGCGGGGCGCTAGGTGTGAAGTCTCAATAGGTTGTTCATCCGCCCCGGACCTGAGAAGCTGTGGTTACCACGCCATCGCAACCCAGGACAGGAAAACGGATGAACAGCCATAAGCATGCGCGATTAACGCGCGCAGGTCGAGCCCTGCTGGTCCAAAGAGTACTCGAGCAGGGGTGGCGCGTCGCAGCGGCAACTCTGGCCATGGGCCGGCATGCCGTGCTGCGGATGCCAGGCTCATCGATCTGCTTCGCCTGCACCGCGATGTCGAGCGAGCGCTCGTGCAGGCCCCGGTGCAGGGCGCGCGTGGTCTCGGCGGTCACCTGCACCTCAATGCCGCGATAGCAAGCTCTCGATGAAGCTGACCATCCAGGTGTGCGACACGGTCTCGATCACGCCGATGCGGACCAGTCCCAGCATCTGCACGTCGGTACGCCCCAGCGCAATGATGTCCTGGCGTATCTCATGCAGCCGCTCGCCGTAGCGCAGCAACCGGGTGCCAATGGTCGTGGATCGGAATTCGCGTTGGTCCTGCACGAACAGCTTGGCGCCATGTCCTCCTCTAGCGACGAGATCCGGTGCGCCACTGCGGCTTGGGTGATGTTCAGGCACGTGCCAGCAGCGCGGAAACTGCCGAGCCGGGCCGATCAGAGGAATGCTTCGATGAAACGGGTATTCATTGCTTGTGGATGACCAGAGCGAAAACGAGAGGCGCATCGCCTGTGGACCGGGCTGTAGGCAGAAGCTTGCACAAGCCATGCCCGCAGGCACACATTTTCGTAGCCATTGCTGTCCTCGTGGCGGTTCAGCCGGCCTGGTCCTGTGGCCCGCGGTGACCGTACATCTAAGTTGACATAGCACTCACAGAGTTGCGAATAAAGATATTTACAGCGGTTGTTTGTTTAAATCACAATGAAAAAATTAATGGATTCATTGTATTGAGGGGGCGAAAAATGATGTTGGGAGTGCTTGATTCAGGGATTGGTGGGCTCTCTTTTTTTAGAGAAGTGGATAGGCAATATCCATGGATATCAAGAATTTACTTGGGGGACCACGCAAATCTTCCTTACGGTGAAAAATCTAAGCAGGAGGTTGCTCGCCATGCATATCAAGGAGCAAGACACTTGCTTGATCTTGGCTGCACCGAGTTGGTGATCGCCTGCAACACAGCATCAATTTTGGCGTTTCCTTCTATCAAGGAAGAACTGGGTCGAGAGACACGAGCGGTAAAGATTTTTGACATATCTAGCCCGACCATTGAATTATTACAAGCATTGATTCTGCAAGAAATGGAATTGATGACTCAAGAAAAATACAGAATTGGCATTTTTGCAACGCTGGCCACAGTGGAGTCTGGCTATTTCCAAAAGGAGATCGCCAGTTTAGGAGATATCGAGGTTCAGCAAGTCGCTTGTCACAGATTGGTGGGAGTCATAGAGAGCGCGATTTCTACCGATTGCATACGTGATTGTATCCATCTTTATGCTCAAGAAATGAAGAGGAAGTTTTTTGGTAAGAACCCCCATATTATCATCCTGGGATGTACCCATTATTCAGTCGTGAAAGATATTTTTATTGAAGTGATTGGAGGTGGTTGCAATATTTTGAGTCAGGAGTCTGCGCTTCTGAAGCGCCTATTCAGTTCAGTAGTTAAGCCTATGTGTACATCAGCGCAACCGGTTCGACGATTACTAACTACTGGCGACGCTGCAGTGGTGAGCAGGGCAGCAAGGTTTCTAACCGCAAGAGCATGTTTCGATTTTGAGCAGACGAAAATCTAAAGGAGATAGACGTGTCACATCAATCCGTAACCCTTGGACTTGATGATCTTAATTCCATTGCAAGTCTGGTTAAAAATATTAAATCTGAAGTGATTGAGCCAAATGAGGAAAAAATTTTCGCATGTGCACATTTGTATGCGCAGGAGCTTCCGAGAGAAGTTCGCCGGTTTTTTCATGAATTTACGGCAAATGAATCTGCGGATGCGATATCCATCAAAACGGGAGGATTTTTCGATATCTCGGGGATTGATACTCCGGTTGAATATGAGGAATTGAGCCCAGACTATCAATACAACGATCTTCAGATTGCGCATGCTTTGATGGCTGCACTTCTCGGGACACCGGTGGGTTATTCAAGTCAGCGAGCCGGAAGGCGACTGAATAATATCATTCCAACTCAAAGACTTGAGTCTGTCCCCAACTCAAGTTCTGGATCGAAGTATGATTTTGGATTTCATACAGAAGATGCTTTTCACGAGTTCAAGGGGGACTATCTAGGTCTTGTCTGCATTCGTAATGACGAGGGGGCCGTCACCAGCTTCGTGTCAATGAATGAAATGAACCTGTCGCCTCTTCTGAAAGCGGCCCTATTTCGTCAGGATTTCATAATTGGAAACAATCCGATTCACGAGTTGCCTGAGGGCCACAAGCACCCTAGGAAATCCATTCTGTACGGCTCTTGGGAGCGTCCCTATATGCGAATTAATGTTAATAACACTATAGGAGTTGACCGCAATGCGCAGTTTGCTCTCGTGGAACTTATCGAGGCAATGAGTTCCGCACGTGAACGTGTCGTTCTTGAAGGAGGTGATTTCTTTTATCTTGACAATCTTTACACTGCTCATGCGAGAGATTCATATAAGCCGAACTGGGGTAGCAGGGCGCGCTGGCTTTCTCGATTTATTATTAGCAAGGATGTAAGAAAATCCACGGCTTGTCGTAAAAATTGGCGCTCGCTTATCATTGAGAATGATGATGGAAGAATTAATGTGGCTGCAAGTTGACCAGGAGGATATCTCTATCAAGTGCTTCTCCCCGCAGATATCCGCACCCCGCTGGAGCGGAATTTTTTTACATGGGGCTGGAGAATCCAACAAAGAGCGGGGTGATGCATTGTGCACAGAGATGGCACGCAGGGGTATGCGCACCGTGGCGTTTGATTTCTCGGGATGGGGGGAGAGTTCAAGAAGAACTGTAGGGTCCATTCAGAAAAGAGTGGACGAAGCCAAAGCTGTGATCGAGAAATTTCTCTTGCCCGATACACTTCCCCTGGTTGTGATGGCATTCAGTATGAGCGGACAAGTGGCAATCGAACTGTTGCGAACCTATCACCATATCATCCGATGCCTGGCGTTGTTCAACCCGGCCATCTATGACCGCGACGCAGTCACCGTGCCGTTCGGAGCCGAGTTCTCCGGAATCATTCGACAACCGGATAGCTGGAAGAAAGCGGATATCGCATCTGCCTTCGATGGCTTTAGGGGAAAAACTCTGCTCGTGAAGTCGGAATACGACAATGTTATTCCACCCGAGGTCTACCAGATGATTCCTCAAGCTGCTTGCATGGGATCTACTTCGGAGCTGATTATTGAGTCGGCTTCGCATCAGTTGGGGGCTTTTTTGAATGCGAATCCTGATGCGGTGTTTCGCGTCGCGGAATCTATTATCCATTTGCTTTGCGGAAACGAAGATGCGCCGCATTGACTCGAGACTGGAGGCTTTTTCCATCGGTGCCCTGGGATTTATTCAAATCATATCGTGGGGCACCTGCTTCTACGTCTTTGGTCTTGTTCTGGCGCCCATTGAGGCTGAAATCGGACTAAGCAGAAGCGCTGCGGCCATGGCGTTTCCTCTGGCGCTTCTGTTTGAAGGATTATGCTCAGTTGCCGTTGGCGCATGGATCGCGCGTGGATTGGGTGGATATGTAATGACTGTCGGCTCCCTGCTCGCTGGGGCAGGGCTGTGCATATTGAGTCAAGCGACTTCATTGCTTCAGTTTCATGCAGCATGGGTGCTGCTTGGGGCATCATTCGCCTGCACTCTCTACACCCCGCTTTTCTCATGGATTACTACGGAGTATCCAGATAGCTACCAGCGAAAGGTTACTATCATTTCCCTCATCACGGGGTTCTCCAGCACCTTGTTTTTACCACTCGGAGGATGGTTGATTGCCACATACGGGTGGCGGCAATGCCTGCTCTCATATGCATTCATGAACTTCATGTTCTGCGCGCCGGGGCATTGGCTTGTTCTCAAGTCAATCCGTTTCACTGCGGGAGTGTCGCAGGCAGTAGCACTGAAAAGAAAAGCATACTTCTCGCCGGAGATAATGGGGCTATTTTCCAGGAGGTTCAAGATTTTCGTCTGCCTGGCTATTTTTACTTCTGCACTCGGAGCGCTTTCGTCGACTATGGCAGCACATCTCATCCCAATGTTGACGGAAAGAGGTATCGCTGCGGAAACTGCATTGCTCGCGCCTGCAGCCATAGGAGCTCTACAGACTCTCTCCCGGGTTCCCATGTTGATGGGCTGGGTGGCGCGCAAGATTCATCACATGAATTTCTGCCTGATCTTGATGTTTCCGCTCGCCATGTTTTTTCTGCAGAAGTCCGGGACTAGCGGTATTTTGTTGATTGCTTTTGTGGTTTTATATGGGACTGCGCATGGCGGGTGGACGATTGTTCGGGCGACGGCCGTGCCACAGTATCTTGGCGCTGAAGGCGCCGCGGTCATAAACGGAAAAATCGCATTTTTGGGGACGATTGGCCGGATCTTGTTGCCGGCTGTGGTTGCGTTTCTATGGACTGCGGACCACGGCTACGCATATGGCTATTGGATCTTGCTAGGGGTTGCATGCCTGGGATTTGGGGCCTATGCTCTGGCCCAGAAAAATTATTTTGACAGCGGTGTTGCGCTTAATTGAGTGCACTCCTGACCTATTTGGGTGCTCACTATGGCGAGTAAATTTTCGATGGCTGGTGCCAAGCATTCGGGGAGCAGCATGTAGAGCTCGATTTCGGCCCCTTGCGCCTTCAGCGGTTTGAAATTTACGTACGCCGACCTTGGCTCGACAACCGCCTTGGGAACAATTGCCACGCCGACGCCCGCATGCACCATGCCCAGAAGTGATGAGAACTCCTGAGTTTCCATGACCACATGCGGCTCGTAGTTCTCAGTGGAGAAAATTTGGGCAAGACGTTCATTGAGGGCAGTGCCAAGACGATTGGAAATTGCAAGCAGAGGTTCTCCTCGCAAATCATTGAGCGTTATTGCGACTGCCTCTGCCATGCGATGGTGCTTGGGAATGGCTACAAGCAGGGGCTCCGTGACCAGCAAGATCACTTGTTCTCGCTTCCAGTTGGATATGAGTGGTGGTAGTGGACCACGCACAAAGGCTGCATCCACTTCACCGGCCAGTAGAGCACGTATGCTGCTGCGTGTCGTGGGTTCTGTGAAATGTATGTCTACGCCCGGATACTGGCGTCGAAATTCCGTGATCGCATTCAGCACGATGCTCGAATAAAGTGCTGAGATCGAGTAGCCCAACCGAATAGGGCCAATTTCTCCCAGCGCGGCCTTGCGAGCGGATTTTGACGCCGCATCGGCATTCTTCAGCAATTCCTTGGCATGTTTCAGATATTCGACGCCAGCCGGTGTCAGTACGACCTTGCGCCGGTCTCGCTTGAAAAGCTCCACACCAAGATGGCTTTCCAGCAGCTTGATCTGTTGACTAAGGGGGGACTGCGAAATATGCACCCTTGCGGCGGCCCGGGCAAAATGCAGTTCTTCCGCAACTGCAATGAAGTATCTGAGCTGGCGAAAATTCATGTCCGACCTTCATGCTGATGGAAGCGATGCGCGTGAAGTCTTGGAAAAGGGGCTTTTTAGTTGGTGGGTCAAGTCAAAGATCAGGGGAGTGACCATCCCCACCCTGTGGCCTCCTGAGGACTCCGGCGGGATCAGCATACCGAGGGATGCTGGCTTGGCCCCAAAACCCATACCAGTCTCCTTGCTGAATCTGCTGGAGCAAAGAAACTGCTCATGAGGCTGCTGCGCTGCCTGTACGGTGCTGCTGACCTCTTTGCTGCCGAACTTAGCCGCCACTTGTGGAGCTTGGCCGAACTGAAGCCTCCTCGGCAGCGCAAGTCCTCCATGCCCCTGCCGCACCAGCCTGCATGATAAACACGATGATTTGCTCATCAGCAGATCTGATCTTGCGCATCATATTTCCTGTTGGCTACGTGGATTCCCTATTGCTCTGGCGTGTCTCCAGGCTCTTCATGCGGTGGGTCATGGTGCCGGAGCTGACCATGAGCGTGGCCACCACCCACGTGCACCTGGACCATGAGCAGTGCATAGAAACCGTGATGCTGCGCGGCCCGGCCAGCGTGGTGCGCCGTTTCGCCGACACCATCATGGCCGAGCGCGGCGTGCACCATGGCCAGCTCAACGTGGTCATGGTGCGTCCGGCCGAGCCTGTGCATTGAGGCCGCGCCCGGGCGCTGCCCCGGGCGGGCGGGCGGTGGCCGGCAGGCCGGTATGAAGTTTGCTTTTTTCTTCATATCGAACCTGAAGCCCTGCCATGCACCCACAGACACGTATCGCTCGACACCCGAATCCTGCTTTCCTGCACCAGATGGTGGCGGCATGCCTGATCGGCGCCGCCGCCATGCACCACGCAGGTGCGCGGGAACTGCCGGCCGTCGAGGTCAAGGGGCAGGCCGCGCGCGGCGGTGCCGCCGCCTATTCCTCCACCGGGCTGGAGAGCGAGGACGTGGCGCAAGCCCATGTCAGCCAGGTGCAGGACCTGCTGCGCAAGGTGCCTGGCATGAACGTGAGCAACTACCAGCTGTCCGGCGTGGGCGATGCCATCGTCCTGCGCGGCTTCGGCGGTGGCGGCCATGGGGGCGACGTGGGCGTGGTGCTGGACGGCATTCCGCTCAACGAGGCCATGTCGCATGCCGACGGCTATGTGGACCTGAACGTCATCGTGCCGCTGGAGATCGAGCGGCTGACGGTCTACAAGGGGCCGGTCTCGGCCCTGTACGGCAACTTCAACCGCGCCGGCCTGATCGCCATCGACACGCGCAAGCAGGGCGAGTACCGGCAGGCGGACCTGAGCCTGGCCTCGCACGGCACCCTGGATGCCCAGGCCGCCCTGGGGCTGAAGCTGGGCGACGGCGAGTTCCTGAACCTTGCGGCCCAGCACTACCGCAGCGACGGCTTTCGGGCGCAGTCCTCGTCCGAGCGCAGCACGGCCGCGCTGCGCTGGAGCAAGCTGCTCACCCCGCAGCTGGAATGGGCGCTGTCGGCCCGCCTGCACCATGCCGAAGGCGATTCGCCCGGCTACGTCACGGCCGCGCAGTTCGCCATCGACCCCTATGGCAAGGATGCCCGCGCCATGAACGATGGCGCGCGCAAGCACTTCGCCACGCTGCGCGCCGACACACGCTACGCACTGACGCCGCAGCTGAGCTGGCTGGCCTTTGCCTACACCACGCGGCAGAGCTTCACGCGCTGGTTCAGCCGCCCGGTCAATGCGGCGCAGTGGCGCCAGCGCGAGGAAAGCTACGAGCGCACCGTCTACGGAGCGGGCACCAGCCTCAATGGCCGCCACACGACGGCGCTGGCGCCGCTCAACTGGGTGGCGGGCATCGAGACCTTCCGCGAATCCACCGATTACCTCTACTACGACGGCCTGCAGCAGCGCCAGCGCACGGCACCGGCCATCAACGACCGCGACTCCCGGCTCGACAGCCTGTCGGCCTATGCCGAGGTCGATGCGCCCGTGCACCGCCTGCTGCAGCTGTCGGCGGGACTGCGCTGGGACCGCTTCACGGGTGGGTGCGCGCTCAACGGCCCGGAAACGGGCGCCGACCCCTGCGGCCCGCTGGCGCGCACGGCGCATGCCAGCCCCAAGCTGGGCCTGCGCTCCCAGGTGGCGCCGGGCGTGCTGCTGCGCGCCAGCTGGTCCGAGGGCTTTGCGCTGGCCAGCAACTTCGCCAAGTACGCGCTGGGCGCGGCGCGGCTGGATCCCAACATCTTCCGCCAGACCGAGGTCGGTGCGCAGTTCAAGCCCGTGGACGGCCTGGTGCTGGACGTGGCGGCCTATCGGCTGCAGTCCACCCAGGAGATCCGCAACACGGCGCCCGGCGTGTATGAGAACTACGGCGCCACGCGCCGCACGGGCGTGGAAGCCAGTGCGCTGTGGGCCGCGCGCAAGAACCTGGACCTGGAGGTGGCCTGGGGCAGCGCGCGATCGCGCGTGACGGAAAACGGCAATCCGGCCCTGGTCGGCAGGCAGGTGGCCGGCGTGCCGCGCCATACCGCCACTGTGGCCCTGGCCTGGCGCCCCGTGGCGCAGTGGGAGGGCACGCTGACCTGGCGCCGTGTGGGCCGCTACGCCGTCAATGCGGACAACAGCGTGGCCTATGGCGGATATGCCACCTGGGACCTGGCGTTGGCCTACCGCCTGCCGGGTGGGCGCAGCCGCATCTATGCCCAGGTCAGCAATCTCACGGACAAGGCCTATGCGACCTCGTCCTCCGTCATCGGCGGTGCCCAGCTGTTCGCGCCCGGGGCACCGCGCACGCTGAAGATCGGCGTGCAGGCACAGTTCTGAAAAAGGAAGACACCATGCGCAAACTCTGGAAATCGACGTGCCAGGGCTGGGCCATCACGGCCCTGCTGGCCGCGGCGCCGCTGGCGCTGGCCCACAACGTCTGGCTGGAGCCCGATGCCGACGGCGCCTACAGCGTGCAGTTCGGCGGCCATGAAGGCCGGCTCGAAAGCTTTCCCGCCGACAAGCTCAGGAGCGTGCAGGCCTATGACACGCGCGGCCGCAGCATCGAGGTCGCCATCCAGCCCCGGCCCGGTGGCGCCCGGGTCACGCCCGCGCACCGCGCCGCCCTGCTGGCCGCGCATTTCGACAACGGCTTCTTCAGCCGGGTGGGCGACGGCCCCATGGTCAACAAGCCCATGAACGAGAACCCCGGCGCCACCAGCGGCGTGCATGCGCTGAAGTTCCACAAGACCCTCATCGAATGGGGTCCCATCGCCCGCGAGAAGCTGGGCCAGACGTTCGAGATCATCGCCAGGACCCGGCGCGCCCCACATGCGGGCGAGCCGCAGCAGTTCCAGGTGCTGCTCGACGGCAAGCCGCGCGCCGGCGTGCGCGTGTCATTGGGCGAACAAGGCGAGCCGCTGGCGACCGATGCCGAGGGCCTGGTCACCGTGGTGCCGCGCGCCGGCCTGAACCAGCTGCTGGCCATCGTGCGCCTGCCCGTGGCCGGCGATGCGCGCACCACCAGCCTCAGCTACGAGTATTTGCTGGGGTTCTCGGCGCATTGAGGGGAGGGGTTGGCCGGTGATCAGGTCGGCACCCATGGCGTGGCGTTGACCGGCAGCGGCCAGTCGTTCATGGAGCCTGCGCGCCAGTTGGTGCTCCAGCATGAGCAGACGCTGTGCGCCGCCGTCCCGGCCTGCGCGTGCGGCTGACCATGGGCAAGTCCGACGACCTGGAGCGTGCGCTGCTGGAAGGCGGCCTCGATCTGGCGGTGGTGCCCTCCTGTCCAGGCCACACCACGCGCTGCGCCCAGGTGGCCATCGGCGAGGACGAACTGTGGGTGGCCGCGCGGCCGCGCCACCCTTTGACGCAGGTGGCGCTGCAAGAGGGCCTGCAACTGAGGCATTTGCAGGACTACGCCTGGGCCTTGCCTGCGCCAGGGGCCGCCGCACGCAGGTTGGTCGAAGAGGCCTTTGCGGCCCAGGGCTTCGTCGCACCCAGGGTGGCCCTGGAAATCCAGCACAACACCGAGGCCGCCATCGACATCATGGGCCAGACCGACCTGCTGTGCTACGTGCCCAGCCATCTGCTGCGCGGCAGCCCTGAGCGCCTGCAGGCCCTGCCCATCCCCGCGCTGCGCACGGGTCGCAGCTGGCTGCTGATCAGCCATCCTAAGGCCCAGTGGTCGCCGCTGATGGCGGCGCTCAGCGATTTGACGGTGGGCCGGATGTGAAGCTTCGCAGGTCGTGTCCTGTGCTCCCTGCGGCTGGCTTGAAAGACTGGAACTTTCCGGACTCACCGGCGACTCGTGGAATCCGGCTGCCTTCTACCACCTCGGCGATGACATAGAAGACTGCGCCTACACTACAAGCCTGCCGCGAGCGGCAGGCAGGTTCCATGCCTGCACCGAGGTCGGCGGCCGACCCGCTGGCCAACCGAGGTCTGCCCTCCCATGCCGCGAACACCGCCACGACATCTCCCGATAAGCCACTCCAATGACAAACACCATGTCGAACACTTCGATTGCAAGGGAAGACTGGGCGCACCGTACGCCCATGGATCTCTCTGTTTCCCCTGTGAGGGCCGCCAGGATTTTGGTCGTGGGATCTTGCTTCTCCGAGGCCATCGCTCCCCATGCCGGCTACGCGTTCCCCAACACCGTGGTGGACTATATCCCCTACAACTTCGCCGGTGAGCTGCCGCAAATGCCACCGCGTCCGCTGAACGAATACGCATTCCAGTTGGTGGTTCTGCCGATGCGCACGGTCGCATCCGAACACCTGACCATGAGACTGCAGTATCAGGATCAAGTTGGTTACCACAACGCATTCGAAGAGTCCCGGCAGCGCCTGCTTCAACTGCTGGACGGCGCCATGCAATACCACACGGACAGCAAGATCCTGACTTTTGTCGCGAACTTCATGCTTCCTCAGCAAAATGCCATGGGCAAAATGCTGCCTCGCTACGACATCCGCAACCCCGTCCACTATGTGGAAAAGCTCAACGAGGTGCTTGCGGGCGAAGTGTCCACGAGGGAAAACGCGTACCTGATCGATTTCGATGCCATATCCGCCAGCATCGGGCGCAAGCATGTGCAGGATGACAGCCTCTGGGTGCATGCGCACGGCACCTGCATTTCCGACTGGGATAACCAGTACGATCAATCTCGGATGGAAGTGCCTCTGCCCTATAGCGCCCGCCATGAAGTCAAAACGGACGAGTTCTATGCGGCTATCTGGAGCGAGTTGCGCTCGATGCTCACCACTGCGACCCAGACGGATTCAGTCAAGCTTGTCATCATCGACCTGGACGATACCCTGTGGCGAGGCATTGTCGCAGAGGAGGGAATTCGCTATGCAGCACTCGAGGGATATCCTTTGGGTTTTATTGAGGCTCTCCAATTTCTCAAGCGCAGGGGAATAATGCTGGCCATTGCCAGCAAGAATGACGAGTCGAAGATCCTTGAAGTGTGGGATGGTCTCGTTGGTGGCGTGTTGCCCATGACCGATTTTGTGTCGCGCAAAATAAATTGGGATCCGAAGATCGGGAATATCCAGAAAATTCTCGAAGAGACCAATCTTCTCCCCAAGAATGTCGTCTTTATCGACGATAACCCCGCTGAGCGTGCGGCGGTGCGGGCGGCGTTTCCTGACATGCGCGTATTGGGCGATGATATCTACCGCCTTCGACGGGTTCTGCTCTGGTCGGGGGAGACGCAAGTGCCTCGCATTACCGAGGAATCCGGGCGCCGTACGGAAATGATCCAGGCGCAGATTCAGCGAGAATCTGCGCGGACAAAAATGAGCCGTGAGGAATTCCTCGAATCGCTGGATGTGAGCGTCGCCATAGACAGAATCAGCAAAACAGATCATCCGAAATTCGCGCGTGCTTTCGAACTTGTCAACAAATCCAACCAATTCAATACCACGGGCAGGCGCTGGACCTATGAGGAATGCGATCAGGGCTTCAAGGGCGGTATGGAGTTCCATGTGGCCCACGTGAAAGACAAGTACACGGACTATGGCCTGGTGGCGGTGGCCATTTCACAAGAAAGCATGATCGAGCAGTATGTAATGAGCTGCCGGGTATTCGGGCTTGGCGTCGAGCAGGCGGTTATCGCCAAGGTGACGCAATCCATTCATACGTATTCCGATGTATGCGCACGCGTGGTCGAGACGCCCGCGAATGCTCTTGGGAGAGATGTCTTTTCAAAATGCCACTTCGTTCTGGGCGAGGACGGCATGTGGTGTTTGCCCCGTGGCAAGGAGCTGACCGTGCCGAATCACATTGCAATGCCTTCACCTGCGCAGGCCGATCAGGCCGAGCCTAGCCACGCGTAGACAAGCCCGGCCGTTGCGGCGCAGGGCGCCGAGGTCGATATGGGCGAGGCCGGGACGGGACATGGTTCAGGCGGAGACGGGCGTGGCGGGGCCATGCACCGGGCCGCGCGCGTGGCGGCCATAGCGGTCCAGTGCCAGCCCGTCGGTGCTGATTTCCGGGCTGCGGCCCGTGATCAGGTCGGCGACCAGGCGGCCCGAGCCGCAGGCCATGGTCCAGCCCAGCGTGCCGTGGCCGGTGTTCAGGAACAGGTTGGGGTAGCGCGTGGCGCCGACGATGGGCGTGCCATCGGGCGTCATGGGGCGCAGGCCCGTCCAGAAGCTGGCGCGCGCCACGTCGCCGCCGGGGAACAGGTCGTTGACCACCAGCTCCAGCGTGGCGCGGCGGCGCGGGTCCAGGCGCAGATCGAAGCCGCCCAGCTCGGCCATGCCGCCCACGCGGATGCGGTCGTCGAAGCGTGTGACGGCGATCTTGTAGGTCTCGTCCAGCACCGTGGACTGGGGCGCCAGCGCGGGGTTGCCCAGGGGCACGGTCAGCGAATAGCCCTTGACGGGGTAGACCGGCAGGTCCAGCCCCAGCGGCTGCAGCGCCTGGCGCGAGTAGCTGCCGAAGGCCATCACGTAGCGGTCGGCTGTCAGCAGCTCGCCCCCTTCACCGCTGTTCACGCGCACGCCGGCGATGCGATCGCCCTCGACCACCAGGCCCTCCACGGTCTGGTTGAAACGGAAATCCACGCCCAGGCTGGCGGCGATGCGGGCCAGTTCGTTGGTGAAGCGGTGGCAGTCGCCCGTCTCGTCCCTGGGCAGGCGCAGGCCGCCCGTGAGTTTTTCGCGCGCCTGTGCCAGGGCGGGCTCCACGCCGGCGAGCTGGTCGCGGTCCAGCAGCTCGTGGGGTACGCCGCATTCGCGCAGCACGGCCACGTCGCGGCCCACGGCGTCCAGCTGGGCCTGGGTGCGGAACAGCTGCAGCGTGCCGCCCGTGCGCTGCCCGTAGGCGATGCCGGTGTCGGCACGCAGCTGCTGCAGGCAGCTGCGGCTGTATTCGGCCACGCGCATCATGCGCTCCTTGTTGATGGCGTAGCGCTCGGCCGTGCAGTTGCGCAGCATCTGCGCCATCCAGCGCAGCTGGAACAGGCTGCCGTCCAGGCGCACGGCCAGCGGCGCATGCTCCTGCAGCATCCACTTCAGCGCCTTGAGCGGAATGCCGGGCGCGGCCCAGGGCGTGGAGTAGCCGGGCGAGACCTGGCCCGCGTTGGCGAAGCTGGTCTCGGAGGCGGGCGCGTCCTGCCGGTCCAGCACGGTCACCTGGGCACCGGCCCGGGCCAGATACCAGGCGGTGGTCACACCGATCACACCGCCGCCAAGAACTAGGACTTTCATGGGTTTCACCGCCAGGTCAACAAGATGAAATCAAAGTCTATTGACGATGAGGCAGTGGAAACCACTGAAATATTGCTACTCTTCAGTGATTGATTTGCATGGAGGGATGGCGCCATGGCCACCAGAAGTGAAAACCGCGTGCTCGACCGCACCGACCGCAAGATCCTGGACGTGCTGCAGCGCGACGGCCGCATCTCCATGACCGAGCTGGCCGAGCAGGTGAGCCTCTCGGCCACGCCCTGCTCGGAGCGCGTGCGGCGCCTGGAGCGCGATGGCGTGATCACGGGCTACCACGCCCATCTCTCGCCCGAGGCGCTTGGCAAGACGCTGCTGGTGTTCGTGGAGATCAAGCTCTCGTCCAAGTCGGGCGAGGTCTTCGACAAGGTGCGCCAGGAACTGCTGCACGTGCCCGATGTGCTGGAGTGCTTCCTGGTCTCGGGCAGCTTCGACTACCTGGTCAAGGCCCGCCTGGGCGGCATGCGCGAATACCGCCGCCTGCTGGGCGACATTCTCAAGAAACTGCCCGTGCCCGCCGAGTCCCACAGCTATGTGGTGATGGAAGAGGTCAAGGAGACGCTGGCGCTGCCGGTGGATCGGTGAGGGGCCGCGCGGGGCTCAGCCCTGGCGGGCGCGTGCCCTTGTGTCTTTGTCGAGGATGCTGCGAACCACCGAGAACAGCGGGTCGGCCTCCGTGTACTTCCTGCCATAGCCCGGACCGGCCAAGGCTGCCCTCAGTCGATCAGTTGCCCCTGCGCATCCCAGAACGGATAGGGCCCGTCGAACCGCCCGCTGGCCACGGCGTGGCTGACCAGCCGCCCGCCGGCCGGCAGGGCATGGAGCATGAAGCCCGGCGGCTCCAGCGTCCAGGCCGATGCCGCATCGGGCGCCAGGTCCAGGCAGACCTGGTGGGCGGGCGCGGGCGAGGTCATGGCCACCGTGCCGCCGAAGGCCACCTGGATGCTGCGGTGCAGGTGGCCGCAGATCACGCGCTGCACGTTGGGGTGGCGGGCGATGAGGGCTTCCAGTGCGGGCGCACCCTGCAGCAGGCCTATGCGGTCCATGTGGCCGATCAGGGTCTCGAAGGGCGGGTGGTGCATGGCGATCACCACGGGCCGGCCCTCGCTGGCGGCCAGTTGCAGCTCCAGCCATTGCAGGCGCTCCTCGCACAGCGCGCCCTCGCTGTGGCCGGGCACCACGGTGTCCAGCGCGATCAGGCGCAGGCCGCCGATGTCCGCCGCGTACTGGATGAAGCCTTCGCGGCCCAGCCAGGCATGGTCGGGAAAGGCCGCGCGCAGCGCGTCACGGTCGTCGTGGTTGCCGGGCAGCAGGTGGATGGGCAGCCCGCCCAGCGGGGCCAGCAATTGGCGCAGATGGTCGTACTCGGCGGGCCGGCCGAAGTCGGTCAGGTCGCCCGTGATCACCACGGCGTGCGGCTTTTGCGCCAGCGCCAGCACGCTGTGCACGCAGCGCTCCAGGTACTGGGCGGTGTCGATGCGGCGGTAGGTCAGGCGGCCCGGCTCGCGGATATGCAGGTCGGTGAGTTGCACCAGGAAAGTCGTCATGGCAGAGGTGGGGTGTCGGTTTCAGTCAGCGGCGTGGCCGGGCATCCATTGTCGGGGGGCGATGCGCAGGCCCACGCGCTCGCCGGCCTGCGCGGCATGGTCGCGGGCGATATCGGCGACCAGCGGTGCGTGGCCCGCCAGCTCCAGCGTCAGTTGCAGGCGGTCGCCCAGGAAGACGCGGCGCGCCACCGATGCGGGCACGGCGCCCGGCGCGTCGGCGCTGCAGACCTCGATGTCCTCGGGCCGCAGCAGCAGCCGGGTGGCACCCGCGCAGCCGGCCGGGCAGTCCAGCGGCATGCCGGCCAGCACCAAGCGGTTGGCGCGCGCATCGTCTTCGCTGCGCTCGACCTGGTTGACGCGGCCCAGGAAGGTGGCGACGAAGGGGTGGGCCGGCTGGCGGTACAGGCTCTCGCCGTCGCCCACCTGCAGGATGCGGCCGGCCTGCATCACGGCCAGGCGGTCGGCGATGGCCATGGCCTCCTGCTGGTCGTGCGTGACGTGCACGGCCGTGATGCGCAGCTGGCGCAGCAGTTGGGCCAGTTCGTCGCGCAGGGTTTCCTTGAGCTTGGCGTCCAGGGCCGTGAGCGGCTCGTCCAGCAGCAGCACGCGCGGGCGCGAGGCCACGGCGCGGGCCAGGGCCACGCGCTGGCGCTGGCCGCCGGACAGCTCGGCGGGGCGCTTGTGCTCCAGTCCGTTCAGGCGCACCAGGTCCACCAGCTCGCCCACGGCGCGGCGCTGCGCGTCCTGCGGCACGCCGCGGATGCGCAGGCCGTAGGCGATGTTGGCCTGCACGCTCATCTGCGGGAACAGCGCGTAGTGCTGGAACACCATGCCCACCTGGCGCTGTTCGATGGGCACGCGCGTCACATCGGTGTCGCCGAAGGCGATGCGGCTGCCCGCGTCCGGTGTCTCCAGGCCCGCGATGATGCGCAGCAGCGTGGTCTTGCCGCAGCCCGAGGGACCCAGCAGGGCCAGCACCTCGCCGGGCGCCACATGCAGGTCGGTGGCCTGCAGGCCGCGCGTGCCGTCGGCATAGGTCTTGGCGCATTGCCGGATGTCGATGGCGACGCTCTTATTTTCCATAGTGCTTCTCGATGAAATGCCCCAGCGCCTGCAGCGCCCACATCACGGGCAGGATGACGATGAGGAAGAGGAGGGTGTAGGCCGAGCCCACCTCGATGCGCATGGACGCATAGCTGTCGGCCAGCCCCACGGGCAGGGTGCGCGTCAGCGGCGTGTGCAGCATCCAGGTCAGGTTGAACTCGCCCATGGACAGGGTGAACACCATCAGGCTGGCGGCCACGATGGCGGGCAGCACGGCGGGCACCAGCACGCCCAGCAGGCGCTGCGCGAAGGACGCACCCAGCGAGCGGGCCGCCTCCTCCAGCGACACCAGTTCCGGGCGGCGCAGCGCCGCGCCCACCATGCGCACCATGAAGGGCAGGGTGAACACCACATGGCCGACCAGGATGAAGGCGAAGCTCTGGCGGAACGCGGCCACGCTGCCATAGGCCAGCAGCAGGGCCAGGGCGCTGGCCAGGCCCGGGATGGCCACGGGCAGGGTCAGCAGCTCCTCGAAGCGGTGGGCCCAGCGCGAGCGGCTGCGCGCCAGCGCATAGGCGCAGGGCACGCCCAGCACCAGGGTCGCGGCCACGCAGGCGCAGGCCAGCAGCAGCGACATCAGCACCGTGTTGCCGTAGCCGGCCCAGACCTCGTGCAGCCAGCGCGTGGTCAGCCCGCTGGACAGGCCCTGGCCGTAGTTCTGCACCAGGCCGGCCAGCACGGACAGCAGCATGGGCGCCAGCATGAACAGGGTGACGGCGGACGTCACCAGCCACATGGCGGCGGGCATCTTGGGAGAGGTGCGGTGCATGCTCAGGCTCCTGCGGCGGCCGGGCCGGCCCGGCGCCGCGACGCCCACAGCACGAACCAGGTGATCAGCCCCAGGGTGATCGACAGGCTGGCGGCCAGGGCGAAGTTGGCGTAGTTGGTGAACTCGTTGTAGATGGTGATGGGCAGCACCTCGAATTGGCTGGACAGCGTGAACGCCGTGCCGAAGGCGCCCATGGAGGTGGCGAAGACGATGGCGCCGCAGGCCAGCGTGGTGGGCAGCAGCTGCGGCCACCACACGTCGCGCGCCACGGCCCAGGCGCTGGCGCCCAGCGAGCGCGCGGCCTCCTCCAGGTGCGGGTCCAGCGCCTGCGCCGCCGCCGTGTACGAGGCGATGGCGCGCGGCAGCGAGAAGTACAGATAGCCCAGGAACAGGCCGGCAAGGCCATAGGCAAACGTCAGCCGCTCGCCGCCCAGCGCCACCGACAGGTCGGCCAGCGCGCCCTGGCGCCCGCCCAGCAGGATGATGAAAAAGCCGATGATCACGCCCGGGAACGACAGCGGCAGCGTCAGCAGCGACAGCAGCAGGCCGCGCCCCGCGAAGCGGTGGCGCGCCAGCGCGATGCCCATCACCGCGCCGATGGCCAGCGTGGCCAGCGTCACGGCCAGCGACAGGCCCAGCGTCTGCAGCAGGCTTTGCAGATACATCGCGTCGGTCAGCGTGGCGAAGTAGGTGCGCCAGCCCTCGCGCGCCGGCAAGGCCAGCAGCAGCCCGGCCGGCAGCAGCCAGAACGCGGCGAAGAAGGCCACGGCCGGCGCGCTGCAGGCCAGCAGCAGGGCGCGGGCGCGCCAGTCGCCCGGCGCCTTGGAGGAAATGCCCACGATGCGGCCCGCCCCGCTCAACGCACTTCGCGCAGGTAGCGCGTGGCGAAGCCCTTTTGCACATCGGCCATCTTCTGGTAGTCGACCGAGGTGGCGCGCGCGTACTCGCTGGCGGGCAGGAAATGGCTGGCCACCTCCTTGGGCAGGGCCACGTCGCGCACCGGGCGCAGGTAGGCGTTGGCCCAGATGGACTGGCCCTTGTCGGACAGCACATAGTCCAGCACCTTCCTGCCGTTGTCAGCGTGGGGCGCCTTGTTCACCAGGCTCATCACATAGGGCATGACCACGGTGCCTTCCCTGGGGATCACGAAGGCCACGTCGGCCTTGTCCTTGTAGCGGGCGCGGTAGGCGTTGAAGTCGTAGTCCAGCAGGATGCCGATCTCGCCCGACAGCAGGCGCGCGTACGAGGTCTGCTTGGGCACGATGGGCTCGTTCTTCTGCAGCTTCTTGAAGAAGTCGATGGCCGGCTGGAAGTTGTCCAGCGTGCCGCCCATGGCCTGGTTCACGGCCACGGCGCCCACATAGCCCACGAAGGCCGAGGCCGGGTCCAGGTAGCCCACCAGGCCCTTGTATTCGGGCTTGAGCAGGTCGGCCCAGGATTGCGGCACGGGCTTGCCGCCCAGGGCCGCCTTGTTGACCATGAAGCCCAGCGTGCCCGAGTGGATGGTCACCCACTCGCCCTTGGGGTCCTTCAGGCCCGCGGGGACCTGGTCCCAGTTCGCGGGCTTGTAGGCCGTGACCACGCCGTCCTTTTGCGCCTGGATGGCGAAGGTCACGCCCAGGTAGGTCACATCGGCCACGGGGCTGGCCTTCTCGGCCACCAGCTGGGCCAGCGACTGGCCCGAGTTCTTGTTGTCGGGCGGCACGGTGATGCCGGTATCGGCCTTGATGGCCTTGATCTGCGTGCCCCAGTCGGCCCATTCGGGCGGGCAGTTGTAGCAGATGGCGCTCTGGGCCAGGGCCGTGCCGCAGACGGCCGTGGTGGCGGCCAGCAGGGCCAGGCGTTTGAAGGAGGGCTTGAAGGCAAAGGTCGGCAGGTTCATGTCGTGTCCTTGAAGGGAAAGGGAACTGGGGATGGGGATGCCCGTGGCGGTGCCCGGGCCGTTGCTGTCTAGTCCAGGCCGAGGCAGGATTCGCCGCCGCGCCAGCCGTGCGGCAGGCACTGGCTGTCCTGCGGGCCCAGGGTCTTCTTGTGTGCCAGCGCATCGCACAGCAGCGTCACGCAGGCCGTGCCGATGTCGTGGTTGGGCTGGGAGATGGAGGCTAGCGAGGGCGTGAGATCGCCGCCCATGGCAATGCCGTCGAAGCCCACGATGCTCAGGTCCGCCGGCACCGACAGCCCCGCCAGCGCGGCCGCGCGCAGGGTGCGTATGGCCAGCAGGTCGTTGCTGCAGACGATGGCCGTGGGCGGCGCGGGTTCGGCCAGATGCTGCCGCAGCATCTGCACGGCCGTGGCGGCAAAGGGCACCTCCCAGACCGGCAGCGGCGCAAGGCCCGCGGCCTGCATGCCCAGCGCGTAGCCCCGGCAGCGCTGCTGGGCGCGGTCCGAGGCCTGCAACTGGCCCGTCACCATGCCGATGCGGCGGTGCCCGGCGGCGGCCAGGCGCTGTACCAGCGCCTTGACGGCGCCCGTGTTGTCCACGCCCACGCAGGCATGTCCGGGCGTGTGGTGGTAGGCCAGCACATAGGGCTTGCCGGCCTGCCGCACGCGCGCCAGCGCCGCCGAGTCCTGGGGATTGGAGACCACCAGCACCAGCGCATCCACGCCGCTGGCCAGCAGCCGCGCGGTGGCATCTTCCTCGCCACCGTGGTCGTATTCGGTGGTGCAGGGCGATATCGCATAGCCGCGCAGCGCCGCCTGCGAGGCGATGCCCTGCAGGCATTCGGCGAACACCGGGTTGGTCAGCGTGGGCAGCACCACGCCCAGCACCTTGCTGTGGCGCGTGCGCAGCGTGCGGGCGCTGGCGTTGGCCACATAGCCCACCTCGCGGGCCACGCCCAGGACCTTGCTGCGCGTCGTCTCATTGACGACCTCGGGCGAGTTGAAGACGCGCGACACGGTGGCCACGGACAGGCCCGCGCGGCGTGCAACCTCGGTGATGCTCATGGCTGTAAACGATTTCTTGAAAACGTTTACATTGCAACCGGCGCGCGTGACAGCAGGGTGACTTGAATGTGAAGGTTTCGTGGCGGCTCAGGCCTTGCGCGCGTAGTCGCCGACCACTTCCATGAACGATGCCAGGACAGGCGATGCGTCGTCGCGCCGATGCACACAGCTGAGCTCGATGTCCTTCAGGAACCGGGAGCGCAGCGGCCGGAAGACAACGGCAGGCAGGCGCAGCATGGTCCCCGACTCCGGGGTGATGCACAGCCCGAGCCCCGCGCAGACGAGCGCAATGCAGGTGGTGACGTCTTCCACCTCCTGCATGACCTCGATCTGCACTTTTTCCCGCCGGAAGGCGGCAATCACCTCCTGCGCCAGCCCGGCCAGCGGCGTGTTCGGGTACAGGATCATGGGCTGGCGCTCCAGCTCGCGCAGGGTGATCTCCTGCCTGGCGCTGAGCGCATGGCCCTCATGCATGCCGACGTACAGGGGCTCGCGCAGCACCAGGCGCACGGCCAGATCAGGCTCTTGCGGCGGCAGCCGGTGAAAGCCCACGTGGATGCGGTGCTCGCGCAGCGCCTGGATCTGCTCCCCCTTGGTCAGGTTGTGCAGGCGGATGCGGACCTCGGGCCGCCGGGCGTGGAAGTGGCCGATCAGGCGCGGGATGACGTTGAGCACGCCGGAGCCGAAGATGCCGATGTCCAGGTCGCCCAGCAGTCCCTTGCCCGCGCGCAGCGCGCGCTCACGGGCCAGCCGCGCCAGCTCCAGGATGTGGGGCACGTCGCGCAAAAGGGATTGCGCCGCCTCGGTCAGCTGTATGCCGCGCGAGCTGCGCACGAACAGCTCCACGCCCAGGTCTTCCTCCATCTGGCGCATCTGGCGCGACAGGGGTGGCTGGGCCATGTGCAGGCGCTCGGCTGCACGGCTGACGCTTTGCTCCTGCGCCAGTGCGAGGAAGTAGCGCATGTGCCGCAGATCCATGGATGCTCCTTTTCTTGAAGATACCCAGGTGGTATGGCCGGTCGCCAAATCGGTATTGGACAGTATGGGGCCTGCCTTTGAGAATGGCCTGCACCAACCCCTGCCATCTCATCCATGGCGCATCCCAGGAGCAAGCCCATGCGCTCTTTCGCCCGACGGATCACCCGGCTCATCAGTGCCTGGGCCTGCGTGCTGCTGCCGCTGTGCAGCGTGGCGCAGTCCTTCCCCGACAAGCCCGTCACCCTGGTGCTGGCCTACTCGGCGGGCAGCATCTCCGACGTGCTCGCGCGCAGCGTGGCGCAGCAGTTGAGCCACCAGTGGAGGCAGCCGGTGCTGGTCGACAACCGGCCCGGGGGCAACCAGATCATTGCCGCCAGCCTGGTGGCCAAGGCCCCCGCCGACGGCCATACCCTGCTGCTGTGCGACGACGGCGTCTTCACCCTCAATCCGCATCTGTTCCGCAAGCTGCCCTATGCGCTGTCGGATTTCGCGCCCGTCGTGGACCTGGCGCAGCTGCAGATGGTGCTGTCCAGTGCCAGGCAACTGCCCGTCGCCAGCATCGCCGATCTGGTGTCCCTCGCCAAGGCCCGGCCGGGATCGCTGAACTATGGCTCGTTCGGCACCGGCAACATCGTGCATCTGGCCATGGATTCGTTCTCGCGGCTGGCCGGCATCGAGCTGGTGCACGTGCCCTACAAGGGCTATCCCGATGCCATCCGCGATGTCCTGGCCAACCAGGTGCAGCTCGTGCTGGGCGGCATCGGAGGCCCGGCGCTGCAGTACCTCAAGAGCGGCGCGATGAGGCCCCTGGCCGTCACCGGCGCCCAGCGCAGTCCCCTGCTGCCTGGCGTGCCCACGCTGGCGGAGGCCGGCTTCGCAAGGCTCAATCCCGAGGTCAATTTCATTCTCATGGCACCGGCAGGCACACCGCCAGCCATCGTGCACAAGATCAACGAGGCCGTGGCCCACGCTGTCCGGGGCGAGCTCTCGGCCAGGGTGCTGCAGCCCAATGGAATGCGGCCCCTGGGCTCCAGCCCCGAGGCCCTTGCCGCTGCGCTCAGCCAGGGCAGGGCGGCCTATGCCGAACTCGTGAAATCGTCCGGCGTCAGCCTGGACTAGGACATTGGAGGCCACAGCGATGATCATTGAAAAGCAAGGCGACGTGACGGCGGCCGTGCTGGAGCAATTGCAGCGATCGCCCGATCCCCGCTTCCGGGAAATCATGACCGCGGCGGTCACGCATCTGCATGGTTTCATCCGCGATGCCCGCCTGTCGGAAGCGGAGTTCCACCAGGCCTGCGCCGTCATCGCGCAACTGGGACAGCTCACCACCGCGTCCCACAACGAGGTGGTGCTGGTCGCCGGCTCGCTGGGCCTTTCCGCGCTGGTCTGCCTGCTGAACAACGGGGACAACGGCCAGACGGAGACGACCGCCAACCTGATGGGGCCGTTCTGGCGCATGGATGCACCGCCGACGGACAACGGCGGCTCCATCGTGCGGTCGCCGACGCCGGGCATGCCGGTGTTCGTGACGGCCTGGGTGCGCGACCGGCAGGGCCGGCCCGTGCCGGATGCCGAGGTCGACGTATGGCATGCATCGCCCGAAGGCTTCTACGAGAACCAGGACCCCGGCCAGGCCGACATGAATCTGCGCGGCAAGTTCAGGACCGACGCGGCAGGGCGCATCGCCTTTCGGACCGTCAAGCCCGTGGGCTATCCGATTCCCCTGAGCGGACCGGTCGGCGCGCTGCTGCGGGCGCAGGGGCGGCACAACATGCGCCCGGCGCACATCCACTTCATGGTGTTCAAGCCCGGCTTCAAGACCCAGTTCGCCCAGGTGTATTCCAGCGACGACCCGCACCTGGAGACCGACGTGCAGTTCGGCGTGACCCGCGCGCTGATCGGGCAGTACGTGCTGCATTCGGGCGAGGCGCCGCCCGCCGCCGATGTGCAGGGCGCCTGGTACACGCTGGACCACCATTTCGTGATCGAGGCCGGCGAGGCGAGCCTGCCCAGGCCGCCCATCACCGGCAAGGCCGGCGGACAGCGCCCGACGCTTGCCGTGCTGCAGCCATCCGCAGTCCCTCACTGAAGAAAGGCCGGACATGATCGATGCCACCGAGCGCCAGAACGCAGCCCAGGCGCTGCTGCAGGCGGAAACAAGCCGACAGCCCATCCCCCAGGTCAGCCGGACCTGGCCCGGCATGGAGATCGAAGACGCCTATGCCGTGCAGCAACTGTGGGCCGATGCGAAGGTACGGGCCGGCGCGCGCGTCGTCGGCCACAAGATAGGTCTGACTTCGCGCGCCATGCAGATGGCGTCGAAGATGGACGAGCCGGACTATGGCGTGCTCCTGGACCACATGCTCTACCCGGACGGCGCCCGCATACAGGCGTCGCAGTTCCACATGCCGCGCCTGGAAGTGGAGCTGGCGTTCGTGCTGGGCCGTCCGCTGGACAAGCCGCCGGGCGCAGGACCGGTGACGGTCTACGACGTTCTCGACGCCACGGCCTATGTGGCCCCGGCGCTCGAAATCATCGACTACCGGACACAGGTGCCCCGCAGCATCTGCGACACCATCGCGGACAATGCGGCCGCAGCCGCCATGGTCATGGGCGGGCGCATCGTGCGGCCCATGGACATCGATCTGCGCTGGGTTGCCGCCACCCTGTCCAAGAATGGCGTGATCGAGGAAAGCGGGGTGTCCGCCGCCGTCATGGGCCACCCCGCCATGGGCATCGTCTGGCTGGCCAACAAGCTGGCCGGCCATGGCGTGACGCTGCAGGCGGGCCACATCCTGCTGGCCGGATCGTTCACCCGGCCCACGGCGGTTGCCAGTGGCGACACCATCCACGCGGACTATGGCCCGCTGGGCTCGATCGGGCTGTCGTTCATTGCCTAGAGCGTGTTATGCATTTTTAAGTGCCCGCGAAAGCCGGGGGCTATGGGGACACTATGGGGACACTATGGGGACGGGCAGGGTTGAAGGCGCGCCTGCAGCAGGCGGTTCCCCAGCACGATGAGGGGCAGGTCGTCAGCGCCCGTGCCGTTGCGGGTGAATCGACAGCCGTACCGCCTGTCGGCCACGATGCTGGGGGTCATGACGTCATCGCCCTCGGGCTTGAGGCCATCGCTTTCCCAGCGGACCATGGCCTCGAATGCCTCGACCTGTTCCTGAATGGTGAAATCGCAGTGCGATACACCCCGGATGGCACGCTGCACCAGCCATTGGGCGCTGCCCTTGGCGGCAGCGCGCTCCTGGTAGATCTGCTCCATGCTGAAGGGCACGAACAGATCGCCGAGCGTGTGCAGCGTGACCACGGGCACGCTGAACTCTCCGTTGACCTTGGGGACCCAGCGCAGCCCGTCGCGGCGCAGGCGGTTGGCGTCCGGGGCGGCCGTGAGCTTTTGCACGACCGCGTTGAGCATTGCAGAGGCTTGCGGGTTGTTGTCTATCACGTACGTGAAGCGGTTGGTATCCACGGGGTTCTTGGTGAGGATGCCGTCCACGGTGCCGCCGGCCTTTCCGAAGTTGACCCAGGATCCCAAGAAGGAGCTGAAAGGCGCATTGAAGCCCGCTTCGAACATGGGGCGGGGCCCCCCCGAAAGATTCTGTATCACGGACTTGTACTTCTGGCCCTGCTGCAATAAAGGGCTGGTGAGCGCGGCGACGACCGGCCCTTGGATGCTGTCCCATTTGTCCAGCGGAAATTGCGCAAACCCGGCCAAAGCCTGTGCCGTGATCTGCGCTGCTGCCATGAAGTCGAACAGCGCCGTGTCGCCGACAACGCCGCACATGGGCACGGCCCCTGCATAACGCACCTTGTGGTTGGCCGTGGCCAGGGTCTCCGCCTCGACTGCGGCAGCCGCGACATGGCCCCCCATGGAGTGGCCGACGATGTAGATCCTGGAGGGCGGCGGCAATGCGCGGCCCCGGTCTCGGGCGATGTCGCCAAAGGCCAGCGCCAGCGCATTCGTGTCTTCCACCCCCGCGCGCACGTCGTAGAAATTCTTTGTGTAGCTGGAGGCTGCCCAGGCATAACCCTGCTCGATCAGATGGCGTCGTATCGTGGGCGGCGTGACCTTGAGGGGCGTGGGCCGCCCGGAAGCCTCCCCAGGGACGAAGCCATGCGCATACATGACCAGCTTGCCATTCCAGTTGTCCGGCACTTCGATGAAGTAGCCGGCGCCGCCGAGCACCCCGGCCCAGCGCGAGGTGGGGACCGGCGGCCGCGGCGATTTCCATTCCATGGGGGCGAAGGTATCCGTCGAAAAGGCGGGGTCCAGCGGAAAGCTGCGCGTGTCCTGGACCCGGGGCTCCTCGGGCGCGACCATTGCAAATGCGCGCGCCGGGCCGGCCTGCGGCGAGCCGGACTGGGGCGAACTGGCGGGTCCATCGCCTCCGCCACAGGAAGCCGTGGCCAGGGCTGCGGCGATGGCCGTCGATGTCAGTCGTAAAGAAACCATGATGTGCCTCTCTCCATACCTCTGGCCAGGTGCCAGTCCCATGGGCCTGTCGGCCGCTTGCTTGGTTTTTCGATGGATGGAGGCTATTGCTTTTCCGGATCGATAGCTTCGTGATTTTCCTTAGGGGATGTCGCCTGGGAGACCGCGCGCAGGCCATGCTGCGTGATGTTCGCCTCCATCGCCATGGTCTGCCTGAGCGGCGCGGGCCGGTGCGTTGCGGCTGCTGTGTGGAAAAACCCTTACAGCCGGGTGTAATTTCGGATTACAAAATGTCACCTGTGTCCGGGCACCTAATTCCGGGCGCCAGACTGCGCATGGCATGTTTCGTCCACCGATTTGAATCTTCTATATGACAGGCATCATCCATCAAGCATTGCAACACGACACAGGCGGCCTGGTCAGCGCGTGGACGGGTCAGGCCCGCCTGGGCGACCTCAGCCTGGGCAGGCAGGCCGACCAGGAAGCGCGCGAACTGCTTGATTCCATTGCCACGGCCCTGGAGGCGGGCGCCGACCCGCAGCGTTTTGGCGGCGAGCCATGGAGCGCCGTGCGGCGCGTGCTGGAGCAGCTGTCGCGCAGCCGCGCCGCGCAGGGCCATCGCGCCGGAGAAACCAGCCAGTTCGTGCTGGCCTTGAAGCGCCCATTGTTCGAGCGCATCCAGAACCGGCTGGCTGGCGATCCGGCCGCCGCCATCGAGCAGATCTGGCAGGCCACGGTACTGGTCGACAGCATGGCGCAGCACACGGTGTCCAGCTTCCAGCAGGCGCGCGAGGAAATCATCGTCCGCCAGCAGGAGGAACTGCTGGAGCTGTCCACGCCCGTGGTCAAGCTGTGGGACGGGGTGCTGGCCATTCCGCTGATCGGCACGCTGGACAGCAACCGCACCCAGGTCGTCATGGAAAGCCTGCTGCAAAAGATCATGGAGACCGAGTCGGAACTGGCCATCATCGACATCACCGGCGTGCCCACCGTGGACACGATGGTGGCGCAGCACCTGATGCGCACGGTGACCGCGATCCGGCTGATGGGGGCCGACTGCATCATCAGCGGCATCCGGCCGCAGATCGCCCAGACCATCGTGCACCTGGGCATCGACATGCGCGACATCAGCACCAAGGCCACGCTGGCCGATGCGCTGGCCCTGGCCCTCACCAAGACCGGCTGGCGTGTCGGCCGCCAGGACTGAGCCATGGAGCGCGTACCTATCCTGCGCATGGGCGACGTGCTGCTGGTGTCGATCCAGATCGACATGCAGGACCAGACGGCGCTGGCGCTGCAGAACGACCTGGCCGAGCGCATCGCCAGCACCGGCGCCAGTGGCGTGATGATCGACATCTCGGCGCTGGAGGTCGTCGACTCCTTTGTGGGGCGCATGCTGGTGACCATCTCCGGCATCGCCCGCGTGCTGTCCGCGGCCACGGTGGTCGTGGGCATGCAGCCTGCGGTGGCCATCACGCTGGTGGAGCTGGGCCTGTCCCTGGGCGGCGTGCGCACGGCACTCACGGTGGAGCGGGGCATGGCGCTGCTGCGTTCGCTGCAAAAGGAGGCCGGCCTTGACCACTGAGCGCGATGGCGACATGCCTTTGACCAGCGAGCAGCAGATCGTCGCCACGCGGCAGATGGTGCGCAGCCTGTGCCAGGCCCTGAAGTTTTCGCTGGTCGACCAGACCAAGATGATCACTGCGGCCAGCGAGCTGTCGCGCAACACGCTGATCCATGGCGGCGGCGGGCGCATGTGCTGGTCGCTGATCGAGCGCAACGGCAGGCCTGCCCTGCAGCTGGTGTTCGAAGACCAGGGGCCGGGCATTGCCGACCTGCGGCTGGCGATGACCGATGGATTCACCACGGGCTCGGGCATGGGCCTGGGCCTGCCCGGCAGCAAGCGGCTGGTCAACGAGTTCGACATCGACAGCGAGCCGGGCCGGGGCACACGCGTGAGTATCGTCAAGTGGAAGTGATCAGGGGCTGGACCCATCGCGCGTTTCCCGTGGGCGATGCCAGCCGCGTGGGCGAGGCCCGGCGCCATGCGGCCGCGCTGGCGGCCGGGCTGGGCTGGGGCGAGGAAGACGCGGGCCGGGCGGGCCTGGTGGTGACCGAGCTGGCCACCAACCTGCTGCGCCATGCGCGGGCAGGCGAGCTGTGGATGGCCGCGCGCACGGCCTTCGACGACATCGAATTCATCTGCGTGGACCGCGGGCCGGGCATGCCCGACATTGCCCACTGCATGCGTGACGGCGTGTCCACGGGCACGGGCTCGCCGGGCACGGGCCTGGGCGCCATCTCCCGCATGGCCGACGATTTCGAGCTCGTCTCCGATCCCGCGGGCACGGTGTGCCTGGTCCGCGTGCGGCCGGCGCGCAGCCGGCGCCCCGGGCTGTCCCGCCGCCTGGGTGCCGTGTGCCTGGCGGTGCCGCCCGAGACCATCAGCGGCGATGCCTGGGCCGTGCGGCAGGCGGGCGCGCGCACCGATGTGCTGGTCGTGGACGGCCTGGGCCATGGGCCGCTGGCCGGCTATGCGGCGCAGGCGGCGCTCGACGCCTTCCAGTCGCAGGCGGACATGGCCCTCGAAGCGATGCTGCTGGACACGCACGAAGCGCTGCGCGGCACGCGCGGCGCGGCGGTGCTGCTGGTGCGCAGCGAGGGCGGGGCACTGCGCTCGTGCGGCGCGGGCAATGTGGCGGGGCGCTGCTTCAACGGCGTCGCGGACCGCTCGCTGGCCGGGCAGCACGGCACGGCCGGCGTGCAGGTTTCCACGCCCAGGGCCATGGGCGCCGAGCCATTGCCCCATGGCGTGCTGGTCCTGCACAGCGACGGCATCTCCACCCGCTGGAAGTCGTCGGACTATGCGGGCATGCTGGGCAAGGACCCCGGCCTGCTGGCCGCCTGCATTCTCTGGCAGCACACGCGCGGCCGCGATGACGCCACCGTGGTGGTACTCAAGGGCGAAGGTGGGGATGGCGATAGTTGCGCAGGCGCCCCGCGGCGCCATGGATGACCGATATGAATGACGACCTCAAAGCCCAGCTGGAGAAGTCCCGCGCCGAAGTGCTCGCCCTGCGCGAGGAGCTGGAGGAAACCAACCGCGGCGTGGTGGCCCTGTACGGCGAGCTCGATGCCCAGGCCGAAAGGCTGAGGAAGGCGACCGAACTCAAGAGCCGCTTCCTGGCCTACATGAGCCACGAGTTCCGCACGCCCATCGGCGCCATCCGCAGCAACGCGCGGCTGCTGCTGGACCATGTGGACGGCCCGCTGAACGAAGAGCAGACGCGCCAGGTCGGCTTCATCCAGGAAACGGCGGCCGAGTTTTCGGACATGGTCAACGACCTGCTGGACCTGGCCAAGATCGAGGCCGGTCGGCTGGACATCTCGCCGGGCTGGTTCGAGATGATGGACCTGTTCGCCGCGCTGCGCGGCATGTTCAAGTCCATGGCGGGCAACGCGGCGCTGACCCTGGTGTTCGAAGAGCCGGCGGGCGTGCCGCGCCTGTACACCGACAACCGCAAGCTGACCCAGATTCTCAGGAACTTCATCTCCAACGCGATCAAGTTCACGGCGCAGGGGGAGATCCGCGTGTCGGCCCGCGTGGTCGATGGCGGCAGGATCCGGTTCTCCGTGGCGGACACCGGCATCGGCATCGCGCCCGAATTCCACGGCGCGCTGTTCGACGATTTCACGCAGGTGGACTCGCCCATACAAAAGCGCCTGCGGGGCACGGGCCTGGGCCTGGCCGTGTCCAGGCAGCTGTCCCAGCTGCTGGGCGGCTGGGTCGAGGTGCAAAGCGCACCGGGGCAAGGCTCCACCTTCTCCGTGGTCATCCCGGCCCGCCTGTCGCAGGCTGGCACGGCCTGAGCAGCGGGGCAGGGCGGCGTCCCTTGAAGAAAGCAAGAGCACCATGCCAAAAAACACGACGGGGATGATTCTTCCCAACTTCGACCGCAGCGTGCACACCATCCTGGTCGTCGACGACAATCCCGCGACGCGCTACTCCACGGCGCGCGTCATCCGTGCGGCCGGCTTTCGGACCGTGGAGGCCGACACCGGCGAAAGCGCCCTGGAGCAGGTGGAGACAGGCGTGGCGGCCGTGGTGCTGGACGTGCACCTGCCCGACATGTCCGGCTTCGACGTGTGCCGCTGCATCCGCGCCTCCAGGACCACCAGCCTGCTTCCCGTGGTCCACCTGTCGGCCGAATATGTGCGAAGCGACCACCAGGTGGCGGGCCTGAATGCGGGCGCCGACGCCTACATGGTGCACCCGGTCGAGCCGCAGCTGCTGGTGGCCACGCTCCACGCCCTGATCCGCGCCCGGCTGGCCGAAGACAGTCTGCGCCGCAGCGAGGCGCGCTTTCGCGCCATCTACGACCAGGCGCCCGCCGCCATGATGCTGGTCGACGCCAAGGGCGTGATCACCGATGCCAATCCCCAGGCGCAGTCGCTGCTGCGCCGGGGCATCGAAGAGCTGGCGGGCCGTCCGCTGCTGGACTTCGTTCCCCCCGCCAGCCGCGAGCAGGCGGGCGGGCTGCTGGAAGAAAGCGGTGCCCAGGCCGGCCGCGGCGAATTTCCCGTGACGCAGGCCGGTGGCGGCGAACGCCTGATCCGCTGGAATTTCTCGGAGCCGATAGAGGCCGGCATCCGCATCGCCATCGCGGAGGACCTCACGGAGAGCATGGAGTTCGAGGAGCGGCGCCAGGAAATGCTGGAGCGCGAGCAGGCGGCGCGCGCCCAGGCCGAGCGCCTGAGCCGCACCAAGGATGACTTCGTGGCCATCCTGTCCCACGAACTGCGCACGCCGCTGTCCCTGCTCAACGGAGGCGCGCACATGCTCAAGCGCGCCAACCTCAGCGAAGCCATGCTGCGCCGGGGCATCGATGCGGTGGAAAAGGGCGTGAAGGCGCAAAGCCGCATCATCGCCGACATCCTGGACATTTCGCGCCTGTCCACCGGCAAGCTCAACCTGCACCGGGAAGAGGTGGACGCTGCCGCGCTGGCGGCGCAAAGCCTGGATGCGCTCAGGCAAGCCGCCGCCGAAAAGAACATCAGCCTGCAGCTGCACATGCCGCAGGGGCCGATGAAGGTCTGGCTGGACGTCACGCGCTTTCAGCAGATCATCTGGAACCTCGTGTCCAACGCCATCAAGTTCTCCCACCCCGATGGCCGGGTGGACGTGCGCCTGGACCGGGCGCAGGGCCTGCTGCGCCTGACCGTGCAGGACCATGGCGTGGGCATCTCGCCGCAATTTCTGCCGCACATGTTCGAGCGGTTTTCCCAGGCCAGCGCACCCTCGGTGCGCGGCCACTCGGGGCTGGGCCTGGGGCTGTCCATTGTCAGCCATCTGGTGGACCTGCACGGCGGCAAGGTCCAGGCGCACAGCGAAGGCCTGGGCCATGGCGTGACCATGTCGGTGGAAATACCGCTGCGCCAAGCGCCGTCGGCCGGCAGCGGGCCGCAGTGGCCCGAGGGCGAGCCCCTGCAATGCCTCCAGGGCCGGGACATCCTTGTCGTCGAAGACAACCTGGATACCAGCGAAATGCTCAAGGTGGTCCTGGCCGACCAGGGCGCCCGGGTGCGGCTGGCGCAGAGCTATGACCAGGCCATGGAGCTGCTGCAGGCGCAGTGGCCGCAGCTCATCGTCAGCGACATCGGCCTGCCCGACAAGGACGGCTGCCAGCTGGCGCGCGCCATTCGCCAGATGGAGCATCTGCAGTCCGGCGGGACCGGCCACGTGCGCATGGTCGCGCTCAGCGCCTTCGCGCGCGAGCAGGACCGCGCGCTGGCCATGGAGGCGGGCTTCGACCATTACCTGGAAAAGCCGCTGCAGCCCCATGTGCTGATCCGCGCGCTGTGCGGGCCGCACTAAGCGCCCGTGCGCCCGTGGGCCCGCCCGGCCTCAGGCCGTGGCCGTGTAGAGCAGCCCCCCGTCCAGCACACCCACCAGTTGCGCGGAAGGATGGGCCAGCGCATGCTGCACCGCCGCGTCCACCAGGTCACCCGCGCTGACCTGCCCGCTTTGCAACTGCTGCACATAGGGCTGCAGCTGCGCATCCGTGCCCGCGCTGCCCGTGGCCCGCGTCCACAGCCACTGCACCGTC
>JBHIXF010000008.1:0-123500 GCA_041984925.1 Comamonas sp.
CGAAGACGATGTCGTCGCCCGCATCGCCGAAGACCTGGTCGTTGCCGCCCAGGCTGCCGACGGTATCGTTGCCTGCGCCGCCGTGCAGCACATCGTCGCCGGCGCCCAACACCATCCACTGGCTGGCGCCATCGCCGGTGGCCATGTTCTGGCCGGCCCCGCCGATCAGGCGCACGCTGCCGATGACGGCGATGAACTCCACGTTGTCGATCTGCAGGATGCTGCCGCTGGGCAGCGCACGGGCGTCGATGACGAGGGCCTGGCCGCCGTCGCCGGCACGGGTGCTGCCGTCCAGGTGCACCACGGCCGACGGCAGATAGCCGGCTGCCGTGCTGAGGGTCAGCTTCTGCACGTACAGCGGGGTGCCGGCAGGCAGGGACTGGGTGAAGCTCTGTGCATCGGCCAGCAGTTCGGCGCCGCCGCCAGTGCTGGTGATGAGGCTGGTGAGCTGGCCCAGGGCTGCGCTGGCGCTGCTGGCAGGCGGCATGCCCTGTGCCAGCAGGCCCAGGCCCGATGGCGCGCCGACCTGCAGGATGGGGTGGCCATCGCTGCCCTTGAGCAAAGGGATGTCGGCCAGGTCGTTGCGGCCCGGGGGGATCGCCGGGATCTCGGTGATGGTGGAGCCACCGGGGCCGGGGCGCGTGATGACGACGGCCCCATCGATGATCTCGGTGGGGTTGGTGGGCTCGGTGGGCTCGGTAGGCTGGGTCGGCTCCGTGGGTTGGGTCGGTTCCGTGGGTTGGGTCGGCTCGGTGGGTTGCGTCGGTTCCGTGGGCTGTGTCGGCTCGGTGGGTTGCGTCGGCTCCGTGGGCTGTGTCGGCTCCGTGGGTTGCGTGGGTTCTGTCGGCTGCGTGGGCTGGGTCGGCGTGCCCAGGTTGAGGCCGATCAGCATCGGGTTGTGGTCACTCGACCGGTAGGCATCCGGCGCATAGCTGCCGGCGGGCTTGGAAAAGTCCGTGTTGTAGTCCAGGACCACCGGCTCCTGGGCGTTGATGGCCCATTTGTAGGTGCCCGCGATCTGGCCGCTGGCGGCCAGCGCATCGCTGGCGAAGATGTGGTCCAGCGATCCCCACAGGCCGTCGAACGAATAGGAGTAGCCGTGGGAGACCTTTTCGTAGCCGCCGCCGATCAGGTTCTGGACGGCTGTCTCGCCGCTGTAGGCGTTGAAGTCGCCCACCAGCAGGACGTTGGAGTTGGCGTCGCCCGTGGGGTGGGTGGAAAGCCATTGCTTGAGCTGCTCCACGGCCCGTTCGCGCGCAAGGGTGCTGCTGCCCTGCCCGTCGCCTGCATCCTTGCCTTGCAGGTCCGTGCCGCTGCCCTTGGATTTGAGGTGGTTGACCACCACGGTGAACTTTTCATTGTCGGCCCGGGACTGGAAGGTCTGGGCCACGGGCACGCGGTTGCCATAGGTGGTTCCGACGAATGCGTCATAGACGGAAGTGTCGGGCGTGGCCGCCGCGCCCACCGGCGTGACCTTGTCCTTGCGGTAGATCAGCGCCACCGTGATGGCGTCGCTGCCGGTGTCGGCTTGGCGGACGTAGGCGTAGATGTCGGCGCCGGCCGCCACGTTCAGGGCATCGACCAGGGTCTGGATCGCGCTCTTGCCGTTGCTGGAGTTGGCGTCGCTGGGAGTGTCGAAGCCGTTGTTCTGTATCTCCATCAGGCCGTAGACGTCGGCGTCCAGGCCTCGCAGATTGGCGACGATCTTGGCCAGCTGCTGCTCGAATTCCACCGGGTTGGATGCGCCGCGCGCCGCAATGCTGTTGCCGGCGTTGGTCGTGAAGCTGCCCGTGCCCAGCGTGGTGAACAGATTGAGCACGTTGGCGGAGGCCACCTTGATCTCGGCATTCTTGATGCCGTCCGGGATGTCCGAGGCCGTGGGACGCGAGCCCGTGAACTGTGGCGCCTCGGTCACGGGCTGGATGCGGTAGCTGGTCTCGTGCGCCGCCGGCTGGGGGTGGGCGTTGGAGCTGCTGGTCGAGTCGGTGTTGCTGCTCCAGACGAACTGGTCGAGGATGCCTACGATCTTGTCGGTGGTGTCGCCCGCGCGCAGCGGATTGCCGGCCGACAGGGGCTGGCCGTCCCGGCCCACGAGGCCATTGGCGGGATTCTGGCCGCCATTGCCGTCGTCGAGGATGATCTGGTCCAGCTTCAGCTGCGCGTTGTAGGCGTCGAAGCCGGCCTTGTCGGGCGCATTCTGCTCGGTGTACTGCACCTGCAGCTCGTCCGAGGTCAGCACCGCCTGTCCGTAGCGGCCATAGTTGTAGTTGTCGGTGACCACCAGATGGCCGCCTTGCGTGGCGGAGCTGACCTCCACCAGCATGCCTTCCACGGACTCCCAATTCATCAGGCTGGTGACCGGCAGCTTGATCTGCACCGGTGCGGGCTGCTGCTGCTTGCCGGCCGCCACGTCCACGGCGTACGAATAGACCGCGCTGTCGTAGCTGAGCTGGGTCTGCCCCTTGAACTCGCCGACCTTTCCGCCCAGGGTCACCAGATCGCCTACGCTGGCCTGGCCCAGGCCGGCGATCACATTGTTGCCGTAGTAGACGAAGATGCCTTCCGAGGAGTCGGCATTGCCGTCGTCATCGGCGGCCGTGGACTGGACGTAAAAGCCCTTGAGCGCAGGCGCCCAACCGGTGACGATGCCGTTGATCACGACATTGGTGTTCACGATGGGCGAGGCCTCGCCGCTGCCCTGGATCGCATTGATCTTGGTGAGGATGACGCCATCGTCATTGCGGATGGTCCCCTGGGCCGTGGCGCCGATGATCTGGCTGCCCGCGCTGGCGTTGGCCAGCGTGACGGTGAAGCCCTCGTTGTTCTCCAGCAGCTGGTCGCCCGTCACATGGACGGTAATCGTCGCGGTCTTGGCGCCTGCGGCGAAGCTGACCTGTCCCGACGGCAGCGTGCCGCCGAAATCGCCGGCGTCGGCCGGGTTGGCGCCCGAGCCCGCCACCGACCAGTCCACCGTTTCCGCCTGCAGGCTGCTGCCTGCGCGTGTCACGTTGAAGGTGAAGGCCGTGGTGCCGGCCTGGCCTTCGGCCTTGTCCGCGCTGGCCGCGGCAAGGGTGATGACCGCGGAGTCGTAGCTTTGCAGCTTGAAATCGTCCACGCGCCAAAGGGCCGCGCTCTTGGCTGTCGCCGCCGAGCCCGATGCCTGGTACTGGAAGGCGAAATAGACATTCGTGCCGCTGATGTCCGACAGATTGATCAGGCCCGAGGGCGTCGTGGTGCTCGAATTGGCGGCCGGGCGGACGAAATCCAGTTCTGTCCACTGCACCGACGCTGCGTTCGGGTCGCCCGCGCCGCTGTAGTTGGTCGAGTAGTACAGCTTGAGCTGCTGCGCCGGATCGCTCATCCCGCTGTCGGAATACTGGGTGTAGGTCGTGAAGCTCAGGAACTCGGCGCTGGTGTTGTCGAGATTGAAGGCCTTGGAAATCAGCCAGTCATTGGGAGTGGCCGTGCTGTTGTAGCCGTTGATCTCGGCAGTGCCTGAAGACAGGCGCCAGTTGGTGGACGCGGCGGTGTCCGCATCCTTGCTGTAGACCTTGAAGTCGGCAAATCCCGCGGCGTCGCTGAACTGCTGCAGATAGTCGGGCGCTGCGCCCGGCGGGGTCTCGGTCAGCCCGGGAGACCCGATGCTGGTGGCACTGCCCGCCTGGGCCTTGGCGCCGTCCTGTCCTGCCACGGCGGCCTTGTACCTGGGATCGGTGACGGAGGCGCCATCCCACACGGCCGATGCGCCGGCTCCGCCGCCCAGTGCCGCTCCGGCCTGGGCGTTGGCCACCAGCGTGCCGCTGGCCGGCACCATGGGCTGGACCGCCAGGCCGCCCACGGTGAAGGCGGCCGTGCCGTAGTTGATGCCGGTGACACCCGTGCCGCTGGCATCGACCAGGGCCAGCCCCTCGCCCTTGCCCAGGCCCTTGTCCCCCACGGCCACCACCTGCACGCCGGCATCCAGGCCCCAGGCGTTCTTGAAGGCGGTCACGTCGTCGCTGCCGTTCTTGGTCAGTACAACCAGCTTGCCGCCTGCGGCGATGCTGCCCGTGAAGGCGGGGCTGGTGGTCACGCCATCCGAGTGCACCCACTTCCAGTCCGCCAGGTCGATGGCCGTGCTGCCGTAGTTGTAGATCTCGAAGAAGTCGCCGCCGTTGGCGTTGGAATTGACTTCCGTGATCAGCAGCTTGGGGCGGGGGACCGCGCCTGGCGAGCCGACGCTGGCGGGATTGGCCGCCTGCGCCGCCGCGCCGTCCTGCCCTGCCACTGCCGCCTGGTAGCGCGGGGCCGTGGTGGAGACGCCATCCCACACGGCCGAGGCGGCGGTCGCCCCACCCAGGGCCGCACCCGCGTGGGAGCCGGCCACCAGCGTGCCGCTGGCCGGCACCATGGGCTGGACCGTCAGGCCGCCCACGGTGAAGGCGGCCGTGCCGTAGTTGATGCCGGTGACACCCGTGCCGCTGGCATCGACCAGGGCCAGGCCTTCGCCCTTGCCCAGGCCCTTGGAGCCCACGGCCACGACCTGGACGCTGCCATCCAGGTTCCAAGCGCTCTTGAAGGCGCCGACATCGGCGCCGGCATTCTTGGTCAGCACGACGAGCTTGGACCCTGCCGCGATGCTGCCCGTGAAGGCAGGGCTGGTGGTCGTGCCATCCGAGTGCACCCACTTCCAGCCGGCCAGATCGATGGCCGTGCCGCCGTAGTTGTAGATCTCGAAGAAGTCTCCGCCTGCCGCGTCGGAATTGACCTCCGTGATCAGCAGCTTGGGCTTGTCCGTCCTGAAGTCCAGCCGGCCCGCGCCGTCCAGGCCGCCCCAGGCGTTGCCATAATGGTCGGTGATGGCGCCGGCATCGGCCTTGAGGTAGTAGGCGGTATTGGCCGCCAGATCGGTGGCAGGGTCGATGGTGACTGTGTTGAAGGCGATGCGCACCTTGCCCGCGTCGGTGGCTGCAATGGTTTCCACCACGCTGTCGTCGCTGGCCCGGTGGAGCACGAAATTGCCGGCACCGGCCTTCACGCCCTCATCGAACTTGAGCACGATGTCTGCCGTCGCCGAGGCCGGCAGGCTCTTGCCGGCCAGTGCCGGCGCGGAGGCATCGGAGACCGTGCCGCTGATCTTGACCCAGTTGCCCTGGAACTTCTGCTGGTCTGCGGGCAGTTTCTTGGACGCGCCGCTCGTGCCCGGCCACACCGTGTCGCCGTTGTCCTGCAGCAGCTGCACATAGGTGGCGCCGCCGATGTCCAGCACGTCGACGATGCTCTCGAAGCTGCCGCCCGTGGCATCGCGCAGCGCGTCCAGGCTGCCGCCTTCGACCTCCAGCTCCTGCAGCGCACTGGCGCCGTCCCAGCGGAACAGGCGGAAATCGTGGGTGACTTCGGTGCTCGCGCTGCCGGCCGGACCCGCCAGGATGTAGTACTTGTCGCCGATCAGCTCGATGGAGCGGATGCCCCGCCCGCCCAGGTTGAGTTCGTGGTAGCCCCCGATGGTGGCGCCGGACAGGTCGCCGCTGGCATCCACCAGCTCGAGTTCCACCAGCAGCGCCTTGTCGCGCGTGGTCGTGTCGGTCTGCGGCGCACGCAGGCCCAGCAGCAAGGTGTTGCCTTGGGCCTTGGCCGTCAGCCCTTCGATGGAAAAGCCCGATACCTTCTCCGGGGCGCCGCCGCTGGCACCCGAGGAAGCGGCCAGGCCGAAATAGTCGGCGCCCTGGCCATGCGCGTTGCCATGGTCCCAGTCGACGAGCAACTGCTCGAGGTTGGTGAGCTGGCCCAGCCCCGTGAAATCGGTGTCGGCGCCCGTGCCCGTGATGCGCACGGAGAAGATCTTTTCGCGGTTCGGGTCGTCGGCGCCATCCTTGGTGTTGCTGCTGGAGCCGGTGAAGTAGTAGACATCGCCGATGCGCGTGCCCGCCTCCAGGTCCAGTTCACCGCCGAACCGCGGGCCGTTGGCCGCGTAGCTCCACTCCTTGACGGCCGCGCCGCCCTCGCGGTGGTAGACGCGCAGCACGTTGGCCTCGTCGTCGCCCACGACCATCCAGTTGGCGTCCAGCGCGATGGCCGTGGAAGCGTCGGAGCTTCCTGCCGTGGTGCCGGCGTTGGGCGTGAAGGTCTGGGTGCTGCGCGAAGCGCCGGGATCTGCGAAGTCGATGCGGATCTTGTCCCAGGTGGAGCGGGCCAGGCTGGCGGCCGTGCCGCCCGAAAAGGCCGAATCCTGGAAGCTGATGCCCAGATTGGCGATGTCGTCGGCGTTGGCGTGGCTTGCCGCCTGGCCGCTGACGCGCAGTTCGGCCGTCGTGGCATCGATCTTGACGAGCTTTGCCACCAGTCCGGCCGGCAGGTGGTTCAGCGTGTAGTCGCTGCCTGCCGCCAGCTCGGCATTGTCGGCGCCCGTGAAGCTGACGCCACTGGCCGTCAGCTTGATCTTGATGACGCCCTCGACGTGGCCGTCGAAGCTGGCGGTCTCGTTGATCGAGCCTGAGTAGGACAGCGAAGATTGCGCGTTGACGCTGAAGCCCGACGGCGCCGGCTGCGGGGTGCCCGCGCTGGAGGTCCAGTTGCCCGCCGTGCCCAGCGCCGCCAGCAATTCGGCCTTGGTGCCCGACAGCGGGCCGGCGTAGGCATAGTTGTTGACCTGCGTCAGCGCCACGGATGCCGCGCCCAGCCCGGGTGGCAGTGCCGAGGTATTGGCATCCGTCGCACCGGATTGCCAGCCGGTGCTGCCCTTGTTGTTGAGCGCGTAGAGGAAAGTGGGCGATGCGTCCGCGCCCTGATAGACCAGGATCTGGTCACCCCCCGCGGCCAGGTTGAAGCCACCGCCCATGGTCGCGGAGCCCTTGGTCGCCGAGACGGCCGCATTGGCGCTGGTGCCCATTTGCAGCGTCACGACCTGGCCTGCCTGCAGTCCGCCGGCCGGGGCGGTCCAGCCCACGATGCCCTCGCCCGTGCGAAAGCTGGTGGTGTTCCATCCGTTGTCCGTGAATTTGACGACTTCGCCGGCGGCCACATCAGCCAGCAGCACGAAACTCAGGGACTTGGTGCTGGGAGTGACGCTTGTGTCTGCAGTCGAAGAAAACCCGACGATGGCGATGTCGCCCACTGTCAATGCCATGACGTTTGCCTTAGAGAAAATGGAAAGTGAAAAGAGATCGCCGCCGAGGGTAGGAACATCGTGTGAAACGGGCATGACATCCGGGGATCGGACCTGCCGCCGCGCCCGGCCCGGGCGACAATGGGGGCATGCGCGCCCTGCCCCCTGCCTTCCTCCAACCCGCCACGGCCCCGGCCATGCCCGGGGCCCACAGCCTGCATGCCCAGGTGCTGGAGCCCGCCGCGCGCCAGGCCATGCAGGAGCTGTTGCGCGAAGGCGAGTCGGCCAACACGCGCAGCAGCTACCAGAGCGCCATGCGCTACTGGGCGGCCTGGCATGCGCTGCGCTTCGGCCGGCCGCTGCAGCTGCCGCTGGACGTGGCCTGTGTGCTGCAATTCATCATCGACCATGCCCAGCGGCAGACCGGCGCGGGGCTGGCCTGCGAACTGCCGGCGCACATCGACCAGGCCCTGGTCGATGCGGGCCACAAGGCAAGGACGGGGGCGCCGTCGCACAACACGCTGGTGCACCGCATCGCCGTGCTGTCCAAGGCCCATCAGGTGCATGGCATGGCCAACCCCTGCCAGGACGGGGCCGTGCGCGAGCTGATGTCGCGCACGCGCAAGGCCTATGCGCGGCGCGGCGAACAGCCCGCCAAAAAGGATGCGCTGACGCTGGACCTGCTGGAGCGGCTGCTGGCCACCTGCGACGACAGCCTGCGCGGACTGCGCGACCGCGCGCTGCTGCTGTTTGCCTGGGCCAGCGGCGGGCGCCGCCGCTCTGAAGTGGCTGCCGCCGACATGCGCCACCTGCGCGCCGTGGGGCCGCAGGAATTCATCTACACCCTGTCGCACTCCAAGACCAACCAGTCCGGGCAGGACGCGCCCGAAAACCACAAGCCCGTCACCGGGCGCGCGGCGCAGGCGCTGGCCCGCTGGCTTGGGGCCGCGGCCATCGAAGAAGGGCCGATCTTCCGGCGCATCCGCAAGGGCGGGCACCTGGGCGGGCCGCTGTCGCCGGCCGCAGTGCGCGACATCGTGCGCCAACGCTGCGCGCTGGCCGGCGTGGAAGGTGATTTTTCAGCCCACTCGCTGCGCTCGGGCTTCGTGACCGAGGCCGGGCGCCAGAATGTGCCCCTGCCCGACACCATGGCGCTGACGGGGCACCACAGCATCCATACGGTGCTGGGCTATTTCCGCGCCGACTCCGCCTTGGACAACCGCGCTGCGCGCCTGCTGGACGCCCAGTCGGGCGCCGCCCCCCGGGGCGATCAGCCCTGAACGCTGGCGCGGCTGCCGTTCAGGCCCAGCTTGCGCAGCAGCGTGGCGTCGGCCTCCACGTCGGGATTGCCCGTCACCAGCAGCTTGTCGCCATAGAAGATCGAATTGGCACCCGCCATGAAGCACAGGGCCTGGACGGCCTCGCCCAGTTGCTGGCGCCCGGCCGACAGGCGCACGCGCGCCGTGGGCATGGTGATGCGGGCCACGGCGATCACGCGCACGAAATCCAGCGGATCGACGGGATCGCTGTCCGCCAGCGGCGTGCCCGGCACGCGCACCAGGCTGTTGATCGGCACGGATTCGGGATGGGGGTCGAGGTTGGCCAGCTGGGCGATCAGCCCCGCGCGGTGCACGGGCGCTTCGCCCATGCCGATGATGCCGCCGCAGCATACGTTGATGCCTGCGCCCCGCACGGCCTGCAGCGTATCGAGCCGGTCCTGGTACTGGCGCGTGCTGACCACGTCCTGGTAGTACTCGGGGGCCGTGTCCAGGTTGTGGTTGTAGTAGTCCAGGCCCGCTTCGCGCAGCGACTGGGCCTGGTGGGGCTGGAGCATGCCCAGCGTGGCGCAGGTCTGCAGCCCCAGGCCCTTCACTGCACTGATCAGCTCGTTCATCTTCTCGATGTCGCGGTCCTTGGGCGCACGCCAGGCCGCGCCCATGCAAAAGCGGGTGGCGCCGGCATCCTTGGCGGCCTGTGCCGCGCGCAGGACCTCGTCCACGCCCATGAGCTTGTCGGCTTTGACGCCGGTGTCGAATTCGGCGGACTGCGGGCAGTAGCCGCAGTTTTCAGGGCAGCCGCCGGTCTTGACCGACAGCAGCGTGGCCAGCTCGATGTCGCCGGACGGCCAATGCGCGCGGTGCACGCTCTGGGCCTGGAACAGCAGGTCCAGAAATGGCGCGTCCAGCAGTTCCTGTACGGCCTGCACGCTCCAGCCCGCCGCGCTAGGCGGCGTGCTGCTGCGCGAGGATCGCCCATGCCATTGCACTGGGGTGCCGGCCAGGGACGGGGCGGTGGCTGCGGAATCGGTGGGGGCGGTGCTGCAGGCGGTCATCGATCACTCCTTGGGTGGGTCTGTCTTATTTCATTCTGGCCAGCAAACAACCGGCCCGACACGAAAAACAGCGCATCCGTCGAAAAATAGTTGGCAATTTTCAGGCGGCCTCAAAAAGAGGGAACTTCGCGCATTTTTATGCGGTTTTGTCGGGTTTTTAGGCGATGTTGCATGCATTTTTCTCAACTTGCCGCCAGCATGCGCCCAATGGAGTCCATCGCCATCGAACTGACGCGCGCGGCGGGCCGGGGATGGCGGCTTGCTGCCGGGCGCAGCATTCCCAATGGCTGCCAGATGCCTCTCCAAAACGACCACAATGGTCGCCGGCCGGCCCCGCTGGCACCTGCTTTCTCCCGACACCTGCCCCTCTGCCCGAATGTCACTGCGCTCCCTGGAATTTCCCACCGATCACGGCACACCGCTGCTGCTCTCGCGCGAGCAGCAGGCCATACTCGCGCACGAGGGCCGCTGTGCCATCGTTGCGGCGCTGGCCGGCGTCGGCAAGACCACCACGCTGGCCTGCAAGGTGGTCCAGGCCTGCCGCAGCGGCAAGGTGCAGCGCGTTCTGGTGCTTGCCTATTCACGCGCGGGCGTCACGGCCTTCCACCACCGCCTGCATCAACTGGTGCGCGAGGTGCCGCCCCAGGTGCAGATCACCACGGTCGAGCGCTGGGCCGCTCAGCAGATCCGGCGGCGCGACCCTGCGGCGCGCTTTCTGGTCGATCGCGTGGCGCTGCAAACGCAGGTGCGCGAGGCCTACCAGGCCCTGTGCCAGCGCCTGGCCGAGCACCCCGATGCCGCATTGGATGCGCCGGGCGATCTGGACCTGGACGCATTCTGGAGCTTCAACCTGGCCGCCAAGAAGTCGCTGCTGGACCTTCGCCTGGCGCAAGAGGGCGTCAGCCTGGCCCGCTTCTGCGAGGAATACCAGCTCGACCACACCCTCGCCTGCCTGTTCTTCGAGTACGAACGGCGGCGCATCGACCACTGCGGTGACGCCAGGTACTACGCCGAAGGCGACTGCACCCATGCGCTGGGCAGCGAGGCTGCGCTCGGCCACGGACCGGATCTGCCGTCTTACGACCTGGTGGTGTTCGACGAAATGCACGACCTGGACCTGGCTTGCCTGCAGCTGCTGCGCCACCTGCTGGCCCGCAGCGGCTGCAGCTTTCTGGGCGCGGGCGATTTCAATCAGCACATCGAGGAGCAGGCCTGGTCGGTGTTCCGGGACAAGCTCCACCAGCTCGACGACTTCCTTGCGCAGACCACCCAGACACTGGCCCTGACCCAGTCCAGGCGCTTCGGTCCCCAGGTGGCCAAGGCCGTCAACCACCTGTTCGATGTAGGCCTGAGCGCGGCGGCCACCCGCTACAGCACGGTGCAGCATCTGCACTACGCGCATGACGGCCAATGCATATCGCAGCTGCTGCAGATCCAGGCCGGCCTGCCGCGGGCAGCGCCGCGCGAACCCGGGCCCCCGGGCGGCTGCGATGGCGCCGACGCCCCGGCCGCCGCTGCGCACCCCGCGCCGCTGACCGTGATCCTGCGCCACCCGCACGATGCCTGCGCCCTGGAATGGGCCATCCACCGCGCGGGCAAGACCGCCAGCTTCTACGGCTTCAAGCGCTTTTATCTGGAACGTGAGATCGCCCTGCTGCTCGGGCTGTGCTATGCCCACGGAATGCAGGCGCTGTCATGGAAGGCGGATGCCAGCGTGCTCCACCGCGACATACTCGCCGCCTTCGTGGAGGCCGCTTTGCACCATGGCAGGGGCAGCGTGGCAGGCAGCGACATGGCGGACTCTGCCAGCCGCCATACGCTGGCCCAGCGCATGGCCGCCGAAATGCACGCCCATCCGCAGATCATCTGGCGCTTTCTGAGCGGCGAAACCAGCCTGCAGGGCGGCCGGCGCAATTTCCAGGCCTTTGGCCGCTTCCTGCAACTGCCCGCGCAATGGCAGTCCGATGCGCGCGGCCTGATGCAGGAGGCCGATCTTTGGGGCCTGTTCGACGGCATACCCATGGCGCCCGCCCAGGCCGAGCCGCTGCGCCAAAGGGTCGCCGCATTCCTGGACTGTGTGACAGGCCTGAGCGTGCCCGACATGCTGGCACAGGTCAGCGCCATGGCCAGGCGCTTTGAAAAGGCCGTGCACGCCGGACAGGGCTTCGACTTCCACCTCAGCACCATCGAAGAAGCCAAGGGCAAGGAGTACGACTATGTCGCCCTGCCCTTCATGGAGCCGGGCCGCTTCCCCGCGACCGCCCCGCATGCAAAGGCGTTTCTGGAGCGCAACCGGCTCTATGTGGCAATGACACGGGCCAAAAAACGGCTGTGGCTGCTGGAGCATTCCCAGCGCCGCGTGCAGCCTTGGAAAGGCTAGGGCCTGCTGCGCATGCCCTCTCAGTCGAACAAATGGTTTTCGATGCAGAAAGCGGCCAGTTCCTGGTTGCTTGCGATATTGAGCTTGCGCATGGCGGCGTTCTTTTGCAGGCTCACCGTCTTCACGCTGCGCCGAAGGCGCGCCGCAATCTGGGTGATGGATTCGCCTTTGGAAAAATGCCTCAGCACCTCCAGCTCTCGCGGTGAGAGATTGCTGACGCGTTCATCCAGGAAAACGGCATTTTTCTGGCTGGTGCCATTCTTTTGCAAAGACAGCGGATAATATTTCGAATTAAGCCGTATGCATTTGATGGCGGTCATGATCTGGCCCAAAGGCTCTTCCTTGAGAAGAACGCCAGCCACGCCAGCATCATACAAGGCCAATATGATCAGTGGATTGGATACCGTGGTGAAAACCAGAACCTTGACGGATGGCAGGTTTCTCGTCAGATAGGTCACATACCGCAATCCGTCCCCGTATATGTCGTCACCGGGCATTGCGTAGTCGGTCAACACGATATCCAAGGGATGATCGCTTGCATACTCCATGAAGTCCGAAGGCCGGGTGAAAGTTCCCACCACCTCCAGATTGGGATCTTGCACAAGGAAATCTTTCACACCCAGCAGAACTACCGCATGGTCATCGACAATCGCAATCCGTAGCTTCATTTGCATAGATTTTTTTGTTAATCGGCATTTCTGCCTTCACAGGCCGGCCAGCAGAGCACGAAGATCTGCCAGGGTGGATGCAAGCTCCTCTTGCAGATGGCCATCCAGTCCGTTGGCGTGAATCTTTCGCTCGAGTGTTTCGGTCCTTTCTGCGAACCCCTGCAGCCTGGCAAGCAGCAAGGCGCCACGCATGCGGTGCAGCGCATGGATGGCCAGGTCCGGCCGGCGTTCCTGCAGGCTGCGCGCCAGCACCTGGACATCGTCGTTCATGCATTGCATGAAGACGGAGCGATGCACCTCCAGCACGTTCGGCTCCAGCGGCGCCGGCTGCGTGGGCTCGCCGGCTATTGCCACCATTTCCGCCGGGGCATGGCTGGGTGCGAATTTCTGCAGGGTGCGCACCAGCGTCTTGAGCTGAATGGGCTTGACCAGCCAGGCATTCATGCCCGCCCTCAGGCATCGGTTCTCCTCGTCCAGCATGGCATTGGCAGTCACTCCGATGATGGGGCATGTCACGCCTTCCGAGCGCAGCTTTTCGGCAAGCTCATACCCGTTGACATAGGGCATGTTCACGTCCGTGAGCACAAAATCATGCGGACTGATGTCCCAAAAAGCAAGCGCTTCCGCGCCGTCGTCGGCCACCGTGACTTCGCACCCCAGGCTTTCCAGCTGGCCGCGCAGCGTGATCTGGTTGACGGGATTGTCTTCGGCGACCAGAACGCGCAAGGCGAATCTGGGCAGGGCCGGTTCGGCGCGCGCCATGCGCGGCGCCCCCTGGACCGCGGCCAGCACGCCAAAGCCGATGCTCAGGAAATTGTGGGCGTCGATTTCGGAGTTTTGCGTGCTGGTGCCCGCCGCCGATGCGCAAAGATGGCGCCCCTGCCAATCGGCGGCGGTGGCATCCGCCTGCAGCAGAACGTCAAGCAGCAGGTCATCTTCACGCGAGGCCACCGGCAGGCGGCCTGCCGGCGATGCGCGCGCGCCCCAAAGCCGCATCCAGTCACAGATGTTTTCGGTCAGTTCAGGGTGCGGCGTGCGCACGAGCATGCTCGTGCCCTGCAGCGCCGGCGTGGCCTCCGTGGCCCCGGGCACGATGTCCAGGGCCAATTCGAACCAGAATTTGCTCCCCAGGCCCGGCTCGCTGCGCAATTGCATGGAGCTTCCCATCATCCGGGCCAGGCGCCAGCATATCGACAGGCCCAGGCCGGCGCCGCGGGCCGTGCGATGGCTGTTCTTGACCAGGAAGAAGGGAGTGAAGAGCTCTGCGTGCAGCGATTTGTCGATGCCTACCCCGGTATCGGACACCTCCAGCGCCAACCGGACCTTTCCCCCGCCGTCGCCCATGTTGCGCATGCGGATGATCACATGGCCTGCCTCGGTGAATTTGATGGCGTTGCTGATCAGGTTGCTGAGGATCTGGCGGATACGCACGGGATCACCGATCACGGATGCCGGGACACTGGCATCCACGCACGAAAAGATCAGCAGTCCGTTTTGCTGCGCCATGGCTGCATAGGAGCTGGTGCAGCCTTGGACCAGTTCGCGGGGATTGAAGGCCGAGTTTTCCAGCTGCAACTGTCCTGCCTCGATCTTGCTGGTATCCAGGATGTCGCTGATGATCTGCAGCAAGATGGTGGACGAATATTCGATGCGGTCCACATATTTTCTCTGCACGCTCGACAGCTCCGTCATTCCCAGCAGCTCCAGCGTTCCCAGGGCGCCGTAGAGCGGCGTGCGGATTTCATGGCTCATGGTCGCCAGAAAGGTGGACTTCGCTTCATTCGCCTCATCCGCTGCAAACTTCGCCTGCGCCAGGCTGAGCTCCATTTCCGCACGCGCGCTGATGTCCGCAAAAATGCACAGGACGACCTTCTGGCCCATGTAGCGCGTCGGCGTGAAGGCCAGGTGCAATGTCTTTCCCTGTGCCGCTTCGATGTGCTCCATGGTGCCCGCATGCTGGGCATTGACGACCCGGTGCAAGGCTTCGATGTTGTCGGGCGACTCTGGCTTCAGGTAGCCATCCGCGGACAGCAGCCATTGCTGTGCCAAGGAGTTGCTGAATACGATTTTTCCGGTGCCGAACGCCACGAGGCATATGGCCACGGGCGCGGTCTCGATCAGTGCCTTGTTGAATTCGTTGCTTTCTATGATTTCCCTTTGTGCATCCAACGCCGGAACCATCACACTGCGGTTGAATCGCCGATTGTACAGGATTCCCAGGACGACACTCAGTACCGCCACAAGCAGCATGGAGCCCAGAGGGCCCCACATTCCGTTCTCAAAAAAAACAGCATAGTCAAGCCTGTAGTATCCTGACCATGATCCGGACGGATCATCCATTCTCAGGATCAAACCGTCGCGCGAGTATTTCATTCCGCGGCCATCCATCTCCGGATAAGGTGGACTTCCCATCAGCAGGCCGAAATCACGGTGCCTCAGCCAGAACTGGTGGCTGGGCATGGGATGCTCTGTTCTGACGATGGAGTTGATGCGGTTGCGGCTGAAAAGCACGGTCGCGTAGATTTCATTGCGCGCCAAACCATTTTCGTGGGGCACGAGGTTCGAGAAATCCAGCGGGATCAAGCCGATGATTCGTTCGGAATCATCGGGCATGCCGAACCAGGCAATGCGTGGCGCACCCCAGGGAGATTCGAAAGGTTTTTCGTTTTTCTCCTCCTGGGCATGAAGATAATCATTGACGACATCGATGGTGGAGATGAAGCTTTTTTCAGAGGTGCTTTCATTGCCGATAATCACATCGATCGCCGGCACACCAATGCTGATGGCACCGTCCTTTCTGATGAAGAAAGCAGGAGCCGCCGGAAAGGAGGAACGCGCCCAGAAAGAGGAGTAATTGGATGTCAGATAGCTTCCCAGCTGGAACAGTTCATTGGGTACCTTGCTGCAGTCGATGCGGGTGAAGCATTGCAATGAGAACATCATGCCCCCGACCGAATCCCGTCCCTGGAATATTCTGGAATTGGAGTCCTTGTAGGTATCGACTTCTTCGAAAGCGGAGTTCAGCTGATCCGGAAGAGCGCGCAAGGATCTGTTCGCTGAAGCCAGCTGCTGCAGGAATGTCTCCTGCTCCTTGAGCGATGCGACGAGTGCCGAGAAATTCAGAAGCATCCGGCTTTGCTGCTGATCAAGAATTTTATGGAAACCCCAAAACAATATTCCACCCAGAAAGATGGCAAGCAACAGCATTGCAAACAGAATTCTGTTTTGCCAGCGCGTGGTACGTGTTATTTTATTGAATGGGGTGTCGGCCATGCCGGGATTATATGGAATTCCCGGGTGCTGCGTTGAAATTTCTAGGCTCGCCTGCGAGCATGAGGGAAAACTCCTGTTCAGGCACGGCCGCGGATATCAGATAGCCCTGGGCGCAATCGCAGCCAATGCGGCGCAGCAGCTCCAGATCCTGGGTGCTCTCGACGCCTTCGGCGGTCACCAGCAATCCCAGCTGCCGCCCCAGCTGCACCGACAAAGCCAGCGCGGCCGTCCTGACCTCGTCATTCGCTGCGCCACTGACGAAAGCACGGTCGATCTTGAGTTCGGTGAAGGGAGTGGAAATGAGCCCATACATGGAGCTGTAGCCGCGGCCGAAATCATCCTGGGCCAGCCCGAAGCCCTTCAGGCGCAGGCGACTCACCGACATGTAGTAATTGGCCGGTATGTCCATTTTCTCATCTTCCAGCAGTTCGAACGTGATTTGTGCGGTGGAGATTCCGTTTCGCATTGCAATATCATGCAGTTCATCAGGAAGGCTGATGTCGTTCAGCAAGGGAATCGGCAGGTTGATGGAGATGGGCACGATGTAGCCCAGCTTGCGCCATGCCAGGTGGGCCAGGCAGGCGTCATGCATCATGCGCATGAGAAGGGCATGGTCCAGATGATGGAACTGTATGGTGGACAAGAATGACCTGGGCATCATGAACCCGAACTCCGGATGGTCCCATCGCGCCAGGGCCTCGACTCCGACGATATGGCCGGTCTGCAGCGATTTCTTGGGCTGGAACCAAGCCTGTATCGCCATGTCATTCAATGCGCGCGATATGACCTCCTTGCCAAAGATATGGCTTTTTTCATGATCGGACAGAATGGCTGACACCTTGTCATCGACATGGGTCAGCTGGTTCACGATGGTCTGCACATGTGCAATATTGAACGGCTTCTGGAACATGCCGATGACGGAAAGCCCGGACTCCTTGGCCATCAGGCTCACACTGCTCATCAGCCTGCGAGAGCAGGAGGTCGACAAGGCCAGCATGGGGTGCATATTCCGTCTTCCCAGCTCATTGATGAACTGCAGTCCATCCATGTCCGGCATCTTCAGGTCGGTGATGACCAGGTGGAAATCATGCTGGCCCAGCTTGGCCAATGCCTCGGTGGCATTGTATGCAATATGCGCGTCGGCGATGCCCGCCTCCATCAACAAGCTGCGCGTATGCTCGCAGCACAGGGCATGGTCGTCGAGAATGAGAACTTTATATTTGGAAAGCATGGAGTCGGCTCCAATGTCATTGGATTTTCTTCAGCGTAGAACGCAGCAGCGGCAGTGAGAACGGCTTGCATATCAGGCAAGTGAAACCCGCATCTTTCTCAACGCCCTGTTCCTGCGGATAGGCATTTGCCGTCAAGCCTATGACCGGCTTATGGAATCCGCGCATGCGCAGTGCACGCACCAGGCCGAAGCCGTCCAGCACGGGCATGTGCAGGTCGGTGAGCACCAGGTCGAAGTCCAGCAGGCCGGGGACGGACAGCGCCTCCTGGCCGTTGGACGCCTGTTCGACATGGCATCCGAGCAGCTGCAGCTGCTCGCGCAGGATCAGCTGGTTGATGGGGTTGTCCTCGACGATGAGCACATGCAGGCCCATGTGTTCGTGCCCCTGCATGGCAGTGGCCACCAGCGCGGATGCGGCGCGCGATGCAGCGCCCCCCTGGGCCTGCTGCAAAGCCAGGGCAGTCCCGAGAACGCCGTAGGTGGCGGCTTCCCAGACGTTGCGCTGCGGGGCTTTCTGCCGCATGGCGCCGGGAGCCAGGGCAAGAACCCGTTTGCCGTCCCAGTGCCGGGGCTGCAGCGAGCGAGGCCAGGCCTCGACCAGGATGGCCTGCTCCTCAGGCATGCAGGCGTGCTCACGGTAGGGCTGGGCCATGGCGCCCCAATGGCGCAGCCAGCTGCACAGATTGTTGACGACTTCGGCGATGGCTCCATCCACGTAGACGATGTCGGAGGCCAGCCTCGGCGCCGGCACTGCGCCCTCCAGCCCGCTCACTGGAAAGGCCAGGTCGAACGAGATGCAGGTGCCCAGGCCTGGCTCGCTGACGGCGGTGAGCCGCCCTCCCATCTGCTGGACCAGGCGCGAGCAGATGGACAGTCCCAGGCCCGTGCCATGCTCCTTCAGCGCGGCTGCGGTCTGGGCCCTGAAATAGGGATTGAACAGATAGGGCTGCTGCTCAAGGGAAATGCCGACTCCCGTGTCGCGCACTTCGAATCTCAGTTCACACGGGTCATGGCTCTGGCCCGTGGCTTTCAGGCTGATGGCGATATGTCCCGACAGGGTGAACTTGATGGAGTTGCTGACCAGGTTGTCGAGGATCTGCCGCAGCCGCAAGGCATCGCCCAGCAGCAGCGGCGGCGTGTTCACGTCGGCCACGCAGTACAGCTGAAGCCCCTTTTTTTCGGCACGCGAGATGAAGCCGGCGACCACGTTGTCCAGCAGCTCCGCCGGCGAGAAAGGATGCATTTCCAGCTTGAGGTGGCCGGCTTCGATGGCCGACAGGTCCAGGCTGTCGTTGACCACGCGCAGCAAGGTGGCAGACGCCTGCTGCATGGTCTCCAGGTAGCGGCTCTGCTCGCCAGGCGCCTTCGACAGGGACAGCAGCTCCAGCGTGCCCAGGATGCCGTACAGCGGCGTGCGGATTTCGTGGCTCATCGTGGCCAGGAACAAGGTCTTGGCCTGGTTGGCGGACTCGGCGCGCAATTTGGCCTCCATCAGCGATTCCTGGACCTGCTTGAGCGCGGTCACATCGCTGACCATGCACAGCAGCACCGGCTCGCCCCCGTAGTTCGTCGCCCTGCTGCTGATCTGCACGATCGAGCCGCCGCTGAGCACCTGTTCGAGCGAGCCCTGGACCGATGCCTCTTCACAGGCATGCTCGAACCAGCGCGGGTCGCACCGCACCCAGTGCTGGGCCAGCGCGTTGGACAGCAGGATCTTGCGGTCCCCGCGCCGGATCACCGCCAATCCTGCGGGTGCCGTATCGATCAGTTTGCGATTGAGGGCCTCGCTGTCCTTCAGTGCCTTTTGCTGCACCAAGGCAGGGATGAGCGCGAGGCGGCGCATGAAGTGCACGAAGAGCAAAAGCACCAGGATGAAGGCCAGGCACAGCAGCGCGGTGAACTGCAGCTTGCGCATGTTGTCCTTGATCAACTGCTCGATGGGGACGTGATAGCTCAGAAACCATCCCGCTTCGCCCACGGACTTGCGCAGCAGCAGGTATTGCGGAATCCATCCGTCGCCCACGACTTCAAAGGAATCCTCCAGCTTTTCCACGCTGGCGGTGCGCCGCAGGGCGGGCAGGCCGATGTCATGCGGCCGGTGTTCGGACATCGCATTGCTCGACAGCATGGCATGCTGGTTCTGGTCCGAAAGGACATAGCGGCCTCCGGCCAGATTCTTCAGGTCGATCCTGGCATCGACATTGTTCAGGATGAGTCCCAGCCAGCCCGACTCCAGGTCTTCGGCATTCAGCGGCAGATACATGAACAAGCGATTTCCCTGCTCATTGCGCTCGGCCAGCCACAAGATGGGCACAGGGTCGCCGCGCCGGTATGCCGAAGCCGCCTGCGACAGGGCACGGGCAATCCACCATCGGGTATGGGCCGAGATTTTCAGGTCGTTGCCGGCATCGGGGGCGAGCACATGCACGCCGGGCCCTTCGCTGGTTGCCGCGTAGACGAGCTGGAGATGATGCCGTTTCATCTCCGCCAGCTCATACGGCTTCAATGCCAGAGAGTAGATGTGATGGGGGTCCCTGCCGTCGGCGCTGCCCTGCGGCTGCGGCAATACGGCAGCCGGGCCGCTGTTTTCCGACTGCATGAAAGAATCCGCAGCCAGGCGAAGCAGCAATTCGCTTCTTCCAAAGAACAACTGCGCACCATATGCCGAAGAATTCATCTCGCGACGGTATTCTGATACCGTCCTGGAAAAAGAGAGATAAATATAGAAAACAGCCGCCCCGATGGCGCAGATCATCATCGCCGAAGCAAAAAGATATAAAAGTACCGAAGGTAGCTGAGGACTGGGCAGCAGCCGCCTGAATATGAATGAAATAACTCTTAGGTGGCGCATCAGCGGATTCTATTGAACGCGCGCAGCGAAAGGCCTAAGAATATTCTTATAAATCAGTTTGGCGGAAATGCATTTCAAAGAGAATAAGGGATTGCGATTCCCAATTCAATGCAGCTTCAAGGGAAATACAACAGCAAAGAAGACCATGCAGGCATTGGCAGGAATGCCCGCATGGGTGCACAGGATCAGCCCAGCGCGGCGATGACCTCGGCGGGGGCCTGGACCAGCTCGATCAGCACGCCTTCGCCCGCGATGGGAAATTCCTCGCTGCTCTTGGGGTGCAGAAAGCAGATGTCGTGCCCCGAAGCGCCCTTGCGGATGCCGCCAGGCGCAAAACGCACCCCCCTGGCCGCCAGCCACTCGACGGCCTGCGGCAGGTCGTCGATCCACAGGCCGATATGGTTGAGCGGCGTGGCATGGACGGCGGGCTTCTTGTCGATGTCCAAGGGCTGCATGATGTCCACTTCGACCTGGTGCGGACCCCGGCCCATGGCCAGGATGTCTTCATCCACGTTCTCGCGCTCGCTCTGGAAGGTGCCGGTCTGGGCCAGGCCCAGCATGTCGACCCACAAGCGCTTCATGCGCTGCTTGTCGGTGCCGCCGATGGCCACCTGCTGTATGCCCAATACGCGGAAAGGTCGCTGTTCATTCGCCACTGTCTCGCTCCTGTCGGAAAAGGAATAGGTTGTCCAGCGGGCCATTCTCCACCGGATTCAAAACTCGCCCAGCGCCCAGCCGCTGAGCATGGCGAAATACTCACGCAGCCAGGCATTCGGACGTATGGACAGCGGCGTGGGCGCGCCCACGGTGACCGCGTTCCCATAGCCAATGCGCCGGGCGATGAGCCCTGCGCGCAGGGTGTGGAAGTCGCTGGTGACGATGGCCACCGGCGCATCGGCTGGAACGCCGCGTTCACGCAGCAGGGGACGGCTCCAGGCCAGGTTCAATTGCGTGCTGGTGCTGCCCTCTTCCCGCACCAGCCTTTCGGCAGCCAGGCCGTGGCGCTGCTGCAGGTAGCGCGACATCACGGCGGCCTCGCTCTCGCTTTCGCCGAAATCCACGCCGCCGCTGGTCACGACCAACGCCCGTGGATGCTGGGCCGCCAGCTGGGCGGCCCGGTCCAGCCGCTGCGCCAGGGTGGGCGAGGGCTGGCCGCCGCGCGTGGCGCTGCCCAGGACCACGATGGCCTTCAACGGCAGGGCATCGGCCGGCTGGCGCGCATGCAGCCACAGCTGTGTCCAGAACAACAGCAGGCTGGCCAGCCACAGCCACAGCGCCATCCAGCCCAGTCGCCACAGCCGGCGCCACAGGCGCCGGCCGCCGAGGCGGCTTGCAATGGCGCCATGGTGCCAGCTGCTTGCCACGAAGACCAGGCCCAGCGCGCCGGGCAGCGTCACGCCCAGGTTGAACATGCCATGGGCCATCAGCACCAGGGCATCGGCCAGCAGCACCAGGCCCGTGGCCAGTCCCAGCCGCTGGATGGCGCCCAGCCGGCGCATGTGTGCGAGGCAAGCGCCGGACCGGGCAACGGCGCTGGGAAAGAAAGAGTCGGGCAAGGCAGGATGGGGGCGAGTGGCAAGTCGGCCGCCATGATGCCCCGCCTGCGTGAGGCCAAGGTGAAGTCGGGGCCAGCGCTTCACCCCCGGATGAAGCCGGCCACGGCGCCGCGGAACTGCGCACTGCCATAGACCGATGCCACCAGGTCGCCATCATCGAGCCGCTGCTCCACCACGATGCGCCGCAGGCTCTCCTTGACCGCCGCCTGCGTGGTGCCCGACAGGGCCATGAGCTGCCCGGCCAGCGCCTGTGCCTGCGCCGGCAGCCGGTCGGCGGCAACGACGGCATGCACGAACCCGCAGGCCAGTGCCTGTTCCGCCGGCAGATACTCCGCCAGCAGCAGCATGCGCTTGACGCGCGGCACGCCCAGGCTGGCCACGAGGCGCGCGATGTTGCGCGATGACAAGGTGTTGGACAGCGTCTTGGCGATCGGCGCGCCGAAGCGCGAGCCGGTGCTGCACAGGCGGAAGTCGCAGGCCGTGGCCAGGGCCAGGCCGCCGCCCACGGCCCAGCCGTCGATGACGGCGATGGTGGGCACGGCGATGCGCTCCACGGCGTCGATGACGCGTTCGACGAAGGCCTCGTAGGCGACGCCCTGGCTGCCGTCGTGGAAGTCCTTGAAGTGGCCGATGTCCGTGCCCGCGATGAAGGACTTGCCGCCCGCGCCGCGCAGCATCACGCAGCGCACGGCCGGATCGTCCCGGCAGCGTGCAAGGGCCGCGAGCAGCGCCTCGTACATCGGCAGGCTCATGGCGTTGTGGCGCTCGGGGCGGTCGATGACGATCTCGGCCACGCCCGGCTCCACCAGGTCCAGCGCGACGGATTCATGCAGGGCGGTGCTCATGCGGTGGCCTTCACGGCATGGATCTCGGCCAGGATCTCCGCATTGTGCTCGCCCAGCAGCGGCGGATGGCGGCGCACCTGCTGGGGCGTGCCCAGCATCTTGACGGGAAAGCCGATGTTCTTGACCTTGCCCTCGATGGGATGGTCGATCTCCATGCACATGCGGCGGTGCGTTCCGTGCTCGCCCTCGAAGGCCTCGGGGTAGCTCAGCAGCGGGCCCGCCGGAATGCCGCCTTCCAGCAGAAGCTCCACCCAGTCGGCGCTGTCGCGGCGCGCGAACTCCGACTCCAGGGCCTCGATCAGCGCCTCGCGGTGCTTCAGGCGCAGCGCCACGGTGGCGTAGTCGGGGTGTTCGACCAGGTCCGGGCGCTCGATCAGCGCGCACAGCCGCGCCCAGAGCTTCTGGTTGGTGGCGCCCATGACGAAGTAGCCGTCGCGCGCCTTGACGGCCTGGTAGGGGGCGCTCATCTTGTTGCTGGTGCCCAGCGGCGCGGGCGGCACGCCCGTGCCCCAGTACTCGGACATGTCCCAGATGGCGAAGGCCATGGCCGAGTCGAACAGCGATGCGTCGATGTGCTGGCCCTGCCCTGTCTTCTGCGCGCCGATGTAGGCCGCCAGCAGGCCGTAGGTGGCGAACAGCGCGCAGCCGATGTCGGCCACGGGCACGCCGGCCTTGACGGGTTTCCCGCCCTGGTAGCCGGTCACGCTCATCACGCCCGACATGGCCTGGGCCATGAGGTCGAACCCCGGGCGCTGGGCCCAGGGGCCGCTCTGGCCGAAGCCCGAGATGCTCACATAGACGATGCGCGGGTTGATGCGGCGGATGCTGTCGTAGTCGATCTTCAGGCGCTGGACCACGCCGGGGCGGTAGTTCTCGACGATGACGTCGGCCGTCTCGGCCAGCCGGTAGAAGGCCTCGCGCCCCTCCCCGCTCTTGAGGTCCAGCGTCAGCGAGCGCTTGTTGCGGTTCATGTTCAGAAAGCCCATGCTGTCCGGGCCCTTCATCTTGAAGCCCATGGCGCCGCGCGTCTGGTCGCCCGTGCCCGGGGGCTCGACCTTGATCACGTCGGCGCCCAGGTCGGCCAGCAGCATGCAGGCAAAGGGGCCGGCCATGACCTGGCTGACGTCGAGCACGCGGATGCCTTGCAGGGGCAGTGGTTGCGGGGTGGAGTGGGGATTGTTCATGCTGGGTCCTCAGCTTTCTTCCGTGATCTTGGCGGCGCGAACGACGTCGCCCCACTTCTTGTATTCAGACGCCATGAAGGCCGCGAACTTGTCCACGGAGCCACCGCCGTCCTCCACGCCATAGCCGTCGAAGCGGCTGACGACGTCGGGCATGGCCAGCACGCGGTTGATGTCGGCATTGATGCGCAGCGCCAGGTCGCGGGACATGTCGCGCGGGCCGACCACGCCGTACCAGCTCGATGCGTCAAAGCCCTTGAAGCCCTGCTCGTCCATGGTGGGCATGGCCGGGAAGCCCTTGGCGCGGTTCACGCGGGTCTGGGCGATGCCGTGCATCTTGCCGGCCCTGACCTGGGCAGTGGCGGCTGTCATGGTGTCGAAGCTGAAGTCGATCTGGCCGCCGATCAGGTCGGTCTGCATGGGGCCCGAGCCCTTGTAGGGCACGTGGATGCTCCTGACGCCCGCGGCCATGTTGAACATCTCGGCCGCCAGGTGCTGCACCGAGCCCGTGCCCGAGGAGCCGAAGCTGATCTTGCCCGGGCTCTTGCGGCACAGCTGCACCACCTCCTGCACCGAGCCAAGGCTGTTCCTGCTGCTGGTCACCAGGATGTGGGGCGTGGCGCCGATCAGGGCGATGGGCACGTAGTCCTTGAGCGGGTCGTAGGTGATGGACCTGAAGATCTGCGGCGAGATGGCATGCGTGTTCACATGCGCCATCAGCAGGTTGATGCCTTCGGTGAAGCGCGTCCTGGCGAAGTATTCGGCGGCCAGCGAGCCCGTGGCGCCGGGCTTGTTCTCCACCACCACGGGCCGGCCCCAGACCTCGGACAGCTTCTGGCCCACGATGCGCGCGAACACATCGGTGCCGCCACCGGGCGCCCAGCCCACGAGGATCTTGACGGGCCCCTTGGGCAGGTCGGAGGCCGGGGCCGAGGCCCCCGCCCAGGGTACGGCCAGCGCGGCGGCGCCGGCCGCGATGAAGTCGCGGCGTTGCATGCTTGTCTCCTGCACATCGTTGTTGTGCAGTCACTGTCGCCGCGTGCCGCATTCGCGGCAAGCATGTGCACCGCATGCCTGGTTTCGCCATCTGCGAAACCAGGGCAGGATCAGCGGCCGCCGGCTCCGGGCTGGAGCAGGGCCGCGACCACGTTGCGCAGCGCCTGCTCCTGGGCCTGGCCTTCGATGAAGGACAGCACATAGCCGCGCTCATGCCAGTCGCCTTCGAGGGGGGCCCAGCCCAGCTCGGGTTCGGGGTGGAAGCCGCGCAGCACGCCGGGCGGCATCAGCCCGACGCCCAGGCCCTCGCGCACCAGGGCCAGCATGGTGTCGAAGCCGCTGACGGTGAAGTCGTTGCGGAACACCCGGCCCCGGCTGCGGTGGGCGCGGCGCAGCGCGGCCAGGATGGCCGAGCCCCGGCCCAGGCTGACGATGGGGCAGTCCAGCAGCCGGTCCAGCGCCACGGGCTCATCGCCGAAGCGGAAATGCCTGCGGCTGTAGACCAGCACCAGGCTGTCGCGCCGGTAGTCGGAGCGCGGCAGATCCACGAAGCCGCTGGTCTTCTCGTAGATGCCGATGTCGATGACCTTGTCGCGCAGCAGCTGCTGCACGATGCGGCTGTTTTCCTCCACCACCTGCAGCGTGATCTGGGGGTAGCGGCGCTGGGTGGCCGCGATGTCGGCGGCCAGGAACTGCAGGATGGCGGACTTGGGCGCACCGATGAGGATACGGCCGTCGCGGCCCTGGCCCAGGGCCTGGGCATCGCCCTCCAGGCGCTCGACCAGGTTGCCGATCTGGCGGATGTGGGCCAGCAGCTTCACGCCCGGCTCGGTGGCGCGCACGCCGTGGGGCTGGCGCTTGAACAACCGGGTGCCCAGCTGGGACTCCAGCTCGCTGAGCCGCCGTGAGGCGGCCGCCACCGCCAGCTGCAGCCGGTCGGCCGCGCGCGAGATGCTGCCTTCCTCGGCGATGGCCAGCACGAGCTGGACGGTGGTGGAGTCGATCTTCATCATGCGGCAAAGCCCTCTCGTCTGGCTGGAGGCCGACGATTGTGCCGCAGGGGGGTCAGGCTTTTCGCGCGGTCTGCAGGGCCTTGGCTTCGCTGGCCAGGGCGGTGATCCGTGCCCAGTCGCCCTGCTCCAGCGCATCGCCGGGCACCAGCCAGGAGCCGCCCACGCAGATGACGTTCTTCAACGCCAGGAACTCGGCTGCGTTGCCGGGAGAAATCCCGCCCGTGGGGCAAAAGCGCACGTCGCCGAACGGCCCCTGCCAGGCCTTGAGCATGGCCGAGCCGCCGGCCTGCACGGCGGGGAAGAACTTGAGTTCGTTGAAGCCGTCGGCCTGGGCCGCCATGATCTCGCCGCTGGTGGCCACGCCGGGCAGCAGCGGCAGTTGCAGGTCCTGGCAGGCCTGGCCCAGCGCGCCGGTATAGCCGGGGCTGACCGCGAAACGCGCGCCGGCATCCACGCAGGCACGCGCATCGGCCGCGCTGCGCACGGTGCCGGCGCCGACGATGGCCTCGGGCACGGCGCGCGCGATGGCCTCGATGCTGGCCAGGCCCTGGGGCGTGCGCAGCGTGACCTCCAGCACGCGGATGCCGCCCGCGACCAGGGCACGGGCCAGGGGCACGGCGTGGGCAAGTTCGTGAAGGACGATGACCGGGATGACCGGCGCGTCCTGCATGACGTCCAAAGCGGTCAGTCGTTGTCGATCCATGTGCAGGCTCCCTCTTCTGCGCTGAGCGCGTGGCGCCGGAATCCGGCGAACAGTTCGCGGCCGAAACCCCGGCCATTGGCTTGGCGCAGCGCCTGCGGCATGGTCGCCACGGGCCGCTGCCGCCATTCATCCTCGCCCACCAGCACGGCCAGCGTGCCGGCCACGGCGTCCAGGCGCACCGGATCGCCGTCGCGCAGGCGCGCCAGCGGCCCGCCCACGCAGGCCTCGGGCGAGACATGGATGGCGGCGGGCACCTTGCCCGAGGCTCCGCTCATGCGGCCGTCGGTCACCAGGGCCACCTTGAATCCCTTGCCCTGGAGCACGGCCAGCGGCGGCGTGAGCTTGTGCAGCTCGGGCATGCCATTGGCGCGCGGCCCCTGCCAGCGCACGACGCAGACCACGTCGCGGTCCAGCTCGCCGGCCTTGAAGGCCTGCTGCAGGGCTTCCTGGGAATCGAACACGCGCGCGGGCGCCTCGATGATGTGGCGTTCCTCGGGCACGGCGCTGACCTTGATCACGCCGCGCCCCAGGTTGCCGGACAGCAGCTTGAGCCCGCCCGTGGCGCTGAAGGGATCGCTGGCGGGCCGCAGCACGGACAGGTCGCCCGAGGCTCCGGCCTCGCGCCATGCCAGCTGCCCGGCCTGCGCGCTGGGGACGCATGCGAACTCCGGCATGCCCTTCTCGCGCACGGTCAGCACGTCGCCATGCATGAGGCCGGCCCGCAGCAACTGGCCGATCACATAGCCCGGGCCGCCCGCGGCCTGGAACTGGTTCACGTCGGCACTGCCGTTGGGGTAGACGCGGGCCAGCAGCGGCACCACGCCCGAGAGTTCGGAAAAATCGTTCCAGTCGATGGTGATGCCCGCCGCACGCGCCACGGCCACCCAGTGGATGAGGTGGTTGGTCGATCCGCCCGTGGCCAGCAGGGCCACCATGGCGTTGACGATGCAGCGCTCGTCCACCACATGGCCTATGGGCGCAAAGCGCCGGTGTTTCGTGATGCCCAGCACCGTGCGCATGGCCTCGCGCGTGAGCAGCTCGCGCTCGCCGTCGCCGGGGTTGATGAAGGCCGTGCCCGGCACATGCAGGCCCATGGCCTCCAGCAGCATCTGGTTGCTGTTGGCCGTGCCGTAGAAGGTGCAGGTGCCTTCGCCATGGTAGGCGGCGGACTCTGCTGCCAGCAGTTCCTTGCGGCCGACCAGCCCCTGGGCGGCCTGCTCGCGGACCTTGGCCTTTTCGCCATTGGACAGGCCCGAGGTCATGGGCCCGGCCGGCACGAAGACGGTGGGCAGGTGGCCGAAATGCAGCGCACCGATCAAAAGGCCCGGCACGATCTTGTCGCAGATGCCCAGCATCAGCGCCGCATCGAAGACATCATGCGAGAGCGCGATGGCCGTGCCCATGGCGATGGCATCGCGGCTGAACAGGCTCAGTTCCATGCCGGGCGCGCCCTGGGTCACGCCGTCGCACATGGCAGGCACGCCGCCTGCCACCTGGGCCGTGGCGCCCTGCCTGCGGGCCTCGTCCTTGAGGATGTCCGGATAGTGGGCCAGCGGCGCATGGGCCGACAGCACATCGTTGTAGGCGGTGACGATGGCGACGTTGGGCGCCTTCTCCTCGACGATGCGGATGCGGTCGCGGCCCGGAATGCCGGCGAAGGCATGGGCCACGTTGGCGCAGCCCATGGACTGCGCGCCGGGCGGCCTGGCGGCCATGGCGTCCACCTGCTCAAGATAGGCGGCGCGCGATGGGGCGCTGCGCTCGCGGATGCGGCGCGTGACCTGTTCGACGATGGGGTGGATGCTGCTCATGCGTGGTTCCTGCGGATGCGCTGTCGCGCGTCGTGCTTGTCGTTTCGGCGTGGCCGGGTCACGCTTGCCTTGTGTGCCCCGGCCACCCGGTTCAGCTTACTTGGCCGCGCGTGCCTGCTTGACGGCGGCCTGCACCTCGTCCCAGGTGGCCTGGCCCACGGTCTTGGCGATGCCGGCGTTCACGGCCGTGAGCTTGTCGCGCATGCGGCCGGCTTCGGCCGCGGGCAGTTCGTTGACCTGCATGCCCTTGGCCTTGATGTCGGCCAGGGCCTTGGCCGCTTCCTCGCGCGTGTCCTTGCGCTCGAACTCGCGGCTCTTGATGGCGGCGTCCTGCAGGACCTTCTTCTCGGCCGGACTCAGAGTGTCCCACCATTTCTTGCTCACGGTGACGATCCAGGGGCTGTAGACGTGGTTGGAGACCGTCAGGTACTTCTGCACCTCGTAGAACTTGCTGGAGAGCACGGTGTTGAACGGGTTTTCCTGGCCATCGACGGCGCGCGTCTCCAGCGCCGTGAACAGCTCGGAGAACGGCAGCGGCACGGCGTTGGCGCCCAGGGCCTTGAAGCTGTCCAGGAAGACGTTGTTCTGCATCACGCGCAGCTTCACGTCGGCCAAGTCTTCCATCCTGGCGATGGGGCGCTTGTTGTTGGTGAGGTTGCGGAAGCCGTTTTCCCAGTAGACCAGGCCCACCATGCCCTTGGGCTCCAGCGTGGCCTTGACCTTCTCGCCCACGGGGCCATCCAGCACGGCGTCGGCTTCCTTGACATTGCTGAACAGGAAGGGCGTGTCCCACACGGCCATCTCGGGCGACAGGCCCACCAGGGTGGCGGTGGAGCCCACCATCATCTCCTGCGCGCCGCCGATCAGCGCCTGCTGCATCTGCGTGTCCGAGCCCAGCGAGGCGTTGCCGATGGCGCGCACCTTCATCTTGCCGCCCGTGGCCTTCTCGACCTCCTTGGCAAAGAAGCGCGCCGCGCGGCCCTGGTTGGAGTCATCGACCAGGCCGTAGCCGAAGCGCACGATGCGCGGCTTGAAGTCCTGGGCCAGGGCCTGGCCCGTGGCGGCCAGCGTGGCGACGGCGGCCATCAGGCCGGCCAGTGCAAAGGGAATACGCATGTTCATCTCCTTGGGGTGTAGTGAGGGGTCAATGCATCCAGCGCAGCGGGGCGAGGATCATCTGGGGGAAAAGCACGAAAAGCACGGCCAGCAGCACATAGACCATCAGGAACGGGTTCGTGCCCTTGATCACGGTCTCCATGCGCAGCCGGCCCACGCCGGCCACCACGTTCTGCACTGTGCCCACGGGCGGCGTGATCAGGCCGATGCAGCCCACGTAGATGAACATGAAGCCGAAGTAGATGGGGTCGATGCCCGCCTTGGCGGCCAGCGGCGCGCACACGGGGCCGAAGATCAGGATGGTCGGCGTCAGGTCCATGGCCGTGCCCACCACCAGCAGGAACAGCATCATCACGGCCATGAACAGCACGGGGCTGCCCAGCAGGCCCGAGAAACTGTCGGCCAGCATGTTGGGCAGGTCGGCCAGCGTGATCATGTAGGCCGTCACCGTGGCCGCGCCGCACAGGAACATGACCACGGCCGTGGTCTTGGCGGCGGCCAGGAACACGGCGTACAGCCGGCTCCAGGTCATCTCGCGGTAGATCACCATGGACACGAACAGGGCATAGACGGCCGCCACCACGGCCGCCTCGGTGGGCGTGAAAACGCCGCCCTTGAGGCCGCCCAGGATGATGACCGGCATCATCATGGCCCAGAAGCTCTGGGCCAGGGCCTTCAGGCGCGGGCCCCAGGCCATGCGCTGGCCGCGCGGCAGGTCGTATTTGCGCGCGATGGACCACCACGCGAAGATCAGGAACGCGCCCATGATCAGCCCTGGCGCCACGCCGGACAGGAACAGCTTGCTGATCGAGGTGTTGGTGGTCACGCCATAGATCACGAAGGGCATGGACGGCGGAATGATGGGCGCGATGATGCCGCCCGAGGCCAGCAGGCCGGCGCTGTAGCTGTCGGGATACTTCTGGTCGCGCATCATGGGCAGCAGGATGGTGGCCAGCGCGGCGGTGTCGGCGATGGCCGAGCCGCTCATGGACGCCAGCAGCACCGCCGCGCCGATGGCCACATAGCCCAGGCCGCCACGGATGTGGCCCACGAAGGCGCGCGCCAGGTCGATGATGCGCCTCGACAGGCCGCCCGCGTTCATCAGCTCGCCGGCCAGGATGAAGAAGGGCACGGCCAGCAGCGGGAAATTGTCGAAGCCGGCCTGCAGGTTCTGGGCGAGCAGCTGCGCGTCGAAGAAGTCCAGATGCCACATCAGCGCCACGCCGGTGAGCACCAGCGCCTGGGCGATCGGCATGCCGATCACCATGCCGCCGATCAGCACGGCCAGAAAGATCAGGGTCACGACCATGGTGTGTGCTCCTTATTCGACTGAAGACTCGGCATGGCTTTCGGCCGGTGCGCCCCGGCGCAGGTCGCGCAGCGTCACCACGATCAGGCCCACGGCCAGCACCAGGGTGGCTGCGGCGCCCAGGGCCAGCGGATAGCCGAGCACGGTGCTGTAGCTGTTCAGCCCCGCCTCCACCTGGGCCCACGAGCCCCACAGCAGCAGGCCCATGCACGCGAGGACCAGCAGCTGCGATACCCAGAACAGCGCCTTGCGGGCAACGGGGCCCGCGCGCGAGGTCACGAGGTCGAAACCCAGGTGGCTGCCCTCGAAGGCCGCGACGATGGCACCGATGGCCACCAGCCAGACGAAGAGCAGGCGCGAGATTTCCTCATAGGACACGATGCTGGTGTGGAACACGTAGCGCAGCACCACATTGACGAAGACGGCGATGACCATGCCGGCCAGGGCCAGCACCATCAGCGCCTCGGCCAGGCGCTGCAGCACCGGCTTGGGCCGGGCCGCGGGGGAATCGGTTTGCATGGGGGTGTCTCCTGGTGTCATGGTTTTTGCGTCAGGTGATGTGCCTGGTCCAGCCAGGCCTGGGTGCGGCGCACGATCCCGGGCAGCGGCAGCGTGGCATCCACGCTGAGTACGGCGCCCTCGCCTGCGGGGCTTTCCAGCGTGGCGAACTGGTTGGCCACGAGTTCCGGCGAGAAGAAGTGCCCCGAGCGTTCCTGCACGCGCTGCAGCGCGGTCTCATAGCCGAGGTCCAGGAAGACGAAGCCCACGGCGCCGGCCGGACCGGCTGCGCGCAACCGGTCGCGGTACTTGCGCTTGAGCGCCGAGCAGGTCAGCACCACGCCGGGGCCGGGCGAGGCGATGGCCGCGCCCAGCAGGCGGGCCAGCGTGTCCAGCCAGCCGCTGCGGTCCTCATCGGTCAGGGGGATGCCGGCCTGCATCTTGCGGATGCTCGCTTCGGCGTGGTGTGCATCGCCTTCGTGCAGCGTCCAGCCCAGGGCATCGGCCAGCGACTGGCCCACGCTGGACTTGCCGCAGCCGGACACGCCCATGACGACCAGCGCCCGGGGCCAGCCTGCGGTGGAAATGGTTGGGATAGCGCTATCCATGATCTTGCAAAAATGGGCAGACCAGGGTCTGCCTCGGATTCGGTGGTTTTCGGTGTTCTTCCCAGGCCGGTTGCGGGTTTACACGCAGTGGCAACGGCTTCGGAATGAATGGGATAGCGCTATCATAACCTTCGCCGTTATCTCCACCGACCTAGGACAATCCCTTGGCCCGACACCTGCCCGACGCTCCCCTGCCCTCTCCTGCCGAGCCCGCCTCCCATCGTGCGCGTTCCTCGCGCGCCAGCGGCCGCATCACGCTCAGCGATGTGGCGCGGGCCGCCGGCGTCAGCCCCATGACGGTGTCGCGCGCGCTGCGCGGAGAGCGCCGCGTGGACCCGGCGCTGGTGGAGAAGATCCGCGGCGTGGCCGGACAGATGGGCTATGTGCCCGACCCTGCCGCCCGGGCCCTGGCCTCCCAGAAAAGCAGCCAGGTGCTGGTGCTGGTGCCCATGCTGTCCAACACCTTGTTCGTGGACCTGATCGAGGCCGTGCACAAGGAGCTGTTCGCCGCGGGCTACCACGCGCTCATCGGCGTGACCCACTACGACCGGGCCGAGGAGGAGCAGCTGCTGCGCACCTACCTGCCCATGCGCCCGGCCGGCCTGCTGCTCACGGGCTTCGACCGCAGCCCTGCCGCGCAGGCGCTGGTGGACGCCAGCAAGGTGCCCTGCGTGCACCTGATGGAGGTCGATGGCGCGGGGGGCGCGCCCAGCGTCGGCTTTTCGCAGGTCGATGCTGGGGCCGCCATCACGCGGCATCTGATGCAGCGCGGCCACCGGCGCATCGCCTTTTGCGCAGGCCAGCTTGATGCGCGCGTGATGCAGCGTGCGGCCGGCTACCGCCAGGCGCTGGCGCAGGCCGGCCTGCACGACCCGGCCTTGGAGCTTTTGTGGCCCCAGCCCACGTCGATGGCGCTGGGCGCCCAATTGCTGGACGCCGCGCTGCGCCTGGAGCCAGCCGTCGATGCGCTGTTCTTCTGCAACGACGACATTGCCCAGGGCGCTTTGCTGGAGGCCCTGCGCCGCGGCATTGAAGTGCCGCGGCAGATCGCCATCGCGGGCTTCAACGACCTGCCCGGCAGCGACCAGATGGTGCCGCCGCTGACGACGATCCGCACGCCGCGCGGCCCCATCGGCACCGAAGGCGCGCGCATGCTGCTGCAGCTGATCCGTGGCGAGGCCGTGCCCACTGCGGGCATGGACCTGGGCTACGAGCTGGTGGTGCGCCAGAGCAGCTGATAGCCTCAGTCCGGCAGCAGCCGGCGCAAGGTGTTGGCCAGGTCCTCGGCCACGAACTTGGCCACGTAGCCGTCCGCACCGACGCTGCGCACATGGTCCTCGTTGGCCGATCCGGACAGCGAGGAATGGATGACCACGGGAATGGACTGGAAGCGCGCGTCCTGCTTGATGTTGCGGGTGAGCGTGAAGCCGTCCATCTCGGGCATTTCGAGGTCGGTCAGCACCATGGCGACCTTGTCGGCGATCGTCAGGCCTTCGGCTTCGGCGTTCCTGGCGATGGCGTTGAGGCGGTCCCAGGCCTCCTGGCCGGACTTGAGCATTTCATAGGGCGCCTTCAGCACCTTCAGCTCTTTTTCGATCAGCGAGCGCGCGACGAAGGAGTCATCTGCGGCCAGCACGATGGTGCCGGGCTTGAGCTTGAGCCCCGGGCCCACTTTCTCGGGCGTGATCTCATGGCCTTCTGAAGGGGAGACCAGCTGCAGGATCGCCTCGACATCCAGCACCTGGGCCAGGCGCGAGCCATCGGTATTGCCGTCCAGGCGCGCGATGCTGGTGACCAGCTTGCCTGCGGTGCCGCTGGCTTCCGCCGAAAGCACCTGCTTCCAATCCAGACGCACGATGTCCTCGACGGACTCGACCGCGAACGCCTGGGTGGTGCGCGCATATTCGGTGACCAGCATGATGTTCAGGCCGGTCTGTGGTTTGCAGCCCACGATGGCCGGCAGATTCAGCACCGGGATCACCTGCCCGCGCAGGTTCACCACCCCCAGCGAATGCGGCGTCCCCCCGGCGATGGGCGTGATGCTGGGCATGGCCACGATCTCGCGGACCTTGAACACGTTGATCCCGAAAAGCTCGGACTTGCCAAGCGCCGAGTCGCTGCCCAGCCGGAACAGCAGCAGCTCGAACTTGTTGTTGCTCGTGAGGTTGGTGCGCTCATCAATCTCGCTTTGAGCTGCCTTGGAACTGAGGTTCATGCGCTTTCCTGGTTGTGACACATGTTCTTACAAATTCTAAGGCGATCAGGGCCCATTTAGCAAAAATTTATTGCGCAGGCCTTTCGGGCCCGGCGTGCGCACGGCTGCCGGCCGCTTGGCCGCCGCCGGCGCCCGCCTGCGGGCCGGCCTTCACTCGAATTCCAGGATCACATCATCCACGGCCAGCGAATCGCCCTTGCCGGCGCTGATCTTGCTGACCACGCCGTCCTGGGATGCGAAGAGGATGTTCTCCATCTTCATGGCTTCGATGACGGCCAGCTTTTCGCCGGCCTGCACCTTCTGGCCCGGCTGCACGGCCACGTCCACCAGCAGCCCCGGCATGGGAGACAGCAGGAACTTGGACAGGTCCGGCGGCGCCTTGTAGGGCATGAGCCGGTGCAGCTCGCCGCCGCGCGGCGACAGGACCAGGGCGTCGATCTGCGTGCCGTTGTGGATGACGCGCAGGGCCAGCGGGTTCCTGGCCGTGCCACGCTCGACCTGGGCGGTGAAGGGCTTGCCGTTGCAGCTGCCCTGCACGCACATGGCGCGCATGGGTGTCTCGCTGCGGAAGGTATAGGGCTTGCCATCCACGGTGACGGTGCTGGCGCGGCTTTCGGCGTCGAAATCCGAGACCTGCACCGCGCGGTACTGGTGCCGGCCGTCGGCGCCCAGCACCACCACGCAGTAGTCGGCCGAGACCTTGAGCTCGTGCCCGCGCATCTGGCCGCTGATGGTGGCGGCGCGTGCGCGGTAGCGGCGGTTCATGTGTCCGGCCAGCGCGACCAGGAAGTCGGGGTCACTGTGCGGCACGTCCTCGGCATGGAAGCCATGGGCGTAGTGCTCGGCGATGAAGCCGGTGTTGAATTCGCCGCTCCTGAACCGGGGATGGGCCAGCAGCGCGGCCTGGAACGGGATGTTGGAGCTGATGCCGCGGATCACGAAGGCGTTGAGCGCCTCGCGCATCTTGGCGATGGCATCGTTGCGGTCGCTGCCGTGCACGATGAGCTTGGCGATCATCGAGTCGTAGTACATGGGGATCTCGCCGCCTTCGTAGACGCCCGTGTCCACGCGCACGCCATGCAGGTGGTCCGTGTCGGCCTGCCACATGGTCTGCTGGGGCGGCGAAAAACGCACCAGGCGGCCCGTGGAGGGCAGGAAGTTGCGGAACGGGTCCTCGGCGTTGATGCGGCACTCGATGGCCCAGCCGTCGCGCCTGACGTCCTCCTGGGCGATGGCCAGCTTCTCGCCGGCGGCCACGCGGATCATCTGCTCGACCAGGTCCAGGCCGGTGATGCACTCGGTCACGGGGTGCTCGACCTGCAGCCGGGTGTTCATCTCCAGGAAGTAGAAGTCCTGGTCCTTGCCCACCACGAACTCGACCGTGCCCGCGCTCTGGTAGCCCACGGCCTTGGCCAGGGCCACGGCCTGCTCGCCCATGGCACGGCGCGTGGCATCGCTGATGAAGGGCGACGGCGCCTCCTCGATCACCTTCTGGTGGCGGCGCTGGATGGAGCATTCGCGCTCGTTCAGGTAGATCACGTTGCCGTGGCCGTCGCCTAGCACCTGGATCTCGATGTGGCGCGGCTCCTGCACGAATTTCTCGATGAAGATGCGGTCATCGCCGAAGCTGTTGCGTGCCTCGTTCTGGCAGCTGGCAAAGCCCTCGAAGGCTTCCTTGTCGTTGTAGGCCACGCGCAGGCCCTTGCCGCCGCCACCGGCGCTGGCCTTGATCATCACGGGGTAGCCGATGCCCTTGGCGATCTCCACGGCGGCCTCGGGACCGGCAATGGGGTCGTTGTAGCCGGGGATGGTGCTCACGCCGGCCTTGTCGGCCAGCTTCTTGGAGGCGATCTTGTCGCCCATGGCCGCGATGGCCGCGTGCTTGGGGCCGATGAAGGTGATGCCCTCTTCCTCCACGCGCCGGGCAAAGGCCTCGTTCTCGGACAGGAAGCCGTAGCCCGGGTGCACGGCCTGGGCGCCGGTCTGCTTGCAGGCGGCAATGATGCGGTCGGCCTGCAGGTAGGACTCGCGGCTGGGTGCGGCGCCGATGTGCACGGCTTCGTCGGCCAGCTTGACGTGGCGTGCCTCGCGGTCCGCATCGGAGTACACCGCCACGGTCTGTATGCCCATCTTTCGGGCGGTGGCGATGACGCGGCAGGCAATCTCGCCGCGGTTGGCAATCAGGATCTTCTTGAACATCTTCGCAGCCTGTTTTTTCTGGATTCGATCTTTGATATCAGGGCCGGGTCACAGGGGAATATTGCCGTGCTTGCGCCACGGATTTTCCAGCTGCTTGTTCTTGAGCATCTGCAGCGAGCGGCAGATGCGCTTGCGCGTCTCGTGCGGCTGGATCACGTCGTCGATGAAGCCGCGCGCGCCGGCCACGAAGGGGTTGGCGAAGCGGGCCTTGTACTCGGCCTCGCGGGCGGCGAGCTTGGCGGGGTCGTTCTTGTCCTCGCGGAAGATGATCTCCACCGCGCCCTTGGCGCCCATGACGGCGATCTCGGCATGGGGCCAGGCCAGGTTGACGTCGCCGCGCAGGTGCTTGGAGGCCATCACGTCGTAGGCGCCGCCGTAGGCCTTGCGCGTGATGACGGTGATCTTGGGCACGGTGGCCTCGGCATAGGCGTACAGCAGCTTGGCGCCGTGCTTGATGATGCCGCCGTACTCCTGGCTGGTGCCGGGCATGAAGCCGGGCACGTCCACGAAGGTGACGACGGGGATGTTGAAGGCGTCGCAGAAACGCACGAAGCGCGCGGCCTTGATGGAGCTCTTGATGTCCAGGCAGCCGGCCAGCACCAGGGGCTGGTTGGCGACGATGCCCACGGTCTGGCCGTCCATGCGCGCGAAGCCGGTGATGATGTTCTTCGCGTAGTCGGGCTGCAACTCGAAGAAGTCGCCATCGTCCACGGTCTTGAGGATCAGCTCCTTCATGTCGTAGGGCTTGTTGGCGTTGTCGGGCACCAGGGTGTCCAGCGACTTGTCGGCGCGGTCCACGGGGTCCGAGGTGTAGCGCACGGGCGCCTTCTCGCGGTTGTTCAGCGGCAGGTAGTTGTACAGGCGGCGCAGCATCATCAGCGCCTCCACGTCGTTGTCGAAGGCCATGTCGGCCACGCCGCTGCGCGTGGTGTGGGTGACGGCGCCGCCCAGCTCCTCGGCCGTGACCTCCTCGTGGGTCACGGTCTTCACGACCTCGGGGCCGGTCACGAACATGTAGCTGCTGTCCTTGACCATGAAGATGAAGTCCGTCATGGCCGGCGAGTACACGGCGCCGCCCGCGCAGGGGCCCATGATCATGGAGATCTGGGGCACCACGCCGCTGGCCAGCACGTTCTTCTGGAACACGTCGGCATAGCCGCCCAGGGAGGCCACGCCTTCCTGGATGCGGGCGCCGCCCGAGTCGTTCAGGCCGATCACGGGCGCCCCGACCTTCATGGCCTGGTCCATGATCTTGCAGATCTTCTCGGCATGCGTCTCGGACAGCGCGCCGCCGAAGACGGTGAAGTCCTGGCTGAAAACGAAGACCAGGCGGCCGTTGATCATGCCGTAGCCGGTGACCACGCCGTCGCCGGGGATCTTGCTGTCCTGCATGCCGAAGTCGGTGCAGCGGTGCTCGACGAACATGTCCCATTCCTCGAAGGTGCCGTCGTCCAGCAGCAGCTCGATGCGCTCGCGCGCCGTGAGCTTGCCCTTCTTGTGCTGCGCGTCTATGCGCTTTTGGCCGCCTCCCAGGCGGGCCTGTTCGCGCTTTGTCTCCAGTTGATCCAGGATGTCTTGCATGCTGCGATTCCTCTAACGTCTGACGGTATCGGTTGGGGGTGTCTGGTTTGCCATCACTGTGCCGCAGGCGCCGGGCCGGCCTGCGCCTGCAGCAGATTTCTGGCGGCCGTGCTGGCCGCGATGCGCCCCGCGGCCACGTCGGCCTGCATTTGGGGCAGCAGCGCCCGCACCTGCGGATGCTGCCGGAAGGCCTGCTTGAGGCCGGAGTCGATGCGCTCCCACATCCAGGACAGTGCCTGGCGTTCACGGCGAAGCGCCAGCCGCCCGCTGGCCTGCTGCAGGCGCCGGAAGTCCTCGACCGCGCTCCAGAAGCCATCGACGCCCTGCTGCTGGAGCGCGCTGAGGGTGATGACCCTGGGCTGCCACAGGCTTTCGTCGTGGTGGGCATGCTCGGGATTGCCATGCATGCCCAGAAGGCGCAGGCTGGAGGTGATCTGGGCCTGGGCGCGCGTGGCGGCATGCGGGTCGATGTCGGCCTTGTTGATCACCACCAGGTCGGCCAGCTCCATCACGCCTTTCTTGATGGCCTGCAGGTCGTCGCCCGCATTGGGCAGCTGCAGCAGGCAGAACATGTCGCACATGCCTTGCACGGCGATCTCGCTCTGGCCCACGCCCACGGTCTCGACGATGACCACATCGTAGCCCGCTGCCTCGCAGACCAGCATCGCCTCGCGGGTTTTCTCGGCCACGCCGCCCAGCGTGCCGCTGCTGGGGCTGGGGCGGATATAGGCGCCTGGATGCACGGAAAGATGCTCCATGCGCGTCTTGTCGCCCAGGATGGAGCCGCCCGACACCGTGGACGAGGGGTCGATGGCCAGCACCGCGACCTTGAGGCCGCGCGCGATCAGGAACAGCCCCAGCGTCTCGATGAAGGTGCTTTTGCCCACGCCCGGCACGCCGCTGATGCCCAGGCGGAATGCAGCGCCCGTGTGGGGCAGCAGGGCCGTGAGCAGTTCGTCGGCGGCGGCGCGGTGGTCGGCGCGCGTGGATTCCAGCAGCGTGATGGCCTTGGCCATGGAGCGGCGCCGGACGGCGGGGCTGCCGTTCAGGATGCCGTCTTGCATTTGCTCGGGAGTCACTGCGGCGGGCTCAGAGGCTGTTGGCCTGGCGGATCTGCTCCAGCACATCCTTGGCGCTGGCCGGAATGGGCGTGCCCGGCCCGTACACGCCCTTCACGCCGGCGTTGTAGAGGAAGTCGTAGTCCTGCGCGGGAATCACCCCGCCCACGAAGACGATGATGTCGTCCGCGCCCTGGCGGCGCAGCTCCTCGATGATGGCCGGCACCAGGGTCTTGTGGCCGGCCGCCAGCGTGGACACGCCCACGGCGTGCACGTCGTTCTCGATGGCCTGGCGCGCGCATTCCTCGGGGGTCTGGAACAGCGGCCCCATGTCCACGTCGAAGCCCAGGTCGGCGAAGGCCGTGGCCACCACCTTGGCGCCGCGGTCATGGCCGTCCTGGCCGAGCTTGGCGATCATCACGCGCGGGCGGCGGCCCAGTTGCTCGGACGCGGCGTCGATCTCGCCCTTGAGCTTTTCCCAGCCCTCGGCCGAGTCGTAGGCTGCCGCATAGACGCCGGTCACCTTCTGCGTGTCGGCGCGGTGGCGCCCGAACACCTTCTCCAGCGCATCGGAGACCTCGCCCACCGTGGCGCGCAAGCGGATGGCCTGGATGGACAGGTCCAGCAGGTTGCCCTCGCCGCTTTCTGCCGCGTGGGTCAGTGCCTGCAGGGCGGCCTCGACCTTGGCCGCGTCGCGCCGGGCCTTGAGGTCTTTCAGGCGGGCGATCTGGCTGTCGCGCACCTTGACGTTGTCCACCTCGAGGATGTCGACAGGGTCCTCCTTGGCCAGCTTGTACTTGTTGACGCCGACGATGACGTCCTTGCCCGAATCGATGCGCGCCTGCTTCTCGGCGGCGGCGGCCTCGATCTTGAGCTTGGCCCAGCCCGAATCCACGGCGGCCGTCATGCCGCCCATGGCCTCGACCTCCTCGATGATCTTCCAGGCGGCGTCGGCCATGTCCTGGGTCAGCTTCTCCATCATGTAGCTGCCCGCCCAGGGGTCGATCACGTTGGTGATGTGGGTCTCCTCCTGGATGATCAGCTGCGTGTTGCGGGCGATGCGGGCCGAGAACTCGGTGGGCAGCGCGATGGCCTCGTCGAAGCTGTTGGTGTGCAGGCTCTGCGTGCCGCCGAAGACGGCGGCCATGGCCTCGATGGTGGTGCGCACCACGTTGTTGTAGGGGTCCTGCTCGGTCAGCGACCAGCCCGAGGTCTGGCAGTGCGTGCGCAGCATCAGGCTCTTGGCCTTCTTGGCGCCGAAGCCCTTCATGATGCGGCACCACAGCAGGCGGGCCGCGCGCATCTTGGCGATCTCCAGGTAGAAGTTCATGCCGATGGCCCAGAAGAAGGACAGCCGGCCCGCGAAATCGTCCACGTCCATGCCCTTGGCCGTGGCGGTCTTGACGTACTCCTTGCCGTCGGCCAGCGTGAAGGCCAGCTCCAGCGCCTGGTTGGCCCCCGCCTCCTGCATGTGGTAGCCGGAGATCGAGATCGAGTTGAACTTGGGCATGTGCCTGCTCGTGTACTCGATGATGTCGCCGATGATGCGCATCGACGGCTGGGGCGGGTAGATATAGGTGTTGCGGACCATGAACTCCTTGAGGATGTCGTTCTGGATGGTCCCCGAAAGCTGGTCCTGCGCGACACCCTGCTCCTCGGCCGCCACCACGTAGCCGGCCAGCACGGGCAGCACGGCGCCGTTCATGGTCATGGACACGCTGATCTTGTCCAGCGGGATCTGGTCGAACAGCACCTTCATGTCCTCGACCGAATCGATGGCCACGCCGGCCTTGCCCACGTCGCCCGTGACACGCGGATGGTCGCTGTCATAGCCCCGGTGGGTGGCCAGATCGAACGCCACGGACACGCCCTGCCCGCCTGCGGCCAGCGCCTTGCGGTAGAAGGCATTGGATTCTTCCGCCGTGGAAAAGCCGGCGTACTGGCGAATGGTCCAGGGGCGGCCCGCATACATGGTGGGCTGGGGGCCGCGGATATAGGGCTCGAAGCCCGGAAGGCTATCCGTGTAGGGCAGGTCCGCCGTGTCGGCCGCGGTGTACAGCGGCTTGACCTCGATGCCATCGGGCGTCATCCAGCTCAGTGCCTGGATGTCGCCTCCCGGAGCGGCCTTGGCGGCCGCTTGGGTCCATTTCTGCAGGTCGGCCGGGTCGAATTCCGGGCCGCTTTGCGCTGTCGGATGGTCTTGTCTCATGTTCTCAGGCTCGTGGATGACGGATCGCCTTGAGGGTTGCCCCAGGGCTGCCGCAGTTTACATCATTCATAATTATTCATTCAAAATATCTTTGCCGATACAATCCGGGCCACATGTCGACAAACACCCTCACCCCCCGCGCGCTCTACGAGCAGGTCGCAGAGAAACTGCGCCTGCGCATCTTCGAGCACGAGCTGGCGCCCGGTGACTGGATCGATGAGCTCAAGATCGCCGACGAATACGGCATCAGCCGCACGCCGCTGCGCGAGGCGCTGAAGGTGCTGGCCGCCGAGGGACTGGTCACCATGAAGGTGCGGCGCGGCGCCTATGTGACCGAGGTGTCGTCCAAGGACATCGCCGATGTCTACCATCTGCTCAGCCTGCTGGAGTCGGATGCCGTGCAGGTGGTGGCTGAATCGGGCACGGACGATGAATTGGCCGCCCTGCTGCACACGCATGAGCAACTCAAGGCCCAGGCCGGGGACGCCGGGCGCTTCTTCGAGCTCAACGAGAGCTTCCACATGCAATTGCTGGAGATCGCAGACAACCGCTGGCGCAACCAGCTCGTGGCCGACCTGCGCAAGGTCATGAAGCTCAACCGCCACAAATCGCTGTTCAAGCAGGGACGCATCGAGGACTCGCTGGCCGAGCATGAAACCATCATGCAGGCCTTGCTGCGCCGTGACGGTGCCGCGGCGGCGCAGGCCATGCGGCAGCATTTCCGCAACGGGCTGGCGGCTGCATCCTGAGATCGAAAAGCACATGGACTCCTGTCATGCCCCGGGGGTCTGGCGACGAACATTGCACTGCAGCATAAACCTGCGCGGCAGTGCCTTCCATCTCCAAAGCTGACATCCTGGGTGCAGCAAGCGCCGGGCTATCATGGCCGGATTCTTCACTCTGGCCCGCGCCCTTTCTGCATGAGCATCCAAGACCCGGCACGTACTTCCTCACTGGCCCTGAGTCTGCCTCCCGATGCCCGCATGGACACGGCCGCCACCCTGGTGGACATGCTGGCCCTGCGTGTGCGGCAGACACCCGAGGGCGAGGCCTACCGGGCCTATGACGAGCAGGCCCGCCGCTGGACGTCGCTGAACTGGTCACAGACCGGCGAGCGCGTGGCCCGCTGGGCCCGGGCACTGGCGGCACAGGAGCTTGCGCCCGGATCGCGCATCGCCATCTTGCTGCCCAACGGTCTGGATGCCATGTCCATCGACCTGGCCACCCTGCGCTGCGGCCATGTGCCCGTGCCACTGCACGCCATCGACAACGCGGGCAGCATCGCCTACATCCTGGCCAATGCCCAGGTGTCGATGCTGTTCGTGGCCCAGGCATCGACCTGGGACAGGATCTGTGCCACGGGCCAGGCATTGCCGCAATTGCGCAAGGTGGTCGTGGCAACGCCCGCGGCTGCGCCGAAGACCGCACTCGACGGGTCGCAGGTCGCCGATGCGGCCATCGAGGCATTGCACCGCATTCCCGTCCAGCCGCTGCAGCAATGGCTTGACGAAGGTGACGCCGCCGCCCTGGCCCTGCCCGCCCCGCCGACGGCCGAGGACCTGGCCGCCGTGGTCTATACCTCGGGCACCACGGGCAAGCCCAAGGGCGTGATGCTCACGCACCGCAACGTGGTCTCCAACGTCCAGGCCGTGATGCAGCGCCTTCAGCCGCGCAGCGACGACGTGTTCCTGTCCTTCCTGCCGCTGTCCCACACTTTCGAGCGCACCGCTGGCTACTATCTGGCGCTGGCCGTGGGCGCCTGCGTGGCCTATGCGCGCTCGGTGGCCCAGCTGTCGGAAGATCTCAAGACCCAGCGCCCCACGGTGCTGGTGTCCGTGCCGCGCATCTACGAACGCGTGCACGCCAAGCTCATGGAAGCCCTGGCCCGGTCGCCACTCCAGGCCCGGTTGTTCGAGACGGCCCAGGCCAAGGGATGGAAGCGCTTTTGCGAACGCCAGGGCATCGCAGCCGACCCGCAGCCCTCCCAGCCGGAACTGCCGGCCTGGATGCAATGGCTGCCGTGGCCCGTGCTCGACCGCCTGGTGGCCAGGCCGCTGCTGGCCCAGTTCGGTGGCCGCGTGCGTGTGGCTGTGAGCGGCGGCGCACCGCTGTCGCCCACCATTGCCCGCTGTTTCCTGGGCCTGGGCCTGCCGCTGATCCAGGGCTACGGCATGACGGAGACGTCGCCCGTGGTCTGCGCCAACACGCTGGAGGACAACCACCCCGCCACCGTGGGCCGCGCCCTGCCCGGCGTGGAGGTGCGCATCGGCGAGAACAGGGAGCTGCAGGTGCGCGGCCCCTGCGTGATGCGTGGCTACTGGGAACGGCCGGAAGACACCGCGAAGACCTTCACCGAAGACGGCTGGCTGCGCACGGGCGACCAGGCTGTGATCGAGGACGGGCGCGTTCGCATCCAGGGCCGCATCAAGGAAATCATCGTCACCTCCACGGGTGAGAAGATCCCGCCTGCGGATCTGGAGCTGGCCATCACCGGCGACCCCTTTTTCACCCAGGCCTTCGTGGTGGGCGAGGACCGCCCTTTCATCGCCGCCGTGGCCGTCGTCGACAAAGGTGAATGGCATGCCATGGCCCGGAGACTGGGCCTGGATCCGCAGGATCCGGCCAGCCTGAACCACTCTGCCACAGAGCGCGAGGCGCTGGCACGCATCGAACAGCAGGTAGCCAGCTTTCCCCGTTATGCCGTGCCCCGTGCCGTGCATCTGGAACTGGAGCCCTGGAGCGTTGAAAACGGCCTGATGACGCCCACCCTCAAGCTCAAGCGCCACCATCTCATGGCCAGATTCGAAGCCCAGATCGCGGCCATGTATTGCCGGCCGGTGGACCGCTGGCAGAGCCGCCAGGGCGTTTGACCCCCCTTTTCTGATCAAGGGAATGCCGGAATTCCTCCGTGCCTTTGTTTAGAGGAGATGTTTAATTCATGTAAGTTACATTAAAACAGGGAAAAAGAAGGAAGGCGGTCTGCTCCGAGCCCTGCCGGGCCCAGCCGCCTTCCTTCTTTTTTCTGGCGCCTCCGGGCTTTTTTGGCGCTACGCCGTCGCAGAAGCTATGCGGAAGATGGATACCGCCTGGCCCAGGGCCTGGGCCTGCCGCTCCAGGCTGGTGGCAGCGGCCGCCGACTCCTCCACCAGGGCGGCGTTCTGCTGCGTGACCTCGTCCATCTGCGCCACCGCCTGATTGATCTGGGCCAGCCCGGCGCTCTGGTCGGTGCTGGACTGTGAAATGGCCGTGATCAGCGTGGCGACCTTGCGCACCTGCGTCTCGATGGCATCCATGGCCTGGCCGGCTTCATGCACCTGGCTGCTGCCTGCTTCCACCTTTTGCGTGGACTCGGTGATCAAGGCCTTGATCTCACGGGCTGCAGCCGCGCTGCGCTGCGCCAGCGCCCGCACTTCGCCCGCGACGACGGCAAAGCCCCTGCCCTGCTCTCCTGCCCTGGCCGCCTCGACGGCAGCGTTGAGCGACAGGATATTGGTCTGGAAGGCAATGCCATCGATGACGCCCGTGATCTCTGCGATCTTGCTGCTGCTGGCCGAAATCTCGCCCATGGTCTGTATGACCCGGGACACCGCGGCGCCTCCGGCGTTGGCGGCCTCTTCGGCGGAGCCGGCCAGGACACTGGCCTGGCTGGCGTTTTCAGAGCTCTGGCGGACACTGCCCGTCAACTGCTCCATGGATGCCGCCGTCTCCTGCAGGCTGGAAGCCTGGTGCTCGGTACGGCTGCTCAGGTCCTGATTGCCCGCAGCGATTTCGCTGGATGCGGTCGCCACCGATTCCACGCCGCGCCGTACATCCCCGACGATGCGTGCAAGCGCCTGTCGCATGGCCTCCATGGACCGCTGCAGATTCCCCACTTCGTCGCGTCCCTGCGGCTCGATGGCCTGCATCAGGTTGCCCGTTTCGATATGCCGGGCAAAGTCCACCGCGGACTTCAATGGCCGCACGATGGACCGCGTGACCAGGTAGCCGAACCAGCCCGCCAGCAGCACGGCCACGGCGAGCACGCCGAAGATGACCTGCCGGACCTGCCGGAGCTTTTGCTCGGACTGCGCATAGACCTGCTCCGATGCGCTCAATTGCAGTTCCACCAACTGGTTGATCTTGTCGCCGATGGGGTCGATCACGGCATACATCGGGCCATCGAAGTCATCGAGCAGCCCGGCTTCCTTGCCATTCATCTGTCGCAGTTTGTCCAGCAGCTTGGCGATGCCCTGATCGGCGGCGGGGAACAGCCCCTGCACTTCCTTGGCGATGGCGGCTTCGTCCGCGGTCAATGATGTGGCCATGAAGGCCTTCCAGGATGCGTCGATGGCAGGCAGCACCCGCGATATGCGCTCGGAGGTCTCCTGCGTGGATATCAGCCCCGCATTGGCCTTGTTCACCGAGTCGATCACGTCCACCGCGTAGGCATCCGCAATCTGCTTGAGCTGCTTGAGGGGCACAACCCTGTCCCGATACAGGCTTTGGGTCCCGGCAAAGACCTGGCCGACCGCTTGCGCGCCGACGGCTCCTACGACAACCAGGCAGACCAGCAGCAGGGCGAATACTGCGCCAAGCCTGACACCAATGCGCACATCATTCAATGTTTTCATATTTTTTTCCCGTGGGGTGCGCGGATTTCTGCGCTCCAGCTTGTTGATGGCTGGCTTTCATGACTCGGTATCGGAAGCATGCCACCTAACTTGAGGCATGCGTCAGATTTATTGCAAAAACAGCGCCCCCTGTCGCCTGCCGACCCGCTCAGGCACCAAAGCTGTGCGCCATCCATGGGGTGGGCTTGGTTTTCTCAGTATGTAAGTTACATTGAAATCCAACCCACCGGCAGGCCCCGCCGGCGGATGTGCCTCTTGGCAGGGCCTCTGCTCACAAGCGGGCAGGCTGCCGCACTGTCCCGCTTTCACGCATAGACATCGACGGATCCGCCCAGCCCCGCCGCGCTGCGCCCCTGGGCGGGCGGGGCCTGCTGTTCAGCCGCCTGCTGCTTTTCCCTTTGCTTGTCGAGCAGCGCCTGCTGTTTTGCGCGCATCAAGGCCTCGATCAGCTGCTGCACCATCGTGATTTGCGTCTGCAGCATCTTGGCTTTTTGCTGCTTGGCCTTGGCATCCAGGTTTTCAGAGGGCACTTCCTTGAGCGCCTGCTGCAGTTCACGCAGCTTGCGCTGCAGCACGGCGATTTCGCTGCCTCCGCCAATGGGCGCGGCTGCTGCAGAGGGTGTCGAAGGGGACGAAGAAATTTGCATACCGCTTAGATCGGCACCGCCCTGGACAACTGTAGGCCGGGCCGCCAGAAAAACCGGGGCACCGGCCGCAAGGACTGCCAGCCCCCCGCCGGATGCGGCTTCTTCAGGGGATGCCGTTGGCGCCGTGGCGCACGAAGCCCGGGCGCTCGCAAAGGCGCTGGTAATAGGCGCGCACGGCAGGCAGGTCGGGATGCTGCATGGGCGTGGCAGTCCAGCGGTGGACAGACAGGCCCAGCACAATGTCGGCCAGCGTGAAATCTTCGCCGGCGGCATAGGCGCCCGTCGCCTCCAGCCGCGCCTCCAGGATCGCCATGTGCCGGTTCCAGCCATCGACGCCTGCGGCAAGCTGGGCCGCATCCTGGTGCCCTGGGCTTTTTCTGACCAAGCCCATGAAGGCATAGCGCCACGCATTGTTGAGCTCGGTCGCCTGCCAGTCCATCCACTGTTCGATGCCGGCCCGCGCACGCGGCTCGGCAGGCAGCAGATCCAGCCGTTGCTGGCGCCCTGCGAGATAGCGGCAGATGCTGTTGGATTCCCACAGCACGAAATCACCGTCGATCAGCACCGGCACCATGGCGTTCGGGTTGAGCGCGATGAACTGCGCCTCCTGCGTGGAGCGATGGCCGGAGCCCCACTCCTGCTGCTCATAGGGCAGATCAAGCTCGGCACAGAGCCATAGAACCTTGCGGACGTTGATGGACGAAGACTTTCCCAAAATTCTGATCATCGCTGCGCTTTTGTTGTGGACGGAAGAGGCGTTTTCTGCAGACGGGCCCCGGGGCCGCGCCACCGACGATAACGCACCTGCAGGTGCAGGGAGGACAAAAAGGCAGGCTGCGGCCCCACTGCCCCATGGTTTGGCGGGCGCTGACATAATTTCGCTTTTGCGCCAGCTGCCCGGCCAGGCCTGGGCCACCGGACCCCATCCGCAGGCCGCCGGCACCGGGCCGGCCCAGGCAACGCAGACGGGGCGGCCGCCGAGGCCAGGCCCTCATCCAGACACAATGACGAACCAAGAAAACCAAGCCCCTGCCAGCATGTGGCGCATGTCCGTTGCGCCGATGATGGACTGGACCGACAAGCATTGCCGCTACCTGCACCGCCTGCTCAGCCGCCACACCCTGCTCTACACGGAGATGGTGACCACGGGGGCCTTGCTGCATGGCGATGTACCGCGGCATCTGCGCTTCGAGGCCGAGGAGCACCCCGTGGCGCTGCAGCTCGGCGGCAGCGAGCCGGCCGATCTGGCGCGCAGCGCCCGGCTGGGAGCGCAATGGGGCTATGACGAGATCAATCTCAACTGCGGCTGCCCGAGCGAGCGCGTGCAGCGCGGTGCGTTCGGGGCCTGCCTCATGAACGAGGCGCCGCTGGTGGCCGATTGCGTCAAGGCCATGGTCGATGTGGTGGATGTGCCGGTGACCGTCAAGCACCGGATCGGCATCGACAAGGAGGAAAGCTACGACTTCGTGCGCGATTTCGTGGGCACGGTGGCCGATGCGGGCTGCCGTGTGTTCATCGTCCATGCGCGCAATGCCTGGCTCAAGGGGCTGTCCCCCAAGGAGAACCGCGAAATTCCTCCGCTGCGCTATGAGGTCGTGGCGCGGCTCAAGCACGACTTCCCCGCGCTCACGATCGCGGTCAACGGCGGCATCAAGACCGATGCCGCGGTGCACCAGCTGCTCGGCCAGGTCGATGGCGTGATGGTGGGCCGCGAGGCCTACCACAACCCCTGGTGGCTGGCGTCCTGGGACGCCCTTTACTATGGCGCCGACGCGCAGGAGCGCACGCGCGAAGCCATAGAGGAGCAGATGGTGGCCTACATGGAGCGGGAAGCGGCCCTGCATGGCACGCACTGGTATGCCATCGCCCGCCATATGTTGGGGCTGCGCAACGGTCTGGCCGGCGCGCGGCGCTGGCGCCAGGTCTGGAGCGACCACAGGCTCAAGCAGTTGCCGCCGTCCGAGGTGATGCGCCTGGCCCGCACCAGGCCGGCCGAGGCGGCGCTTGCCGCCTGATGCCTGGGCAGCTATGGAGCAAGGCTGCCGAATGCATGGCATCTATCGCCTAGGTGACAATGAAAGAGGGGTTTTACTACCAATTCTTTTAGCGTGCTGCTGATATATTGCACTGCAACAAAAACCCCAACCGCCCTGACCTACCATGCTTTACCAGTTCTACGAGATCCAGCGAGCCATGGTCGAGCCCTTCGCCGACTTCGCACAGGCTGCCGCCAAGCTCTATAGCAACCCCCACTCCCTGCTGAGCCAAGGCCCTCTGTCCCAGCGCATGGCTGCGGGCTTCGACCTGTTCTACCGGCTCGGCAAGGATTACGAGAAGCCGGAATTCAATCTGCATACCGTCGATGTGGGCGGCGTGGATGTGACCATCCGCGAGCGCGTCGAGTTGGACAAGCCGTTTTGCGAGCTGCGCCGCTTCAAGCGCTTCTCGGACGATACCGAGACGCTGCAGACCATGCTGAGCCAGCCCGTGGTGCTGATCGTGGCGCCGCTGTCGGGCCACTACGCGACGCTGCTGCGCGATACCGTGCAGAGCATGCTCAGCGACCACAAGGTCTACATCACCGACTGGAAGAATGCACGCCTGGTGCCCCTGGCCGACGGGGCGTTCCACCTCGATGACTACGTCAACTACGTGCAGGAGTTCATCCGCTACCTGCAGGGCAAATATGGCCAGTGCCATGTGGTCAGCGTGTGCCAGCCCACCGTGCCGGTGCTGGCCGCCGTGTCGCTGCTGGCCAGCCGTGGCGAAACGCCCCCCCTGTCCATGACCATGATGGGCGGCCCCATCGATGCCCGGCGCTCGCCCACGGCGGTGAACAACCTGGCCCAGAACCGCAGCTTCGAGTGGTTCGAGAACAATGTGATCTACCGCGTGCCGGACAGCTACCCGGGAGCGGGCCGCCGTGTCTACCCCGGCTTTCTGCAGTACTCCGGCTTCGTGGCCATGAACCCCGACCGCCACGCCAAGAGCCACTACGACTACTTCAAGGACCTGATCAAGGGCGATGACGCCAGCGCCGAGCACCACCGCAAGTTCTATGACGAGTACAACGCCGTGCTCGACATGGATGCCGACTACTACCTGGAGACCATCGCCACGGTGTTCCAGGAGTACAAGCTGGTCCATGGCACCTGGGACGTGAAGTCGCCCGAGGGCAAGATCGAGCGTGTGCGCCCGCAGGACATCCGCGGCAGCGCGCTGCTGACGGTCGAAGGCGAGCTGGACGATATCTCGGGCTCGGGCCAGACACGTGCCGCACATGACCTGTGCACGGGCATCGCGGCAGACCAGCGCAAGCACCTGGAAGTGCCGGGCGCGGGCCACTACGGCATCTTCAGCGGGCGCCGCTGGCGCGAGATCGTCTATCCGCAGGTGCGCGAGTTCATCAGCGCCCATCAGCCGGCCAGCGCCACCGCCTCCAGCGCCGCCGGCCACGCCAGCAGCCTCAGCGACGATGAACCGGCGCCGGCCCAGCCGCCTGCGCGTCGGCGCAAGGAAAGCCTTCAGGCGGGCTGAGCCGAGGACCTTCCGCCATGTCCGCCTTGACAGCCCCTGTGGCAAGCCAGGATCTGGCAGCCCTCATCGACGCTGCGCTGCCCCAGACGCAGTGCACGCGCTGCGGCTATCCCGACTGCGCAGGCTACGCGCGGGCGGTGGCGCAGGGGGAGGCGGACATCAACCAGTGCCCGCCCGGCGGCGCGGCAGGCGTGGCCCGCCTGGCGGCGATCACCGGCCGCCCCATCCTGCCGCTGAGCAGCGCGCATGGCGTCGAGTCGCCACGCAGCATTGCCGTGATCGACGAGGCCTGGTGCATCGGCTGCACGCTGTGCATCAAGGCCTGCCCCACCGACGCCATCCTGGGAGCGAACAAGCGCATGCACACGGTGATCGCCCCCCATTGCACCGGCTGCGAGCTGTGCATTCCGGCCTGTCCCGTGGACTGCATCGAATTGCGCAATGCCAGCGGCGACGCCACAGGCTGGGCGGCCTGGAGCCCGCAGCAGGCCGATCACGCGCGCAGCCGCTACGAAGCGCGGCGTGAACGCCTGGCCGGCAGCGCGTCCCTGCCCGCCGATCCGCAAGAGGTCTTCGCCCCTGTAGCGGAGGACGAAGCAGCCACCATGCCCGCCGCGCCATCCGCCGCCGCAGGCAAGCAGGCCACCCTGGCCGCGATCCTGGCGCGTGCGCGCGCCCAGCGCCAGCCCTGACGCGCGGCCTGCGCCGCTATGCCGCCAGCGCCAGGCTCTTGTAGACGCCGCAGCCCCAGTACAGGCCGCCGTGCTTGCAGACAAAGGACATCTTGGTCTGCAACTGCTGAGTCGCCGGATTGCGGAAGTCATATTCCACCCAGCCCGGACCGCGCTCGGCCTGCGCAATGATGTCGGCCAGCAGTTGGTCGCCCCGTATTCCAGGCAGATCCTGCACACGCACGCCCACGCGCGCAGGGTTGCCGCCAAACGCCCGGTAGCTGCCATCGGGCGCCAGCGCGAATACATACATGTCGCGGTCATGGAAGGGCTGTGCGGGGTCGTTGACGGCAGCCAGCACGGCGTCCGTGGCCAGGCCGCGACGCGCAAGCAGCAGGGCCGACTCCACCAGGGCCACGGCTTCCTCGGCCGTGCCTTGCTGCAGCCTGAAGCGCGAAACCGCACCCGAGAGCATTTGCGCGCGCTGCTGCAGTGCCCGCGCCTGGTCCAGCGCCTGGCCCACCATCTGTGCATTGTGCTGGGTGATCTCGTCGATCTGGTGGACGGCACGGCTGATCTCGGCCAGGCCCGTGCTCTGGGTGCTGGTGGACTGCGACAGCTCGCCCATGTGGGTGGCGACCTGGCGGATGCCCTCGGTCACGCGCTCCATTTCCTGGCCCGCTGTCCGGATCAGCATGGTGCTGCGTTCGACCTGGGTCAGCGCATCGCCGATCAGATGCCGGATTTCGCGCGCCGCCTCGCCCGAGCGCTGGGCCAGGGTGCGCACCTCGCTCGCCACGACGGCAAAGCCGCGCCCTTGCTCGCCGGCGCGCGCGGCTTCCACGGCGGCATTGAGCGCAAGAATATTGGTCTGGAAGGCGATCGAGTCGATCACGCCGATGATGTCGCGCATGCGGCCCGCGCTGCTTTCGATGGTTTCCACCGACTCCACGGCACGCCCCATGGCCAGCACGCCTTCGTCAGCCGCCCCGCGCACTGCACGGGCCTGCCCGTGGACCACGCCCACCACGTCGGCGTTGTGCTGCACGGTGCTGCTGAGCTGCTCGACGCTGACCACCGTCTGCGCCAGATTGGTGGCCTGCAACTCCGTGCGCTCCGACAGCGCCTGATGCTCGCTGACCAGTTGCTGGCCCGCCTGCGCCACCAGGGCCGCATTGCTGCGCACATCGGCCACCATGCCCGACAGCGAAGCGACCATGCCGCCCAGGAGGGCCCCGGGCGACTGCGCCAGCGGCGCCGTGCCAGCGCCGGACGGCGCGGACGGGACCGCCATCCGCTGGCTCAGGTCGCCCTGCGCGATACCCTGCATGGCCTTTTGCAGCGCCTGCCGCTCCAGCCCCGCCGTGCGCCAAAGCCGGTGCAGGCCCCATAGCAATGCGCCGGCCCATGCTGCCAGCGCCCCCAGCTGCCAGGGCCCACGCTCCACCAGGGCCGTCAGCGCCGGGCCGGCCAGCGCCCAGATCGCGCAGGCCGCAAAGCCCGCCCCACGCCCACCCATATGCCTGCGCAGCCCGTTTGCGCTTTTTTCCATGCCAGCACTTGCCTGCATCGCTGTTTGCCTCTCTTGTCTTCCGTCACAGAAATCGTTACGCATCCCAGGCCCGGACGCACGGTTTGCGCAGCCCGGACCAAGACCATGACAGAATAAGTAACCAGATGCAAAAAGGCGAGCGTGCAGACCCTCGGCCCGCTTGATCCACAGCAAGCCTCAAGCGCATCCATCCATAATGCGAGCCCATGAATCCCCTGCTCTCCCGACTACAGCCCTACCCGTTTGAGCGTCTTCGCAAATTGTTCGCCGGCGTTCAGCCGCCGGATGGCGTGCGCCCCATCAGCCTCGGCATCGGAGAGCCCCGCCATGCCACCCCCGCCTTCATCGAGCAGGCACTGAGCGCCGACCTCGGCGGCCTGGCCAAATACCCCGCCACGGCCGGCGAGCCCGCGCTGCGCGAGGCCTGTGCCCGCTGGGCGCGCCAGCGCTACGGCATCGCCCTGGATGCGGCCACCCAGGTGCTGCCCGTCAATGGCTCGCGCGAGGCGCTGTTCGCGTTCACACAGGTGGTGGTCGATGCCAGCCGGGACGGTGCGCGCGTGATCTGCCCCAACCCCTTCTACCAGATCTATGAGGGTGCCACGCTGCTGGCGGGCGCCCAGCCCTACTACGCGCCCAGCGACGCGGCACGCAATTTCGCGGTGGACTGGGACAGCGTGCCCGCCGAGGTCTGGGAAAAGACGCAGCTGATCTTCGTTTGCTCGCCCGGCAACCCCACGGGCGCGGTGATGCCGCTGGCCGAGTGGGAAAAACTGTTCGCCCTGTCCGACCGCCACGGCTTCGTGATCGCCAGCGACGAGTGCTACAGCGAGATCTACTTCGACGGCACGGCGCCCCTGGGTGGCCTGGAAGCCGCACAACGCCTGGGCCGCACGGACTACAGGAACCTGATGATGTTCACCAGCCTGTCCAAGCGCAGCAATGTGCCGGGACTGCGCAGCGGTTTCGTGGCTGGCGATGCCTCGCTGATCAAGGCCTTCCTGCTCTACCGCACCTACCACGGCGGCGCAATGAGCCCGGTGGTGCAGACGGCTTCCATCGCAGCCTGGGGCGACGAGACCCATGTCGAGGAAAACCGACGCCTGTACCGCGACAAGTTCAACGAGGTCACGCCCCTGCTGGCGCGCGTGATGGATGTGCGCCTGCCAGACGCCAGCTTCTACCTGTGGGCCGGCATCCCCGGCTGCCTGGGCCTGGACGATGCGGCCTTCGCCCGCGAGTTGTATGCGGCAACCGGCGTGACCGTGCTGCCAGGCAGCTACCTGGCGCGCGAGGCCGATGGCCGCAATCCGGGCGCACAGCGCGTGCGCATGGCCCTGGTGGCCGAAACGGCCGAGTGCGTGGAAGCCGCAAGGCGCATTGCACAATTCATAGAATCGCGCCAGGGCTGAAGACCCTCGCGGCACGGGCCGCCCCACGCCTGCAAGAGATTTTTTCCACAACCCCTTCCGTTCACAAGAAGCCATATGACGCAACAGCTGCAATCCATCATCGACAACGCCTGGGACAACCGTGCCAGCCTCTCCCCCGCTGGCGCCCCCAAGGAAGTGACGGAGGCGGTGGAGCATGTGATCGAGTCCCTCAACAACGGCCAGCTGCGCGTGGCCACGCGCGAAGGCGTGGGCCAGTGGACCGTGCACCAGTGGATCAAGAAGGCCGTGCTGCTGTCCTTCCGCCTCAATGACAACGTGCTGATGCAGTCGGGCGATCTGAACTTCTTCGACAAGGTGCCCACCAAGTTCGCCGGCATGACCGAGGCCGAGATCGCCGCCACCGGCGTGCGCGTGGTGCCGCCGGCCGTGGCACGCCGCGGCAGCTTCGTCGCCAAGGGCGCCATCCTGATGCCCTCCTACGTGAACATCGGCGCCTATGTGGACGAGGGCACGATGGTCGATACCTGGGCCACCGTGGGCTCCTGCGCCCAGGTCGGCAAGAACGTTCACCTGTCCGGCGGCGTGGGCCTGGGCGGCGTGCTCGAGCCCCTGCAGGCCAACCCCACCATCATCGAGGACAACTGCTTCATCGGCGCGCGCTCGGAGATCGTCGAAGGCGTGATCGTGGAAGAGAACTCGGTGATCTCCATGGGCGTGTACATCGGCCAGTCCACCCCCATCTATGACCGCACGACCGGCGAGACCACCTTCGGCCGCGTGCCCGCAGGCTCGGTCGTGGTGTCCGGCAACCTGCCCAAGGACAACGGCCGCTACAGCATGTACGCTGCCATCATCGTCAAGAAGGTCGATGCCAAGACCCGCTCCACGACCAGCCTGAACGACCTGCTGCGCGACTGAGGGGCCCGTCCCCGCAACGGCGTCCCGTCCCGCCGCCATCCCTTGTCCGGGGGATGGCGCAGGCATACCATCGAGGGCGTCCATGGCCGCAAGGCCCTGGACGCCTCTTTTACGTCATAACAAGCAATACGTTCAGTAACATTTGGGGGAAAGCATGGGCACGATGGAAAGGATTCTGCGTCTGATGGGCGAAAAACAGGCCTCGGACGTCTACCTGTCGGCGAACGCGCCGGCGCTGATCAAGATCAACGGCGAATGCGTTCCCATCAACAACCAGCTGCTGCCGCCCGATGCGCCACGCAATCTGCTGGCCGAGATCGTGCCCCCAGAGCGCCTCAAGGAACTGGACGACACGGGCGAGCTCAACATGGGCGTGCCCCTGCGCGGCGTGGGGCGCTTTCGCGTCAGCGCCATGCGCCAGCGCGGCAGCTGCGCGGTCGTGGTGCGCTTCATCGCCCAGCACATTCCCCCCATTGCCTCGCTGAACCTGCCTCCCGTTCTCAGCGAACTGATCATGCAAAAGCGCGGGCTGCTGCTGATCGTGGGCGCCACCGGCTCGGGCAAGAGCACGACGCTGGCCTCGATGATCGATGCGCGCAACGAGCTGCTCACGGGCCATATCCTCACCATCGAGGACCCCATCGAATACCAGTTCCGCAACAAACGCTCCATCGTCAACCAGCGCGAGGTCGGCTCGGACACCGAATCGCTGCAGGTCGCCCTGAAAAATGCGCTGCGCCAGGCCCCCGACGTGATCCTGATCGGCGAGATCCGCGACCGCGAAACCATGTCCGCGGCCATGGGTTTCGCGCAGTCGGGCCACCTGTGCCTGGCCACGCTGCACGCCAACAACAGCTACCACGCGCTCAACCGCATCCTGTCGTTCTACCCCGAGGAAATCCGGCCCACCATGCTGGGCGAGCTGTCCGTGGCGCTCAAGGGCGTGGTGTCCCAGCGCCTGGTGCGCACCACTGACGGCGGGCGTACGCCGGCCGTGGAGGTCATGCTCAACACCAAGCTGATTGCCGACCTGATCGAGCGGGGCAATTTCTCGGGCGTCAAGGAAGCCATGGAAAAATCCATGGCCGACGGCTCGCAGACCTTCGAGGAAGCGCTGGCCCACCTGATCCGCAGCGGCCGCATCGACCGCGCAGAGGGCCTGGCCTTCGCCGATTCGCCCACCAATCTGATGTGGCGCCTCGAAAACAGCACCCACAAGCCCTCGCTGGCACCGCCATCGAGCCAGTTCAGTCCGCTGGACGCAGGCGATGAGGACGAGATGCCCTCCTTCACCGAGATCATGCTCGAAGTCAAGCCGAACTGAGTCCGCGGCAAGCCTGCCGCGAGCGTTCACAATGTCGGAAGATGCCGGCTCCATCCGGCCTTCCGACTTTTTCTTTTTCCAGACCCACCATGTCCCGCACCCTGCAATTGACCGAGCAGCTCATCAGCCTGCCCTCGGTCACCCCCGAAGACGCCGGCTGCCTTGAACTCATCGCCGACGCGCTGGAGCCCATGGGCTTTGCCTGCGAGCGCATCGACAGCGGGCCCGACAGCTTTCGCGTGCGCAACCTGTGGGCCACGCGCACCCGGGCCGGCGCGGACCTGCCCATGCTGGTCTTTGCCGGCCACACCGACGTGGTGCCCACGGGCCCGCTGGAGCAGTGGAGCAGCCCGCCTTTTGTTCCGACCCACCGCGAAGGCAGGCTGTACGGCCGCGGCGCCAGCGACATGAAAACCTCCATCGCCGCTTTCGTCGTGGCCGTGCAGGAATTCCTGGCCGAAACACCGGACCCGGCCTTCGGCATCGCGCTGCTGCTGACCAGCGACGAGGAAGGCCCCTCCGTGGACGGCACCAAGATCGTGGTGGAGCGGCTGCGCGAGCGCGGCCAGCGCCTGGACTGGTGCATCGTGGGCGAGCCCACCTCCGTGCAGCGCACGGGCGACATGATCAAGAACGGCCGCCGCGGCACCATGAGCGGGCGCCTCACGGTCCAGGGCATCCAGGGCCACATCGCCTATCCGCAGCTGGCGCGCAACCCCATACACCAGGCCCTTCCGGCCCTGGCCGAGCTGGCCGCCACGCGCTGGGACGAGGGCAATGCCTTCTTCCCCCCCACGAGCTGGCAGATCAGCAACATGCATGGCGGCACGGGTGCCTCCAACGTCATCCCCGGCCACGTGACCATCGATTTCAACTTCCGCTTCTGCACCGAATCCACGGCCGAATCGCTGCAGCAGCGCGTGCATGCGGTGCTGGACCGGCATGGCCTCGAGTACGAGCTGGCCTGGACCATCGGCGGCCAGCCCTTCCTGACCACGCCAGGTACCCTGGTGCATGCCGTGCAGGCCGCCATCCGCGCCGAGACCGGCCTGGAGACCGAGCTGTCCACCACGGGTGGCACCAGCGACGGACGCTTCATCGCCCAGATCTGCGCGCAGGTCGTCGAGGTCGGCCCACCCAATGCCAGCATCCACAAGATCGACGAGCACATCGCCGTCGCCGACATCGAGCCGCTGAAGAACATCTACCGCCGCACGCTCGAGCAGCTGCAGCGCCAGCAGGGCGCCTGAGCCGTGCCCAAGGAGCCGACGATGACATCCGCCTCCCCCAGCAGCCCCATCGCGGGCAGCACCCTCGCCGACCTGGTGGCCTCGGGGGCCGCGGCCCTGGCGGCGGCCGGCGTGGCTTTCGGCCACGGCACGGCCACCGCCGAGGATGAGTCGGCCTGGCTGACGCTCTGGAAGCTGGGCCTGCCCCTGGACAGCGAGCTGGCGCCCGGTGCCCCGCAGTCCATCGCCGGCCAGGCGGTCAGCGCAGCACAGCAGGCCGAGGTGGCGGCGCTGATCCAGGAGCGCATCCGCACGCGCAAGCCCGCCGCCTACCTCACGCGCGAGGCCTGGCTGCAGGGCGTGCCCTTCTATGTGGACGAACGCGCCATCGTGCCACGCAGCTTCATCGCCGAACTGCTGGCCAATGGCGACATCGACGGCTGGCTTTCCGACCGCACGCGCCGCGTGCTGGACCTGTGCACGGGCAATGGCAGCCTGGCCTGCCTGGCGGCCATGGCCTGGCCCGAGGTCGAGGTCACGGGCGCCGACATCTCGCCCGACGCCCTGGCCGTGGCCCGCATCAACGTGGACCGCCATGCGCTGGCCCGGCGCGTGCAGCTGGTGGAAAGCGACGGCCTGGCCGCCCTGCCCGGCCCCTGGGACCTGGTGCTGTGCAACCCGCCCTACGTGAATGCCGACAGCATGTCGCGCCTGCCTGCCGAATACCAGGCCGAACCTGAACTGGCCCTGGCCGGCGGCGCTGACGGAATGGATTTCATCCGCCAGTTGCTCAAGGACCTGCCCGGCCGCCTCGCCAGGGATGCCGTGGTGGTGCTGGAGATCGGCAATGAAAAGCCCTTCTTCGAGGCCGCCTTCCCCGACCTGCCCGTATTCTGGCTGGACACCAGCTCGGGGGACGAGCAGGTGCTGCTCATCACGCAGGAAGCGCTGAGGGCCTGGTCCGACGGCGATACAGCAGCCCTGCGCCCCCAGTACCGGCCGCTGGGCTGAGATGGACCTCAGGGCGCTGCGCTACTTCATCGCGGTGCTGGAGGCGGGCAGCCTCTCGCGCGCAGCGCATACGCTGTACGTGGCACAGCCCGCGCTGACGGCGCAGATCAAGAAGCTGGAAGGCGAACTGGGCACTCGGCTGCTGGAGCGCAGCCATGCGGGCGTGACCCCCACGCCGGCCGGCACCCAGCTCTACGAGGACGCCCGCCGCCTGCTGTCCGACGCCGACGCCATGCGCGAGCGCATCCAGCGCCTGCCCCAGGGCCCCGAAGGCTCGGTCACCATTGCGCTGCCGTTCCTGCTGACCAGCCTGCTGGCCGGCCCCGTGATCGCCAGCCTGCGCAGCAGCCATCCGCGCATCCGCATCTTCGTGATCGACGACCTGAGCCTGATGGTGCAAAAGGCCATGCTGGACCGGCGCGCCGATCTCGCCATTCTGGTGGACACGCCCGCCCTGCACGACCTGCAGGTCGAACCGATGGCCGAGGAGCCCATCTACGTCTGCGGCCACGACGTCGGCGCCGTGGCCGCCCCGCTGCTGCGTCCGGCACCGGACGATGGATTGCCGGGCATGAACTTCGCCGATGCCTGCCAGTTGCCGCTGGTGCTGCAATCGCGCCGCTTTTCCATCCGCCAGACCGTGGAAGCCGCCGCCGAGGCACGCGGCCTGCGCCTGAACATCGTGCACGAGCACGACTCGGCCCGCGTGATCCGTTCGCTCTACCACTGCGGCGCGGGCTTCACCTTCACGCCCGCCTGCTCGTTGAACGAGGCCCCGGCCTGGCTGCGCGCGAACGCGGGCCCGGCCGCCGGCGATGGCCCGGCAGCCGCCGAACCCGGCTGGATCGTGGCCCGGGTGGCGGCGCCCGAACTGCTGCGCCGCTACTTCCTGGCCGTGCAGGCCAACCGCGGCAGCGACCCCGCGCTGCAGGTGGTGCGCCAGGCCCTGATGGCCCAGGCCCGCCGCCTGATGGACGGCCATCTCTGGCAGGCACGCTGGCTGGCCGACCCCGGGGCCATCACCCCCAGTCCTCAGGGTTGACCTGAACATCAGAATTTCTGATCCCTCTGGATCAGCAAACAGTATTTCCTCTGGCTCCCCCTCTTCTGCAACAGTGCATGGCATGCCGCGCAGGGGCGCGGCCGCAGACGAGGAACACCATGCACGAGACATCCCGACCCACCCAGGGCCATGCCATCGCCAACGTCGGCGAACTGGTGGCCCGCAGCTGCAGGGCCCATGCGGCCCAGCCTGCGGTGACCAGTGCCGCGCGCAGCATCACCTACGCCGAGCTGGAGCAGCGCTCCAACCGCCTGGCCAATGCCCTGCTGGCCCAGGGCCTGGCACGCGGCGACCGCGTGGGCATCTACCTGCCCAACTGCGTGGAAATCGTCGAGATCGAGATCGCCTGCTACAAGGCCGGGCTGGTCAAGGCGCCGTTCAACGCCCGGCTGTCCCCGCGCGAAGTGGGCGACATCGCAGCCAACAGCGACGCCGCCATCATCATCACCACGGCCGCTCGGGCGGAGGCCTTCAGGCCCCACCTGCAGTCGCCCGGCGTGCGCCTGCTGCTGCTGGACGGCCCCGCCGAGGACAGCTACGAAGCCCTCCTGGCCTGCGCCAGCGACCGCTTCCAGCCCGTGGCCGTGCAGGAGCACGAAGTGGCCGTGCTGCACTACACCTCGGGCTCGTCGGGCGTGCTCAAGGCCGCCATGCAGACCTTCGGCAACCGCCTGGCCCAGTTGCGCAAGTTCCTGATGCGCGGCGAAGGCATGCAGGCCGGCCATGTGCTGGGCCTGGTCGGACCCGTCACCCATGCCTCGGGCATGCAGATGGTGCCGGCACTGTGCACGGGCGCCACCATCCACCTGTTCGCGGGCTTCGAGCCCGGCGCCTTCATGGCCGAGATGCAGGCGCGGCGCGTGACCCACACCTTCATGGTGCCGACCATGATCAACATGCTGCTGGCCGAGGCCGGCCACCGCTACCGGCCGCTTCCCGACCTGCAGCGCCTGGGCTACGGCGCAGCCCCCATGGCACCGGCGCGCATCCTGCAGGCCATGGACGTGTTCGGTCCCATCCTGTCCCAGGGCTATGGCGCGGGCGAGACCACTTCGGGCGTCTGCGGCCTGACCGTGCAGGACCATCTGCAGGCGCGCGCGTCGCGCCCCGAGCGGCTGGCCTCCTGCGGCCGGCCCTTTCTCGAATCCCTGGTCGAGGTGGTGGATGACGAGGGCCGTCCCGTGCCGCAAGGCGAGATCGGCGAGATCGTGGTCAGCGGCGCCGACATTTTCGCGGGCTACTGGCGCGCGCCCGAGCTGACGGCCGAGGTGCTCAGGAACGGCCGCTACCACACGGGCGACCTGGCGCGCATGGACGAGCAGGGCTTCGTCTACATCGTGGACCGCAAGAAGGACATGGTCATCAGCGGCGGCTTCAACGTCTACCCGTCCGAGGTCGAGTCGGTGCTGTACGAGCACGCCTCGGTGGCCGATGCCTGCGTGTTCGCCATCCCCGACGACAAATGGGGCGAGGCCGTGGCCGCCCACATCGTGCTCAAGCCCGGCCAGGCCGGCGACAGCGCCGCGCTGGACCGCTTCTGCGCCGAGCGCCTGGGCGGCTTCAAGCGTCCGCGCCACATCGAATTCGTGCAGCAACTGCCCAAGAACCCCAACGGCAAGGTCATGCGCCGCGCCGTGCAGGCGCCCTACTGGGCCCAACACGCCCGCAAGGTGAACTGAGATGAATGCCAAAGACACCCTCCCATCCGCTGGCGCCCCCCTGCTGGAGATGCCGTTCGAAGGCTCCGGACGCGCCGCCGCGCTGATCGAATCGCTCCAGGGCTTCATCCAGGGAGAGCTGGCGGAGCTGGCGCGCGAACATGGCGTGGACCATGAAAACAGCGCCTCCAGGGATCTGCTGCGCCAGGTCTGGAAGCTTTCCCATGCACGCGGCTTCTACGGCATGACCCTGCCCGAGGCCATGGGCGGCGCCGGCCTGTCCGTGCTGGACCAGGTACTGGTCAAGGAAGCCATCTACGCCACGGGATCGCCGTTCGCGCCCCATGTGCTGGGCGAACTCAGCGGGCCGCCCCGCATCGGCGCCCTGGTGCGCCAGGCCACGCCGCTGCAGATGGAGCAGTTCATACTGCCCGTGGCGCGCGCCGACAAATCCATCTGTTTCGCGCTGACCGAGGCGGCTGCCGGCTCGGATGCCGGTGCGCTGCAGACGCGCGCCGTGCTGGAAGGCGCGCACTACGTGCTGCACGGCCGCAAGCGCTTTATCTCGGGCGCGCCCTTTGCCGACTTCGCCGTGCTCATGGCCTCCACCGCCCCGCAGGACAGCATGCAGCGCGAGATCAGCGCCTTCTTCGTGGACCTGCAATCTCCCGGTGTGCAGGTGGTCGGCGGCTACAGGACCATGGCCGGGCAGTCCGGCACGGGCGACATCGTGCTGGACGGCTGCCGCGTACCCGCGGCCCAGCTGATCGGCGAGCCGGGCCGGGGCCTGGCCCTGGCCCTGGGCCGCATCACGGTCAACCGCCTGCTGCACTGCCCTGCCATGATGGGCCTGGCCCAGGTGGCACTGCGCGATGCGCGCGACTACGCGCTGGGCCGCCGGCAGTTCGGCCGCAGCATCGCCCAGTTCCAGGCCATACAGCACATGCTGGCCGACATGGCCACCGAATGGATGGCCGCACGCGCCCTGATGGTGCAGACGGCGCGCGCCATCGACGCCGGCATCGATGCGCGGGCCCAGGCCTCGATGAGCAAGCTGTTCTGCTCGGAAACCGCCTTCCGCATCGCCGACCGCGCCGTGCAGATCCATGGCGGCGAAGGCATCGTCCAGGGCCGGCGCGTCGAATTCCTGTTCCGCATGCTGCGCATGTACCGCGTGCTCACGGGCACCAGCGAAATCCAGCGCAACACCATCGCCAAGGAGCTGCTGGAGCGGGCCGCCGCCTGAGCGGCAGGGAACGCGCCAGCCATACAAGCAAGACAAGGAGACACACCATGCCCACCATCCAACGCCGCCAGTTCCTGTGCAGCGCAGGCGCCGCCTCCCTGGCCGCCGGCCTGCCCTGGGCCACGGCCGCCAACGCGCAGGACAGCGCATGGCCCGCCCGGCCCATCAAATGGGTCGTGCCCTACCTGGCAGGCACCAGCCCGGACACGGGTGCCCGCATCGTGGCGGAGGCGCTGGCCCGGCAATTGGGCCAGCCCGTGGTGATAGACAACCGCGCGGGAGCCGGCGGCAACATCGGCGCACGCCAGGTGGCCAAGGCGCCGGCCGACGGCTACACGCTGCTGTACTCGGGCTCGCCCATGGCTGCGGCCATGCGCATGTACAGGAACCCGGGCTACGACGTGTTCAAGGATTTCCAGCATGTGCTGGGCATGTCGCGCACCGACATTCTGCTGGTCGTGCATGCCGATTCCGGCATGCACACTTTGCAGGACCTGGCGGCGCGCGCACGCGCACGGCCCGGCGCGCTCGACTACGCCTCGGGCGGCGTGGGCACGCCCTCGCACCTGGGCGTGGAGATGCTGGCCTCCACCATGGACCTGAAGGTCAGCCATGTGCCCTACAAAGGCGCGACCGAGCTGGTCAACGCCGTGCTGGGGCAGCAGGTCGCCTTTGGCGCACCGCTGTTCTCCGTGGCCTACCCCCAAGTGCTGGCCGGCAGGCTCTTGCCCCTGGCCATCGCAGGCTCGCAGCGCAATCCCCGGCTGCCCCAGGTGCAGACCCTTGCCGAGCTGGGCGTGCCCGGCGTCAACCTCACTTCCTGGGGGGGTGTCTCCGTGCCCGCCGCCACGCCCGAGCCCATCGTGCAGCGCCTGCGCACCGCGCTGGAGCAGGTGCTGCAGCAGCCCAAGGTCATCGCCCAGTTGGAGCAGGAAGGCGGCAGGGTGGCCATCACCAGCGCCCAGGCCTATGTCCAGGGGTTCGAGCGCGAGATCCAGTTCACACAGGCCATGATGCAACGCGTCGGCATCCAGCCCATCTGAACGCTTGACCGCCGCGCGGCACGGACATGGGCAGGCACAGGCCTGCCCCGGCGCAATCGCTGGGATAATCCTGCCCATTCATGATCAGCCTTCGCAACATCACCCTGCGCCGCGGCACGCGCGTGCTGCTGGACAGCACCTCCGTCTCCATCAACCCCGGTGAAAAGGTCGGCCTCGTCGGACGCAATGGCGCCGGCAAGTCCAGCCTGTTCGCCCTGCTCAACGGCAGCCTGGCCGAGGACGGCGGGGAGTTCTCCATCCCGTCCCAATGGCGCCTGGGCCAGGTCGCGCAGAACATGCCCGAGACCTCGGAGTCCGCCACCCAGTTCGTGCTCGACGGCGACACACGCCTGAGCGAGCTCAACGCGCAGCTCGCCGCCGCCGAAGCCAGCGAGGACGGCATGGCCATCGCGCAGGCCCATGCGGACCTGGCCGATGCGGGTGCCCATGACGCCGTGCCCCGTGCCCAGGCACTGATCCTGGGCCTGGGATTCAAGGTGTCGGAGCTGGAGCATCCCGTCAACAGCTTCTCCGGCGGCTGGCGCATGCGCCTGCAACTGGCACGCGCGCTGATGTGTCCTTCGGACCTGCTGCTGCTCGACGAGCCCACCAACCACCTGGACCTGGACGCCCTGGTCTGGCTGGAAGCCTGGCTCAAGCGCTATCCGGGCACCCTGGTCGTGATCAGCCACGACCGCGAATTCCTGGACGCCATCACCAACACCACGCTGCACATCGAGAACGCACAGGTCACGCGCTACGGTGGCAACTACAGCAAGTTCGAGGAGCTGCGCGCCCAGCAGATGCTGCTGCAGCAGGCCTCCTACGAGCGCCAGCAGGAAAAGATCGCCCACCTGCAGAAGTTCATCGACCGCTTCAAGGCCAAGGCCTCCAAGGCCAAGCAGGCGCAAAGCCGCGTCAAGCAGATCGAGCGCATGGAAAAAGTGGCGCCCATGCTGGCCAGCGCCGAATTCACCTTCGAATTCAAGCCCCCGGCCAACCTGCCCAATCCCATGCTGGCCATCACGGATGCATCCTTCGGCTATGTGGACGACGAAGGACGCGAGACCACCATCCTGCGCGGTGTCAACCGCTCGGTGCTGGCGGGCCAGCGCATCGGCATTCTGGGCGCCAACGGCCAGGGCAAGTCCACCCTGGTCAAGACCATCGCGCGCGAGATGAAGGCGCTGGCCGGCACCGTCACCGAGGGCAAGGGCCTGAACATCGGCTACTTCGCCCAGCAGGAGCTGGACGTGCTGCGCCCCGGCGAGAACCCGATGGAACACATGATCCGCCTGGCCAGGGATACGGGAGCCACCGGCCCGCAGGCGCGCGAGCAGGACCTGCGCAGCTACCTGGGCACCTTCAATTTCAGCGGCGACATGGTCAAGCAGGCGGTGGGCAGCATGAGCGGCGGCGAGAAGGCCCGCCTGGTGCTGGCCATGATCGTCTGGCAGCGCCCCAACCTGCTGCTGCTGGACGAGCCGACCAACCACCTGGATCTGGCCACGCGCGAGGCCCTGGCCATGGCGATCAACGACTTCGACGGCACCGTCATGCTGGTCAGCCACGACCGTGCGCTGCTGCGCTCGGTCTGCGAGGACTTCTGGATGGTGGGCCGCGGCAAGGTCGGCCCCTTCGACGGCGACCTGGACGACTACCAGCGCTACCTGCTGGAGGAATCCCGCCGCCTGCGCGAAGAAGCGCGCCAGGCCGACCAGGCGGCCGCCCGCGGCAACGCCACCACCGCGCCGCAGCAGGCGCCCGCCAGCGCTCCCGTGGCGCCCGTGGCTGCCGCCGTCCAGTCCGGCGACCAGCGCGAACAACGGCGCCTGGCAGCCCTGGCACGCCAGCAATTGGCCGAGAAGACCCGCCCCTTCAAGAAGGAGCTGGAACAGCTGGACAAACGCCTGCCCCAGCTACAGGCCGAGCGCAGCCGCCTGGAAGGCCTGCTGAGCCAGCCTATCTCTCCCGGCGAAATGGCCGAGGCCGGCAAAAGCCTCAAGGCCTGCAACGACGAGATCGATGCCCTGGAAGAGCGCTGGCTGGAGCTCAGCGAGCAGATCGAGCAATTGTCGGCCTTGGCAGGCAACGAGGCGTAACAGCATCCCCCGTGGCTGGCAGCGGCTGCAAGCCGTTGTCAGCACAGGGATTTTTTCGCATCACGCATAGAAACTGTCTACAGACTGACAACCGAGGCACTGCAGGCTTGCAATTGCTTTCGTGTTGAGGCAGCCCCCGGGTCAACCCGCAGCGGCCCCCCCGCGTTGAACACGCAAAGGAGTGACCGCAATGACCGACATCTTTTCCCACACCGCCCTGCAGAGCCGTTTTGCAGCCGCTGCGCTGGCCCAAGCTGTCTGGCCATGGGATGACCGCGACCGCAAGCGCGCCCCCAGCCAAGCCACCCGCACAGCCTGAGGCAGGCGTGCAAAAAAAGTTTCGCCTCCCCGAAAATTTTTTTGAAAACCTGTCAACGACCTGAATCCGGCCCGCGTTAAGAGAGCAATACAGGAGAAATCTTCCATGCAAACCAACGCCATCATGTCCATCTGGCCCGAAGACGAACGCGATCGCAAGCGCTGATGCGACGGCTGGCGCACCCGGTGCCCCAGCCCTTGATGCCCCCGGTCTGGCGGATTGTCCGTGCAGGCCCCCTCTTCCACAAAACCCGCTTCGGCGGGTTTTGTCGTTGATGCGCCCGGCGCCTGGCCCCGCCCTCCTGGCCCCACTGCACGGCGCTACACACCGGCCTCCTTGAAAAGCCTGCGCAACACCTGCATCGGCAGAAACCTGCGCTTGCGCCGCTTCAACTCGCGCCTGAAGAGCCGTTCTCTCTCGATGAAGTCGATTTTTGGTTTCATGCGAGGCATCCCAAAGGCAAAGCGCTCCAATGTAGCAGCGGCCCTTGCCTCGCAGCTGTAAGGCCTGTCAGCTCTGGTAACCAGCAGCGCTGCCGCTGCCGCTGCCGGGTGGAAGCTGGCAGATGGAGTCCGGCAGATGGCAGGGGCGCCCCGAGCGGGCATTCAGTCCGTCAAGAATATTCGGCAAGAATATCGACGAGCCCAAAATGCTCTCCCAAACGCTGGACAATCGCGGGTTGGGCGGTTTTGACGCTCACAACAAGGCAATCTATGACGAAAACATTGAAAGAACTCCTCGCAGCCAAGTCCGCTCTGGATGCAGAAATTGCCCAGGCCCGGAAAGAGGCTGCCGACGCCGCCCTGGTGCGCGTGCATGAACTGGTGGAAGCTTTCGGATTCACCACGGACCAGGTCTTCCCGCTCATTCCCGCCAAGAAAACCGCAGCCGCCAAATACCGCGACCCCGCCACCGGCGCCACCTGGACAGGACGTGGAAAGCCCCCGAACTGGATCCAGGGCAAGAACCGCGACGACTTCCTCATCAACGAGGAAAAGATCGAAGAGCCGCGTGGGCCCTTCCTCGCGGAAATGGCTGCCGCTGCTGCCCGCAACTGACGTGGCCCCTGCGCGAACGCCCCCTTGGGCGTCGCAGCGCCCGCACGCTGTGCTGCCCAGAAAAAATGCCCCGCATCGCGGGGCATTTTTACGTGTCGGCGCCCGCAGGCGGCGGGGCCTCAGTGCATGTGCAAGCCACCGTTGACCGAGAAGTCCGCGCCGGTGGAGTAGCCGCCCTCTTCCGAAGCCAGCCAGGCAATGATGGACGCGATCTCGCTGGGTTCGCCCAGGCGCTTGACCGGAATCGTGCCGACGATCTTCTCCAGCACATCCGGACGGATGGCCTTGACCATGTCCGTGCCGATATAGCCCGGGCTCACGGTATTGACCGTCACGCCCTTGGTGGCCAGCTCCTGCGCCAGCGCCATGGTGAAGCCGTGCATGCCGGCCTTGGCGGCCGAATAATTGGTCTGGCCTGCCTGGCCCTTGGCGCCGTTGACCGAACTGATGTTGATGATGCGGCCCCAGCCCTTTTCCACCATGTCGCCCACGACCTGCTTGGTCACGTTGAACATGGAGTTGAGGTTGGTCTCGATCACCGCCTGCCAGTCGTCCGGCGTCATCTTGACGAACATGCGGTCACGCGTGATGCCGGCATTGTTGACCAGCACATCGATGGTGCCGTGCTCGGCCTTGGTCTTGCTGAAGGCTTCGACGGTCGACTCCCAGTTGCCGACATTGCCGACCGAGGCATAGAAGGTAAAGCCCAGCGCCTTTTGTTCGTCCAGCCATTTCTGGAAATCCCGCGACGGGCCGCAGCCGGCGACGACCTTGAAGCCTTCCTTGTGCAGACGCTGGCAGATGGCCGTTCCGATGCCTCCCATCCCCCCTGTGACATACGCTACTTTTTGAGCCATTCTTCTCTCCTGTCGTTCAATGGTTGCTTCAGATCACTCTATCCACGACGGCCGCAGCCCTGCTGGCAGCCGCCTGCGAAAGAACCGGGCCGGACGGCCCGTCGGCTTTCGCAGAGCTAGTATGCAGCGCGGACGCTGCGCTCCTCTTGGGGCAGAACCCAGGCCTGCCTAGGATCTACCCTGAAAGCTTGCTAACGGTCTTCAGACACGCTCGACAGCCATGGCCACGCCCATGCCGCCGCCGATGCACAGACCGGCCAGGCCCTTGCTGGCGCCACTGCGCTGCATTTCGTGCAGCAGCGTGACCAGAATGCGTGCGCCCGATGCGCCAATCGGATGGCCGATGGCGATGGCACCGCCGTTGACGTTGACCTTGGCCGGGTCGATGCCGAGTTCCTGGTTGACCGCGCAGGCCTGGGCCGCGAAGGCTTCGTTGAGCTCGAACAGGTCCACGTCCTGTGCGGTCCAGCCCGCGCGCTGCAGCGCCTTGCGCGAGGCGAACACCGGGCCCAGGCCCATGGTGGCCGGGTCCAGGCCGCTGGTGGCATAGGAGACGATGCGCGCCAGCGGCGTCAGGCCCAGGGCCTTGGCCTTGGAGGCGCTCATGACCACCACGGCAGCGGCACCGTCGTTCAGTCCCGAGGCATTGCCAGCCGTCACCGAGCCGGACTTGTCGAAAGCGGGACGCAGGCCGGCCAGGGCCTCGGCATTGGTCTTGCGGTTGATGTACTCGTCGGCCGCGAACACCACGGGATCGCCCTTGCGCTGGGGAATGCTCACGGGAACGATCTCATCGACGAACTTGCCCGCGTCCTGGGCCGCAGTGGCCTTTTGCTGGCTGGCGAGGGCCAGCGCGTCCTGCTGCTCCCGGCTGACGCCTTTTTCCTTGGCCACGTTCTCCGCCGTGATGCCCATGTGGTACTGGTTGTAGACGTCCCACAGGCCGTCCACGATCATGGTGTCGGCCATCTTCCAGTCGCCCATGCGCTGGCCTTCGCGCGAGCCGGGCAGCACATGCGGCGCCAGGCTCATGTTCTCCTGGCCGCCGGCCACGACGATTTCGCTGTCGCCGGTGGCCACGGCCTGGGCCGCCAGCATCACGGCCTTGAGGCCCGAGCCGCACACGGCGTTGATGGTCAGCGCCGGGGTTTCCTTGGCGATGCCCGCCTTCATCATGGCCTGGCGCGCGGGGTTCTGGCCTGCGCCGGCGGCCAGCACCTGGCCCATGATGACTTCGCCGACCTGGTCGGTGCCGACCTTGGCCCGGTTCAGTGCCTCGCGGATCACGATCGAGCCCAGTTCGGTGGCAGGGATCTTGGACAGGGTGCCGCCGAACTTGCCCACGGCAGTGCGAACGGCGGAAACGATGACGATGTCTTCCATGATGACGGACCTTTCTTTGGACTCTTGAAGGGATGCCCGGACACCTGCCGCCGCACCCTGCGGCGGCCGTGCCCTGCATTCAAGCCGCAGCGCTATTGCACTGCAGCATCGAAACGATTGTGCCTCACGCCTTCACCAGGACGTAGCGCCCGGGTGCAGGTTCTATGGCGGCGTACTGCCTGCCGTTGCCGTACTGCCTGGGCGCGGCCACCAGCTTGCCGCCGTGGCCGGCCAGCCAGGGGCTCCAGTCGGACCACCAGCTGCCCGGATGCTCCTGGGCCTCGGCCAGCCACTGCTGCAGCGAGGCCGGCAGCTCGCCGTCCTCGCGCGTCCAGTAGCTGCGCTTTTTCTTGGCGGGTGGATTGATCACGCCCGCGATATGGCCCGAAGCGCCCATGACGAAGCGCTTGTCGCCTCCCAGCACCTGGGTCGAGGCATAGGAGCCCGCCACGGGCACGATGTGGTCCTCGCGCGAGCCGTAGATATAGGCTGGCAGGCGCAGCGCCCCCATGTCCACCCGCTCGCCGCAGACCGTCAGCGCGCCGGGCTGCACCAGCTTGTTTTCCAGGTACAGGTTGCGCAGGTACCAGGCGTAGTAGGGGCCGGGCAGGTTGGTGGAGTCGCTGTTCCAGTACAGCAGATCGAAGGGCGGCGGGGTCTCGCCCTTGAGGTAGTTGCCCACCACATAGTTCCAGACCAGATCGTTGGGCCGCAGGAAGCTGAAGGTGGAGGCCAGATCCTGGCCCTTCATGAGCCCGCCCTCGCCCATCTGCATCTCGCGAAAGCGCACCACCGACTCGTCGATGAAGACATCGAGGATGCCGGTATCGCTGAAGTCGATGAAGGTGGTCAGCAGCGTCACGCTGGCCACGGGGAAAGGTGCTGCGGCAGGCGCCGCCGCGCGTGCCGTGGAGGTCCGGGCGGCGCTGCGGCCGCCGGCCGCGCGCCTGGCAGGCGCCGCCTTGGCCGGCGCAGCAGCGGGCGCGCCATGCTCGCGGTCATGGCGCGCCTGGAGCACGGCCAAGGCCGTGGCCAGCATGGTGCCGCCCACGCAAAAGCCCAGCACGTTGATCTGCTCGGCGCCCGCGATCTCGCGGGCCACGCGCATGCCCGTGAGCACGCCCTCCTCGATGTAGTCGTCCCAGGTCTTGCGCGACAGGCTTTCATCGGGGTTGCGCCAGCTCATCACGAAGGTGCGATGGCCTTCGCTGACCGCATGGCGGATCAGCGAGTTGTCGGGCTGCAGGTCCAGGATGTAGTACTTGTTGATGCAGGGCGGCACCATGAGGAAGGGCCGCTCATGCACCTTGTCGGTCAGCGGCTTGTATTCGATGAGCTGGAACAGCTCGTTCTCGAACACCACGGCGCCTTCGGTGGTGGCCACGTTCTTGCCGACGGTGAACAGGCTTTCGTCCGTCATGGAGACATGGCCCTGGCGCATGTCGGCCAGCAGGTTGGCCACGCCCTGGGCCAGGCTTTCGCCCTGCGTTTCGATGGCCTTTTTCTGCGCCTCGGCATTGAGCGCGAGGAAGTTGCTGGGCGCCATGGCAGCCACCCACTGCTCGACCGCGAAGCGCACGCGGGTGCGTGTCTTTTCGTCACCCTGCACGGCATCGGCCAGGCCCATGAGCATGCGGCTGTTGAGCAGATAGGTGGCCGCCGTCGCCGCAGCCACGGGGTTGCCGGTCCACGACTCGGCATTGAAGCGCTTGTCCTTGGCCAGCAGCGCCTGCGCACCGCCGGGCTCGCACAAGGCCTTGGCGCCTTCCAGGTAGGACTGCTGCAGCTGCACGAGCTTTTCGGCATCCACGGGCAGGGCGCCCGGCTCCGCAGTGGCGGCCTTCCATGCCTGGGCGGGCGCGGCGCCACCGTTCATTCCCGGCGGTCCCATCTGCTGCAGCGATTGCAGCGTGCGGCTCCATTGCTCGTTCCAGAATTGCTGGATGGGTTGGCTCGTCAGGCCAGCGAGTGGGTCAAAATTCATGCTGCATCCTTGTTCGCGGATGCCGTGCGCCATAGCCTATGGCTCGCGCGGCATCCGTTTCGATTGTCACCCAGGCAAGACACGCATTGCCCGGCACAGACCTCCACGAAAACCCGCGTCTTCTTCGTTTTTCCCTTCCCATCATGTATCTCGTCGTTATTGCCTGGGTGTATGTCACGCTGATGATGGCGCTGGCCGAAGCCGCCAGCCCCACGGGCAGCATACTCGGCGCCGTGATCACTTTTGCACTCTACGGGCTGCTGCCGCTGTCGATCGTGATCTACATCATGGGCACGCCGGCCCGCAAGCGGCGGCTGCGTGCCCGGCGCGAGCTGGCCGGGCGCGAACTGGCCGCAGGCGATCCGGCCCGGCACTCAGCCGCGCCAGATGCAGGCGGCGAAACGGCCGCTGGAGCCCAGCAGGGCGGCGTCCCGGCGGTGCGAAAAGAACCTTGACGCATTGCGCACCGTGCACCAGGCCTTGCCGCCGTCATTGCCATGGATCGCCGTGATTCCCAGCGCAGCCAGCCGCTGTCGCGCAAGCCCGGCGAGATCGGCCAGGTACTTGCCGGGCCGGGCAGCTGGCCTGAAGTGCGCAGCCGCCCCGCAATCCCGGGACACGAAGGCCTCGCGCACCTCGGCACCGACCTCGAAGGCATCGGGGCCGATACAAGGGCCCAGCCAGGCCAGCGTCTGCCGCGCCACGCCGGCATCGGTGCCGGCCTGCGGCGTGCAGGCGCGGACCTGCGCTGCAAAGCGCGCGAACAGCGTCTCCAGCACGCCGCCCGGCAAGGGCCTGGCATGCCCCGGCGGCATGCCTGCCAGGCCGCGCCAGCCCGCATGGGCCGCGCCGACCACGGCGCCGCTGCGGTGTGCCAGCAAGACGGGCAGGCAGTCGGCCACCATGATGGTGCAGGCCACGCCCGGCGCACTGGTGACGCAGGCGTCGAAGGCCTGGCCCGGGAGGCTGCCGGCTTGCAGCGTCAGCACATCGACGCCATGGACCTGCTGCAGGAACACCGCGCAGGCCCCGGGGCTGCGTTCGCGCAGCGCCTGGCCCAGGCGCGCGCGATTGGCCGCCACGGCCGCCGCATCGTCTCCCACATGGTCGCCGAGGTTGAGGCTGGACCAGGGCGCGGCGCTGACGCCGCCGTCGCGCGACGTGCACAGCGCATGCACGCCGGGCGGCGCGGGCCAGTCGGGCACCAGCCAGGAATCGGGCCAGCCCGTGCTCATTCGGCGTCGGGGCAGGCCGAGGGATGGGCCTTCTGGAAGGCCGGCAGCGCCTCGCAGCGCTCGACGATGGCAGCCAGGCGCGTCAGGCCGTCCAGGCCCACGTTGAAGCGGCGGCCGTTGAAGACCTGCGGCACCAGGCAGCAGTCGGCCAGGGTGGGCGTTTCACCCCAGCAAAACAGCGAAGGCGGCAGGCCGGCGGCTTCGCGCTCGGCGGCCAGCAACTGCAACTGGCGCTCCATGGCTTCCAGGCCCGAGCGGACCCAGTGCACGTACCAGGCGCTCTTGGCTTCGTCGGAGACGCCGAGGTTGCGCACCAGGTACTTGAGCACGCGCAGATTGTTCAGCGGATGGATCTCGCAGGCCACCATCTGGGCCAGTGCGCGCACATGCGCGCGGCCCAGCGCATCGCGCGGCAGCAATGGTATTTCGGCATGGGTCTCATCGAGATATTCGATGATGGCCATGGACTGGGTCAGCCAGTGGCCTTCCTCGGTCTGCAGCGCCGGCACCAGCGCGTCGCCGACATGCTCGGCATAGGCAGGCGCCTTGTGGTCGCCGCGAAGCAGGTGCACGGGAACGGATTCATAGTCCAGGCCCTTGAGCTGCAGCGCGATGCGCACGCGGTAAGAGGCCGACGAGCGGAAGTAGGTGTGGAGCTTCATAGACCGCAAAGCATACCGCGCGGGCGCCGCGATGCATGGCACACTTGCGGCGGCGCCCACGAGACAAGGCGCCAGAGGAATACCGACATGAGCTACGTTTTCACCCCGCCCGCCGTGGCCAGCGTCCCCGTCCTGGGCCGCGCCGAGCGCTTTCCCGTGCACCGCATCTACTGCGTGGGCCGCAACTACGAAGAACACGCCAAGGAAATGGGCTTCACCGGACGCGAGCCGCCCTTTTTCTTCCTGAAGCCGGCCGATGCCATCGTGCCGGTCGAGGCCGGCGCCACCGGCTCCATGCCCTACCCCACGCTGACGTCGAACCTGCACCACGAGATCGAGCTGGTCGTGGCCATCGGCAAGGCCGGCAAGAACATCAAGGCGGCCGACGCGGCGCAGTACATCTGGGGCTACGCCGTGGGCCTGGACATGACGCGCCGCGACCTGCAAAACGACATGAAGAAGCAGGGCCGCCCCTGGTGCATCGGCAAGGCTTTCGAGCATGCCGCGCCCATCGGGCCGATCACGCCCGCCGCCGAAGCCGGCGACATTGCCAAGGCTGCGATCTCGCTGCAGGTCAACGGCGCGGTCCGCCAGCACAGCGACATCGGCAAGCTGATCTGGAACATTGCCGAAACCATCGAGCACCTGTCGGCCGCCTGGGAGCTGCAGCCAGGCGACCTGATCATGACGGGCACGCCCGAGGGCGTGGCCGCCGTCGTGCGCGGCGACGTGCTGGAAGGCAGTGTCCAGGGACTGAGCCCGCTGCGCGTGCAGATCGTCTGAGCAGGGCCGCCCACGACCCGCCCTGCCTGCCGGCCGCCAAAGCCTGCCTTCGGCGGCCTTTTTCCACCCTACCGCGTCCGCCCGCAGCTTGCGCCTGCGCGGCAGCCGCCTCACTTCTATGATGCAGGCATGATTTTCCGCAGCCCCATCAAGCACTGCCGAGCCTGCGGCACGGCCGTCGTCTACCGCATTCCCGACGATGGCGACACGCGCGAGCGTGCCGTATGCCCGCAATGCCACACCATCCACTACGAGAACCCGCTCAACGTGGTCGGAACGATTCCGGTCATGGACGACGGCCGCGTGCTGCTGTGCAAGCGCAACATCGAGCCGCGCCTGGGCCTGTGGACCCTGCCTGCGGGCTTCATGGAACTGGGCGAAAGCACGGCGCGCGGCGCGCAGCGCGAGACCGATGAGGAGGCAGGCGCCGACATCGAGATGGGGCCGCTGTTTTCCATCGTCGACGTGCCCAAGGTCAGCCAGGTCCATCTGTTCTACCGTGCCCGCCTGCGCAGCGCGCACTGCTATCCGGGCCCCGAGACCATGGAGGCGCGGCTGTTCGCGGAGCACGAGATTCCCTGGGAAGAGCTGGCCTTTCGCACCGTGCGCGTGACGCTGGAGCGCTTTTTCGAGGACCGCGCGGCCGGACGGCTCGACGCGCACCGCGTGCACAGCATCGACCTGAGCCTGTAGCGTGCGCCCCCGGGCGCACAAGCCGGCTGCACGGCGCGGCCGCATGGCGGACGGCGGGCACGGTGTCATCGAAGATTCCCCGGGTTGACACATTCAGTCACAAACTGGCCTTTTTCTTGCTCTGAGCACAGGGCTTTCCCGCAGCGAAGGGAAAGCGGGTTTGACCGAAACCGATACCGACTGCGGAGAGCACCATGGCCACAGCCTTCCTGCCGAGCGAACTGATTCTTCCCCACCTGCGCGACCTCAACCGCAATGCCGCCGATCTGCGCGAGATCCGGCTGATGTGGCGGCTCATCGAGGCTTCTGCCCGCATGCAGGCTTCGCCGCAGGGCCAGGCCCTGTTGTCCATGCTGACCGACACCCGCCAGGGACTGGAGCAACTGGAGCAAGGCCTGCTGCAATCGCAGCTGGCCCAGTCCGCCCAGGAGGCCATGGCACAGCTGGGCATGCAGTCCGCGCATGCCATCGACCTGCTGGTGCGCAGCCTCTACGAACGCACCGCCGATGTCGGCTTCCTCGCAGCCGACACCGTGCTGTGCGAAGCCATGGCCGAGCTGGACGACGGCCCGGCAACGGACAGGCCGCAAGGCCTGCCGGCCTGGAAAGCGCCGCTGCAGGCGCACCTGCAGGCCTACCGCGCCAAGTACACGGTCTATGACGAGATCCTGCTGCTGGATGCGCAGGGCGGCGTCTGCGCCTGCACGCAGGAGCGCCGCCTGCCGCCCGCCTGCGGCGACGAGCCCTGGTTCCGGCAGGCCCTGCAGCAGGCAGGCCATGTCAGCCATTTCGGCGCCAGTTGCATCCTGCCTGGCGCGGACCGGCTGCTGTACGCCCAGCGCCTGCTGCACCCGCGCACCAAGGCAGTGCTCGGCGTGCTGTGCCTGAGCTTCGATTTCGCAGCCGAGATGCAGGCCATTTTCGCCTCGGAGAATACGGACTCCGGCAGGCAGGTAGGGCTGCTGCTCGACGCGGGCGGCCGCGTCATCGCCAGCAGCGATGCCTGCTGGATCGCGCCGGGCAGCCGCGTGCCCATGCACCATGAAGATGCCGCCGTGCCCGTGATCCATGCAGGACGCACCTATCTGGTGCGCACGGTGCGCGCCCTGCCCTACCAGGGCTATGCGGGTCCCGAGGGCTGGCAAGCGCAGGTCATGGTGGCGCTGGAGCTGGCCTTCACCGGCCAGCACAGGCCGCAGGCCCTTCAGGCGCTGGACCCCGTCATCTCCGAGGGATTGATGGCCCGGGCCAAGGGCTTTTGCCCGCCCTTGCATGCCATGGCGTGCGCCGCAGACGACATCCGCCGCGTGGTGTGGAACGGACAGGTGCTGGCCGCCAGCCAGGCACCGGGCGCGCCGGCCCAGCACCAGGCTGCGCACGACCCGCTGCAGGCCGTGCTGGAGCAGATGGGCGAGACCGGCGATCTCACGCATGCAGTCTTCACGCGTGCCATCCACGGGCTGCACGAGACGGCGCTGTCCACCCGGCTGCAGGAGCATGTGACGCTCAACCGCCTGCTCATGGATCTGCTGGAGCGCAACCTCTACGAACGCGCCAACGACTGCCGGTGGTGGGCCCTGGCGCCCGGCCTGCGCCAGGTTCTGCAGGACGGCACGCAATGCCTGGCCTTGTCGGTACAGGCCCAGGACGGCGCACGGCAATTGCTGGAGCAGCTCAACGCGCTGTACACGGTCTACGCGCGCATCGCGCTGTACGACGCCCAGGGGCTGGTGCTGGCGTGCAGCCACGCAGAGGCGGACGGCCTGCCGCTGGCGACGGGCGCGCGCATCGATGCCGGCGCCCTGCGATCGACCTTTGCCCTGCCCGATGCCCAGGCCTACCACGTGCAGCAGCTCGACGACGGCGGCCTGCCCGTGCATGTCTACCATGCGGCACTGCGCGCGGGCACGCCAGGCCACGAGCCCGGCCCCGTCATCGGCGGGATTGCCTTGCTGTTCCACACGCAGCGTGAGCTGCAGGCCATGCTGCAGGCCGCCGCTCCCGACCGGCCCGCCAGCGACCAGGAGGCCGGCGGACTGCCCCAGCTGCCCATCCAGGCGTTCTACGTGGCGCGCGACGGGCATATCGTCGCCGCCAGCCACGGCGGGCATGCGCCGGGCAGCCGCATCGACGGCGTGGCCGGGCTGGACACGCTGGCCGATGGCGAGGTGCGCAGCAGCATCGAGGAAATCGAGGGCCACTACTGCCTTGTCGGCATGGCCGCGGGGCGCGGCTACCGCGAGTTCCGGCTGGAGCGTGGCGCCGACGGCGGCGCGCTGGCCGGCCTGGTCAGCCTGACCGTGCAGCGGCTCGGCCCCGTGCATGCCGACGCGCGCCAGCGTGCGCTGCGCCTGCAATGTGCCGCCCTGCTGGAGACGGCGCGCCAGGCCGCGCCGTCTCCGGCGCCGCAGCCTGGCGCCACACGGCCCGTGGAGCTGGCAAGCTTTTACGTGGGAGCCAGCCTCATGGCACTGCGCGCCGCCGACGTCTGCGAAGCCCTGCCGGCCAGCGCCATCGCGCCAGTGGCCGCCGGACGGCTGCCGTTTTGCGTGGGCGCGCTGGCACGGCGCAGCCAGGGCAGCGTCAGCGGCTATGTCTGGGTGTTCGACCTGGCGGCGCTGCTGCAGGGCCGCCCCGGTGGGGTGACCGAGCAATCGCAGGTCATCGTGGTCCGGCACGCCGGACTGCGCGTGGGCCTGCTGGTCAGCGCGCTGCAGGGCGTGCACCGCCTGCCGGCCAGCACACTCGTGAAAGCGCCCCTTCAAGCCATGGGGCAAGGCGCCGGCGCCGCGCCGCTGGTGCATGAACTGGTGCATGCCGACTCGGACCTGCCGCTGATGCAATGCCTGGACCCGGCAGCCCTGATGCGGCGGCTGCAGCCGGCAGGCGCTGCGGCGGCGAACGCCGACCTGGCACGCCGGCCGCAGCGCGAGGCCGCCTGACCGGGCGCGCGGGCGCCAAAGGCGTCAAAGGCCCCAGTGGCGCAGCCCCGGCAAGGCGGCCTGCGCCGCCTCGTAGCCCTCGTCGATGGCCTCCCGGCCGCGGTGGAAATCCAGCAGGCCCAGGTGCGACAGGCGCGGCGCGATCACCAGCTCGGGCGGGTCGCCCGCCATGCGGCTGCGCGTGATGCGCATCTGCATGATGTTGACACTGGTCATGACCACGTCCAGCAGCGAAGGCGGGCGCGGCGGCGGCGCATCGTCGCCGGGCTCCTCGCGCCGGTGGCCCGGCATCCAGCCCGCCACGCCGCGCTGCAGCCGCCGCATCCAGTCCTTGCCGGCGACGGCACTGGCCTGGGCCGACAGGGCTTGCGGCTCCATGCCCTGCTCCACGCCGGGCGGCGCCTCCTGCAGCGGCGGCGCAGCGGCCATGGCCGCGGCCGGTGTCAACGGCTGCATGTGGCGGCGCATGATGTCGGCATTGAGGTCGACGGCGATCACGATGTCGGCCCCCATGGCGCGCGCCAGCGAGGCGGGCACGGGATTGACGATGCCGCCATCGACCAGCAGCCGGCCGTCGCGCTGCACGGGCGTGAACAGGCCCGGCAGCGCGATGGAGGCGCGCACGGCATCGGCGATCGAGCCTTTGCGCAGCCAGACCTCGGCGCCAGAGTGCAGGTCCGTGGCCACGGCGCCGAAAGGCATCTGCAGATCCTCGATGGCCGAGTCCACGAAATGCTCGCGCCAGAACGAGATCAGCTTCTCGCCCTTGAGCATGCCGCCCGAGATGTTGAAGTCCATGAAGCCGAAGACCTTGCGCATGCCCAGCCCCAGCACCCATTCCTCGAAGCGCGGCATCTCGCCCGCGGCATAGGAGGCGCCCACCAGCGCGCCGATGGACGAGCCGCAGACGATGTCGGGCCTCAGGCCCGCATCCTCCAGCGCGCGCAGCACGCCGAAATGCGCCCAGCCGCGCGCCGAACCGCTGCCCAGGGCCAGGCCCACGACAGGTTTGCGCGGCTTGAGCGCCATCAGACGGCCTCTCCGGCCAGCAGCGCCATGAGGCCCGCCTCATCGAGCACGCGCACGCCCAGCTCCTGCGCCTTGGCCAGCTTGCTGCCCGCCTCGGCACCGGCCACCACATAGCTGGTCTTCTTGCTGACCGAGCCCGAGACCTTGGCGCCGGCGGCCTCCAGCATCTCCTTGGCCTGGTCGCGGCCCAGCGTGGGCAGCGTGCCCGTGAGCACCACGGTCAGGCCGGCCAGCGGCTGCGCCGCCGGCTCGCGCGCCGCGCCCTCTTCCCATTGCACGCCACAGGCGCGCAACTGCTCCACCACCTCGCGGTTGTGGGGCTGGGCGAAGAAGGTGTGGATGCTCTCCGCCACGATGGGGCCGACGTCGCGCACCTGCAGCAACTGCTCCACGCTGGCATCCATGATGGCGTCGAGCCGGCCGAAATGGCGCGCCAGGTCCCTGGCCGTGGACTCGCCCACCTGGCGTATGCCCAGGCCGAACAGAAAGCGTGCCAACGTGGTCTTCTTGGATTTCTCCAGCGCATCCAGCAGGTTCTGCGCGGATTTCTCGGCCATGCGGTCCAGCGACGCCAGCGCCACCAGGCCCAGGCGGTAAAGGTCGGGCAGCGTGCGCACCACGTGGCCATCGACCAGCTGGTCCACCAGCTTGCCGCCCAGGCCCTCGATGTCCATGGCACGCCGCGCGGCGAAGTGCAGCATGGCCTCCTTGCGCTGCGCCGGACAGAACAGGCCGCCCGTGCAGCGGTGGTTGGCCTCGCCCTTGGGACGCTCCACCGCGCTGCCGCAAATGGGGCACTGGGCAGGCATGCGGAAGTTGGGCACATAGGCCGGCCGCCCGCCGGGCACGCGGCCCACGACCTCGGGGATCACGTCGCCCGCACGGCGAACGACCACGGTATCGCCCGTGCGCACGCGCTTCTTGCGGATCTCGAACAGGTTGTGCAGCGTGGCGTTGGTGACCACGACGCCGCCCACGGCCACCGGCGCCAGACGCGCCACGGGCGTGAGCTTGCCCGTGCGGCCGACCTGCACGTCGATGCCCTCCATGCGCGTGGGCATTTCCTCGGCCGGGTATTTGTGGGCCACGGCCCAGCGCGGCTCGCGCGAGACAAAGCCCAGCTGGCGCTGCTGGGCCAGGCTGTTGACCTTGTAGACGACGCCATCGATCTCGTAGGGCAGCGTCGCACGCTCCTGCCCCATGCGCTGGTGGAAAGCCACCAATTCGGCGGCGCCGCGCGCGATGCAGACCTGCGGCGCCACCGGAAAGCCCCAGTCGCGCAGCGCCTGCAGCATGGCGTAGTGGGTGCCAAAGCCCGGTCCGCCCTGCGCGGGCGGCGTGATCTCGCCCAGGCCGTAGGCGAAGAAGGACAGCGGCCGCTGGGCCGCGATGCCCGAGTCCAGCTGCCGCACCGAACCCGCCGCCGCATTGCGCGGGTTGGCAAAGGTCTTGCCGCCCACCGCCTGCTGGCGCTCGTTGAGCTTGACGAAGTCGGCGCGGCCCATGTAGACCTCGCCACGCACCTCCAGCACCGGGGGTACGCCCTTGCCCTCGGGCAGGGACAGCGGAATGCGGCGGATGGTGCGGATGTTGTGGGTCACGTCCTCGCCGATCTCGCCGTCGCCACGCGTGGTGGCCTGCACCAGGCGTCCGTTTTCGTAGCGCAGGTTCATGGCCAGGCCGTCGAACTTGGGCTCGGCCACATACTCCACCGGCGGCGCGTCCTGCGCCAGCTCCAGCTCCTTGCGGATGCGCGCGTCGAAGGCTTCGGCGCCCGTCGCCTCGTTGTCGGTCTCGGTGCGGATGCTGAGCATGGGCACGGCATGGCGCACCGGCACGAGGCCCTCCAGCACCGCGCCGATCACACGCTGGGTGGGCGAGTCGGGCGTGACCAGGTCGGGATAGGCGCCCTCCAGCGCCTGCAGCTGCTGGAAGACCCGGTCGTATTCGCCATCGGGCACGGTGGGCGCATCGAGCACATAGTATTCATGCGCCCACTGGTTGAGCTGGGCACGCAGCGCCAGCACCTTGGCACGCGCCTTTTCGGGCGTGGCCGGGGACTCCGGCGCGGCAGGCGCGCCGGAGAAGAGGTCAAGGGTATCGGTCATGGGGGAAGGCCGGTGGTTCGGCGTCGGGGCGAAGGGCCCTGCGGCATCAGCTGAACAGCCGCCGCGCAAGCATGGAGCCTGCCGAGAGTTCGCGGCTGTCGAGCTTGTCGTAGAGTTGCTCCAGGTCGTTCTGGATGGGGTCCAGGGCCATGGCCGGCAGCAGGTAGCCGTTCTGGTCGCACAGCACGCCGTCCATGGTCTGGCACAGGCGCTCGGCGACCTGGCGCAGCTGCGCGAAGGGCTGCTCGCCGCGCGGGACCTGGGGCACATCCAGGCTCAGCAGGAATTCGCGCACCACCGAGGTGTCGAGGTCGTCGGCCATGGCGGCCTGCGGGTCGTAGTTGAGCACCAGCACGGGCGGCATGCCGGGCGTGGGCGACGGCAGGGCCATGCGGCCGGGCATGGAGCCCGGCAGGAAGCCCTGGCGCGATGCGTTCTGCTGCACATAGCCCGCGCTCCAGGATGCCTGGCGCGCGCGCAGCATGAAGCTCAGCTGGGCATCGTGCTCGCTGGCGAACTGGTCGAGTTCGCGCGCACGGGCCACCTCGTGCAGCATGTCGGGCAGGTCGGGCGTGGCGCCCAGGGCATCGGCAAAGCGCTGGACCTTGGCGACGAACTCCGAGAACTCGATCTCGTTGAGCGCACCCGTGCGGTTGGCCAGTTGCACGCCGGCCTGAAAGCCCAGGTAGCGCTGGCCTGGCTGCAGCGGCTCCCACTGCCGCGTGGACTGGTTCATGCCTTCGATGGCGAAGGGCTTGTTGCCTGCGCGGCGCGTGGCCGGTTGCGCCTGCAGTGCCAGTTCGCCGGGCACGGCCTGGCCGACCTGCACGGGCGCAATGGCGTCGATCAGGGCGTCAAGGCCGGGGCGGCTTGCTGCGGCGCTGGTCAGCGCGGAATCGTCCAGGGAAGGCTCGGCGGGAGACGGCGGCACAGGCATGGCCGCTGCCGCATTCTCTTCGGCGGCCTGCAGCGCCTGCGCCGCCTTGGCGGCCTGGGCGGCCGATGCCGCCTGCGCCTGGCGCTGCTGCTCCTCCTGCAGCACCAGATGGGCCAGCTCGGCATCGGTTACTGCAAACCGGTCTGCGGATGCCGCGCCCTGCCCGGGCACGGCCGCCCCGAAATCGCCCAGCACCGGCTCGCGCAGGCTGTGCGTCAGATCCGGGCCATGGCCCACGGTGTCCATGCCGGGCTCGTGGCGCGAGGGATCGCGCAGGGCTTCATCGGCGGGCTCGGCGCGCTTGGGGGCGTTGCGGCGCACGGTCCAGCTGTTGTAGGCAGCAATCAGGGCCAGCACCACCAAGCCCAGGATGGCCAGACTGATATACAGGTTACTCATGGAAAGAAGTGTCGTTCCAGTGAATGGGTTCGAAAGGTTGCGGACATGATCAGGATAGCTCAGCCATGGACAGCGCGGACTCCATGTCCACGGCCACGATGCGCGAGACACCCTGCTCCTGCATGGTCACGCCGATCAGCTGTCCCGCCATTTCCATGGCGATCTTGTTGTGGCTGATGAACAGGAACTGCGTGATCTTGCTCATGCTGGCAACCAGTTTGGCATAGCGCTCGGTGTTGGCATCGTCCAGCGGCGCATCGACCTCGTCGAGCAGGCAGAAAGGCGCCGGGTTGAGCTGGAAGATGGCGAACACCAGGGCAATGGCGGTCAGCGCCTTCTCACCACCGGACAGCAGGTGGATGGTCTGGTTCTTCTTGCCGGGCGGCTGGGCCATCACCTGCACGCCCGAGTCCAGGATTTCGTCGCCCGTGATGATGAGGCGGGCCTGCCCGCCGCCGAACAGCTCGGGGAACATGCGCCCGAAATGCCGGTTCACGACCTCGAAGGTGCCCGACAGCAGTTCGCGCGTTTCGGCGTCGATCTTGCGGATCGCATCCTCCAGCGTATTCATGGCCTGGGTCAGGTCTTCGGTCTGCGCGTCGAGGAAGGTCTTGCGCTCGCGCGCCAGCTTGAGCTCGTCGAGCGCGGCCAGGTTGACGGCGCCCAGCGCCGCGATCTCACGGTGCAGGCGGTCGATCTCGCCCTGCATGCCATGCATGCGCACATTGCCTTCGACGATCGACTGCGCAATGGCGGCCAGGTCGGCGCCGGCCTCCTGCAACAGGTTGGAGTACTGCTCCAGCCCCAGGCGCGCAGCCTGTTCCTTGAGCTGGAATTCGGTGATGCGCTGGCGCAGCGGATCAAGCGCCTTTTCCAGCTGCTGGCGGCGCTCGTCGCTGGCGCGCAGCTTGTTGGTCAGGTCGTCATATTCGCTGCGCCGCAGGGCCACCTCCTGCTCGCGCTGCATTTTCTGGTCCAGCGCCTCCTGCAGCCCGCCCTGGGCGGCCGCGTCGCTGAGCCGCGCCAGCTCGTCCTGCGCGCGCTGCTGCTCGTCGGCCAGTGACCGCGCCTGCTGGCTGGCGGTCTCTATGGTGCGGCTCAGTTCGCCACGGCGCGCCTCCAGGCTGCGCCGCGAGAACGTGGCCTCCTGGGCCTGGCGCTCCAGCGTGCGCAGCTGCTCGCGCGACTCGTTCAGGCGGCGCTCGCATTCGAGCACCTTGTCGCCGAGCTGGGCATGGCGCTCCTGGCTGTCGGCCAGTTGCATGTCCAGCTCTTCGAACCGGGCCTCGGCGGCGGCGCGGCGCTCCTCGATGTCGGATAGCAGGGCCTCGACCTCGGACAGGTCGGCGCCGATCTGCGCATGCCGCGCCCGCGCCTGTTCGGCCAGCTGGGACAGGCGCAGCGTCTCGACCTGCAGTTCGTGCGCCCGGCTCTGCGCCTCGCTGGCCTCGCGCCGCGCGGCCACCAGGCGCTGCGATGCATCGGCATAGGCGCCTTCGGCGCGCACCAGCGCCGCGCGCGACTCGTCGGCGATCAGCGCCTGGGCGCGCACTTCCTTTTCGAGGTGCTCGATCTCCTGCGCGCGCGCCAGCATGCCCGACTGCTCCGAGTCCTGGGCATAGAAGCTCACGCTGTGGCTGCTTACCGCATGGCCCGTGGGCACGTAGACGGTTTCGCCGGGCTGCAGTTCGCTGCGGCGCGCCAGCGCCTCGTCCAGCGTAGGCGCGGTATGGCAGCCCTGCAGCCAGCCGGCGAGCACGGCGCGCAGGCCGGCGTCGTTGACGCGCAGCAGCTCGGCCAGCTGCGGCCAGCGGCCCGCCGCCTGGGGCACCGCGGCCAGCGGCGGGCTGAAGAAGGCCAGCCGCGCAGGCGGCGCGTCCTGCCCTGCGGTGCCGAGAAAGCCCCGCACCATGTCGAGCCGCCCGACTTCCAGGGCCCCCAGGCGCTCGCGCAGCGCCGCCTCCAGGGCGTTTTCCCAGCCGGGCTCGATGCCGATGCGCGTCCACAGGCCCTGCAGCCCGTCCAGGCCATGCCGGGCCAGCCAGGGCTGGAGCTTGCCATCGGTCTTGACCTTTTCCTGCAGCGCCTTGAGCGCCTCCAGGCGCGCGGACAGGTCGGCATGGCGTGCCGTTTCCTGGTTGACGGACTGCTGGCGTGCGCGGCGATCATCGTCGAGCTGGGGCACGGATTCCTGCAGCTCGTTGAGCACGGCATCGGCCATCTCGGCCATTTCCCGGGCCTCGGCCAGCTGTGCCTGCAGGTTGGCCAGGCGCGCCTCGTCGGGCGCGGCCAGCGCGCTGCGGTCGGCGCGCAGGCGTTCGTGCCGGCTCTCGAACTGGCGGCGCTGCTCATCCAGGCTGCGCTGCTCGGCCGCCAGCACCTGGATCTGCTGCTGCACCTGCACCACGCTGGCGCGCTGGTCGGCATCGGCCTTCTGGGCAGAGCGCAAGGCCTCCTCCAGGTCGGGCAGGCGCATGGACTGCTCCTCCACCTGCGCGGCCAGCATCTCGGCCTGCTCCTCGGCGTCCATGCCGGCGCCTTCGAGGTTTTCGATCTCGCCCTCGGCCTCTTCGCGGCGGCTGTTCCACAACAGCACCTGCTCGGACAGCTGCTGCAGCCGCAGCTGCACGCGCTGGCGGCCTTCGACCACGTAGCGGATCTCGGCTTCGAGCTTGCCCACTTCGGCCGTGGATTCGTAGAGCCGGGCCTGGGCCTGGTTGACCTGGTCGCCGGCCTCGTAGTGGGCCTGGCGCAGCGTCTCCAGCCCGCTTTCGTTGTTGCGGATGTCCGCCATGCTGGCTTCCAGCTCATTGACGGCCTGCAGGCCCTCGATGCGGACACGGTCCTGCTCGGCCTCGGCTTCGGCGCGCTTGAGGAACCACAGCTGGTGCTGCTTAAGCGTGGCCTGGGAGTGCAGCGCGTTGTACCTGGCGGCCACCTCGGCCTGCTTTTCCAGGCGGTCGAGGTTGTTGTTGAGCTCGCGCAGGATGTCTTCGACACGCGTGAGGTTCTCGGTGGTGGCGGACAGGCGGTTCTCGGTCTCGCGGCGGCGCTCCTTGTACTTGGAGACGCCGGCAGCCTCTTCGAGGAACAGGCGCAGTTCCTCGGGCCGGGATTCGATGATGCGGCTGATCGTGCCCTGGCCGATGATGGCGTAGGCGCGCGGCCCCAGCCCCGTGCCCAGGAACACGTCCTGCACGTCGCGGCGGCGCACGGGCTGGTTGTTGATGAAGTAGCTGCTGTTGCCTTCGCGCGTGAGCACGCGCTTGACGGCGATTTCGCCGAACTGGCCCCACTGGCCGCCGGCGCGGTGGTCGCTGTTGTCGAAAGTCAGCTCCACGCTGGCACGGCTGGCCGGCTTGCGATGGGTGGTGCCGTTGAAGATCACGTCCTGCATGGACTCGCCGCGCAGCTCGCTGGCCTTGCTTTCGCCGAGCACCCAGCGCACCGCATCCATGATGTTGGACTTGCCGCAGCCATTGGGCCCGACCACGCCCACCATCTGGCCTGGCAGCATGAAGTTGGTGGGCTCGGCAAAGGACTTGAAGCCGGAGAGCTTGATGGAATTCAGGCGCACGGTGCGGTAGGAAGCGGACGGCGGCGAGGCCGGCAAAAGGCGGGTGGATGGGCGACCGCCGATGATACCGCGCGATGCCCCCCGTTCGGGAATGCCCGGGGCCGGCCCTGGCACCGCACGCAGGCGTATTTCGCATTTCGCGCGCTGGCGCGCTGCGGCGCACCGCGGTGCAACGGCGGGCCTGCGGCGGCCGGCCCGGCGCCTGTCAGCCGCCGCCCGCCAGGGCGCGCTGCGGCGCCTGGGAGCGCGAAGGACTCAACGCAGGCGGCTGCAGCTGCCGCGACGGGAGCGCATCCAGATGCACCAGCGCCTCGAAACGCTCCACGGGCACGGGCGGGCTCAGCAGATAGCCCTGCCAGGCGTGGCACTGCTGGGCCTCCAGGAACTGGCGCTGGGCTTCGGTCTCCACGCCTTCGGCGATGACCTGCAAACCCAGGCTGGTGCCCAGCGCCACGATGGTGCGCGCGATGACTGCGTCGTTCGGGTCGCTGAGCACGTCGCGCACAAAGCTGCGGTCGATCTTGAGCTGGTCCAGCGGCAGGCGCTTGAGGTAGGCCAGCGACGAGTACCCGGTGCCGAAGTCATCCAGCGAGAAGCCCACGCCGTGGGCCTTGAGCTCGGCCATCTTGGCCGCCGTGTCATCCACATCGGCCAGCAGCAGGCTTTCGGTCAGCTCCAGCTTGAGCAGCCGCGGGGCCGCGCCATGGCGCTCCAGCGCCTGCAGCACCTGCTGCACGAACTGCGCCTGATGGAACTGGCGCGGGCTGACGTTGACCGCCAGCACCAGCGCCGCCATCTCGGGCTGCGCGGCCCAGGCCGCCAGCTGGCGGCAGGCTGCATCCAGCACCCATTCGCCCAGCTGCAGGATCAGCCCCGTCTCCTCGGCCAGCGCCACGAAGACCGAGGGCGGAATAAAGCCTTCGCGCGGAGGTTCCAGCGCAGCAGCCCTTCGGCGCCGACGATGCGCCCGTGCGAGACCTGGGGCTGGTAGTACAGGGCGAACTGGGACTGGGACAGTCCGGCGCGCATTTCCTGCTCCATGGAAGTGCGCGAGCGCAGCACGGCCTGCAACTGGGGATCGTAGAACTGCAGGGTGTTGCGGCCCATGCCCTTGGCCTGGTACATGGCCATCTCGGCGCGGCGCAGCACCTCGTCCGCCGTCAGCTCCTGGTCGCTGAACAGGCTCACGCCCACGCTCAGGGTGATGTGGCATGGCTGGCCACCCACGGACAGGGGCTGCCGCAGCAGGGTGCGCAGGCTGTGGACCTCGCCCTCCAGGTGGGAGGCCGCCTGCATGGAGTCGCTGCCCAGGTCTTCGAGCAGCACCACGAAGTCGTCGCCGCTGTGGCGCGCGATCGTCGCCTCGCGCCCGAAAGACTGCAGCAGGCGCTCGGCGATCAGGCGCAGCAGCGCGTCGCCGCGCTCCAGCCCCAGCGCGTCGTTGAAGCCCTTGAAGTTGTCGACGTCGAGCAGCAGCACCGCACCGCAGCGCCCACGCCTGCGGCCTGCGGCCAGCGCCTGCTGCAGGCGGTCCATCAGAAGGCGCCGGTTGGGCAGGCCCGTGAGCGCATCGTAGAAGGCCAGCCGGCGGATCTCCTCTTCGGCCATCTTGCGCTCGCTCTGGTCCTGCAGGATCAGCAGGCAGCCCTCGTCCAGCAGCAGCCCGCCCAGGGCGACGGCGCGGCTCCTGCCATCGGCACCGGTCAGCATGTATTCCTCGGGGTTGATTGCGCCGGCCGCCGCATCGCCGCCAGCGGCCTGCCGGTCCTGCGTCACGCGGGCGCGCGCCTGTGCCGCCTCGAAACGGCGCTGCATGCGCTGGCGCCGCGGCTCGTCCGAGCACATGCTGCGCCACCACCCGTCTCCGTCCATGCCGGGCACGACGCCCCAGCCGGCCAGGCGCAGGAACTCTTCGTTCCAATAGGCAAACTGCCCGTCGCCCTGCAGCATGGCCAGGCCCAGCGGCAGGCGCTGGATGACGCGGCGCAAGTGGCGCGAGCCATCGCGCTGGATCTGCTGAAGGCGGCGGCGCGCGCTGATGTCCTGCACCAGGGCCAGCAGCCGCATGGACTGGCCGCGCCCCAGCGCCGACACGTGGATCTCGACCCAGACCAGGCGGCCATCCTTGTGGCGCAGCTGGCGCTCGACCTGCAACTGGCGGCACTCCCCCAGGGCCATGCTGCGCAGCCGCTCCAGATCGGCCTCGTGCTGATCGCTGTGCAGCAAAGTGAGCACATGGCGCTGGCGCAGTTCCTGGGCGTCATAGCCGGTGATCTCGCAGCAGCGGCGGTTCACATGCAGCATGGCGCCGCTGGCCGCCTCCACCTGCACCACGCCCACGGCCGCCTGCTCGAACAGCGCCTGGATGCGCGCATCGCTTTCACGCATGGAGCGCGACGAGGCCCTCAGCTGGGCCCAGCCCGAATGGCGCCGCCGCCACCAGGCATGGACCAGCGCCGCCAGCACGCCCGACACCAGCAGGCACAGCGCCAGCAGCAGCAGGGGCTGGGCGCGTTCGGCCAGGGTCAGTGCCGAGGCGCGTGGTATGAACTGCAGCCGCCATATCCGGTCCTGGACCTGCAGCCTCTGCTCCAGCAGGCCATGCTCCTGCGCGGCCTCGCCCTGCGCTTTCTCGGGCCAGGCCGCGCCCAGGTACAAGGGCAGCGCAGCCTTGTCCACCCGCCGGTCCGTTTCGCCGACATCGTGCACGGACAGGGCCAGCCGTCCCAGCAGGCCGCGCTCATGCAGCTCCTCGATCAGGCCGTGCACGCGCACGCTCACATCGGCCGTCCCGAGGAAAGCGCGTGGCGCCGGCCCCCGCCCCGCCTCACCAGGCGCCGGCTGTGCGAGCACGGGGGCCCGCACCACGATGCCCGTCACATGCTCGCCCGGCTGCTTCAAGGCGAAAGGCGCCGAGACCACGGTGGCGCCCGAATCGCGGGCACGCATCATGCTGCGCAGCAAGCCGGGGCGGCCATGCATGTCCAGGCCCGCGATGGCCTCGTTGCCCGCCAGCGGCCACAGGTAGTCGATGACGAAATGCCGCCGCACATCAGGCGGCAGCGCCGCCGGGTCCGGCGTCGTGTCCCAGGGGCCCATGGCGGCGCTGCCAGGCATTGCGCGCGTGAAGACCAGCGCCTGCATGCCGGGCAGCGACTGCACGCGCAGGGACTGGGCCATGAGGCCAAAGGCCTCCTGCCCCATGCCGGGAGCGGAAGCCAGCCGGTTGGCCACATGCTGCACGATGCTGGCGTACGCGCCCAGGCGCATCTGCAGCGCCTGCGCGGCCACTTCGGCCTGCAACGCATGGCGCCTGGCGTCGAGTTGCTCCAGGCCGTGCTGCTGCATCAGGGCCAGCACGGCGCTGACGCAGGCACCGGCCACTGCGACGGCCATGGCCGGCCAGGAAGACCGGACGGCTACGAGCGTGCGCTGGGCAAAGACTGACATGAAGCGGCGGGAGCGGGAAAGGCGGTCACGGGAAATCGATCCAGGGGGCACGGAGCCACTCAATGACCTTCCGCTTTGGCGGCCGGTGAAAGGGTGCGGCCCATGCGGGGCCGAGGGCGAAGGATAAATGGATTTCGGCACCGGTCAGGCAAATCATATGTAGGCATATTCCTACAGTTCTTGCCCGGGCTATCGTCTGTTTTCGCCCGACATAAAGGCCCATTTCGGGCAAACCCTAGGCCCTGTGCCGCACCGCCATGGCCGGGCGGTCATGCCCCGGAGCGCAGGCGCCGCCACAGCGTGGCGCGGCTGATGCCCAGGATTTCGCAGGCGCGGCGCTGGTCGCCCTGTACCTGCTGCAGCACTTCGCGCACGCGCTGGCGCTCCGCATCGCGCCGGGCTTCGCGCAAGGGCCGCGGTCCTTCCTGCGCGGTCAGCGGCGCGGCCGGCCCCGCGGCGGACGCTCCGCACTCTGGAAACAGCTCCTGCAAACGCGCCGGCACCGGCCGGCCCGCGCTGTCGCACAGCTCCTGGCGACAGGCCAGCAGCCGCTCCACCCAGTTGTCGAGTTCGCGGGCATTGCCCGGCCAGCGATGGCCGGCCGCCAACGCCAGCAACGCCTGCAGCAAAGGCTGCAGCGCGCCTGCCTCATGCTGCAGAGACAGGGACTGCAGGCGCCGCGCGAGCATGGCGCGGGCCAGGGCCTGCACGTCGGCCGCTCCGCGTTCATGCAGGCCGGGCATGGTCAGGCGCAGCACGGCAAGGCGGTAGTACAGGTCGCGGCGAAACTGCCCGCGCTCGACCAGTGCCTGCAGATCGGCATGGGTGGCGGCGATGACGCGCAGGTCCACGGGCACGGGCGTGGTCGAGCCCACGCGCAGCACCTCGCGCTCCTGCAGCACGCGCAGCAGGCGCGACTGCAGCGCCAGCGGCATGTCGCCGATCTCGTCCAGGAACAGGGTGCCGGTATGGGCCGCTTCGATCAGTCCGGTCTTGCCGCCGCGCCGCGCCCCCGTGAAGGCGCCCTCGTCATATCCGAAGAGTTCGCTCTCCAGCAGGCTTTCCCCCAGGGCCGCGCAGTTGACCGCCAGGAACGGCTGGGCCGCGCGGCGGCTGGCGCGGTGCATGCCCTGGGCCAGCAGTTCCTTGCCCGTGCCGCTTTCGCCCTGGATGAGCACGGTGGCATCGCTGGCGGCGAACTGGCGGGCCAGGCGGCGCACGCGCCGGGCCGCCTCGCTGTCGCCCGCATAGTCTTCGATGCGCCAGCGCACGCCCGCGCCGCGCAGGCTGCGATTGGCGCGCAGGTGGCGGTCGGCGCGCTGGATGGCGACCGGGTCCCGGCACACCAGCAGCGCGCCCGTGAGCTGTCCGTTCTCGACGATGGGCGCACGCCGCACGGCCAGCGTGCGGGTGGACAGCTGCACCACGTCCTCGCTGCCTTCCGGCTCCAGCGCATGGCTGGCCAGCGCCCTGGCGATGGCCAGTGGCGGCGCCACCTCGTCCAGCAAGCGCCCATGGAGCGCCTGGGCAGGCGCACCCAGCAGCGCGGCCATGGTGGGATTCAGCGCCTGGATGCGGCCGCCTCCGTCCACCGCCACCACCCCATCCTGCAACTGGCCCAGCACGGTTTCCAGCCGCTGGTGGCGTGCCCGCTCGGCATGGCGGTGGCGGGCCAGCAGCGCCGCATCGCGCAGCGCCTGCAGTACCGCGCCATCCGAGTACAGCAGCACGCTGGGGATGCCGGCCTGCTCGGCCAGGTCGGCCACCAGGCCCGGCGCCACCACCGCGCCGATGCCGGCGGACTGCAGGGCCTGCACGCAGGCCTGGGCATCCTCGGGACCGTGGTAGCTGAACTGGGCAATGCCCGCGCCGAACAGGGCGTCGAACTGCGCCAGATGCGGCGAGGGCTGCTCGAATGAAACCAGGCCGATGCGCGGCGTGCCAGCGCCTGCGCGAGCCTGCGCCAGGGCGCGCGCGCTGGCCAGCGCCTGCAGCAGATCAAAGCCGCGCACCTCGATCATCACCACGGGGATGTCCAGCCGCTCGCGCACAAAGGCGCCGCTGGCGCCGGCCACGACCAGCGCATCGACGGGCTCGGCCGCATGCAGGCTGCGCACTGCCTGCACGGCATCGTCGAAGGCCGCGCCCACATGTTCGACACGCACCTGGTCGCCGACCGCATGGGCCATGCGTTCGAGCACGCGGCCGATGCGGTGGCGCCCCACGGTGACCACGCGCGGCAGGCGCGGCAACGGCTGTGCGGCCGCCGCCGCAAGGTTTGATTCATTCATGCAACCGATTATTTCATTCCTGCAACACGCGCAGCACTGCGGGCCCGCGCCGGCGCCTGCCACCGCGTACGAACCCGGGAAATCTCCCAGGAAACCAAGCACTTGCGCGCCAGGCTGCGGAGATCAGCGTTCATGGCACGGGGCTTGCAGCAAGGCATGCCGTTGCATCCATTTCAACCATTTCAACCATTTCCAGGAGACCGCATGCACCCGCCCTTTCGACTGCACCGCCGCAGCGCCCTCGCCACCTTGCTCGCCGCCACGCTGCCCCTGGCCTGCCTGGCACACGCCCAGGCGGCAGACGCCTGGCCCACGCGGCCGATCCGCCTGGTCGTTCCGTTTTCCGCCGGCGGCGCCAACGACCTGATGGCACGCTCTGCGGCAGAAGGCGCCTCCAAGGTGCTGGGGCAGCCCGTGGTGGTCGACAACCGCCCCGGCGCAGGCGGCACCGTGGGCGCCGACATCGTGGCCAAGGCCCAGCCCGACGGCTATACCTTTCTGGTCAGCGCTGCCGGCGTGATCTCCAACTCCATGATCAAAAAGAGCATGCCGTTCAAGGACGACGCGCTGGTGCCCGTGGCCATGATCGGCCTGGCGCCCTCGGTGATCGTGGTGCCCAGGAATGCGCCCTACCAGAACCTGCGCGATTTCGTCGAGGCTTCCAAGAAGGGACAGGGCTTCAACTTCGCCACGGCGGGCACGGGCAGCACGCCGCACTTCGTGGCCGAAATGCTGAACGTGAAATACGGAGCGAAGCTGCAGCCCGTTCCCTACAAGAGCGGCTCCGAGAGCACGACCGCCGTGCTGGGCGGCCAGGTGGAGGGAACCTCGGAAGCCAGCATCATCGCGCTGCCCCACATCCTGCACGAAGGCAAGTTCAAGGCGCTGGCCACGACCTGGACGCAGCGCATCTCGGCCTACCCGCAGCTGAGCACCGCCATGGAGCAGGGCTTTGCCGACCTGCAGATCGCGCACTGGGCCGGCATCCACGCGCCCAAGGGCACGCCCGCAGGCATTCTGGACAGGCTGGCCGCCGCCGTGGACAAGGCCATGAAGGAGCCCGCCACCGTCGAGAAGCTCAAGGGCCTGGGCATCGAGCCGCTCGGCGGCACGCGCGCCGAATTCGAGAAATTCACCGATGCCGAACGCAAGCGCCTGGGCGAGATCGTCAAGGCCGCGAACATGCAGGAAAAGTGAGCCGGCAGCCGGGCCAAGCGGGCCCCGGTGATCAGGAACGCCCGCATCACGCTGGACTGACACCCCCCGCATCCACCCTTCCCTGCGCAGCAAGACATCACGCAACATGAATACCAAGCAACAACTCAAGGCACTGGCCGAGGCGCGCCGCGGCGTGCTCGTGCCCGGCGCTTTCAACGCACTGTCCGCGCGCGTCGTGGCCGACCTGGGCTTCGAGGCGATCTACGTCACCGGCGCCGGCGTGACCAACATGTGGTTCGGCCTGCCCGACCAGGCCTTCATGGGCCTGAGCGATATCGCAGACCACACGGCCCGCATCCGCGATGCGGTGGAATTGCCGCTGCTCGTCGATGCCGACACCGGCTTCGGCAATGCGCTCAACACTTACCACGCGGTGCGGACGCTGGAGCGCGCAGGCGCCGACTGCATCCAGCTCGAAGACCAGGTCAGCCCCAAGCGCTGCGGCCATTTCAACGGCAAGGAGGTGATTTCCACCGAGGAGATGCTGGGCAAGATCAAGGCCGCCGTGGACGCGCGCCGCGACCAGGGCACGCTGATCATGGCGCGCACGGACGCCTGCGCCAGCCAGGGCTTCGAGGCCGCTGTCGAGCGCGCCCAGCGCTTTGCCGAGGCCGGCGCCGACATCCTCTTCGTCGAGGCCGTGACCCAGGCGCAGCAGATCCGGGCATTGCCGCAGCGCCTGGATGCGCCACAGCTCATGAACATGGTGATCGGCGGAAAGACGCCCATCACGGACGCCGCGGAACTGGCCGAGCTGGGCTACGGCTTCGTCCTGTATGCCAATGCCGCGCTGCAGGGCGCCGTGGCCGGCATGCAAAAGGCGCTGGGCCAGCTGCGCAGCCAGCGCAAGGTGGACGAGGACCCGGCCGTGGTGGCCCCCTTCGCCGAACGCCAGCGCCTGGTCGGCAAGCCATTCTGGGACGCCCTGGAAGACCGCTACCGGTAAAGCTACCGGTAAAGGCGGGCACGCGTCAGGCGCGCTGCGCCCGCCAACCCTGCAGGGTCAGCTCCAGCGCCTGCATGGCCTGCTGCAGCCGCTCGGCAGGAGCGCCTTCCTCGGCGATCCAGAATGCCGACTCGACGAGGCAGCCGTTGAGCAGGCGCGCCATGGCCGGCGCACTGGCGCGCATGATGACGCCCCGGTCCATGAGCTGCTGCAGATAGCCCGCCACGAAGGCGATGCAGGCGCGGTGCTGCTCGCCCTGCTCCGTGCCGGTGAGCACGGCACGCGCGTCCTGCAGCACGATGCGGCGGATCTCGGCCTCCTGCGCCATGGCCAGGTAGGCGTGGCAGTAGGCCAGAAAACCCTCCCAGGGATCGGCATGGGCGGCCAGCACCTGCTCCAGGCGGGCATCCATCTCGCCATCCATCTGGGCCACCACGGCCGCCAGCAGGCCCTGCTTGCCGCCGAAGTGGTGGTACAGCGCGCCGCGCGTCAGGCCCGCCCTGGCCGTCAGCTCATCCATCGAGGCCTGGGCATAGCCTTGCCGGCCAAAGGCCTCGCGTGCGGCCTGCACAAGCTTGGCGCGTGTCTCCTCGATCATGCTGGCCCGGCTCTTGCGCATGGCATGCTCCATTCACATACAAAACGTATGCCAATGATACCGGGCGCCACGCACAGCCCCTAGAATCTCTGACATACGCCGCGTATGTAATTGCAGCGGCCCGACCGATCTCCGAGGTTCCCATGTTCCATGTCTACCGCCAGCTGTTCACCCTGCCCGGCACGGCCGCCTTCGTGCTGGCCGGCCTGCTCGCGCGACTGCCCTTGTCGATGACGGGCATCGGCCTGATCACCATGCTGTCGCAGCAGCGCGGCGCCTATGCGCTGGCAGGCGCGGTGGCCGCCTGCTTTGCGCTGTCCATCGCCGTGCTGGCGCCGCGCATCTCGGCCCTGGTGGACCGCCATGGCCAGCGCAGGGTGCTGCCCTGGGCCGCGATGACCAGCGCCGCCTCCATGTTCGCCCTGCTGGCCTGCGCCCGCTGGCAGGGGCCGGAATGGCTGCTGCTGGTGCTGGCCGCCCTGGTCGGCGCGCTGCCCAGCATGCCGGCCATGGTGCGCACGCGCTGGACGGTGCTGCTGCGCGGCACGCCGCAGCTGCAGACCGCGTACGCGCTGGAGGCCGTGCTCGACGATGTCTGCTTCATCGTCGGACCGCCCCTGTCCGTGGGCCTGAGCATGGTGCTGTTCCCGGAGGCCGGCCCCCTGGCAGCCTCGCTGCTGCTGCTCGTCGGCGTGGGGCTGTTCGTGGCCCAGCGCCGCACCGAGCCGCCCGTGGACGCTTCGATGGAGCGCGCGCGCCAGCGGTCGCTGGCCCACCACCGCGTGGTGCGCACGCTGGCGCTGTTCATGCTGGCCCAGGGCATCATCGTGGGGACCATCGACGTGGCCAGCGTGGCCTTCGCCACGCAGCAGGGCCAGCCGGCCGCAGCCAGCATCGTGCTGTCCTTCTATGCGCTGGGCTCCTGCGTGATGGGACTGGTGTTCGGCACGCTGCGCCTGCAGGCGCCGCTGCACCGGCAGATCGCCTGGGTGGGCGCCTCGGTCTGCATCACGGCCATCCCCCTGCTGCTGGCGACCAACGTGTTCACGCTGACGCTGGCCGTGCTGCTGGCCGGCATCACCTTCGGCCCCACCATCACCGTGGCCATGGGCCTGGTGGAGCAGCAGGTGCCCCACCAGCGCCTGACCGAGGGCATGACCTGGCTGTTGACCGGCCTGGCCATGGGAGTGGCCCTGGGCGCAGCCGTGTCGGGCTGGGCCACGGATCTGTGGGGCGTGCGCATTTCTTTCGTGGTGGCCCTGCTGGCCGGCGCCGCGATGTGGGCGCTCGGCCTGCTGGCGGCGCGCCAGGCGCGCGAGCGCAAAGCGGCTTCGCAGGGCGCGGCCACGGCCTGCGGCTGAGCGCGCGCGCCGCTCAGTCCTTGGCGGAGCCGGCCAGCAGCTCGCCCAGGCGCTGGCGCATCCACAGGGCCGCTGCGCCGGGCGCCAGCCCTTCGGGCCAGAGCATGCGCACGGTCAGGGGCGGCAGCGCCAGGTCCTCGCAGCGGAGCTGGCGCAGGTGCGGCCGCAGGTCGCCGAATTCAGCGATGTTCACGGGCAGGATGGCCCAGCCCAGGCCCTGGGCCACCATGTCGGCGATCACGTAGAAGCTGTTGGAGCGCCAGACGGCAGGGCTGGCCACGGTGTCTTCCACGCCATCGATGTGCATGACCAGCTGGCGGTGCGCCGCCAGTTGCCTGCGCGCCACCGGCAGCGGGCCATCCAGCGCATGGCCGCGCGCCACGCAAACCGTCTGGGGCACGCTGCCGATGTGCGCCTGCGCGCAACTGGCCGGCGCCGGGCCCCGGTCGAACTGGAAAGCGGCTGCGGCCCGCTGCAGCGCCACATGGCTGGCCACTTCGGCCGCCGTGCCGTTGAGCACCGTCAACTCCATGGAGGGAAAGCGCAGCGCCAGCTCATTGAACAGCTGGGACAGGGGCACGTAGGGCAGCGCCTCGTCCAGCGCCACCACCAGCCGCGCCTGTCCGCCACCGGCCAGCGCACGGGCCCGCCGGTCCATGGCCTGGGCCTGATGCAGCAGGGACTGCGCCTCCAGCAGCATCACCTCGCCCGCCGCCGTCAGCCGCACATGGCGTCCGGCACGCTCGAACAGCTCCAGCCCGAGCTCGGCCTCCAGCAGGCCGATGGCCGTGCTCACGGCCGACTGGGCGCGGCCCAGCCGCCGCGCGGCCTCGGTCATGGTGCCGGCTTGTGCCACCGCCACGAAATGCCGCAGCCTGTCGAGTGTCCATTCCATCCATCAATTTTATAGATTGAATCAAACTTTGTTAAAACATTTCGCTGATGGAAACTGGTGCTTTCAACACACATGCATCCGGCCGCCGGGCCGGGGCGACCGGCATCCATGGCGTTCACCACGCACACACCACCTTCCATCGCAGAGCCATCCTGCGCCCGGCCCGCCGATCCGCGCCGCTGGCTGGTGCTGGCCATCGTCTCGGTGGCGCTGCTGCTCATCGTCATCGACATGACGGTGCTCTACACGGCACTGCCGCGCCTGACCCGCGATCTGGCGGCCACGGCTTCGGCCAAGCTGTGGATCGTCAACATCTATGCCCTCGTCGTCTCGGGCCTGCTGCTGGGCATGGGCACGCTGGGCGACCGGCTGGGCCACAAGCGGCTGTTCATGGCGGGGCTGGGCCTTTTCGGCCTGGCTTCGCTGTGCGCGGCCTGCGCGCCTTCGGCCAGCCTGCTGATCGCGGCACGCGCCCTGCTGGGCGTGGGTGCGGCCATGATGATGCCGGCCACGCTGTCCCTGATCCGGCTGGGCTTTGCCGATGAGCGGGAGCGCGCCCTGGCCATCGGCATCTGGGCCTCGGTGGCTTCGGGCGGCGCGGCCTTCGGGCCCGTTCTCGGCGGACTGCTGCTCGAATATTTCTGGTGGGGCTCGGTTTTTCTGATCAACGTGCCCATCGTGCTGCTGGCCCTGCCGCTGGCAGGCTGGCTGATCCCCGCGGGCGGGCCGACCTCGCGAAGGCCCTGGGACCTGGCCGGATCGCTGCAGGCCATGGCTGGCCTGGTGGGCACGACCTACGCCATCAAGGAGGCCGGCAAGCAGTCGCCGGACTGGTTCCTGGCAGCGCTGGCCCTGTGCCTGGGCCTGGCCTTCCTGGCCCTGTTCGTGCGGCGCCAGCGCCGCAGCAGCGACCCGCTGCTGGACTTTGCGCTGCTGCGCCATCCGGCCTTCGCCTGCGCCGTGGCCTCGGCCCTGGTCGCGGCCGCCGCGCTGATCGGCATGGAGCTGGTCCTGAGCCAGCGCATGCAGCTGGTGCAGGGCCTGTCGCCGCTGCAGGCCGGCCTGGCGGTGCTGCCTTTGCCGCTGGCCGCCTTCGTGGCCGGCCCGATCGCCGGCCACTGGCTGCCGCGCCTGGGCAGCGCCCGCATGCTGCCGGCCGCCCTGCTGGTCTCGGCACTGGGCATGGGCGGCTACCTGCTGGTGCACGGCATGGCCGGGTGGCCACAGGTGGCCGCGCTGTCGGTGCTGGGCCTGGGCATCGGCGCGGCCATGGCCACGGCCTCCAGCACCATCATGCAAAGCGCACCGGCCGACCGCGCAGGCATGGCCGCCTCCGTGGAGGAGGTCTCCTACGAGCTGGGCGGCGCGCTCGGCGTCACGGTGATGGGCAGCCTGCTGTCCGCCGTCTACAGCGCACGCCTGCCGCTGCCCGCGCACACCCCGTGGCCGCCAGCCGTGCGCGACAGCCTGGACGAAGCCCTGCTGGCCGCCGACCGGCTGCCCCCCCGGATGGCGGCACAGCTCACCGAGCTGGCGCACACGGCCTTTGACGCAGGCTTTGCCGCCGTGCTGGCAAGCGCCAGCATGCTGCTGATGGCCACGGCGCTGTGGACCGCCCGCAAGGCGGCGCGCAGCGCGGGCTAGTGTGCCGTACCGTAAATGCGCTGCGCCGCCGCACGCGGCTGCTGCGCCTGCAGCACGCGGCCCATCGCCCGCAGCCGCGCGGGGGCCTCTTGCTCCAGCCAGTGCGCCACGTCGGCGGCTGCCATGGGACGCGCGAACAGATAGCCCTGGATGCTGCCGATGCCGGCCCGGGCGGCCAGGCGCAGCTCCACCGCATCCTCCACGCCCTCGACCGTGACCTGCAGCTGCAGGTCGCGCGCCATGGCCGCCACGTGGCGCAGCAGCGTCTGGCGGCGGACGTCATGGGCCAGGTTGCGCACCATCGAACGATCGCACTTGATGCCCGCGATCTTCAGGTCGGCCAGCAGGCCCAGCGACGAATAGCCCGAGCCGAAGTCGTCCATCAGCACCTGCACGCCGATGCCGAGCAAGCGGTCCACGACCCCGGACATGGCCTGCGCACTTTCGATGATGGCGTGCTCCGTCAGCTCCAGCCGCAGATGGCGGGCGGGCAGCGCGCGCCGCGCCAGCTCGGCCCCCAGCCACTCCACGAAGCCTTCCTGCAGCAGCGTGGAAGGCGCCAGATTCACATGGATGGGCACCAGCACGCCCTGGGCATGCCATGCCTGCGCATGGTTGAGCGCATTGGCGAGGATCAGCCGGTCCACCCGGCAGGTCTTGCCGCGCAGCTCGCAGGCCAGGAAGAAATGCTCGGGATTGATGCGGCCCAGGCCCTTGTGCTCCAGCCGCAGCAGGGCCTCCAGGTGCAGCGCATGGCTGTGCAGGTCGGCAATGGGCTGGAAGTGCAGCACCAGCTTGCGGGGGCAAATCAGCTGGTCCAGGTGGTCGGCGATCAGCGCCAGCCGCGCCTCGGCCTGTGGCGGCAGCCGCGCGCCGTCGGCGCGCATCAGGGACAGCCCCTGGTGGAAGAAATGCTGGCGTCCCCGGTCCGAACGCATGTTGAGGTACTGCTCCAGCGCCATGGCGCCCGCGAACATGCCCACCATCACGGGAACCCATGCGCGGTGCACCTCCGACAGATCTGCCGACCCGCCATCCGCCATGCGCACGAAGGCGCTGGACAACAGCCCGTGCACCAGCACGATGACACCGCCGCAGGCCAGCCATTCGCACCAGGCGTTCTGGTGCATGGCCTGGCCGGCCCTCAGCCGGATGCCGCGGTAGCGCCATGACCGGTGCACGATGAGGCCCACCATCAGCCCGAACGCCAGCAGCAGCACCGGCACATCGATGGCTGTCGCAATCGCGAAATAGCCGGTCACGATCATCATGTGCGCCAGCACGACGCCCGAGGCCATGCCGATGCCGGCCAGCAAGGCGCTGCGCCAGCTGTTGCGCGATATCAGCGCCGGCACTGTCAGCCGGCAGGTGAGGATGACCACCAGCAGGGCGGCCAGCGAAGGCAGCAGCGGCCACCCGTGCAGCGGCATGTCGTCACGCAGCGCGCAGGCCACGAAGTCCAGCGCCCAGACGATGCAGCCGATGCCCACCGAGGCCAGCGAATCGCTGACCTTGCGGCTGGCACGGTCCACCGACATGGATGCGTTCTCCGCCAGCCGCTGGCAGGCATAGACGACGAAGGAAGCGGCGCCCCAGAGCCCCGCCGCAGGCAATAGCTGCGGCAGCACCGAATGACCGGGCACGGAGAGTGTGCTGAGACTGGAATACATAGATGGACGCATCGCCGCAGCGCGTGGCTCGCAGGGAAACCCGCGCCATGCCGGCAACGCCCCGCGCCGGCGGCGCCGGACTGCTGCAGCGGCCTGGCGTTGCGCGTAATTGTCACAAAAAGTAAAGGCAATCATAGCAGGCGCTGTTCTGGACGACCGAGCCTCAACCCGGCAGACCGCTCGGAATGGCGCGCTTGCAGCAAAAACCCTTGCGCCGACCCCGCCACACGGCCGACCCATGTTTCTGCAATAATTGCCGCAACAATCATTGCATAGTCAACGATATCGGGCAGCCAACGCATATTGCGCACATTCCTTATGACCGAAACCTCCCTTCCCTGCGGATTGAAGCCATCGGACTTCTACAGCCCCGGCAGCTACACGCCCTTCGAAAGCGTGGGTTTTCTCATGCGCAAGGTCCTGAGCTCCATCCTCCAGCAGGCCGACACGCAGCTGGCAGAGCACGACCTGACCTACGTGCAATGGCTGCCCCTGTACCAGCTGCTGCTGTGCAGCGAAGCCACCAATGCCGGCATGGCACGCGACCTGGGGCTGGACCCGGCCTCGATCACGCGGGCGCTGGACCGGCTCGAATCCAAGGGCATGCTGCGGCGCGAGCGCTCCACCGTGGACCGCCGCGTCGTCAAGCTGGTGCTGACCGACGAAGGCCGTGCCATGGCGGCCAAGGTCCCCCAGGTGCTGTCCAGCGTGCTGAACGCCCACATGGCCGGCTTCAGCCACGACGAATCGCGCCAGTTGCTGGACATGCTGCGCCGCCTGCTGGCCAATGGCGATGCCATGCGCGCGCCGGATGCCGCACCGCCGTCCGCCTGACGGCGCGGTAGCGCCCCACCGATTTCCTGATTCTTGACCCCCACCCGACAGGCAGACCACCATGCCCCTTTCCCTTGTTCCCGTATCTGCGGCGCCGCGCCGCGTGGCCACGGCGGCGGCCCTGCTGTGCACTGCGCTGGCCCTGGCCGGCTGTGCCTCCCAGGGCCCTGGCCACACCGCGCTGGCCCAGCTGGACGCTGCCAGCCTGGGCCTGGCCGCCCCGGCTGGCGGGCCGTCCGCCGACGATGCCGCCGCCCTGCCCGCCGCCCACTGGTGGACGGCCCTGGGCGATCCCCGGCTCGATGCGCTGATCGCCCAGGCGCTGCAGGGCAATCCCAGCCTTGCGGCCAGCCGCTCGCGCTTTGACAAGGCCGCGGCCCTGGCCACCGCCACGGGCACGGCCACCGACGTGCGCGGCTCGCTGGGCGTGGACGCCACGCGCCAGCGCTACAGCGCCAATGGTCTCGTGCCAGCGCCCATCGCCGGCCATACCTACAACACCGGCAATGTGCAGGCCGGCCTGAGCTGGGCCCCCGATTTCTTCGGCCGCCATGCCGCCGACCTCCAGGCCGCGCTGGGACAGGCCCGCGCGGCGCGTGCCGACAGTGCGGCCGCCGCCAACCAGCTGGCGGCCCAGGTCGCGCGCAGCTACGTCACGCTGGCCCGGCTGCTGCAACAGCGCGCCGTCGCCATGCGCACCCTGGAGCAGCGCCGCGCGCTGCTGGACCTGAGCCAGCAGCGCACGCGCGCCGGCCTCGACAGCCAGGTGGAGCTGACCCAGGCCCAGGCCGGCCTGCCGGATGCGGGCACCCAGATCGAGATGCTGGACGAGCAGATCACGCTGGCGCGCCGCACCATCGCCGTGCTCTGCGGCCAGGCGCCCGATGCGCAGGCCGGACTCACGCCACGCCTGGCGGAGCTGCAGATCCTGCCCATGCCCGGCCTGCTCGGTGCCGACCTGCTGGGCCGCCGTCCTGATGTGGTGGCCGCACGCTGGCGCGTCGAGGCCGCCACGCAGAACATCGCCAGCGCGCGCACCGAGTTCTATCCCGACATCAACCTCACCGCCTTCATCGGCCTGAACGCCATCGGCCTGGACAAGCTGTTCCAAGGCAGTTCGCGCCAGATGGGGGTGACGCCCGCGCTGCGCCTGCCACTGTTCGACGGCAAGCGGCTGCGCGCCCAATTGCGCGGCACGCAGGCCGACCTGGACACGGCCATCGCCCAGTACAACGGCGTGGTGCTCGACGCCGTCAAGGAAGCCGGCGACGCCATTGCCTCGGCGCAGTCGCTGGCGCGCCAGCTCCAGCTGCAGGCCGATTCGCTGGACAAGGCCGAGCGCGCCTACGACTTCGCGGTGCAGCGCTACAAGGCCGGTCTGGCCAGCCAGGTCACGGTGCTCAACACCGAATCCCAGGTGATCGCCCAGCGCCGCCTCGACGTGGACCTGCGCGCCCGCGCGCTGGATACGCGGGTGTCGCTGATGAAGGCCCTGGGCGGCGGCTGGCAGGACGATACCGACACCATCCGGCCGGACCGGCAATGAGCACGGCACCGCAGCCCCGCATCCACCCACATTGACCCGTCACCAGGGCCGGCGCATAGGCGCCGGCCCCGGCCGCAAAACCAGATCCACAGACAACAAAGCGCCGAACACCATGACCGATACCAGCAAGCAAGCCTCCAACACCCCCTCCGCCGCGCCCGCGGCCAACCCGCAGGGCCGCCGCAAGGGACTGACCATCGTCGCTGCCGCCGTCGCCATCGCCGCGATCGGCTGGGGCGGCTGGCACTGGATGGTGGCCCGCAACTACCAGACCACGGACAATGCCTACGTGGCCGGCAACGTGGTGCAGATCACCCCCCAGGTGGGCGGCACCGTCATCAGCATCGGCGCCGACGACACCGACTACGTCAAGCCGGGCCAGGTGCTGGTGCAGCTCGACTCGGCCGACGCGCTGGTGGCACTGTCCCAGGCCGAGTCCCAGCTGGCCCAGACGGTCCGCCAGATACGCACTCTGTATGCCAACAACGCGCCGCTGTCGGCCCAGGTGGCCCAGCGCGAGGCCGACCTGCTGCGCCTGCAGGCCGACGCCGCCCGCGCCCGCGAGGACGTGGAGCGCCGCCGCCCCCTTCTGGCCACCGGCGCCGTGGGCAAGGAAGAGTTCGAGCATGCGCAATCCCTGGCCAAGACCGCCGTCAACGCTGCCGTGGCAGCCGAGGCTTCGGTGCGCGCAGCCAAGGCCCAGCTGACGGCCGCCGAAGCCCAGACCCGGGGCAGCAGCGCCGAGGAGCACCCCAGCGTGATCGCCGCCTCGGCCAAGGTGCGCGAGGCCTATCTGGCACTGCAGCGCACGCGCCTGGTCTCGCCCGTCGAAGGCTATGTGGCCAAGCGCGGCGTGCAGCTGGGACAGCGCGTGGCTGCCGGCGCGCCGCTGATGACCGTGGTCGGCCTGCACAACCTCTGGGTGGACGCCAATTTCAAGGAAAGCCAGCTGGCACAGCTGCGCATCGGCCAGAAGGCCGAGCTCAAGGCCGACGTCTACGGCGACAAGATCAGCTACCGCGGCACCGTCGTCGGCATGGGAGCCGGCACGGGCGCAGCCTTTTCGCTGCTGCCCGCGCAGAACGCCACGGGCAACTGGATCAAGGTCGTGCAGCGCGTTCCCGTGCGCATCGCGCTGGCGCCTGAAGACCTGGCCCGGCACCCGCTGCGCGTGGGCCTGTCCATGGAGGTGCAGGTCGACGTGCGCGACCAGCAGGGTGAAGTGCTGGCCACGGCCACGCGCAACGCGCCGGTGGCCAGCACTTCCGTCTACGACATGGCCCAGCCCCAGGTCGAAGAGCGCATCGCCCGCATCGTGGCCGGCCAGAACCTCGCGCCGCTGAGCCACCTGCCCGAGCCCGCTGCGGCGGCCCTGGCGGACTCGGCGGCCCCGGCCCGCGCTTCTGTGGCGGCGGCTGCGCCCGATGCCCAGTCCACGCAGACCAAGTAAGCGCCGGCAGGTCCACTCTCCATGACAAGCCCATCCAACACCGCACCCGGTGCGGACCTGCCGGGCGGCACGGCCCCGCCCGCGCCCCCCGTGCCACCGCCCGCCCAGCCGGCACGCCCCGCGCCCCTGACCGGCGCACAGCTCGCCATGGGCACGCTGGCGCTGTCGCTGGCCACCTTCATGAACGTGCTGGACTCGTCCATCGCCAACGTTGCCATCCCCGCCATCTCGGGCGACGTGGGCGTCAGCCCCAGCCAGGGCACCTGGGTCATCACCAGCTTCGGCGTGGCCAATGCCATCTCCGTGCCGCTGACCGGCTGGCTGACCCAGCGCTTCGGCGCCGTGCGCCTGTTCACCATGAGCGTGCTGCTGTTCGTGCTGACCTCGTGGCTGTGCGGCTTCGCCTCCTCGCTGGAGACGCTGGTGCTGTTCCGCGTGCTGCAGGGACTGGTCGCGGGACCCATGATCCCGCTGTCGCAGACCCTGTTGCTGTCCAGCTACCCGCCGGCCAAGGCCGGCGTGGCGCTGGCCCTGTGGGGCATGACCACGCTGGTGGCGCCCGTGGTCGGGCCGCTGCTGGGCGGCTGGATCACGGACAACATCTCCTGGCCCTGGATCTTCTACATCAACGTGCCCGTGGGCCTGCTGTCGGCGCTGATGACCTGGAGCATCTACCGCAGCCGCGAGACCCCCACGCGCAAGCTGCCCATCGACTCCATGGGCCTGGCCCTGCTGGTACTGTGGGTGGGCGCGCTGCAGCTGATGCTGGACAAGGGCAAGGAGCTGGACTGGTTCGCCTCGGGCGAGATCATCACGCTGTGCGTGCTGGCCGTCGTGAGCTTTGCCGTCTTCATCGTCTGGGAGCTGACCGATGCCCACCCGGTGGTGGACCTGCGCCTGTTCCTGCGCCGCAACTTCGCGGCCGGCACGGTGGCCCTGTCCATCGCCTACGGCCTTTTCTTCGGCAACGTGGTGCTGCTGCCGCTGTGGCTGCAGCAGTGGCTGGGCTATACCTCGACCACGGCCGGCATGGCGCTGGCACCGGTGGGCATCTTCGCCATCGTCCTGACGCCGCTGGTCGGCCGCAAGGTCACGCAGTGGGACCCGCGCAAGATGGCCACCGGCGCCTTCATGGTGTTCGCCCTGGTGCTGTGGATGCGCTCGCGCTTCACCATCGAGACGGACTTCATGCACATCCTGGTGCCCACGCTGATCCAGGGCGCGGCCATGGCGTTCTTCTTCATCCCGCTGACCACGATCACGCTGTCGGGCCTGTCGCCCGACCGCATACCGGCGGCGGCGGGCCTGAGCAACTTCGTGCGGATCACCGCCGGCGCCATGGGCACCTCGATCGCCACCACGCTGTGGGACAACCGCGCGGCGCTGCACCATGCCCACCTGACCGAGGGGCTGGTCCAGGGCCAGGGCGTGTTCGGCATCACGCTGCAAGGCCTGCAGGCCGCGGGCCTGAGCCAGGAGCAGGCGCTGGCCCAGATCAACCGCCTGATCGACCAGCAGGCCTACACGCGCGCGGCGGACGACATCTTCCTGGCGTCTTCCATGCTGTTCCTGGTGCTGATCGGGCTGATCTGGATGACCCGGCGGCCTGCAGGGCACGCGGGCGGAGCGGAAGCCGCCGGCGCGCATTGACGGCGGCCCGCCCGACTGCGCCCAGGAGTTGCCTTTGCGGGCGGCTCCCTTCCTGTGGACAGAGCGACACGCGAAGCACCTTGAATCAGCCCGCCCAGACCACCATCTCGGCATGGCTGACCTGCCGGCTCCATGATGGCACCGGTCTGTTCTACCGACGGAGCAACGTGAAGATACCCCGCCCCCTGCGCACGCCCATCGCCGACTACGCCCAATCACCGCAATCGGCGGGCGGGCGCTTTCGCAACATCCACCCCCGCCCCGCCAACGCCCCCCGTCCCGGTGCCAAGGTGATGTGGGATTTCTTCTTCAACAAGCCCAGGGACACCGAGCCCGCGGGCCCCCTGCCCGTGCAGCGGCTCACGCCGGCCGCCCTGGCCGCCGCGCCCGAGCGCAGCCTGTACCGCCTGGGCCATTCCACCCTGCTGATGAAGCTGCGCGGCGGCTGGTGGATCACCGACCCGGTGTTCGCCGAGCGCGCCTCGCCCTTTTCGTTCATCGGCCCCCGGCGCTTCCATGCGCCGCCCATCGCGCTGCACGAGCTGCCCGCGCTGCGCGGGGTGCTGCTGTCGCACGACCACTACGACCACCTGGACCGCGCCACCATCCGCGCGCTGGCGTCCCGGACCGAACACTTCCTGTGCACGCTGGGCGTCGGCGACCGGCTGATCGCCTGGGGCATTGCGCCGGCAAAAGTGCAGCAGTTCGACTGGTGGCAAGGCACCCGGGTGGACGGGCTGCGCTTCACCGCCACGCCGGCCCAGCATTTCTCGGGCCGGGGCCTGCGCGACGGCAACCGCACGCTGTGGGCCTCCTGGGTCATCGAGGACCTGGAAAGCGCCAGCGCGCTGCGCCTGTTCTTCAGCGGCGACGGCGGCTACTTCGACGGCTTCGCCGAGATCGGCCGCCGCTTCGGCCCGTTCGACCTCACGCTGATGGAAACCGGCGCCTACGATCCCCACTGGCCCTATGTCCACATGCACCCGGCCCAGACCGTGCAAGCGCACCGCGACCTGGGCGGGCGCTGGCTGCTGCCCATTCACAACGGCACCTTCAGCCTGGCCATGCATGCTTGGTGGGATCCGTTCGAGCGCGTGGTGGCGCTGGGGGCGGAGCAAGGCGTGCCGGTGGCCACGCCGATGATGGGCGAGCGTGTGGACATGGGCGCCCCGCATGCGGGGGAGCGCTGGTGGCGGGCTTTGATGCCGGACGCCCTTCAGCCTGCCAGGGCGCCGGCGTAGCGCGCTCTCCTGTTCCAGACGCTTTTCAAGCCTGGCTCAATCACCGCATTCGCTGTCGAAAGCGCACAGACCCATCGCCTCCCATGGAGTCTGAACAGGCGATCGAAACCGCTCGCAATCCGCACGCGGGTAGCAATTATTTCCCCCTTCCGTCACCACAAGGCCTATGCCAAGGCTCTTCATGTACTCATCGAAGAGCGCATAACCTGAATCTTGCTGCTGAGCATGGACCGATGCATGCAGCACGGCCAACAAGGCAGCGGCCAGGCCTGCTTTCCAACGACCGGCAACACGGTTCGGTTTCAGTATCCGGATCATTTTCCACCCCTGATGAATGAATTTGGGCCTGCATGGCGCGGATACGGGCCTTGCATCCACGGCAGGCCTGCATACCGCGAAGGCCTGGCGCCAGCACTGACTGCCCGGCTCCCATGCAACCGCAGTGCACCATGCAGGCATGGCTTTTGTCCAGCGCCGCATTCCTGGAAATTCCAACCGCAAAAAAGATCGCGATAGGCGTTTTCACTGGAAACAAAAGAGCCATGGAGAATCAGCAGCCAGCGCCCCACCCGGCTATAGTGGAAACCCGCAGACCTTTGAGGAGCACCCATGGCAAACCGCAGGAATCACCAGGCCGCCTCGGTGGCCCGCCAGGCCACCGACCTCGCGGTGGCCGCGCCCCAGGTGGTGGCCCACCGCCTGACCCGCATGGCGGCGGCCGGCGCCAACCCGTCGGCACGCGACCGCAAGGAGTTCAGCCGCATGGTGTCGGAAAAGCAGGCGGCCTTCTACCAGTCCTGGAATGCCATGGGGCTGCAGTCCATGGCCGCCAGCCAGGCGCTGATGCAGGGCTGGATGCGCATGTGGTTCACGCCCTGGACTGTCTCCGCCTGGAATGGCCAGGCCATGGCGACCCAGGCCTCGCTGTGGCAGAACGCCATGTGGGGCGTGGTGGGCAAGGGCCTGGCGCCCGTGCACCGCACGGCGGTAGCCAATGCGAAGCGGCTGGCACGCGGCTGATACGGCATATCAAGGCCCATAGAGGGGCATCGCGCGGTGGACTGTGCGCCGCTTCGCGCTCTCTCCGCACCCATGCAGCCCGCCTGGGCCGCATGAAGATTCTTGCGCGCCAAGTCCAATGAACGGGGCATTCGCGCATCGGCAGATGCGCAGCCGAAAAAAACATCGTCCTGCGAGCTAAGTTGCTGCCAACCACGTCCGTGGTTGTCTCTTCAGCACTTCAAAGGATTTTTCAATGGTGAATATTGCGGCATCCGTTCGAATTCCATACCAGGACATCCTATCGACGCCATATTGGAGGATGAAGCCATGAAAAAGATGATGCCTCTTGCATTTGCCGCCTATTTCGCTGCAACTGTTCACGCCACCGAAGCCGACAAATCAATGACAGTGATAGAGGTCCGCCAAGGCTCCGGGAACAAGACCCTTTATTCAGTGGACGGCCGGCCCGTCAATCTGATTCAATTGAAAGACCAACTGTCAATAAAATTGACTGGCGAACCGAAAAGCAAAAGTAGCACCCGAATCGCCATATTGGCCTATCCAGAAGTCAGATTGGGTGTGCTGACCGACCTGAAAGGCCTGATACTGAAGATTGGCCACAATAATCCCCGCTACTTCCTCACATACAGCCCCAACGGCAATCTTTCGGAAGTGAATGTGAATTATCGCCCTGTATTTCACAGAAGCGAGTTGGAATCGGTGATGAATTCCGAATAATGCGCGGCCCATCGGAGCACGGTGCCGGCCTTGATGCAGGGCAATCGGACTTCAATGGCTTGGATTCCTGCCGGGGCGGCACCGCTCCAGCTGCAGCTTCATGTATCCTCGCGGCCTTCACTGCGTTTTGCTGCACTGCCGCATCTGCAGAGAAGGCTTGAAGCCACGACGGCAGCAGGCGTTTCCCTCGACTTTCGACCGCTTTGCCCATCTTCCCCGGAGTTCCCTGATGACACACAAGGCCCCGCCATCCGGCCAGGGCCTGCATGGTCACGACGACCTGCAGCGCAATCTCACCAACCGCCACATCCAGCTCATCGCCATCGGTGGTGCCATCGGCACGGGCCTGTTCATGGGCTCGGGCAAGACCATCAGCCTGGCCGGTCCCTCCATCGTCTTCGTCTACACCATCATCGGCGTGATGCTGTTCTTCGTGATGCGGGCCATGGGCGAGTTGCTGCTGTCCAACCTGCGGTACCGCTCCTTCATCGATTTCTCGGCCGACCTGCTGGGGCCGTGGGCGGGCTTCTTCACGGGATGGACCTACTGGTTCTGCTGGATCGTGACCGGCATTGCCGATGTGATCGCCATCTCGGCCTACTCCCAGTTCTGGTTCCCGGACCTGCCCCAATGGGCGCCGGCCATCGCCTGCGTGGGCCTGCTGCTGGGACTGAACCTGCTGACCGTGAAGCTGTTCGGCGAGATCGAGTTCTGGTTCGCCATGATCAAGATCGTGGCGATCGTGGCCCTGGTGGGCACGGGGCTGTACATGGTGGGCGCCGCCTTCGTATCGCCCGCGGGCCGGGCCGCCAGCCTGTCCAACCTCTGGAATGACGGCGGCATGTTCCCCAACGGGATGATGGGCTTTTTCGCGGGCTTCCAGATCGCGGTGTTCGCCTTCGTGGGCATCGAGCTGGTGGGCACCACGGCCGCCGAGGCCAAGGATCCCGAGCGCACGCTGCCGCGCGCCATCAATTCGATTCCCGTGCGCATCATCGTGTTCTACGTGCTGGCCCTGATCGCCATCATGGCCGTGACGCCCTGGCGCGACGTGGTGCCCGGCAAGAGCCCGTTCGTGGAGCTGTTCATGCTGGCGGGCCTGCCGGCCGCCGCCGGCGTGATCAATTTCGTGGTGCTGACTTCGGCGGCCTCGTCGGCCAACAGCGGCGTGTTCTCCACCAGCCGCATGCTCTATGGCCTGGCGCTCAAGGGCGATGCGCCCAAGGCCTTCCGCCGCCTGTCGCGCAGCAGCGTGCCCTCGCGCGGCCTGCTGTTTTCCTGCACCTGCCTGCTGGCCGGCGCCTTCCTGATGTGGGTGGTGCCCGATCTGGTGGAGGCCTTCACGCTGGTGACCACGGTTTCGGCCATCCTGTTCATGTTCGTCTGGTCGCTGATCCTGCTGTCATACATCGCCTACCGGCGCCAGCGCGCGGCCCTGCATGAGGCATCGCGCTACAAGATGCCGGGCGGCGTGGCCATGTGCTGGGCCTGCCTGGCGTTCTTCGCCGCCATCCTGGGCCTGCTCACGCTGCAGGCCGACACCCGCCAGGCCCTGATCGTCACGCCGCTGTGGTTCGTGCTGCTGGCCGTGGCCTACCAGTTCGTGCGCCGCCAGACCGCACGCCAGGCAGGCAGCGCCCTGCCCGGCGCTACGGCCGAGCCGCGCTGACCTCCTCCGGCCGCCCGGCCGCCCTCTGGCGCAAGAGGGTGGCCCGGGTAGCGCGGGTACCGCGCGTGCCTGCCGCCCGGCAGGCGGCATCCCTCCCACCTCCCGCCTCCCGTGCGGCTTCTTGCGTCTCGCGCCAGCGCCAGGGTGCCACCGCGTGTGCACCAGACTTGTGCACAACTGCGTGCGACTGTCCAGAAGTTAGATAACCCGTGAACAAAAAAACAACTTTCTTTACGCGAGAACAACAACGCAATTACAAATCGTTATCATTCGCACCTTGATTTTTAACTGTTACGGAATTTTCACAAGATGGTCAGGATCTCGATGCTTCGCCCTCTCCCCCTTTGCGCCGCGCTTGCCTGCGCAGGCCTGGCAGCCCATGCCCAGACGGCCGACGGCAAGGCCGATGCGTCCCTGTCCACCGTGGTGGTGACGGCATCGGGCACGGCCGTGGACATCAAGGAGGCGCCGGCGAGCATCAGCGTGATCACGCGCGAGGACATCGAGCGCAAGCCCGTGACCAGCATCGGCGAGCTGCTGTCCACCATCCCCGGCGTGACGGGCGGCCTGTCGGGGACCGGCGCCCAGTCCAAGATCAAGCTGCGCGGCCTGCCCGAGAAGTACACGCTGATCCTCGTGGACGGCAAGCGCCAGGGCAATTCGGCCGGCGTCAACTACCGCGACGACCTGGGCCAGCAGGACCTGGACTGGATCTCGCCCGAGATGATCGAGCGCATCGAGGTGGTGCGCGGCCCCATGTCCTCGCTGTACGGCTCGGACGCCATGGGCGGGGTGATCAACATCATCACGCGCAAGATCGGCAAGCGCTGGAGCGGCTCGACCAGCCTGAACTACAGCAAGCCCTCGGACGGCGACCGGGGCGACACGCGCCAGCTGGGCTTCAACATCAGCGGCCCGCTGTCGGAGAAATTCGGCCTGCGCCTGGGCGGCAACTACACGGACCGCGCCTCCGACGAGGGCACGGGCGGCTTTCCTGGCGCCTACCGATCGACGGGCGGATCGCGCAAGCAGAACCTCAACGCGCTGCTGAACTGGCAATTGACGCCCGATCAGGTGATCGGCATCGAGGCGGCCCAGGGTATCCAGCGCGCCACGGGCTCCGATGCACGTACCGCGTCGGGCGGCCAGGTGGTCTCCCCCTGGGGCTTGAGCAAGCTGGAGCAGACCAAGTTCGGCCTCAGCCATGACGGCCGCTGGGGCGACATGACCTCCAAGCTCAACCTGGTGCACAACAAGTACGAGGACAAGGGCGACACCATCGGCAACAACTCCAAGGAAACCACGCTGGACGGCCGCATCGACAAGCCACTCAAGCTGTGGGGCGTGGACCAGGCCATGACGCTGGGCATGCAATGGCGCCGCGAGTCGCTGGACAACCGCGACACCATCGGCCTGGCACCCATCGACTATGCAGGCCACCCGGTCTCGGGCTCCGGCCTGAGCGCCACCACCTGGGCGCTGTTTGGCGAGGACCAGATCTTCCTGCGCGAGAACCTGGCGCTGACGCTGGGCCTGCGCATGGACCACCACCAGAAATACGGCAACAACTGGAGTCCCCGCGCCTACCTCGTCTACCACCCGGCTTCGGAATGGACGGTGCGAGGGGGTGTCTCGCGCGGTTTCCGCGCGCCCGGCCTCAAGGAAAACTCGGCCAGCGCCGCCACGCAATCGGGCGGCAACGGCTGCCGCAGCCTGGCCGGCATGGGATGGACCAGCACCAGCGTGAACGCCGACGGCACACGCGGCTGCTACATGGCCGGCAACCCCGACCTGCAGCCCGAGACCAGCACCAACTTCGAGCTGGGCACGAGCTGGGACCGCAACGGCTGGTCGCTGGGCGCCACCTACTTCCACACCAACTTCAAGAACAAGATCGACTACCAGCCGCTGGGCTTCTACAACGGTTTCTGGTGGACCCGCATGGCCAATGCCCAGCGCGCCCGCACGCGCGGCCTGGAAGCCTTCGTGAACGTGCCCGTCGCCAAGGGCCTGAGCTGGAACACCAACATCACCAAGATGTTCGAGTCCAAGAATCTGACCACGGGGGCCTCGCTGCTGGCCGTGCCGGAGCTGTCGATCTACTCGGCGCTGCAATGGCAGATCCGCCAGGGCTGGTCCGCCATGTTCAGCGCACGCCACGTGGGCAAGGAAGTGGTGACCACGGGCACGGCCACCACCTTCGCCAAGGCCTACACGACCTATGACGTGTCCATGAACTACAACGTGTCCGATGCACTCACGCTGCGCGCCGGCATCATCAACCTGACGGACAAGGAGACGCGCACCATCGGCGCCAACTACGACAATGGCGGCCGCACCTACTTCGTGGGGATGACCGCGCGGTTCTGACCGCCAGCCCTGTTTCCCCGCTGGCAAGGCGCCCGTCCTGGCGGGCGCTTTTTTCATGGCGCAACCGGGCGCGCGCAAGCTGCGCGGCTACTGCCAGTCGCCCCCGCCCGCTGGCGCGCGACGCGCCAGCAGTTCCTCATCCGTCAGCGCGCGGCCCGTCCAGACATTGACCTTCGCAGCGCCCACCGCCCTGGCCAGCTCACGCAGGGCCCGCAGCTCGACCTGCGTGAAACCGCCTTGCGGTTCGCCCAGGGGGTGGATGACGATGTGGGGCGAAGCGGCCAGCCAGGAGGGCCGGTGCATGGCCTTCAACTGGTGCCTGAGAAGCTGCTCGGCCATGGTGAAGTCCGAGATGAGCGAACGCGGGTGTGCAAAGGGATTGACGAGCTCTGCGGACTGCGCCGCCGCCGCCGGGCGGGCCTGCGCGCCCACGGCGATGACCCGGCGCTCGGGAGGCAGGCCGATGGCCAGCTCGGGCACCTCGGACCGGGTCTGCCCGGACTTGGGCTTGCGGATGGTCAGGCGCTCGGGCGAAATCTGGATGTAGAGCAGCGGCGTCAGGGCAGAAAGCATGGCGATCGTTCAGTCAATTTTGCGGACCAGGGTTTGCGCAGGCGGCAGGGGCAGGCCATTGTCGCCGCGCGGGAGCATGGGCGGCACGGGCCGCCCGGTCTGGCGGTCCAGCAGCAGCGAATGCGGCTCGCCCTCGGCAAACAGGTGGCCTTCGCCCCATTGCTCCAGCTGCTACACCAGGACCGCATGCTGCGCACACGCGGCATGCTGGCCCTGCTGATGTTTGCCACCTTCAACATCTTCTGGAGCGCCCTGGTACTGCCCCTGAGCGCGCCGCCCTACCGCCTGTCGCTCACGGCCATTGGCGCCTTTGGCCTGGCCGGCGTGGTGGGCGCACTGGCCGCGGCCCGTGCCGGGCACTGGGCCGACCTGGGTTTCGCGCAGCGCACCAGCCTGGGCGCGCTGGTGATCCTGCTGCTGGCCTGGGCGCCGATTGCGCTGCTGCAGCAGTCGCTGTGGGCGCTGATCGCCGGCATCGTGCTGCTGGATCTGGGCGGCCAGGCCCTGCATGTTACCAACCAGAGCCTGATCTTTCGCAGCAACCCGCAGGCCCACAGCCGGCTGGTGGGCCTGTACATGCTGTTCTATGCCGTGGGCAGCGGGCTGGGGGCGCTGATTGCCACCAATGCCTACGCGCGGTTTGGCTGGCACGGGGTCTGCGTTGCGGGTGCGGGATTCAGCCTGGCGGCCCTGGTGTTCTGGGCCATGACACGGGAAACGGCTGCCCAGGCCAGCGTTCCCGCCTAGACCCGGCTCACCAGTTCCGAAGGCACCCGGCCCAGCGCCTTGCGGAACATGGTGGAAAACGCGCTGGGGCTGTCATAGCCCAGGTCCAGCGCCACCTGTGTGACCGATGCGCCCTCAGACAGCCACGACACCGCCGCCAGCAGGCAGGCCTGCTGACGCCAGGCGCCAAAGGCCATGCCCGTGTGCTGCTGGAAAAACCGGCTGAATGTGCGCAGGCTCTTGTTCAGCGCCTGTGCCCAGTCCTGCGGCGTGGCGCGGATGCTGGGCTGGGCCAGGAACTGCTTGCACAGGGCGGCCAGCTTTTCGTCGCGGGGAATGGGCGCGAACAACGGCAGGCTGCGGGCCGAGGCCAGCTCGTGCAGGACCAGCCGCACAAGGGCTCCATCGCGCCCCTGTTCGTCATACAGCGCCGGCAGCCCGGCGCAGGACAGCAGCAGGTGGTGCAGCAGTGGCGTGACCACCAGCGCCTCGCAGTGCACACCCGGGCGGGGCGCGGCAGCCGGTTCGATGTACAGGCTGCGCGTGCTCACGCCCTGCATGCGCACGCTGTGCGGCTTGCCGGCCGGAATCCACACGCCGCTGTAGGGCGGAATGGTCCAGGCGCCGTCGTCGGTGGCCACCTCCATCAGCCCGCTCATGCCATAGAGAAACTGAGCGCGCCGGTGGCTGTGCGTGGGCAGCAGCGTGCCGGGCGTGTAGTCGGTGCCGATGGCCAGCACATCGCGTGCGACGGCGTCCACGGAAGGCAGCGGGATGTTGAGCATGGGAATGTACGGAAAGCAGCCAACAGGCTTTGGCAGGAATTCGAGGATTATTGACCCATCCGCGAAAGCATGCCAAAACGCAGCATCCTAAGGTTCAGTCCTTGATCTTTTTTCAAAGGACTGTTCGTGTTCCATCTCCTGCTGCTGGCTTTCGGTGTGCTTGCCGGCGTGACCACCGTGCTCTTCGGCTTTGGCGGCGGCTTCGTGGCCGTTCCGCTGCTTTATGCGCTGCTGACCTCCATCCACGGCGCGGACTCTGCCGTTGGCCAGGCTGCCATGCACATTGCCGTGGCCACCTCCACCTGCGTGATGATTTTTGGCGCCTCCATGGCCACGCTGCGCCAGCACCGCGCGGGCGCCCTGCCCTGGGACCAGGTGCGGCCACTGGCCGGCTACATCGCGGTCGGCGCCGTGGCGGGCGCCGCCGTCGCCACCTGGCTCAACGGCGACTGGGTGCGCCGGGCTTTCATTGCCTACCTGGCGCTGACCATTGCCGATGCGCTGCTGCGCCCGGGCTTCGTGCATGGCACCGCCGCCCGCTTGCAGCCCATGGGCCGCAGGACCGCCGCCATTGCAGGCCTGGCGATTGGCGCGATTGCGGCCTTCCTGGGCGTGGGTGGCAGCGTGATGACCGTGCCGCTGATGCGCCGGCGCGGCGCCAGCATGGCGGCCGCCACGGCCATGGCCAGCCCGCTGTCCCTGCCCATGGCCGTGGCGGGCACCGCGGCCTACATGCTGGCCGCGCGCGGTGCCGGGCTGGGGGCGTGGCACGTGGGCTATGTGGACCTGCAGGCCTTCGCCCTGCTGACGGCCGGCTCAGGGACCGGCATCCGGATGGCCGCGCCGCTCATCGGAAGGATTCCCGACGCCCTGCACGCCAAGGCCTATCTGGCGCTGCTGGGCCTGGTGCTGCTGGTCATGCTTGTGGCGTAGGCACCGTGCGCGCCCCATGCCCAGGATGGACTCGAACCGGGCCGCCAACGCCCCGCCGTACAATCGCCGCCGTTGGTGCCTGCAGCCCGCACGGGCTGCGGTTAAACGGGAAACATGGGGCGGCCAGATCAAGCCGCCCGCATGTACTGCCCCCGCAACAGTGAGTGAAACGCCGCGTGCATGAGCACCGGCCCCCGCCAAACCCGTGCCACTGGGCCTCGTGCCTGGGAAGGCCTTGGCGAGCGTGTCACCAGTCTGGATACCGGCCAACAGGCGGCCGGCGGCGCCCGCAGCGCAGCCGGTCTTCGTGGTTTCCGTGCCGGCGGGGTCGCTGGCACGCAACGGGTCCTTTCCATGCACACGCTCCCTCCTGCGCGCGCCGCCGGCCGCGCCCTGCCTCCATCACATCCGCGCACCCTCGCCGCCCTGGCAGCCGCCTTGCTGGCCTGCCAGGCGCAGGCCCAGACTCCCCAGCTGGACACCGTCGTCGTCACCGCCTCGCGCAGCGAGCAACCGCTGCGCAGCGTGACGGCCGACATGACGGTGATCGATGCCGAGACCATCGCCCGCAGCGGCGCCACGGGCGTGGCCGACGTGCTGGCCCAGGTGCCGGGCGTGCAGATCAGCCGCAACGGCGGCCCCGGCCAGGTGACTTCGGTCTACCTGCGCGGCACCAGCAACCAGCACACGGCCGTTTTCATCGACGGTGTGCGCTACGGCTCGCAGGAGCTGCAGGGCGGCGCGGTCTGGGCGACGCTGCCGCTGGCGCAGATCGAACGCATCGAGGTGCTGCGCGGCCCGGCCGCCGCCATCTACGGCTCCGATGCCATGGGCGGCGTGATCCAGATCTTCACCCGCCGCGGCGACGGGCAGGCCCGCGCCTACGCCGAGGCCGGCATCGGCAACCAGGGCACCAGCCGGCTGGCCACGGGCTTTCAGGGCGGCGCCGACGGCTTCACCTATGGCCTGAACCTGGCCGACGAGCGCAGCGACGGCTTCGATGTCTATCCCGGCAACCGCTTCTCGCCCAACCCCGACAAGGACGGCTACCGCAATACCTCGCTGGGCCTGAACGCGGGATACAGGACGGGCATCCACCAGATCGACGCCCGCCTGCTGCAAAGCCGGCTGCGCACCCACTACGACCAGAGCCCGCCCCCGGTCGATGACCACGACGTGGTCCGCAACACCACGGGCAGCCTGCGCTGGCAGGCCGCCTGGAATGCCATCTACAAGAGCGTGGTGCAGATCTCGCGCACCGACAGCCAAAGCGACCGCCACACCCTGTCGCCCGAGAGCGCCGATGGCAGCTCCGCCAATTACCTGCTGCAGAACCTGTTCACGCTGGGCAATCAGCGCTTCAACATCGACCTGGAACGCCGCGAAGACAAGCTGGACACCCAATACGCCTGGACCCAGGACACCGACAGCAAGCGCGTGCAAAACTCCCTGTCAGCCGGCTGGCGCCTGACCGAGGGCCGCCACCAGTTCGATGCCAACCTGCGCCACGACCAGGTCCGCGGCCAGCAAGGCAAGACCACGGGCGGCCTGGGCTACGGCCTGCAGATCGGCGAGCGCTGGCGCTGGGTGGCCTCGGCGGGCACGGCATTTCGCACGCCCACGCTGTACGAGCGCTTCACGGGCCAGGCGGCGGCCGACCTGCAGCCGGAGTCCAGCACGAACGTGGAGACGGGCCTGCACTATGCGCAGGGCGCAGATCGCCTCTCGGCCGTGGTCTACCGCAACAGGTTCAGGAACCTGATCACCTATGACTGGAACAGCGCCGTTCCCTGCAACTGCTACCGCAACTGGCAAAGCGTGGAGATCACGGGCCTGACGCTGTCCGGAGCCACCCGGCTGGGCCGCCTGAACCTGGGCGCCTCGCTGGATGTCATGAACCCCGAGAACCGGGACAGCGGCAAGCTGCTGCCCTACCGCTCCAGGCGCATGCTCAAGCTCAATGCCGACACCCAGGTGGCCGGCTGGACGCTGGGCAGCGAGGCCCAGCTCTACAGCGGCCGCCATGCCGACGAGGCCAACACCCTAGCGCTCGGCGGCTATGGCGTGGTCAATCTGTACGCACAGCGCCAGCTGGCGAGGCAATGGACGCTGCTGGCCCGCGTCAACAACATCGCCGACCGCGACTACGCCCCCACGCGCGGCTACGCCAATGGGGGCCGCACGGTCTTCGTCAGCCTGCGCTGGACACCGCTGCCCTGACGAAAGCGGCACCTGGGCTGCGCGCGCCACCGCGCCGCGCAGCGCGGGCCGCCCTACCCCAGCACCACGGCCGTGCCGCTGGCCGAAACCATGAGCATGCCATTGCCCTGGCCCAGCACCTCGTAGTCCAGGTCCACGCCGACCACGGCATTGGCGCCCAGCTCCTGCGCACGCTCCTGCAGCTCCTTGAGCGCGATCTCGCGCGCCCGCTGCAACTCGCGCTCGTAAGTGGCCGAGCGCCCGCCGACGATGTCGCGCAGCCCGGCGAACAAATCCTTGAACACGTTGGCCCCCAGGATGGCTTCTCCCGCGACCACGCCGCAATAGCGTGTGATGCTGCGGCCCTCGATCTGGGGGGTGGTGGTGACGATCATGCGGACTCCTTGGAAAGCCTGGGTCTGTCGACAGGGGGCAAGCGTGCCGGATGCACGGGCTGTAATCGAATGTAATGGATGAACTGCAGCACAGTCCGGTAACTTTACGCCAGTGGAACGCCACGACAGCGCACAGCCTGCGCTTGGCCACCATTCCATCCTGAAAGCAGCGGCCTGCGGTGCGCCCCATCGCTGAAATAGGCGATGGATGCCGACTGGTGCGTTTGGAAAAGACTTTCCCTCCTCCGACGGATATCCATTTTTCTTGAAGGCTTGGCAGGAAGAAAAAAATGACGACCCAGGATGCGCTCATCACCGGCGGACCGGCCTTTTCGGAGGCCGCCCTGCAATTGCGGACTGCCACGAGGCCTTGGGGCATGGACTTGCGGCCCGTGAACTCCCATGACCTGGAATTCCTGCGCGAACTGTATGCATCCACGCGCTGGAACGAACTGTCTCCCACAGGCTGGCCGGACGAAAGCAAGCACGCATTTCTTGCCCAGCAATGGGATGCGCAAAGACAGTACTACGCCCGGCACTACCCCTTGTCGGACAACCTCATCATCGCGCACCGCGAGGGCGGACGCATCGGCCGCCTTTTCCTGGATTGGGCAGATGAGATCCGGCTGGTGGACATCGCGCTGGCCCCCGCCTGGCGCGGCCGCGGACTGGGCACACGGCTGCTGGAGCTGCTGTGCCAGCAGGCAGACCGGGGGCAGCGCCCGGTCGTCGCCCATGTGGAGACCTTCAATCCGGCACGCCGCCTGTATGCGCGGCTGGGCTTTGCCATCGAAGACAACAACCAGATTTACTTGCGCATGCGGCGCGCTGCCGCAGCGCTGGAGGCCACCGCATGAGCACCCCCATGACCGATGACATGCCATCGCAGCACACACTGCAGGCCCTGGTCGGCAGCGCCTTTTCCATCTCGGACGCGCAGGGGCGCAGCGTGCCGGCGACCTTGCTGTCGGTACACAGCGGCGTGGCCATCGATGAATGGCACGTCAGCTACAGCGCCGTCTTCGGCCTGCCTTCAGGCATCACGGCGCCCCAGGGCAGCTACCGGATAGCGCCGCAAGCCGCCGACGGCGATGGGCCCGGGTGGATGCTGTTCGTCGCCCCGCTGCGCCCCGGCAGGGACGGGCAGCCCCTGCTGGAAGCGGTCTTCCATGTGCAACGGGATGCGGCAGGCAGCGCGCCCCGCGGCATGGCCTTGGCGGACTGAGCGCAGGACTGCCTGCTTCCCATCGTTTTGCACCGCAGGGCACAACGTCCCGGCACGGCCCTGCGGTGTTTCGTTCCGCGCAGCCACGGCCAGGGGCCGGGCACGGCGGACTTTTCAGGCAACCGGCCCGGGCGGCCTGCCTCGTGCGTTCCCTTTATTCAAGCGAGCTAGCCGCATCATGAGTGATCCGTTTCTCGGCGAAATCCGCCTCGTAGGCTTCAACTTCGCCCCTCGGGGCTGGGCTTTTGCCAATGGAGCACTGTTGCCCATCAGTCAGAACACGGCCCTTTTCGCGCTCCTGGGCACGACCTTCGGTGGCAACGGCATACAGACCTTCGGCCTGCCGGACTACCGGGGCCGCACGCCCGTGGGCATGGGCACGGGACCGGGACTGCCCAACGTGGTACAGGGAGAAATGGCAGGAACCCCCACCACGACGCTGCTGTCGTCCAACCTGCCCACGCATACAGCCGTGGTACCGCCCCAGACAGTCCCTGTCTCCCTCTCGGGCAGCATAGCGGTGCCCGCATCCACCGGCGCGGCGACCACCGGCTCGCCAGCCAATGCGGTCCCGGCAAGTCCCACGAACAGTGGCCGGCCCTATCCGATCTATGCGGCCGCCCCATCGGGCTCTGACACGCTTGCACCGTTCAACGCGACGGTAACGGGCAATGTGCAGATACCTCAGGCCGTGGCTGTGTCAACCGGCACCAACCTGCCCATCAACATTCAAAGCCCCTATCTCGGGACCAACTTCATCATCGCGCTGGAAGGCATTTTCCCCTCGCGGCCGTGACGCTTGCCCCCCGCGCGCCACAGCGCTGCGGGGGGTGCGCCGGCTGCGCTTCTTCATCCAATGCAACGACCTCCTGCCATGACCCACACCCGCTTGATCGTCATCGACTCCACCATCATTGTTCCGGAGACGTTGCTCACGCAGTTGAGTGAAAGCGGAGCCGTCCTGCGCCTGGAAGGCAAGGCCGGTCCCCTGCAGCAGATCACCGATGCCGTGCAGGCACTGGCTGCCCAGGGCCGGAGCGTCGATACGCTGGACCTGCTTTCCCACGGAGGCGACGGCTTCGTGGTCCTGGGCGGGCAGCGCTACGACACGGCCACCATCGATGCCCACGCGAACGAACTTGCGGCACTGGGCTCGCAGCTGGCTCCGGGCGCAGACTGGCTGCTGTACGGCTGCAATGTGGCCGAAGACGAGACCGGGCTGGCGTTCATCAACGCATTGGCCCAGGCCACGGGCGGCCAGGTGGCGGCCTCCACGAACTCGACCGGCGCGCCGGCATGGGGCGGAGACAGCGTGCTGGAGGCCTGGACTGGTGCGGGCGTTGCCGTGCCGCTGGACCTGTCCTCGTATCCCGGACTTCTGGCGGCGCCTGTTTCTTTGAACTTCGACCAGGTGGCCGTCACCGATGGACGCAGCTTGGGAGGCAGTCCTCGAACGTTCGATGCATGGACCGTGCGTCTGTTGACTGCGGCCGGCGTGGACGCGCCGTCCGACGGAGCCGAACCCAGCTATCTGGACGTCACCCAGGTCAATATGGATACGGAGCTTGCAGGGCCAGGCGATGGGGCGCTCGCCGTCAACGGCTACTTCAACGTAGTCAAGTCAGCCCAATTCTCGGCCACGTCGGGAGCGGAGTTCTGGCTCCAGTCTTTCGTTTTTCAAAACGGGGCTTCAGAACCCAATTTCCGCGTGGAAGGGTATCGCGACGGAGCCGTCGTCGCACAGCAGAATTTCACGGAGAGCAAGGAGGACGCGACGTCAGCGACGATCACGCTCGACGCGGTCGCCAACCCCCAGTGGAAGAACATCGACGAGTTCCGTATCGTTCAGCAAGACGGCTCTGCGGATGTGCAGTTCTGGATAGACGATATCGTGGCCGCCGCCGCCGTGCCCCCCAATGTCGCGCCCGTGGTGGGCAACCTCCACGGAGACAGCATCACCTTCATCGAAGGCGGTCCGGCCGTTGTGATCGATGTGGGCGGCAATGCCACCATCGTCGACAGCGATTCGGCAAACTTCGGCGGCGGCACCCTTACAGTGGCCATTACCGCCAACAGAGTCGCTGGCGAGGATGTGCTGGGAATCATCCATCAAGGCACTGGTGCAGGGCAGATCGGCGTCTCCGGCTCCGACGTCACCTTCGAGGGAACGCTGATCGGCACCGTTGCCGGAGGCAGCGGCACCAATGACCTGGTCGTGACATTCGGCGCCAATGCATCGCCCGCCGCAGCGGCGGCACTGCTGCATGCGATTTCCTACAGCAATTCGAACCAGAACCAGCCCAGCACCACCGCGCGCACCCTGTCGATCACCGTCAGCGACGGTGACGGGGGCACGAGCAACGTCTCCACGGTGACGGTGAACATCACGCCCGTGAACGACGCGCCCACGGTCACCGCGACGGGCTCGAACCCGACCTACACCGAAAACAGCAGCGCAGTCCTGCTGTTCAGCGGCTCCGCCATCAGCACCGTCGAAACCGGCCAGAACATCAAGGCACTGAAGTTCACGGTGGCCAATGTGGCCGACGGCGGCAGCGAGCGCCTGGTCTTCGACGGCACCGAGATCAGCCTCACCGACATGGCCAGCGGAACGACCACGGGCGGCAATGCCTTCGGCTACTCCGTTTCCGTGGCCGGATCGACGGCCACCGTGACATTGAGCCACAGCGGGGGCGTGTCCACGACCAGTGCGCAGTCCCTGCTCAATGCAACGGGCTATATCAACACCAGCGTCAATCCGACCACCGCCGTCAACCGTGTGGTCACACTCACCTCCATCAGCGACAGCGGTGGAACGGCCAGCGGCGGAGTGGACACCGCGGCAGTTTCCATTGCCTCGACCGTCACGCTCCAGGCGGTCAACTCCGCTCCGACGCTTTCAAGTCCCTGGGTCGATCTCACCAGCACCAATGAAAAAACACCGGGCTCCGCGATTCTGGTCTCCTCTTTGCTCAGCAGCTTGAACTATGCCGACGTGGAAGGACAGGCGGGCGGCATTGCCATCGTGGCCAAGGCCGGCAATGGAGACTGGCAGTACTCCACCGACGCAGGGACAGGATGGGCCAGCATCGGCACTGTGTCCTCCGGCAGCGCGCTGCTGCTGTCGCCGACCACCTTGCTGCGCTATACGCCCGACAATGCCAACGCCGAAACGGCCTCGCTGACGGTGCACGCGTGGGACCAGACCAGCGCAGTCGCGTCCAGCAACGGCGTGCCCAGCTTCGGCGCGGCCACGACCACCGGTGGAACATCTCCATACTCGTCCGCCACCGCCTTGGTCCGTCAGACGGTCACCGCAGTCAACGACGCGCCGACCGACATCCTGCTGTCCAATGCCGTGGTGGCGGAAAACTCCAACGTCATCGGCGGCGTGCAGGTCGGCACGCTGTCCACCACCGACGTGGACACTGGCGATACCTTCACCTATTCCTTTGCCGGAGGAGCCGACGACAGCCTGTTCCAGATCACCGGCAACACGCTTCGCTTCAAGGACACCACGGCGCTGGATTTCGAAACCCGATCGAGCTATTCCGTCAAGGTCCGTACCACGGATGCCGGCAGCCTGTTCTTCGAGAAGGACTTCACCATCACCCTCAGCGATGTGAACGAGGCGCCGGTGGCGGGCACCGCCCTGTCCGCCCAGGTGGCGGCGAGCGGCCAGCTCTACAGCTTCACCGTGCCGGCCAGCGCGTTCACCGATCCGGATGCCGGCGACTCGCTGACCTACTCCGCCACCCTGTCTGACGGCAACGCCTTGCCCAGCTGGCTCAGCTTCGACTACGGCACGCGCACCTTCAGCGGCACACCGGCCACCTCGGACGTGGGCACGCCGCTGACCGTGCGCGTCAAGGTCACCGACAGCGGCTCGCTGCAGGCCTCCTCCGACTTCACGCTCAACGTGGTCAATGCTCCGTCCGTCACAGGCATCGAGCGCCCGACGGGCGCCAGCGAACTCACCAATGCGAGCGAGGTGCAGTTCACCGTGACATTCAGCGAACCGGTGACCGGTGTGGACTCCAGCGACTTCGCGCTGGATACCACCGGCACGGCCTCGGGCACGGTCACGGACGTGCAAACGACAGACGCGCGCGTCTACACCATCAAGGTGGGCAGCCTGGTCGGCGACGGCACACTGCAGCTGCTCCTGAACAACAGCGGCACGGGCATCACCAGCATCGCCACCAGCACGCCCATCGCCACCGGTTTTTCCAGCGGCCAGTCCTACACGCTGGACCACACCCCGCCCGCCATTCCCACGCTGGCGCTCGACACGGCATCGGACAGCGGCAGCAGCGGCACGGACGGCATCACCTCCGTCACCACGCCGACGGTCAAGGGCATCGCGGATCCCGGCACCACGGTCACGCTCTACGACACCGATCAGACCACGGTGCTGGGCACAACCACGGCCGATGCCACCACCGGCGCCTGGAGCATCACCAGCAGCGCCCTGGCCGAAGGCAGCCACAGCCTGGTCGCCAAGAGCGTCGATGCCGCGGGCAACATTTCCAGCGCCAGCATCGGACTGGCCATCACCATCGACAGCACGGCACCTGTGGCTCTTCTGTTGTCCAACCAGCAGGTGCGCACGGTGGCAGGCGCCAACGCCGCCGTGGGAGATCTGGCCTCGACCGACGCCGGCTCGGCGGCCGGCACTTTCACATATGCCCTGGTCAGCGGTGCCGGCGATACCGACAATGGACTGTTCAGCATCGTGGGCGACCAGCTGCAGATCATCGATCCGGCGGCGGCTGGCGCAGGCGTGCGCAGTGTCCGCATCTCCACATCCGATGCGGCCGGCAATATGTTCGAGCAAATCTTCCTGATTGCCGTGCAGGCCAACGCCGCCCCATCCATCGCCGGGGTGCCGGGCACTGCCACGCCAGTGACGGTCGGCGTCTCCCACGCACTGGCAGACTTCACCGTGGCCGACACGGATGGCGATGCGCTGACCGTCACGCTCACCGGCACCAATGGAACCATCGGCCAGTTGACCGCCGGCACCTTTGGCGGGGTGACCGTCTCCTTCGCGGCAGGTACCTATACCTTGCAGGGCGCTGCGGCAGGCATCAATGCCCTGCTCGCGGCTGCCACCTTCACGGCCACAGCCGCAGGCAATGCGGCCATCGCCATCAGCGTCAGCGACAGCTTTGTCGCCACGCCTGTCACGCTCGACTATGCGCTGGTTGCCACGCTGCCGACCCAGCCCACGCAGCCGACTGAACCGACACAGCCGACCGAGCCCACCCAACCCACGGAGCCGACACAGCCCACGGAACCTACCCAGCCGACCGAGCCGACGCAGCCGACCGAGCCCACCCAGCCCACCGAGACCGTGGACGGCGCCACCGTCACCACCTCCACGCGCACCGATGCCAACGG